>NZ_JBHRTN010000024.1:0-35451 GCF_042646265.1 Teichococcus globiformis
TCCAACCATCACCACCGCGGGGTGGAGCAGCCCGGTAGCTCGTCAGGCTCATAACCTGAAGGTCACAGGTTCAAATCCTGTCCCCGCATCCCAATGATAGCTGCTTTAACGATCTCAGCATTCGCCACAATCAGCGGCGAGTGCTAAACATCGTTTGTGCACGATACGTCACGGCTTCGCCTTCATCGCCTGCTGCTGCAGGATTTCCGAAGCTATGCCACCCTAGATTATAGCTTCTGTGACAGCATCATCGTCGTCGCGGGTGCAAATGGCACCGGCAAGACGAACTTGCTGGAAGCTATCTCCCTTCTTTCCCCAGGTCGTGGTCTCCGCGCAGCCAAAGGTCATGAGCTTGTCAGGCATGGCTCTGCAGCCAACCAGGGATGGTTTGTTGCCGGCCATTTTGAGGCTCCAGCAGGGCCAGTGACCATCGGCTCCGGTGCAGAGGCTGGTTCCGACCGGCGTCAGTTTCGTCTCGATGGACAGACTATCCGGAGCCAGTCGGAGCTTTCCCGCCGCTTGGCGCTGTTGTGGCTGACGCCCCAGATGGATCGGCTTTTCCAGGAAAGTGCTGGAGGCCGGCGGCGCTTCCTCGATCGGCTGGTCTGGTCGCTGGAGCCCGGCCATGCGCGTGAGGTGTCGGCGCATGATGCGGCGATGACCCAACGCAACCGCCTGCTCGCCGAAGGGCGCCATGAACAGCGCTGGCTTGCGGCGCTGGAGGACACAATGGCCCGCCACGCTGTTGCAGCCGTCGCTGGCCGTCGGGCTACTGTCGCCCGCCTGAACCAGACGTTGGAGGCAGGACTGGTGGGGCACTTTCCGTCGGCGCGCCTGTCCCTGTTGTGCCCCATATCCGACGCTCTTCAGGAGAAGCCGGCGTTGGCAGTGGAGGAAGCGCTGCGTAGCCACCTTTCTGCCGATCGCGCTCGCGACGCAGCCGCTGGCGGTGCACGCCAAGGCGCGCATCGCACTGATCTGCAGATGAACCTGCTACCTCAAGGCATTCCGGCCGCACTTTGCTCCACCGGTGAACAGAAGGCCCTGCTCGTCTCCATCATTCTGGCGCAGGCAGCCCTGGTGTCGGCTCACCGTGGCTTCGCTCCCCTGTTGCTATTAGACGAGGTGGCGGCGCATCTTGATCCAGGCCGCCGCGAAGCCTTGTTCGAAGGGCTTGCGGCCCTGCCGGCGCAATGCTTCCTCACAGGCACCGAAGCAGCGCCTTTCACCCCTTTGCATGGCCGGGCGCAGTTCCTGGCAGCGATCCCTGGCGGGCTTGTGCCCATCACCGATTTACCCGTGCCGGCATGATCAAAAACCGCTATAAAATGGGCTGTTAAGCCCGCCTGAAGCAGGAGTTACCCGCCGGCATGAGTGAGTCCGCGCGCGCGCCGTCCCCCGCCACCGATCCGATGGCGGATGCCTATGACAGCGCCTCCATCACGGTGCTTCGCGGACTCGAGGCCGTCCGCAAGCGTCCTGGCATGTACATCGGAGATACCGATGATGGCTCGGGCCTGCACCACATGGCGTTCGAGATCATCGACAACGCCGTGGACGAGGCCCAAGCGGGTTATGCGACCTCCTGCGAGGTCGTGCTCAACGCTGATGGCTCCGTCACCGTCACCGATGACGGACGCGGCATTCCCACCGACATCCATGCCGAGGAAGGCGTTTCCGCGGCCGAGGTGGTGCTGACCCGGCTGCATGCCGGCGGCAAGTTCAACCAGAACTCCTACAAAGTATCCGGCGGCCTGCACGGCGTGGGCGCTGCGGTCGTCAATGCCCTGTCCGAATGGATGGAGGTGCGCATCTGGCGCAATGGGCAGGAGCACCTGATCCGCTTCGAACATGGTGACACGGTGAAGCCCCTCGACGTTGTGGGGCCGGCGATCCGTGGTTCGGGCACCGAAGTGACCTTCAAGCCCTCTGCCGGCACCTTCACCCGTACCGAGTACGAATTTGGCATCTTGGAGAAGCGTCTTCGGGAATTGGCTTTCCTGAATTCGGGTCTTGGCATCACGCTTCGCGACGAGCGTCCCCTGGCCGCCGGCGAATCGGCCAAGGAAGTGGTGTTCCGCTTCGATGGCGGCCTTGTTGCCTTCGTTGAATGGCTGGATCGCGCCAAGGAGCCGATCTTCAAGCCTGCCATCAGCCTGAAGGCCAAGGAAGGCACCGGCATCCAGGTCGAGCTGGCGATGTGGTGGAACAGCACGCCGCACGAATTGGCGCTGTGTTTCACCAACAACATCCCGCAGCGCGACGGCGGCACGCACCAGGCCGGCTTTCGCCAGGCGCTGACCCGTGTGGTGATGAAGTACGCCGAGGATCTGGCAAAGAAGGAAAAGGTCGAGCTGTCCGGCGAGGACATGCGCGAGGGCCTCACCGCCGTGGTCTCGGTGAAGGTGCCGGACCCGAAATTCTCCTCGCAAACCAAGGACAAGCTGGTGTCCTCCGAGGTGCAGCCGGTGGTGCAGGCGGCGGTGGCCGATGCGCTGTCGCACTGGTTCGAGACGCACCCCAAGGAAGCCCGTGCGGTGCTTGACCAGGTCGTGCTTGCCGCCGCGGCGCGCAAGGCGGCGCAGCTGGCGCGCGACAAGGTGGGCCGCAAGAACGCGTTGGACATCTCGACCCTGCCGGGCAAGCTGGCCGATTGCCAGGAGAAGGATCCGAGCAAGTGCGAGATCTTCCTGGTCGAGGGTGACTCGGCCGGTGGCTCCGCCAAGCAGGGGCGCGACCGCCGCTTCCAGGCAATCCTGCCGCTGAAAGGCAAGATCCTGAATGTGGAGCGGGCGCGCATCGACAAGATGCTGTCCTCGGCCGAGATCGGCACGCTGATCACCGCGCTCGGCACCGGCATCGGCACCGGTCCTGTGGACCGGGGCGGCTTCTCTGCCGACAAGCTGCGCTACCATCGCATCGTCATCATGACCGACGCCGATGTGGACGGTTCGCATATCCGAACGCTGTTGCTGACCTTCTTCTTCCGGCAGATGCCGGAACTGCTGCATCGTGGCCACCTCTATATTGCTCAGCCGCCGCTCTACCGCGCCAAGCGGGGACAGGAGGAGCGCTACCTCAAGGATGACCGCGCGCTCGAGGATTACCTGCTGGAGAAGGCGCTGCACGGCGCCAAGCTGCGCCTGGGCGACGGGCGCGAGTTGCAGGGCGACGAGCTGCGGGAGATGGTTGAATCCCTTCGCCAGGTGGCGCACAGGATCCGTCGCCTATCCGGGAATGTGCCGGCCGAGATGGTGGAGCAGGCGGCGGTGGCCGGTGCCCTGACCGGCGACGTCGATGCCGGGCTGGCTGCTGCCCCCGTGCTGGCTGCCAGGCTCGATGCGTTGGCTGCTCCGTCCGAGCGTGGCTGGAAGGTGACCACGGGGGGGGAAGGCTTGGTCGTGGGGCGCACCGTGCGAGGCGTGGCGGAACGGCACCGCATCGATCCCGCCGCGCTCCGCAGCCCGGAAGCGCGCTGGCTGGCCGAGCGGCAGTCCACTCTTGCCCAGGCCTGGGCCGAACCGGGAATGATCGAGATGGAAAGCGGCAGCGGCGTTGCCGTGGCCGGTCCGCTGGCGGCGCTGGAGCGGATCCTGGCCCAGGGCCGCAGGGGCCTGGCCATCCAGCGGTTCAAGGGTCTGGGGGAGATGAATCCCGACCAGCTCTGGAGCACGACGCTGGATCCGGCCGTGCGGACCCTTTTGCAGGTGCGGATCGAGGATGTGGAGGATGCCGAGCAGGTTTTCTCCACCCTGATGGGCGATGTGGTGGAGCCGCGCCGGGAGTTCATTGTCGGCAACGCGCTGAAGGTCGCTAACCTGGACGTTTAGAAGACGTTCCAGGTTGGCGGCATCGCGGCTGGTGCGCTGTCTAGCTGTTGCAGCGCCTGGCTGACCGATGGGCCGGGTACCCCAGGGAGCCCTGGCGCTGGCAAGCAACGCCGACATCAGCCATAACCGCTCTGACCATGCTTTGATCAGGCCAAGGGAGTCTCCACCGTTGAGCGGATGGATCCGCCCATTCCTTGGTCGCATGTCAGCAGCAAGCCTGGAGGACGGAAGCTACGAAGGGTCAGGCCCGTTTCGCAGCCGGCTCCTCCCGCGCCAGCACAGCAGCTTCGTTCAGGCTGATGCGGCGCACCAGCGGATCGGCGTGCCGGTGCGCCAAGCTCCAGCGTGAAGCTTCGCGGCGGAACACCAGCGTCACGCGCAACGACCAGTCCTGCTCCGGCAGGCCACCGACGGCGGCGCGTTGCCGTTCGATCGCCACCAGCACCGCCATGTCGCCCGAGCTGTAGCAGCGCACGATTTCCAACTTCGCAGTGCCACCCTGAAAGAATCGCGCCAGTGCCGCGAGACCGTCCGGCGAGGCATCGAAGCCGAGAGTGGGCGGCCCGCCGAACGGGGTCATCAAGGCGAAATCCGCCGTGTGCGAGATCTGCGCGCGGTACCCTTCTATGTCGCCGCGAAGCAGCGCCGAGTTCGCCAAGGCGGCGCGCCGGATGAGGTCCTCGAGATCCGCCCCGGTGACGCCGTCCGGCACCGACCAGATGACCGTCGCTGCCCGAAGCGGCACAGCCGGTTCCCTTGTCATCGACCATGTTCCTTTCTGTTTTTGGCTTGCCGTGCAGCCATTGCCGCGAGGGCGCGATTCCCCCGCGGCAACTCGTTGCCTTGCCGGATGACCGCCGTGCTGCGTCAGCGCACCGACATCATCATGGAAGCCGAGGGAAGCGGCAGGTAGACCAGCTGACCTTCCCCGCCGGCATCCACCGGCACGCCCGATGGCCGCCGCGCAAAGGCTGCATCTCGATAGACAATCCGCCCTTCCTGACCGCCGCCATGCAGTTCAATGGCCCCACCACCGACGATGTTGCCGATATGGCCGGACCCGTAATCCAGCCCGAAATTCTCGCCATGGCCGGTCATGCTCAGGGTCTGCGCCTGTGCCATGCCGGCCGACAGCGCCAAGGTCAGCACAGCCAGAAAGCTCTGTGTCTTGCGCATCGTCATTGTCTCCTCGCTGGGGCACCCGAAGCTGCCCGTGGTTGTTTGGCGAGGCGCACAATGCCGCGGCAGCATGTGAATCCTTGTTTGCAGCAGCGTGGAAATGCGGGCGCTCAGCGTGGTTTCCGGAAGTTTGCGGGCAGGGATGGCGCCAGGGATCGGGCGGCCCGTGGCTGACCTCCCGCTCTGTTGTCTTGCCAGACCTTCTGGACGGGGAGTGTCGTCATCGCGCAACTGGTCCGGGTGATTGGCCGGGCCAACGCCTCACATCCACCGAGATTGCCATGCTCACGATCCGGCTGCTCGGCGAGATGGCTGTGCTGCGCGACGGAGAGCCGCAGCTGCTGCCGCCATCCCGCAAAACGCGGGCCCTGTTGGCCTATCTCATCGCAACCGGACGCCCGCAGCGGCGCGACCATATCTGCGATCTGCTCTGGGATGTTCCCGACGACCCGCGCGGGGCGCTGCGCTGGAGCCTCAGCAAGCTGAGGCTCCTCGTCGATGAGCCGGGCAGCCCGTCCCGGATCGTGGCCCGGGGCGAGACGGTTGCCTTTGCGACAGAGGGCCTCGACTGCGACCTGCATGCGCTCCTGGACGCCGAGAGCGACGATGCCGGCGCCGTGCCGCATGACGCTTCCGTGGACAGGCTACGCGCCGTTGTGGAAAAGAGTTGCGGCGCGTTCCTGGAGGGCCTCGACCTGCCCGCGCAGGGCGATTTCCAGGCCTGGTGCCTGGCACAGCGCGAAGACGTGCGGCGCACGCAGCAAGCCTTGCTGAACAAGCTGATGGTTCAGCTCGCGCCCGTGATGCCGGAGGAGGCGCTGTTCTATGCACGCAGGTTGGTGGCGCTTGATCGGTATGACGCGGCGGCGCGGAGCACACTGGTTGATCTGCTGCTGCGGCTGGGACGGCACGATGAAGCTAGGCAGCATTGCGACAGCGGCTTGCAGTTCCTGCGTGAGGCCAGCCTTCCCACCAGCCTTCTGGATCGCGCCGCGGCAGGCCTCCGCGTCGCCACCGGGAAGGTCATGCCGCCGCAGCAGGCGGCGTCCCCCCAGGCAGCAGGGTCTGAGAACCTGCTGGCTGCACCGCCTGTTCCATTGCTGGCCCCGCCCACGCGCCAGCAGGTCCGCTTCTGCCGGACCACGGATGAAGTCCGCATCGCCTACGCGGTCAGCGGCGGAGGGCGGCCGCTGGTGAAGCCGGGAACATGGCTCACCCATCTGGAGCATGACTGGCGCAGTCCGGTCTGGCAGCACTGGATGCAAGAACTCTCCGCCGGACGGAGCTTGGTCCGCTACGATCAGCGTGGCAACGGCCTGTCCGATTGGAATGCCGAGGATCTTTCCTTTGCCGCCTGCCAGCGCGACCTGGCGGCCGTGGTGGAGACGGTGGGTCTTGGGCGCTTTCCCATGCTGGGCATTTCCCAGGGCTGCGCCTCGGCGGTGGCCTATGCGGCGGAGAATCCGGACCGCGTCACGCGCCTCGTGCTGTTCGGTGGCTATGCACGCGGCTGGGCGATGCGCGGCAACCCATCCGAGGTGGCGATCCGCGAAGCGCTGAGGACGCTGATGCTGCATGGCTGGGGCGCCAACACCCCCGCATTCCGGCAATCCTTCACCAGCCTGTTCATCCCCGAGGCCAAGCCCGAGCAGATCCATTGGTTCAACGAGTTGCAAAAGCTGACCACATCGCCGCAGAACGCGATCCGTCTGACCGACATGTTCGGCACGATCCAGGTTGAGGCGCTGCTGCCTCGCATCCGCGTGCCGACCCTGGTCATGCACTGCATCGACGATGCCGTGGTGCCGTTCGAGGAAGGCCGACGACTAGCCATGGGCATCCCCGGCGCGCGCTTTGTCGCCCTGCAGGGGCGCAATCACATTCTGCTGGAGGATGAGCCGGCCTGGCCGCAATTCCTGGCCGAGCTCACCGCCTTTCTGGCCGAGGACGAGATCTGATCCTGCGGCCGCCCCTCAGGGACGCGCTTCCAGAACCATGTTGAACGGTCCTTCGGTGGCCCGTCGTACATGGGCGAAGCCGGCGCCGTTCAGGCAATCCCGCAGCCGCGCTTCGCCGGCCTGGGCGCCCAGCGCTTCTCCCACCTCCTGGGACAGGGAGGTCGGTACGCAGATCATCGTGGACGCATTGTAGTAGAGGCGGCCCACCGGGCTGGCGACGTTCCGGCCGGGCTGATCGGAAGCGATGGGCTCCACGATCATCCAGGTGCCCCCCGGCCTCAGTCGCGAGCGGATATGGGCGGCAGCACCGCGCGGATCGCCCATGTCATGCAGGCAGTCGAACATGGTCACCAATTCGAAGCCCTCATCCGGCAGTGCCTTGGCCGCTGCCGTCTCGAAGCGCACCCGTTCCGCCAATCCGTGCGATCGCGCATGGACGTTGGCCTGCTCGATCGAGGGGGCATGAAAGTCGTAGCCGGTGAAACGCGAATTCGGAAACGCCTTGGCCATCAGCAGCGTGGAGAAGCCGACGCCGCAACCCACATCCGCCACATGGATGCCGGCCTGCAGCCGCGGCAGCACCCCATCCAGCGCCGGAAGCCAAGACTGGACGATGTTGTTGACGTAGCTTGGGCGGAAGAAGGCACCGACGGCGCAGAACAGGCAGCCGGCGCTGTCGCCCCACGCAACCCCGCCACCGTTCCTGAAGGCCGCTTCCACCTTGGCTTCGCCTTCGATCATGGCGGCCACGAGGTCGAAGGCCCCTTCCAGGTAGAAGGGGCTTTCCTTGACCACAAAGAACATCGCCTGTTCGGGCGTCAGCGAGAAGCGGTCGGAGCTTTCCTCGTAGGCGAGGTAGCCATTCGCCGCCTGCGCCAGGGCCCATTCCCGCAGGTAGCGTTCGGACAGCCCTGTGCGCTGCGCCAGTTCGCCAGCGCTGGCCGCTCCTTCCCGGTGGAGGGTCTCGAACAATCCCAGGCGAAACCCGATCCTCACAGTCGGCACGCTGTATGCTCCGCCAAGGTCGCCCAGCATCTTGCCGAGAAGGGCGTTCAGCCTGTCGCCATCCACTTGCGCCATCTTCGCCTCCGCTTGCTTGTGCCTGTTCGGCCACTCCATCCATTCCGGTCCGCCACCATGGGTGGACACGGTAGCCTGATCCTCCGCCTTGTTCCGTTTCAATGCAGATCGAGGATGGGATTGTCACATCCGCGCGCTGAGCGTCGCGGCTTGGCGAGTGGGGCGAAGGCCGCCGCGGCCGAGCCATAAGGCCATCCCCCGCACCCCGTGGACGCGGCAGGTTCCGGCCGGAAGCGGGAAGTGGCAGAATAAGCCGGTCCCCGGGGCCGAGCGCCGCGTGGACGATACCGCGAGCAGGAGCACCATGGGCGAGGTTTCGGGCAACGCTGTTTTCCGCGGAACTGGATCGGTACGCGAACTCGCCCGAGCGCTCGACTGGGCTGGCACCCCACTGGGGCCAGTGTTGTCCTGGCCGCAGAGCCTGCGCTCCACGGTGCGAACCCTGCTTTCATCGCAATACCCGATGATCCTGACCTGGGGGCCGTGCTTCACCCAGATCTACAACGATGCCTATGCCGGCCTAATCGGCGACAAGCATCCGGGCGCGCTCGGTGGCGACATCCGCGTCGCGATGGAAGAAAGCTGGGACACGCTCGGCCCGATGATCGCGCGGGTGATGGAAACCGGCAGTGCCAACTGGACGCCGGCCCTGCCGCTGCTGATGGAGCGAGCCGGCTACCGCGAGGAAGCGTATTTCAGCGTGTCTCACGCGCCGGCCGAGGATGATGAGGGCCGCATCGTCGGCATGCTGGCGGTGTGCAGCGAGGTCACGTCGCAGGTGGTGGGCGAGCGGCGCCTCAGCCTGTTGCACGCGCTGGGCACGTCCGCACGGGAGATCCGCAGCGTCGAGGCGAGTTGCCGCGATCTTGCGGCGGCGTTGGCCGGCGATCCGCTCGATCTTCCCTTTGCCCTGCTCTACCTGCGCGACGACCATGGCAGCCTGCAGCGCGCGGCGGCGACCGGCCTGCCGGCGGATCATCCCTTCGCACCCCCGTTGATGGGTGCGGACGCGGATGAAGCGCCATGGCGTTGCGCCCCGGCGCTCGGTGGCGAGGTGGTGGAGGCGCGGGGGCTGGCATCCCGCCTCGGACTGCGCGGAGGGCTGTGGAACGACCTGGTGGAGGATGCCGTCATCCTGCCGGTGCGCGGCGAGATCAGCACCCAGGCTCTCGGTGTTCTGATCCTCGGGCTGAGCCCGAGCCGTGCCTGGGACGACACCTACAGAGCCTTCTGCGACGTGGTGGCCGACCAGATCTCCACTGCGCTGCGCAACGCCCGTGCCTATGAGGAAGCGCGCCGGCGCGCGGAAGCGCTGGCCGAGCTGGATCGCGCCAGGACGCAGTTCTTCTCCAACGTGTCGCACGAGTTCCGCACACCGCTGACCCTGCTGCTCGGCCCCATCGAGGAGCTGCTGCGGCGTTCCGACCTCGACGCTGCTGTCCGGGACGAGCTGCTTCTCGCGCAGCGCAACGGTTTGCGGCTGTTACGGCTGGTCAACACGCTGCTCGATTTCTCGCGCGTTCAGGCCGGGCGCGCCGATGCGAGCTTCGAGCGGGTGGACCTGCCGCATTTCACGGCCGAACTGGCCAGCACCTTCCGTTCCGCGATCGAGCGGGCCGGATTGACGTTGCGCATCGAATGTCCGCCCCTTGCAGAGGACGCCTATGTCGATCGCGACATGTGGGAGAAAATCGTCCTCAACCTCATCTCGAATGCCTTCAAGCACACCTTCGCAGGTCACATCGCTGTGTCGCTGCATGCCACCGACGAAAGCACCGTGCGGCTGACGGTCAGCGACACCGGCGGCGGCATCCCCTCCGAACACCTGAACAAGATCTTCGATCGTTTCCATCGCGTGGAAGGCGCGCGCAGCAGGACCCATGAAGGGTCCGGCATTGGCCTTTCGCTGGTGCGCGAGCTTGTGCATCTGCATGGCGGCCGGATCGAGGTGGCCAGCTCCCCCGGGCACGGCGCGCGTTTCGAAGTGACCCTGCCGCTGGGGCACGCCCATCTTCCGGCTGAGCGCGTAGGCGCCGCGCGCCAGCTGCAATCGACCGGCGTTGGCGCAACGCCCTTTGTGGAGGAAGCGCTGCGTTGGATCGATGTTCCCCACCCCTCGCATGGGGAGGCCCCGGCAGGGGCGCCGGCCGGCGCCGTTGCTCCGCTTCGGGCAGCGGCCGACACGGCGCTGCGTGCCGGCGCCAACCCGCGCCGCCGGGTGGTGCTGGCGGACGACAATGCGGACATGCGGGCCTATGTCGAACGCCTGCTCGCGCCGGCGCATGACGTGGTGTCCTGCGCGAACGGCGCCACCGCACTGGCGGCGCTGCGGGAGAAGCCGGCCGATCTTCTGCTCACCGACGTGATGATGCCGGTGATGGACGGCTTCGCGCTTCTGCGCGCGGTGCGCTCCGATCCCGCGTTGCGCACCTTGCCCGTGCTCCTGCTATCCGCCCGCGCGGGCGAGGAGGCCAGCGTGGAAGGTCTGGAAGCAGGCGCCGACGACTACCTTGTGAAGCCATTCTCGGCGCGCGAACTGCGGACGAGGGTGCATACCCATCTGGAGCTCGTCGCGCTGCGCCGCTCGGCGGAGGCGCAGACCCACCAGGCGCGCAAGATGGAGGCGGTGGGCCAGCTGACCGGCGGCATCGCGCATGACTTCAACAACCTTCTCGCGGCCATCAGCGGCTCGCTCGAGCTGATCGAGTACCGCATCGGGGACGATGCCCGGCTGCGCGGTTTGCTGCGCAACGCCCAGCAGGCGGCGGAGCGCGGGGCCAAGCTGACAGGGCAGTTGTTGGCCTTTTCGCGCCGCAGACAGCTTCAGGCGCAGCCCATCGACCTGAACCGCACTATCGTCGGCATGGGCGACCTGCTGCACCGCAGTCTCGGCGGGAAGATCGGCTTCTCGGCACATCTGGCGCAGGAACTGTGGCCGGCCATGGCCGATGCCAACCAGATCGAACTGGCCATCCTGAACCTCGCCCTGAATGCGCGCGATGCCATGCCGGCCGGCGGCGAGCTGACCATCCGCACCATGAACCTTTCCGCCTCCCCGGGCCCCTTGGCTGGGATGGATCCGCGCGACCAGGTGGCCGTGGAGGTTTGCGACACCGGCGAGGGGATGGGGCCGGAGGTACTGGCGCGCGCCTTCGAGCCGTTCTTCACCACCAAGGAGGTGGGTCGTGGGACGGGCCTTGGCCTTGCCCAGGTCTTCGGCAGCGTGAAGCAGCTGGACGGCGACGTGACGATCGAGAGCCAGCCGGGCGTCGGCACCACGGTCAGGCTGTTTTTGCCACGCGCGCGCGAAAGCGCCGGCGCCGGGGACGCGCCGCCGGCCGGCCCTGAGGCGGCGATGCCTGGCAGCCCGGCCCGGGTTCTGCTGGTTGATGACGACCCCGATGTCCGCAGCACGGCGGCGGACATGCTGCGCGCCCTCGGCCATGAGGTGACGGCGCTGGAAAGCGGCCGTCATGCCCTACGCTGGCTGGGTGGGAATACGCCGGTCGACCTTGTTCTGGCGGATTTCGCCATGCCGGGCATGACGGGAACGGAGTTGGCGGCGCGGGCAAGGGGGCTTCGGCCCGGCCTGCGCGTGCTTCTCACCACCGGCTATGCAGAGCAGAAGGATCCGGCCCTGCAAGAGGTTCCCGCCTCGGCGCTGCGCAAGCCTTTCACCCTTGCCCAACTCCGCAGGGCAGTGAACGCCGCGTTGGGGGAGCCGGCGGCCACGGGCGCGACGAGGTTGTGAGCTTCGGACCGGCGGCGCCGAAGCCCTCAGGCTGAGCCTTCATCCCGTGTAGCGGGCATGGGGGGGCCATTCCTTCGTGCGGCACCCGTCGGTAAGGTCGGCCCGATGAGGACGAGCTCAAAGCCGGACCGGATCGTTCAGGAGGTTGCCGCCGCGATCGAGAATGGCCTGTTGAAGCCCGGCACCCGCCTGGCTTCCATCCGTGTCGCGGCACGGGACCATGAACTGTCCAAGAACACGGTGGCCGAGGCCTATGACCGCCTTGTAGCCTCCGGCTTGCTGGAAGCGCGTCGCGGCGCAGGCTATTTCGTCGCCGGGCTTCCCTCGCGTCCGCCGCCGCGGCGGCAGGAGGTGGTGGAGGCCCTCAGCCTGGTTTCCTTGTTGCGCGAACAAACCGACCAGCATTATCGCCTCCGCCCCGGAGAAGGCCGCCCGCCGCCCTCCTGGATGGAAGAGTCGGAGCTGGCGCGGAACCTGGCCCTGGCGGGTCGGCGGCAGCACCGGGGCGAGGCGCATGCCTATGGCAGCTCCTGGGGATACGGCCCGCTCCGCGAACAGCTCGCCCTCGCGCTGACCGAGCGATCCATTGCCTGCGCGCCGGATCAGCTGCTGCTGACGCAGGGGGCGAACCATGCCCTCGACCTTGTCATCCGGCAGATGGTCGCACCTGGCGACCGGGTGCTGGTGGACGATCCCGGATATTACCCGCTTTTTGCCAAGCTGCGCCTGGCGAAAGCGGAGGTGATCGGCATCCGCCGCAATCAGGATGGGCCGGACCTGGAAGATCTGCGGGCCCGGCTGTCGCAGGGTAAGGTACGGGCTTTCTTCACCCAGTCCCTCGCGCATAATCCCACCGGCGGCACACTGTCGGCACAGGTCGCGCACGGCGTGGTCGCTCTGGCCGAGCAGCACGGGCTTCTGCTGGTGGAGGACGATGCCTTTGCCGATCTGCTGCCTGCCACGAGGCCGCGTCTGGCCTCCATCGGCGGGTTGGGGCGCGTGCTCTATGTCGGGACTTTTTCCAAGACGCTGTCGGCCTCGCTGCGCGTCGGCTTCCTGGCCGGCGGCGTGGCGGCGGTGCAGGCGCTCAACGACCTCAAGCTGCTGACCATCGTGTCCACCTCGCAATACGCCGAGCGGCTGGTGGCGCGGCTGATCGAGGACGGCCATTACCTCCGACATCTGCGGCGCCTGCGCCGGCGTGTCGAGACGGCGACGACGGAAGCGCTGCGCAACCTCGCCGAGGCCGGCCTGCCGCTCAGCCGCCCCTCCGATGGCGGCTTCTATCTGTGGGCCGAATTACCGCACGGCATGTCCGAGGCGGCGCTCTGCCGCATGGCGGCTGCGGAAAGCATTTTCCTGGCGCCAGGCGCGGTGTTCAGCCCGGGCACCACGGCGCGACCAGCAGCCCTGCGGCTCAACGTCGCCCATGCCAGCGATCCGCATTTCCTGCGTTTTCTGCGCAAGGCCGTCCTGGAAGCACGGTCCTGAAGGCCCGGCCCCTGTCACCAGGAAGACCCGCTCCACCACCGGGGCGAAGCGGTCCGGGCTTCCGGCGTCAGAGCCGTTGTTTTTGTTGTTGCGGCAGCCTTCCGAAGCGTTGCCGGAGAATGCGGGCGGCACGGTTGCGCCGCGTTCTGCTACCCGCTGCGCGGCCAGGCCCTCCGCAATGCGGACATGGTCGGGCAGCGCAGGTCGTGCTTCTTCAGCCGCCGCGCAGCCGTTGCAGCTCCGCCACCGCCACATCCTGCCGCACTTGGCGGCGCTCGATCAGAATGGCGGCGAGGCGCGCCACCTCATCGCCGGTCGCGCCGGCGGCAATGGCGACGTTGTTGGCGTGCAGCGCCATGTGGCCCTTCTGGATGCCTGTGGTGGCCAGCGCCTTCATGGCGCCGAAATTCTGCGCCAGGCCCACAGCGGCGATGACCCGGGCCAACTCCGCCGCCGTGGCGACGCCCAGGATCTTAAGGCAGGCCTGCGCCGTGGGATGAATCCGGGTGGCGCCGCCGACCAGCCCGACCGGCATCGGCAGCTCAATGGAGCCGGCGAGGTCGCCTTCCGCTGTGACCTCCCAGTGGGTGAGGCTGGAATAACGGCCGGCGCGTGCGGCATAGGCATGGGCGCCGGCCTCCACCGCCCGCGTGTCGTTGCCGGTCGCAAGCACAACGGCGGAGACGCCGTTCATGATGCCCTTGTTGTGGGTCGCGGCGCGGTAGGGATCGGCCTCTGCGAAGTGGTAGGCGCTGATCATGCCGTCGCGAACCGCGGCGCCGCCGATCGCCTCCACCGGCCAAGTGGCGCGAGCGCGGGCCAGGCGCCGGTCGGCGAGGTTGGACAGGATGCGCAGAAGGACGCGGCCGCCGGTCCAGCCTTCGATGGTGGGAGCCAGCGTCTCCGCCATGGTGTTGACGGCATTGGCGCCCATGGCGTCGCGCGTGTCGATGATGAGGTGAGTCACCACCATCGGTCCGCCGCGTGAAGCGACAATGCGCACCTCCAGCTCGCGGAAGCCGCCACCCAGCCGCACCAGCATCGGGTCGCAGGCATCACAGGCGGCGGCGATCTCCTCCCGCCGCTCCAGGATGCGCAGCCGGGCATTCTCCGGGTCGCTCACCCCGGTCAGCTGCACCTGGGCGATCATCAGCGTGCCGGAAATGGAGGTGGTGAAGCCGCCAGCGTCGTAGCATTGCCGCGCGGAGTTGCAGACAGCAGCAACGACGGAAGATTCTTCCGTCGCCATGGGCACCAGGACGTCGCGGCCATCCACCCGCATGTTGGTGGCGACGCCGATGGGAACGGACAGGGTGGCCACCACATTCTCGATCATGTGGTCGGCCAGGTGCGGATCGATATTGCCTGGCGCAGAAAGTTGTCCGCGCGCTGCCTCGTCCAGGCCCGAAAAGGCGGCGACGGCCTCCAGCCGTTCCGCCGGAGTCATGCGGTGGAAGCCGGGGATGCGGGAGGTGAGGTTGCTGATCGTCATGGTGGTGATCCGTTCGGGCGCGCGGGGCCGCTCCGGCCTCAGGCGGGCCGGACAACCGGTTCGTTGGGGAAAAGGGAGGAAGGCCGCGGCTTACTCGAGCTTGATGTTGCCCTCGCGAATCACGGCGCCCCAGCGGCGGGTGTCATCGGCCAGGGCAGTTCGCAGCATGGCGGCGTCGCCGCTCACCAGTTCCACGCCCTGTTCCGCCAGACGGGTGCGCAGCGCCTGGTCGCCGGTGGCGGCGCGCAGCGCCTCGGCGACCCGGCCAAGGATCGGCTCCGGCGTTTCCGCCGGCGCGAAGAGACCCTGCCAGAAATACACCTCGAAGCCTTCCAGCGTCTGCGCGATCGGTGGCAGATTCGGGTAGTTCGGGATCGGGGAGGTGGCTGTCACGGCCAGGCCGCGGGTGCCGCCATCACCGAGCGTCGTCGCGGCTTCCTGGATGGCCTGGAACACCACGTGGATGCGACCCTGGCGCAGGTCGAGCGCCGCCGGCGCGCCGCCGCGATACGGCACGTGGACGATGTCGATGCCGGCACGCGCGCGGAACATTTCCAGGCACAGGTGGCTGACCGAGCCAGTGCCGGGCGAGCCGAACAGCACCTTGCCCGGATTGGCCTTGCAGTGGGCGATCAGTTCCGCCGTGGTACTGGCCGGCACGGAAGGATGCACGTGCAGGATGAATGGCGTGCGAAACACCATGCCGATCGGAGACAGCTCCCGCGCCGGGTCCTTGGGTGTCAGATGGGGCTGCAGGGTCTGGTTGATGGCCAGGGTAGTGGTGCCCATCACCAGCGTATAGCCATCCGGCCGGGCACGGGCGCCGTAGGTGGCGGCCACCGAGGTCGCAGCGCCGGGCCGGTTCTCGACCACCACCGGGACGGACAGCATGCGCGACATAGGATCGGCCACGGCGCGGGAGGCAAGGTCCGTCACCCCGCCGGGCGGATAGCCTTCGACCAGGGTGATGGCCCGGTTCGGCCAGGGCGATTGCGGGGCAGGCTGCGATGTTGTCTGGCCGTAGCCCGGGCGCGGCAGGATGGCGGCCGCCGGAGCACCGAGGGCTGCCATGAAGAGCGTGCGACGTTGCATGGATCGTTTCCGGTTTCTGGTTTTTGTTTTCTCAGATTGTGCCTTTCCGCACCCAGGCCAAAGGGACAGTTGGTCCCCATTTTCCAGGGACAGTTGCCATTGCCGACAGCCGGGATCGGCCCCGACGCCGCCAGCCTTCGGGCCGTTCCGGCATGGCCATCGCCACACCACCTCCAACCCGGCCTGTCCTGAGAGATCGGAGAAGGATCGGTGTACTGCGGGCGTCGCCGCAAGAACCAGGGGCCGTCATGGCCGTGTTCCGGACGCATCAGGCAGCATCCTGCTTGTCACACCGTGCCGCGAGATCAGCCGGGGTATCGCGGCTTGGTCGCCCGATCTGGCCTGCGCCCATGATTCATGCTGGCGTGAACATTCCGGCCACGCCCGGCACAGGCTTCCTGGGAGATGTCTTCATGATCGCCACGCGACTTCCTGAGCTAAGGGGCGTGTTCCCCTACCTCGTGTCTCCGGTGGACCGGGAAGGGCGCGTGATGCGCGATGTTCTCGCCCGGTTGGTGGAACACCTGATCGAAGCGGGTGTGCATGGGTTGACGCCGCTCGGCAGCACCGGAGAGTTCGCCTATCTCGACAAGGATCAGCGGCTGGAGATCGTGGAGGTCGTCGTGAAGGCCGCACGAGGCCGGGTGCCCGTTGTGGCCGGCGTTGCCGCCACCACGACGCGGGACGGGGCGGCGTTGGCGCGCGAGGTGATGGCGCGTGGTGCGGATGGGGTGTTGGCCATCCTCGAAGCTTATTTTCCGCTTTCGGAGGGCGGGGTGGAGGATTACTTCCGGGCGGTGGCCGAGGCGACCAATGGGCCTGTGGTGCTCTACACCAATCCCCAGTTCCAACGCTCCGATCTTTCCCTGCCGGTGATCCGGCGCCTCTCGGCGGTGCCCAATATCCGCTACATCAAGGATGCCTCCACCAACACCGGGCGTCTGCTGTCCATCATCAACGAAACCGGCGGGCGCATGGGCGTGTTCGCGGCCTCGGCGCACATCCCGGCCTGCGTCATGATGCTGGGCGGCGTCGGGTGGATGGCGGGCCCAGGCTGCATCGTGCCGCGGCAGAGCGTGAAGCTCTATGATCTCTGCCGCAAGGGGGAGTGGGACGCGGCCATGGCGCTGCAGCGCGAGCTGTGGGCGGTGAACCAGGCCTTCGCGCGCCATTCCCTTGCCGCCTGCATCAAGGGCGCGCTGGAAATCCAGGGCTTCCCGGTTGGCGCGCCGCTGCCGCCCCAGGCGCCCCTGGACGAGGCAGCACGGCGGGAGATCCGGCAATTGCTCGACCACGTCGCCGCGCTGTGATGCGGGCGCCTCAACCGCTGGCCTGACGGCGTCGCAGGTTGCGCATCAGCGTGTCGGCCTCCAGCCGCGCTGTCTGCGCGACCAAGCTGGCGAACTCGTCCACGATGCCGGCCCGCGGCTGCCAGGTCGGGAAGAACACGCCGTAGGGCAGGGGGATGGCGGGCGCGAAGGCGCGCATCACCATGCCGGGCGCGGGTGAGGAGCGGGCGACAAACGGGTCGGCCAGCGCCACGCCCAGCCCCAGCGCTGCCATCTGGCACACCACCACGCCATTGGAAGCTTCGAAGCGGTGGCGCGGCGTCACGCCGGCATCGCGGCAGCGCTGTTCCAGCCCCTGCCGCAGAAGGGATCGCGGATGGGTCACCACCATGTCGTGCCCATCGAGATCGGCTGCCGCCACCTGCGGAAGCCGGGCAAGGGGATGATCGCGCCGCATCACCGCCACCGCCTCCACCTCGCAAAGCGGCTCCACCTTCAGGCCGGAATGCGCCAGCGGCAGCACCGTGACGCCCATGTCGAAATGCTCCTGCTCCAGCACTGTTTCGGCGTCCAGGCGGATGCGGGTATCCACGATGGCCGAGAATTCGGGCACCCGCGCGGCCATGACACGCAAGGCTTCGCCCAGAACGAAGCTGGCCACCTGCGGCGCGGTCAACAGCCGCAGATGGCTGGCCTTGCGGCCTTGGCGGATGCCATCCGCCAGCCGCAGCAATCCGTCATGCCCGGCCAGGACGCGCTCCGCATGCTGCCAGAAGCGCAGGCCTTCGGCTGTTAGGGACAGGCGGCGGTTCTCGCGGCTGAACAGCTCAAAGCCAAGCTCCCGTTCCAGGGACGATAGCAGGCGGCCAACCTGTGGCTGTGTCCGCCCCAGCCGCATGGCGGCCTGGGAAACGGAGCCGCTTTCCACAAAGGCCCGCAGAGCCTCCAGCGATCGCAGATTGTGCAGGCGAGCCTCCAGTCATCGTGCGGAAAGCGCATGGGATGAGACATATAATGCATTTGACGCATCGGGCCCAGTTCGGCATCCGTGACGGGCCCATGACACCGCGGGTCTGCCCGGCGGCAAGAAGGTTCCAAGGATGTCTGACAGCGATCACGGCAGTGCCGCCTGGCACGTCGCCCCTTCCGACTATGCCGCCGCACGCGCGGCCGGGTACGCCCTGCCCGCGGCGCCGGAATCCCGTTACCTCACCATGCGGGATGGCTGCCGCATCGCCATCGATGTCTGGCGGCCGGAAGGCGCTGCCGGCCCGGTGGACGAGCGGGTGCCGGCCATCCTGATCCTGACGCCCTATTACCGCCGCTTCGCCGTGGCACCCGGCAGCGACGCCGACGCCATCCCCAATGCCGGCAAGTTCGTGCGCTACCTGGTGCCGCGCGGCTACGCGGTGGTGGTGGTGGATGTGCGCGGCACCGGCGCCTCCTTTGGCACGCGGGACAGCTTCCGCTCGCCCAAGGAACGCGACGACAGCCGCGAGATCACCGACTGGATCGTGGCCCAGGCATGGTCCGACGGACAGGTTGGCGCCACGGGCATCTCCTATCCTGGCGCGGCCTCCGACTTCCTGGCCAGTACGGGGCACCCCGCGGTGAAGGCCATCGCGCCGCTCTTCGCGGTGTGGGACACCTACGCCGACAACTACTACCCTGGCGGCATCCTGCTGAAGCAGCTGGCCAAGAGCTACGACGACCTGATGGTCGCCATGGACCACGACCGCCGCGACCTGCTGCGCAACTACGTCTACTATGCCAATCCCGACCTGCGCGGCCCGCACCCGGTAGACGAGGACGCCAGTGGCTCCCTGCTCGCCGAGGCGCTGCACGAGCACCTGGGTAATTTCCGGCAGCCGGACTTCATGGGCGAGTTCCGCTTCCGCGAGGACCCGTTGCCCTACGACCCTTCCTTCAGCTCGGCGTCCTTCAGTCCCTATTCCGTCAGCGAGGGCATCGGCGAGGAGGTGGCGGTGCTGGCAGTGTCCGGCTGGATGGACGGCGCAGGCTACGCCAACGGTGCCATCGCACGCTTCCTGACGCTGCGGGAGAACAAGGTACATCTGCTGCTGGGACCCTGGGATCACGGCGCACGCTGCAATGTTTCGCCCTGGCGGCGGCAACAGGTGTCCGACTTTGCGCTGCTCGGTGAAGTCCTCCGCTTCTTCGATCACTACCTGCTCAAGCGCGACACAGGGCTCGCGGTGGAGCAGCCCGTCCACTACTTCAGCCTGCACGAAGAAGTTTGGCGCGCGGCGCCATCCTGGCCGCCGGTTGACACCGTCCGGCGCCTGCATCTCGGCGCCGGCGCGCTGGAAGATGAGGCGGGCGCCGCAGGGAAGGATGTGCTGCGCGCCGACTTTGCCTGGGGCAGCGGCGACGGCACCCGCTACGAGCGCATCGCCGGCATCAACAGCACGGTCTATTATGCCGATTGGCAGGAACGCGAAGCCAAGCTCACAGGCTGGTCCTCCGCTCCGCTGGATCAACAGATGGAGCTGACAGGCCATGGCCTGGCCGATCTTTGGCTCAGCGCCGACACGCCGGATGCCGCCATCTTCGCCTATGTCTCGGAAGTGGAAGCGGATGGCACCGTGCGGTACGTAACCGAAGGCCTGCTGCGAGCCCTGCACCGCAAGGAATGCCCGGTGCCGCCCTGGTACCGCACCACTTGGCCGTTCCGCTCTTTCCGTCGGGAGGATGCGGCGCCGCTGGTGCCGGGGCGGGCGGAGCGTATCCGCATCCCGCTGCTGCCGGTCTCATGGGTGTTCAGCGCCGGCAGCCGCATCCGCCTATCGATCGCCGGCATGGATGCCGACCACTGCGTGCAGGTGCCGCATGGCCGCCCGCCGGAACTGGCCCTGCTGCGCGGCGGTGACCAAGCCTCGGCCCTGGAACTGCCGCTCCGGCCCACGCGCTGAACGAAGAGGAAACGTCTATGCAACGCCGTCATTTCCTGGCCGGCACCGGCCTTCTCGCCACCACGGGCTGGGGGGCGCTGGCGCCTCGTCCCGGCCGCGCCGCCGGCACCACCCTGCAGATCGGGCTAGGCGGCGCCTTCACCACGGTGGACCCGCACTTCTATCACGCCGTGCCCAACCATACTGTTGCGATGCACATGTTCGAGCGGCTGATCAACCGTGCCCCCGATGGCCGGCTGATCCCGGGCCTGGCGACGGAATGGAAGCCGCTGTCGGACACGGTGTGGGAATTCAAGCTGCGCCCTGGTGTGAAATTCCACGATGGCGGCGACTTCACTGCCGATGACGTCGTCTTCACCTTTGAGCGCGCACGCAACGTGCCGAACAGTCCGGGCGGCTTTGGCGGCTTTCTGCGCGCAGTGGAGCGGGTGGAGGTGATCGATCCTCTGACCATCCACCTGCACACGCCCGTGCCCGCACCGGATCTCGGACCGAACCTGACCTATGTCGGCATCGTCTCGCGCCGCGTGGGCGAGAACGCCACCACGGCCGATTACAATTCCGGCAAGGCCGCCATCGGCACCGGCCCGTACAAGTTCGCCTCCTACACTCCCGGCAACCGGGTGGAGATGTCCCGCAACGATCTCTGGTGGGGTCCGAAGCAGGGGTGGGAAACAGTTTCGCTCCGGCTCATCACCAATCCCGCCGGTCGCACCGCCGCGCTGCTGTCGGGCGATGTGGACCTGATCGACACGCCATCGGTGAGCGACCTGCCGCGCCTTCGCGAAGACAACCGCATCAACGTCGCCGCCATTCCCGGCATCCGCTTGCTGTACCTCGTGCCGGACCTCTCTCGGGAAGGCGAGAGCCCCTTTGTCACGGACAAGGGCGGCAAGCCGTTGGCCAGCAACCCGTTCCGCGACCTGCGGGTGAGGCAGGCGCTGTCGCTGGCCATCCAGCGGGACGCGCTGGCGAGCCGCGTGATGCTGGACACCGCCGAGGCCACGGGCCAGTGGATGCCCCCGGGCAGCTACTCCTACGCCCCCAATGTCGCGGCCCCGAAGCCCGATGCGGAGCGTGCCCGCCGGCTGCTGGGGGAGGCCGGCTTCCCCGACGGCTTCCAGCTCACCTTGCACACACCCAATGACCGCTACCCCAACGATGCGCGGCTGGCGCAGGCCATCGCACAGATGTGGACGCGCATTGGCGTGCAGACCACGGTGGATGCCATCCCCTGGAGCACCTATGTCGCGCGCGGCGGACGTCAGGAATTCTCCATGGGCCTTTGGGGCTGGGGCAGCGCGACCTTCGAGGGCGGCTACATGCTCAGCCAGTGCATGGCCAGCCACAACAAGGAGCGCAGCCTCGGCCTGTACAATTACGGCCGTTACAGCAACGCGGAACTGGACGCACTGGTGGTCAAGGCGACCTCGACCGTGGATGACGCGGCGCGCGAGAAGCTGTTGATCGAGGCAACGGAGAAGGCCATGGCCGATCTGCCGATGATCCCTCTGCTGATGCTGCAGAACCTGTGGGCCGTGCGGAAGGGCATCGCCTTCTCGCCGCGCTCGGACGAGCGGACGCTGGCGGTGGATGCGCGGGCGGAGGGCTGAGCATGACGGCCCGTCCCGACCCTTTGCCGCACCTCGCGCGCCTCGCCCTGGCACAGGCGGAGGAAGTGCAGCCCCAGGCCACCTTCGCGGCGCTGGATGCGGCGCTGGCGGCGGTGGCGGGCCACCGCCTTTGCACGATCCAGGTCCATTACCCAGGCGGCGAGGCGGAACGCGTCTATTCCAACGTGCCGCAGCACTACGCTGTGGGCGGACGCAAGCGCGCTTCCGACGCGCCGCGGATGCGGGAGTTGATGCAGCATGGCCGTCCCATCCTGATCCGCACGGAGGCGGAACTGCGCGCCAGTTATCCCGACCATGCCGGCGCCAGCGCGCTGGGCTGCGGCAGCGCGGTGAATACGCCGGTGCGTTGGCGCGGCCGCACGCTGGGCCAGGTGAACCTGATGCACCAGGAAGGCTGGTACACCGAGGACGATCTGCCGCTGCTGCGCGGCTTCGCGCAGTTCCTGGTGCCGGCTTTCCTGTTGCTGACCCAGAATGAACGGGGCGCCGACTGACCGCCAACGCCCGAACCTCCGGCGCCGCGCGCCAGCCTGAAGGAGCATGACGATGTTCGCTGGACTGTTCCGCCGCCGCCTGCTGCAGGGCGGGGCTTTGCTGGCCGCAGGCAGCGGCTCCGCCACCGCCCAGGGGACCCCGTGGCCACAGGCCCGGGCCATCTCGGTCGTGGTGCCCTTCGGGGCGGGCGGCGCCACCGACATCGCAGCCCGGGTCATCGCGCAGGAGATGCAGGGCGTGCTGCGCCAGAGCCTGGTGTTGGAGAATCGCGGCGGCGCGGGTTCGACCCTCGGTACCGGCCATGTCGCCCGGCAGCCGGCGGATGGCTATACGCTGCTGATCACCACCATCAGCGGGCTCGCCATCGGGCAGACGCTTTACCGCGACCGCATCCAGTACGACGCCGACAAATCCTTCGCCCACATCGCCATCATGATGGGCACGCCTTATCTGCTCTGCGTCGACCCCCGATCGCCCATCCGCAGCTTGGCCGAGTATGTCGAGGCCTCCCGGTCCAGGCCGATGGATTACGGCACCTCCGGCGTAGGCGGCGTGGCGCACCTGCTTGGGCTGCGGCTGGCAGCGGCAAGCGGCGCGCGACTGGAGCACGTGCCCTATCGCGGCTCCGCCCAGGCCATCACCGACGTCATGGCGGGCGTGGTGCCCAGCGTGATGGACAGCCTGACCGCCACCAGCGCGCATATCCGATCCGGCGCACTGCGCCCGCTGGCGACGTCGGCGCCCGAGCGCTCGCCCGACTTTCCCGACGTACCGAGCTTCCGCGAGCTGGGCTATGCGGATGTGGTGGCCGATGGCTGGGCCGGCCTCGCCGCGCCTGCCGGCACGCCGCGACCGGTTCTGCAAAGGTTGGCGGAGGCGGTGCGCCATGCCCAGAGCAGCCCCAACGTGCAGCGGCGCTTTGCCGAGACCTCCACCAGCCCCGGCCGCCTTTACCTGGATGAGGCGCAGGATTTCGTCCGCCGTGAGGTGGCGAACTGGAAGCCGGTGATCGAGGCCTCGGGCATCACGCCGGACTAATCAGAACAGCAGGGAGGAGTCGGATGCGCGGCATTGTGGTGGCGGCCCAGCCGGAAGCGGCGGAGGCGGGCGTCGAGGTTCTGAGGCAGGGCGGCAATGCGGTGGATGCCGCTATTGCCTGCGCCTTCAGCCAGGGCGTGGTGGACCCGCAGATGTGCGGTGTCGGCGGCTTCGGCGCCATGCAGATCTGCATGCCGAAGCGTGGCGTGCACACGGTGCTGGAGTTCTTCGCCCGCGCGCCGCTTTCCGCGACGCCGGAGATGTGGGCGGACAAGTTCATCGGCCAGTCGCGCGACGGCTTTGTCTTTCTGCTGCACGACCAGAGCAACGACCTCGGCTATGGCGCCGTCGGCACCCCGGGCAATGTGGCGGGCTATACCGAGGCCCTCTCCCGCTTCGGCACCATGCCGCTGCGGGAGGTGGTGGCGCCGGCGATCGCGCAGTCGCGCCGCGGCGTTATGGTGCGACCCTATGTCCACTACTACTGGGCCATCGACCACGGCGGCGACGGCCAGGTGAACGGCGAGGACAAGCTGCGCTTCAGCGAAACCGGGCGCCAGGTCTATTTTCGTGCCGACGGAACGCTGAAGCGCCCCGGCGACATCCTGCGCAACCCGGAGATGACGCGGACGCTGGAACGCATCGCCGAGGGCGGGGCCGAGGTGTTCTACCGCGGCGACATGGCGCGGGAGATGGCGGCGGACATGCAGGCGCGCGGTGGCGGTGTGACGCTGGAGGATCTGTCCGCCTATCGCGTGAAGGAAAAGGCGCCGTGCTGGGGACGGTACCGTGGCCTGCGCGTGGCATCGAACCCACCGCCGGCCGGTGGCGGATCGCTGATCGAGCTGCTGCACATCCTTGGACAGTTCGAGCTCGGTGCGCTGGAGCACAACAGCACGGAGCACCTGCGGATCCTGGCAGAAGCCATGAAGTGGATGACGATCGACAAGGACGCCCACATGGGGGACCCGGATTTCGTTGACGTGCCGCTGGACCGCCTCTTGTCCGCCGGGCACGCTGCTGCCCTGGCCGCGCGGATCCGTGCCGGAGAAATGGCCGCCGTGCCGCGCGCAGCCGAGCCCCGGGACCCGACCGACACCACCGTGGTCTGCGTGGTGGATGCCGAGGGCAACGCGGTGTCCATGACGCACACGCTGGGTATCCCTTCCGGCGTGATCACGCCGGGGCTGGGCTTCATGTACAATGGCTGCATGAGCGGGTTCGACCCGCGCCCGGGCCGCGCGGCCTCCATCGCGCCAGGCAAGAGCCGGGGCAGCGCCATGGCGCCGACCATCCTGTTCGACGGCGATGCTCCCTGCATGGTGCTGGCAGCGCCGGGCGGTACCTACATCGTGCCGGCGCTGGCGCAGGCCATCAGCAATGCGGTGGATTTCGGCATGAGCATGGCGGAGGCTGTGGCGGCGCCGCGCATCGTGGCGCTGAGCGACACGATCGATGTCGCCAACCGCATCCCGCATGGTGTGACTGACGCCCTGGCGGCACAAGGCTACCCGATTGCCCGATCGTATCAGAGCTTCGCCTTTGGCGCGCCGCATGGCCTGGCGCTGCGGGGAGACAGCTGGAGCGGGGGGGCCGATCCCCAGCGCGACGGCATGGCCATGCAGGCCTGAGGCCACGCGCCATTTCGCCCGGCGGCGTGGCGCGCCCGTCGCCGGTTCGGGGCCTCAGAGGCTCATCAGGCTGGCATTGCCGCCAGCGGCCGCGGTGTTGATGCTGACAGAGCGCTCCAGCACCAGCATGTCCAGCCGGTACAGGCCGTCGGCTCCGGCCAGGAGCACCGGGCGAATGGCGCCTTCCAGCGCAGCAACCTCCTGGTTGAGGCGGCGCAGCGCTGCCGCATCTCCCTCGAACAGCACCGCGTTGCAGGCCGCCCAATCCTCCGCACCGGCCAACCGCAGACGCGCCGCCAGGGCCGGGGGCAGTCCCTCCGGAAGGCTTGCAGAACCTTCAATGCGTGCCTCATTCCCCGTGCTCAGACAGGAGGCCAGCTGCAGTACGAGCCCCTCCGCCGTGGTGGCGTGGCACAGCACCGTGCCGCGTGGCTGCAGCGTGTAGCGGTTTTCCTCGCCCACTGGTCCCGGCAAGAGGATGTCCAGCCCATATCGGGACACCTCCGCCTGTTCCGCGCAGCGTTCTGCCAGGGCCGTGTCGCCCTTCGCACGCAACCAGTCCAGAAAGGCGATCATCTCCGGCCGCGCGGCGGTGGCGGGAAGGGGCGGCGCGGCCGGGCATTCCGTCATCAGCCGCCGCAGGTAGAGCGGCCCGCCAGCCTTGGGTCCGGTGCCGGACAGGCCGTGGCCGCCGAAGGGTTGCACCCCTACCACGGCGCCGATGATGTTGCGGTTGATGTAGATGTTTCCGGCCCCGGCCCAGGCCGTCAGTTGCGCCACCGTCTCGTCCAGGCGGGAGTGCGCGCCGAAGGTCAGGCCGTAGCCGGTGGCGTTGATGTCGCGCATCAGCGCCTGCAGGCCATCGCGCCGAAAGCGCAGCACATGCAGCACGGGACCGAAGACTTCCCGCTCCAGCTCGGCGATGCTGCCGATCTCGACAATGGCGGGCGCGACGAAGCTTCCCGCGGCGCATTCTGCCGGCAGGGGCAGGCTGTGCACCGTGCGGCCCGCAGCACGCATCGCGTCAACATGCGCCTGAATTCCGGCGCGCGCTTCTTCCGAGATCACGGGGCCAATGTCGGTGCTCAGCCGGTCCGGATTTCCCAGGCGCAGTTCCGACAGCGCGCCCTTCAGCATCGTCAGAACACGGTCGGCCACGTCTTCCTGCAGGCACAGCACGCGCAGCGCCGAGCAGCGCTGGCCCGCGCTGTCGAAGGCGGAGGCAATCACATCCGCCACAACCTGTTCCGCCAGGGCGGAGCTGTCCACCACCAGGGCATTCTGCCCCCCTGTCTCGGCCACGAGCGGCACCGGCCGTCCGCCAGCGCCCAGGCGCTTCGCCAATTGTCGCTGGATAATGCGCGCAACATCGGTGGAGCCGGTGAACATCACGCCCTGCGTGCGTGCATCGCCTACCAAGCGTGCACCCACCTCGCCGTCGCCGGGCAGCAACTGCAGCGCGTCAGGCGGCACACCGGCCTGGTGCAGCAGCTCCACGGCCAGGGCAGCGATCAGCGGCACTTCCTCGGCCGGCTTGGCCAGCACAGGGTTGCCCGCCACCAACGCCGCCGCGACCTGGCCAGTGAAGATGGCCAGCGGAAAGTTCCACGGAGAGATGCAGACCACCGGCCCCAGCGGCCGATGCGCGGCGGTGAAGCCGCACGCCTGCACGGCGTAGTAGCGCAGAAAGTCCACCGCCTCACGCACCTCGCCCACCGCGTTGGCCAGGGACTTGCCGGCCTCGCGCACGATGGTGCCGATCAGCGCGTCCATGCGCTGTTCCATCAGTGCGGCGGCCCGGTCGAGGGCCGCGGCCCGCGCGGCCGGTGGGGTGGCAGCCCAGCCAGGTGCGGCAGCCACGGCTCGGGCCAGGGCTGCGTCCACGACGGCTTCGGTAGCCTCCACCACGTGGCCCACCAGGTCGCCTCGGTCGGCGGGATTGCGAAGCTCCCGCCGCGGGCCGCCTGCATGGCCGGCCAGCAGCGGCACGGCGTTCTGCCGCAGCGTGGCCGACAGGGTGGCGAGGCGATCCTCGTCCGTCAGGTCGGCACCGCCGGAATTGATGCGATCGGCGAACAGATCGCGCGGCAGGGCGATGCCGTCATGCGGGCGGCCGAGAGGCGACAGCGCACGGGCCTCGGCCACCGGATCGGCGATCAGCAGCTCGACCGGCACGGCAGGGTCGTTGATGCGGTTGACGAAGGAGGAGTTGGCGCCGTTCTCCAGCAGCCGCCGCACCAGATAGGCCAGCAGCGTCTCGTGCGTCCCGACCGGGGCGTAGATGCGGCAGGGGCGGTTCAGCCGGTTGTGTCCGACCACTTCCTCGTACAGCGGCTCGCCCATGCCGTGCAGGCACTGGAATTCGTACTGGCCAGGCTGCCATGTCGCGGGGTCCGCCATTTCGTGGATCGCGGCGACGGTGCGGGCGTTGTGCGTGGCGAATTGCGGGAACACCGCATCGGGCGCGGCGAGCAGCCGGCGAGCGCAGGCGAGGTAGGACACATCCGTGTGGACCTTGCGCGTGAAAACCGGAAAGTCCGGCAGGCCGTCCATTTGCGCGCGCTTGATCTCGCTGT
Organism: Teichococcus globiformis; assembly: GCF_042646265.1. Lineage (NCBI taxonomy): Bacteria > Pseudomonadati > Pseudomonadota > Alphaproteobacteria > Acetobacterales > Roseomonadaceae > Roseomonas > Teichococcus globiformis. The sequence continues at coordinate 27,470 of NZ_JBHRTN010000024.1, forward strand.
CCCAGTACGCACCCTTCACCAGCCGCACCATCATGCGACGGCCGGTGCGGCGCGCAAGGTCGATCACGAAGTCAATCACGAAGGGCGCGCGGCGTTGGTAAGCCTGGATGACGAAGCCGACGCCGTTCCAGCCGGCGAGCCGCTCGTCCTGACACAGCCTCTCCAGCAGGTCGAGCGAGAGTTCCAGACGGTCGGCTTCCTCGGCGTCGATGTTCAGGCCGATATCGTAGCGCCGTGCCAGGGCGGCGAGCTCCGCCACGCGCGGCAGCAGCTCCGCCATTACGCGGTCGCGCTGCGCCCGGATATAGCGCGGGTGCAGGGCGGACAGCTTGATGGAGATGCCCGGGCCATCCTGGATGCCGCGGCCGGCGGAAGCCTTGCCGATGGCATGGATCGCGCTCTCGTAGTCCCGCAGATAGCGCGCGGCATCGGCGGCCGTGGTCGCGGCCTCGCCCAGCATGTCGTAGGAGTAGCGGAAGCCCTTGGTCTCCATCGCGCGGCTACGGGACAGGGCATCGTCGATGGTTTGGCCGGTGACGAACTGCTCGCCCATCATGCGCATGGCGATGTCGACGCCACGACGGATCACCGGTTCGCCCGCACGGGCGATCAACCGGGTCAGCGCACCGCCGAGCCTCTTTTCACTATTGGTGGCAGACAGCTTTCCGGTGACCACCAGCCCCCAGGTCGCCGCATTGACGAAGAGCGAAGGCGAATGGCCAAGATGGGAGCGCCAGTCTCCACCGCCGATCTTGTCGCGGATAAGCGCGTCGCGGGTCGCGGCGTCGGGGATGCGCAGCAGTGCTTCCGCCAGGCACATCAGCGCCACACCTTCCTGCGAAGAAAGCGAGAATTCCTGCACCAGCGCTTCCACCCCGCCGCCGCGGCGCTTGTTGCGCAACGCGGTGACCAGTCGTCGGGCCAGTTCCGCCGCCCGCGCATCCGCGGTCGCCGGCAGCGCGGCCTGGTCCAGCAAGGGCGGCAGGCAAGCGGTTTCGGCTCGGCGATAGGCAGCGGTAACCGCCGCGCGCAGTGGTGCCTGTGGGCGGAGCTCGTCCGCCAGGGCCGAGAAGGGTTGCGAAGCCGGAAGCGCAGGAGAGATGGAGTTCATGATAGCGGAATCTCTACAGGACCACCGCAATTTTATGCGGCGGATAGCGCAGCAAAATAGACATTTTTACCGATATGCAGGATAATCCGCTACTGGCGGGCTTCTAGGTAGAGATTCGTGCAGGCACTGGATAAGACGGACCGGACCATTCTGGCCGTGCTGCAGCGGGAAGGGCGGATCACCAACCTGGAACTGTCCGAACGTATCGGATTATCCCCTACTGCCACCAGCGAACGGATGCGGCGGCTGTTGAAGGACAGGCTGGTGACCGGCTTTGGTGCGAGGCTTGATCCCCAATTGCTGGGCTTTGGCCTGCTGGTGTTTGTTGAGGTGCTGCTGGACAAGACGACGCCGGATGTTTTCGACCGCTTCGCCGCGGCGGTGATTCGCGCCCCGGAGGTGCTGGAATGCCACATGGTGGCGGGCGGCTTCGATTATCTGGTGAAAACGCGTGTCCGCGACATGGCGGCCTATCGCAGCTTCCTTGGCGATGTTCTGCTGGGTTTACCGGGTGTGCGGGAAACCCGGACCTATGCCGTCATGGAAGAGGTGAAGTCTGACGGCCCGCTGCCCCTGTGAACTTCCGCAGGGCGCATGGCGCGGCCGGGTCAGGATCGCCGGCACATTGTGCAAAGTCGGCACAAGCATTCAGGGAGTGCATGCCGTCCGATGGATGAGCGTCGCTGATCGGGGCATGACCTTTGGGCGATCCCGCCATGTCGCGGATTTCCCGGTGATTGGCCGAGCCACGCTCAACCCAGGCCTTCGGGCAGGGTCCGGAACATGTCGGAACGCGGCTGCGGCTGCAGCGTGACCGACTGGGCGCTGGCTGCACTGCGATAAATGGCCTCCATGATCACATGGTCCTGCAAGCCTTCCTCACCCGGCGTCCGCGGCACGCGACCCTGCAGCACGCATTCGGCCATGTGGTCGATCTCCTCAGCGAACTGGTTCTTCTGCGGAAGGATGATGTTCTCGCGCTGGTTTCGCCCCTCGCGGTTGCGCGACACGTAGAGCTCCTGGCCTTCGTACTTGTAGGCATTGGGCATGTCGATGGTGGCGGTAGCGAAGTTCAGCCTCTGGTACTTGTCGTCCCGCGCACCGTAGCTGGTCAGGCAGTTGGCCATGAAGCCGGACGGGAAGCGCAGGGTGAAGGATATGGTTTCCTCCACCTCGGCATAGCGGGGATCGCCGGATGGGTTGAAAAGCGTGGCCTGGATCCAGATCGGCTCCTCGCCGCTCAGGAAGCGCGCCGTGTTCAGGCAGTAGAGGCCGATATCGGGCAAGGCGCCGCCGCCAGCCATGGCCTTCTTGTGCCGCCATTGCTCCGTGCCATTCTGCGCGACCGTTTGTACATTAACGGCGGTCATCCCTACCAGCCGCCCCAGATCGCCGCCCCGTACCAGGCGGAGTGCCGCCAGGTTGTAGGATTCGTACTGGATGCGATAGGCGACCATCAGCCTGACCCTTGCCGTTTCGCAGGCACGAATCATGGAGCGGGCTTCCTCGGCGCTATTTGCCATGGGCTTCTCGCACAGCACGTGCTTGCCGGCCGCCGCGGCGCGCTCGACAAATTCGCGGTGCATGCCGTTGGGCAGGACGATGTACACCACCTTCACATCAGGATTGTCGCGAATGCGGTCGAAGGAGGCATAGTCGTAGCAGGCGGCTTCAGCGATGCCGTATTGCCGGGCGACCGTCCGCAGCTTGTCGGGCGTGCCTGACACCAACGCCACTGGCCGCGCCATCCGGCATTCACCGAAGGCGGGCAGCAATTCTTCCAGGCTCAGCCTTCCCAGTCCGACTACGGCAAAGCCCACCCGCTGATCCGGAGGCAAGGGGGCAGGGGGCGCCGCAGTGCGAGGATCGGCGTCGGAGCGCCAGTTCGGAAAGTCGATCCGGCCGTCCTGCACCGCTCCGGTATCCACGCCCGTGGGCGGTGCGTAGCGGGTCTGCGCAATGGCCGGTGTGCCGAGCAGCAACCCCGTCGCACCTCCGCCAAGCTTCAGCATGTGGCGGCGGTTCATCGGATCGGAGCGGTTCGACATGGATGTTCCTTTGTGGGCCAAAGGAGGCGGCCCCTACAGGAACGCTGGGTGCTGTCGCGGGATTACTGAAGGGCTGAACCATTCTTCTGCCGCCGGCCGGCCAATGAGGAGAAGCCAGGTCACCTTCATCCATCATGCCACCTTTTCGTCTGCCCGCCGTTCTGGGGGTGGAGACGAGCAGTGAACCGCTGGCGGTCGGGCCTTCCCAGAAAGTTGCGGTGCGGGCCGCATGGGAAACACTGATGGCGTCGCAGCGGTTCCTGCGGGACGAGAGGAAGTTGCATTGGAACATCGTATGCGAACGCCGGACGCTGAGGCGGGAAGGCGGGAGCTGATCATTGGCACCGCGGCCGTCGCCATCTCGGCCCCTGGTTCCGCAAAGGCCCGAGCGGCCGCAGCCCCTGTTCTGGACACCGCCCTGGGAGCACCTGCCATGACTCATGTGAGCTTCACCGTGAACGGGGAAACCCGCGAGCTGGACCTCGACACGCGCACGACGCTGCTGGACGCGCTGCGGGAACATCTGAATCTGACCGGCAGCAAGAAGGGCTGCGACCACGGCCAGTGCGGTGCCTGCACCGCGATGGTCAATGGCCGCCGCATCAACACCTGCCTGACGCTGGCGGTGATGCATGAAGGCGATGAGATCACGACCATCGAGGGGCTGGGATCGCCGGACCGCCTGCACCCGATGCAAGAAGCCTTTGTCAAGCATGACGGCTATCAGTGCGGCTATTGCACGCCGGGGCAGATCTGCTCCTCTGTCGCGGTGCTGGAGGAGATCAGGGCCGGCATCCCAAGCCACGTCACGGTGGAGCTGAGTGGTGCGCCCCAGATCACCGCCGAGGAGATCCGCGAGCGCATGAGCGGCAACATCTGCCGCTGCGGCGCCTACGCCAACATCCTCGATGCCATCACGGAAGTCGCGGAGCGCCACGCATGAGGCCCTTCACCTACGAACGAGCTGCCTCGCCCGCCCAGGCCGCGGCCGCCGCTGCCGCCAATCCGGAGGCGAGATTCATTGCAGGTGGCACCAACCTCCTCGACCTGATGAAGCTGCAGATTGAGACCCCGCCGCACTTGATCGACGTCAATGGCCTGGCGCTCGACTCCATCGAGCCGACGCCGGAAGGTGGGCTCCGGATCGGCGCGCTGGTGCGCAACACCGATCTGGCGGCGGATGAACGCGTGCGGCGCGACTACGGCGTGCTGGCCCGTGCGCTGCTGGCGGGGGCGTCGGGCCAGCTGCGCAACAAGGCGACCACGGCCGGCAACCTGCTGCAACGTACGCGCTGCCCCTACTTCTACGACACCAACATGGCCTGCAACAAACGGCAGCCTGGCAGCGGATGCGCGGCGATCGATGGCTATACGCGGCAGCTGGCGGTGGTGGGCCACAGCGAAGCCTGCATCGCGACAAACCCGTCCGACATGGCGGTGGCCATGCGGGTGCTGGATGCCGTTGTGGAAACGGTGAAGGCCGATGGCACAACGCGTGCCATTCCAATCGCCGAGTTCCACCGCCTGCCCGGCGACACGCCGCATATCGAGACGGCGCTGGAGCCGGGCGAGCTGATCACTGCGGTGGTGCTGCCACCGCCAGCGGGTGGCACGCAGATCTATCGCAAGGTGCGCGACCGCGCCTCCTACGCCTTTGCCCTCGTCTCGGTGGCTGCCGTGGTGCGGCGGGACGGTACGGCGCAGGTGGCGCTGGGGGGCGTCGCCCACAAGCCCTGGCGTGTCGAGGCGGCCGAAGCCGAGGTACAGCGCGGCGCCAAGGCGGCCATGGCGGCTCTCCTGGCCGATGCGCGGCCGACCCGGGAGAACGCGTTCAAGGTAACGCTGGCCGAGCGCGCACTGAGCGCGGTTCTGGCCGAGGCGAAAGGCTGAGCCATGAAATTCGACACGCCTGCGGGCGCCAATCCCATCGACCAGATGAAGATCATCGGCCAGCCGCTCGACCGCATCGATGGACGGTTGAAAACCACCGGTACCGCGCCTTACGCCTATGAGCGTCACGATGCGGTACGCGATCCCGCCTACGGCCATGTGGTGGGTGCCGGCATCGCCAAGGGACGGATCACCGCCATGCATCTCGATGCGGCGCGGGGGGCGCCTGGCGTACTGGCGATCGTCACCGCCGAGAATGCCGGTGAGCTGGACAAGGGCAGCATGAACACCGTCAGGCTGCTGGGCGGGCCGGAGGTGGACCACTATCACCAGGCCATTGCCGTGGTGGTGGCGGAAACCTTCGAGCAGGCGCGCGACGCGGCGGAGCTGATCCACGTGGAGTATGCCGAGGACACGGGCCGCTTCGACCTTGCTGCCCAGCGCGACGCGGCGGAGAAGGTGGACCAGTCAGCCACCGACACCGGAGATTTCGCCACCGCCTTCGCTGCGGCGCCGGTTCAGTTCGACGCCACCTACACCACGCCTGACCAGAGCCATGCGATGATGGAGCCGCACGCCTCCATCGCCGCATGGGATGGCGACCGGCTGGTGGTCTGGACTTCGAGCCAGATGATCGACTGGTGGACGGGGGATCTGGCCAAGACCCTCAAGATGCCGAAGGACAAGGTGCGCGTCATCTCGCCCTTCATCGGCGGCGGCTTTGGCGGCAAGCTGTTTCTGCGAGCCGATGCGCTGTTGGCGGCGCTCGGTGCCCGAGCGGCGAAGCGCCCGGTCAAGGTCGCGCTGCACCGGCCGCTGATCGCCAACAACACCACGCACCGTCCCGCCACCATTCAGCGCATCCGTATCGGCGCCGGACAGGATGGACGGATCACCGCCATAGGGCATGAAAGCTGGTCGGGCGACCAGCCGGATGGCGGGCCGGAGACGGCGGTAGACCAGTCTCGGCTGCTTTATGCCGGGGCCAACCGGCTGACGCAGCTGCGCCTGGCAGTGATGGATCTGCCGGAAGGCAATTCGATGCGTGCCCCCGGCGAGGCGCCGGGAATGATGGCGCTGGAGATCGCCATGGACGAGATGGCGGAGAAGCTGGGCATGGACCCGGTGGAGTTCCGCATCCTCAACGACACACAGGTGGACCCCAACGACGCTCAGCGGCCCTTCTCGCAGCGGCAACTGGTGGAATGCCTGCGGCAGGGCGCCGAGCGCTTTGGCTGGAACCGTCGCCAGCCGCATGGGCAGGCGCGGGAAGGCCGCTGGCTGACCGGACTGGGCATGGCCGCCGCGTTCCGCAACAACCTGGTGATGAAGTCCGGAGCGCGCGTGCGGCTGGACGGCCAGGGCCAGGTCATTGTTGAGACCGACATGACCGATATCGGCACCGGCAGCTACACCATCATCGCGCAAACGGCGGCCGAGATGATGGGCGTCGGCATCGAAAAGGTCACAGTCCGGCTGGGCGATTCCTCTTTCCCCGTCTCCTCCGGCTCGGGCGGGCAGTTCGGCGCCAACAGCTCCACCGCGGGCGTCTACGCGGCCTGCGTGAAGCTGCGCGACGCCGTGGCGCAGAAGGTGGGCTTCAACTCCGCCGACGCGGTCTTCGTCGACGGTCAGGTGCGAGCAGGCAACCGCGGCGTGACGCTGGCCGAAGCGGCAGGCCATGACGGCCTCGTCGCCGAGGACGCCATTGAGTTCGGCGATCTGGACAAGCGCTACCAGCAATCCACCTTTGGATCGCATTTTGTGGAGGTGGCGGTGGATGCCGCGACGGGCGAGGTAAGGGTCCGTCGAATGCTCGCGATCTGCGCCGCCGGACGCATCCTGAACCCGAAGACGGCCCGCAGCCAGGTCATCGGCGCCATGACGATGGGCGTCGGCGCCGCGCTGATGGAAGAACTGGCGGTGGACACCCGGCGCGGCTTCTTCGTCAACCACGATCTGGCAAGCTACGAGGTGCCGGTGCATGCCGACATCCCGCGTCAGGAGGTGATCTTCCTGGATGAGGCCGACCCGATCTCCTCTCCCATGAAGGCGAAGGGTGTTGGCGAACTGGGGATCTGTGGCGTCGCGGCGGCGATCGCCAACGCCATCCACAACGCCACCGGCGTGCGCATCCGCGACTATCCCATCACGCTCGACAAGTATCTCGAGCGTCTTCCGGAAGTGGCGTGATGCCGCCTGCGTTTCGCCGCGCGGGGAACTAACCGGCGAGCCAGCCGCCATCCACCGGCAGCTCGATGCCGGTGGTGAAGCTGGCGCCATCGCTGGCAAGATAGAGCGCGGCCTCGGCGATTTCATCCGGCCGCCCGAAGCGTCCCATCGGGTGCCGTGCGAGGGATACCTGGCGCGGCACGGCGGGATCGGGGTGACGGGCGAAGCTGCGGGCCAACATTGGCGTCTCGACGGCGCCGGGCAGAAGTGCGTTGACCCGGATGCCGTCGCTGGCGAAGTCGAGCGCCATGGATTTGGTCAGGCTGAGAATGGCGCCTTTGGCCGCCACATAGGCGGCGTTGCCGCGCCCCCCCGCCCGCGCCAGCTGGGAAGCGAGAGTGACGATGGAGCCGCCGGCCTGTCGCTGCATTGCCGGTATGACCGCGCGCGCCCAGAGCCAGGTTCCGCTCAGATTGGCCCGGAGTACGGCATCCCAATCTGCGAGTGTGGTGGTGAGCACGCTGCCGCCGGTGGAGAAACCGGCGGCGCAGACCAGCGTGTCGATCCGGCTCCATTCCGCCAACACGGCGGCGGCATCGGCATCGGCGGCGCCGGGCTCTCCCACATCGGAGATGCGGATCATTGCCATGCCGCCATCGTCACGGATGGCGGCGGCCACCGCTTCGGCGGCCGTGGCATCACGATCGACCAGGCAGATCCGCGCCCCTTCCCGGGCGAAAAGGCGGGCTGTGGCCGCGCCG
>NZ_JBHRTN010000024.1:35522-41456 GCF_042646265.1 Teichococcus globiformis
CCGCCGCCGGTCACAATGGCAATGCGTCCGTCGAGCTTCATATCAGCTTCTCCCCCAGGCATGGGCGGACGCGCCGCCTTATCGGTCAAGGGGCTGAGCATGCGATGCTGATGCGGGTGCGATCAACCGGCAGGGCAGGGAGCGCAGGTCGGCCAGACGACGGCGCTGTGCGTGGTTGGTCGTGCGCGGCGGCTTCGAGGTCTGGCGGAGGGCGCCGTCCGGGCTGGTGGATGGCCGGCACGGGCGCGGGCGGGGCCTTGCGACCCCGCCTTGTCTGTGAACCGGCTGCCGGTGTGCCGGCAGCGATGTCGTGAGCTTACTCGGCCGCGACTGGCGCCGCGCGGCGCGCGGCACGTTGCTGGCGCACCATGGTGAGGACGGCCCATCCCAGCAACAATGCCGTCAGGCTCAGGAAGCCGGCGCTGATCGGCCGTTCCAGGAACACCATGGCGTCGCCGCGTGAGAGCAGCATGGCACGTCGCAGATGCTCCTCCATCAACGGTCCAAGGATGAAGCCCAGGATCAATGGAGCAGGCTCGAACTTCAGCAGCACCATGACGTAGCCGACAACACCGAAGATCATCACCAGCAGCACGTCGAAAGCGCTGTTGTTGACGCTGAACACACCGATGCAGATGAACAGCAGGATCGACGGGTAGAGGATGCCGTAGGGAATGCGCAGCATCCGCACCCACAGGCCGATCATTGGGATGTTCAGGATCACCAGCATGACGTTGCCGATCCAGAAGCTGGCGATCAGGCCCCAGAACAGTTCGGGATGCTCGGTGACCAGGCGCGGTCCCGGCTGGATGCCCTGGATGATCATGGCGCCCAGCATCAGCGCCATCACCGCGTCACCCGGGATGCCGAGCGTCAGGGTCGGGATGAAGGCGGTCTGCGCCGAGGCATTGCTGGCCGCTTCCGGGGCGCTGATTCCTTCCACCGCGCCCTTGCCGAAGCGTTGCGGCGTCCGGGTCACGCGCTTCTCCACCGCGTAAGCGATGAAGGAGGCGATGGTGGTGCCGGCGCCCGGCAATGTCCCGAAGAAAGACCCGACGCCGCTGCCGCGCAGCATGGCGGGCCAGGACTGCTTCACATCCTCGCGCTTCGGCAGCATGGAGCGCATGGTGATGCGCTCCTGCTTCTGCTTGTTGACGTCGCGCATCCGCATGATGCTGGTGATCACCTCGGACACGCCGAACAGGCCCATCGCTACGGCGACAAGGCTGAGCCCGTCGGAAAGCTGGGGAATGCCGAAGGTGAAGCGTTGCTGCCCGGTTTGCACGTCGGTGCCGACCATGCCCAGTGCCAGCCCAAGCAGCACCATCGAGATGCCCTTGGCCGGTGAACCTTGGGCCAGCGCCGCCGCGGCGATCAGCCCGAGCAGCATCATCGAGAAGTAGTCGGCCGGTCCGAAGGCGAGCGCCACGCTCGCCAGCGTGGGCGAGAAGGCGGTCAGGATGATGATGCCGATGGTGCTGCCGACGAAGGACGCCACCGTGGTCAGGAACAACGCGACGCCGGCACGGCCCTGCTTCGACATGGGGTATCCGTCGAGGCAGACCACCGCCGCTGCGGGCGTGCCCGGCAGGTTCATCAGGATCGAGGCGGTAGAGCCGCCATACTGGGCGCCGTAGTAGATGCCGGCCAGCATCACCAGCGCCGCGGTCGGCGGCACGTAGAAGGTGAGGGGCAGCAACATCGAAATGGTGGCAAGCGGCCCGATGCCTGGCAGAACGCCAACAAAGGTGCCGACAAAAACGCCGAAGAAGCAGTAGAGCAGGTTCTGCATGGCGAAGGCTTCGCTGAAGCCCAGCGCCAGATTGGCGAACATATCCATTATTGCGGCCACCGGATTGCGGGAATGGGAATACCCAGCCCCTGCGTGAAGACCAAAACGCCGAGGGCCGACAGGCCGACGGCAAGCAGCGCGAGCCGAACCGGCCTCAGCTTCGGTTCAGCAAGTGCCGCCGTGATGGTCATGACGACCGTTGCCGGGATCAGACCAAAGCGCTCGACGATCAGCGCGAAGGCCAGTACGGACAGGCTGATGGTGATAAAGGGCCGCCATTCCGGCCGTGGGAGGTCGCCAGCCCGAAACATGGCAGGCACCAACAGCAGCGCACCGAACAGCACGATGGCGATACCGATGCAGATGGGGAAATAGGCCGGGCCCATCCGCCGCAGAGTGCCCATGGTATAGTTCATGGCGTAAAGCGTGAACCAGATACCGGCGGCGATCAGCAGGGCGCCGCCTATGATATCCTTGTAATCTCTCGACCGCGTCAAACGCTTCCTCCTCCGTTGCTCCTCGGGGCGGCAAACCAGTGGCAAGTCGTTGTGCCAATCCGCACCCTGAGCGGTAACAGGCTGTCTCGACCAGATTTCGCGGGATCGGTTGGAGGCCGACCCGGCGACACCGATTGCCGGCTTGGCGGCGTCTCTTGCAAGCCGCCTGCCACATCGTTTGTTATTTGTTATCAATGATTTGCAGGAATTGCCGTTCGGTGGGCGTTTGGAATGCCGGATTCGACGCCCTGTACGCGTTCGGATTTCTGAACATGGACGGCGAAGCTTCCGCCCCAGGGACAGCAGCCCATGACGGTCAGGGCGGTCAGTGCTTGCGAGGGCGGGCCGGACCGTGTCGCGGCTGGATAACGGGGACGTGCTGCTGGAACTGGCGGGGCTGGCCCATCGCCCTGCGCGAGCAGGACGTCGCCTGTTCCGGATGACGGCATGTCCCGGGCACGGAGCTATTTCCGTGCAGGGTTGGAGAAGCCGGGCCGTTCGGCAAACCGAACGCCGGTGACCCTGGGTGCCTTGCCCTGGAGCTCAGCCTTCGGCGCCCAGCCGGCGCATGCGTTCCCACATGGTGGTGCGTGACACACCAAGCAGTTGAGCCGCCTCGGCAATGCGCCCGCCGCAGCGTGCCAGGGCACGGCGGATATGTTCCCGTTCCGCCGCGTCGCGGGCCTCGGCCAGGGTCAGTGGCTGAATCTCTTCAGCCTCGCGGCCCGGGAACAGGTCGTCCGCGTCCAGCTCGTTGCGGGCGCCCAGCACGGCCGCCCGTTCGATCCGGTTCCGCAACTCCCGGACATTGCCGGGCCAGTCATGACGCAGCACTGCCTCCAGCGCGGCGGTGCTCAGGGTGAGCTCCGGCCGGCCGAAGGCCGCCGCGAAGTGGCGGAGAAAGGCCTCGGCCAGTTCCGGCACATCCTCGGCCCGTTCCCGCAGGGGCGGCAGATGCAGCTCCACCACTGCCAGCCGGTAATACAGATCCTCGCGGAACAGCCCCTCGGCCATACGGGCCCGCAGATCGATGTTGGTTGCGGCGACCACCCGCGCGCGCAGGCTCAGCACCTCGCGTCCGCCAACGCGGGTGAAGCGCCGTTCCTGCAGCAGACGCAGCAGTTTGCCTTGGAGATTGGGTGCCAGCTCGCCCACCTCGTCCAGGAACAGCGTGCCTTCCCCGGCACGCTCGGCGAAGCCCTGGTGCCGCTGGGTGGCGCCGGTGAAGGCGCCGCGCTCATGCCCGAAGATCTCGCTTTCCATCAGCTCGGCCGGAATGGCGGCGCAGTTCATGGCAATAAAGGGCCGGTCGGCCCCGCCGCGCGCATGGAGGCGCTGCGCGGCCACCTCCTTGCCGGCCCCGCTTTCCCCCGTCAGAAGCACGGAGGAGCCGACGCGCGCCAGCCGGTCGAGCTGTTCGGAAAGACGGCGCATGGTAGGCGCGCGCCAGCCGGCCTCGGCCGGCGCGGAAGGCGGTTCCGGCGGAACAGGCAGGGAGCGCAGCTTCTCCAGAAGATGCTGCGCCGTGAAGGGCTTCTCCAGATAGTCGTCGGCGCCGGCGCGCAACAGCCGGACGGCCTGCGCCACCTCTCCATAGGCGGTGACAACCAGCACTGGAATGGCGCCGAGCTCCGGCATGAGGCGCATCAGCAGCGCCTCGCCGCTGCCATCAGGGAGTTGCATGTCGCAGACGATCAGGGATGGGCGGTGCCGCCGCAGCAGCGCTTCGCCTTCCGCCGCGCTGCGGGCCCACCAGTGCGGCACGCCTTCCAGCCGCAGACGCTGCGTCAGCGAGCCGCCAAGCACCGGATCGTCTTCGATCAGCAGAAGCGAGGGCCCGGCGCTCATGATGCCGCCTCAGGCGGTGGGGGGATCAGGATGCTGATGCGGCTGCCGCGGGGCAGGGCCTCCACCAGGATGGTGCCGCCCAGCGCCGTGGTAAGCCGCGCCGCCACTTCCAATCCCAGCCCGTCCCCCGGGTGAGGCATGGTTTCAACTCCGCCGGCATCGTCCGGCCGTTCACGCAGGCGCCGCGCGGCCGCCTCCGGCAATCCGCCCGCCTGGTCCTCAATCTGGACCTCCAAGTGCTTGTCCCGGCGACAGACGCTCAGCACGATGCTTCCTTCCGCGGGCGACGCGGCGATACCGTTCAGCAACAGATTGAGCACGACCTGCCGCAACTGCACGGCATCGGCCGGGAAGGGTGCCTGCAGATCCACCCGCCAGTCCAGCGTCACGGCACGGCGCCGTGCTTCCGGCTGAACCAGAAGGCGCAGATCGTCCAGGTCGGCGGCGGAGATGCTGCGCACCCCGTCCCGCCGCCGCTGGGTGGCCAGGGTGGTCCGCACCACCGCCTCGATCTGCCGCAAACCGCGTTCCAGCAAATCGAGCGAGCTGGTCCGCACCGCCTCGTCGCGGCCGAACAGGCGCAGTGTCTCGATGGCGGTCAGCATCCCGGCCACGGGGTTGCGCACCTCATGGGCGATGGTGGCCGCCAGACGGCCAAGCACGGCGACACGTTCCCGCTCCGCGAGCCGGGCGGCCAGCTCTTCCCGTTCACGCAGCCTGGCCAGCAGCCGCTCCAGTGCGGAGGACAGGCGCCCCGCCTCGGTCTGCCGCTCCGTCTCGGTGGGCTGCAGCGGCGTGCCGTGGGCGGCGATCTGTTCCAGTGCGCGAGCTACGCCCAGGATCGGCCGCATCAACCGTTCCGCCAGGCTGGAGGCCAGAATGGCCGCCATGGCCGCCAGCAGAAGGCAGGCCACCGCCAGCCGCACACGCAGGCTCTGCCGCCTTTCCACCACACCTGGAAAGAGCAGCTGCACCGCGACCAAGGCCACGACCTCCCCACTCTCCACCACGGGGCGCTGCGCCCAGGCGACGCGCCCATCCTGGCTCGGTTCCCATTCGCTGCCTAATTCTCCTCGGGCCATCGGAGGCTCGGCATCCTCCGCGCCCACACGGGCGAGGACGCTGCCATCTGGACGGCCGACCACGATGATGCGATCCACCGCGCCCACTTGGAAACCCAGTGTTCGCTCCAGGGCCTGCTGCAGCGCTGCGAAGTCACCTGTGTCCAGAGCCTGAACCGCGGCAGTGGAAAGGCTGTCGAGATACACCGCGGCGACCGCCTCGCTTTGACGGTCCACCTCGCGACCCATGAAGAACATGGTGAGCTGCGCGGTGGCCAGGGCCGTGATGAACACGGCCAAGCCAGCCATGAGCGGTAGCCGGGCAGCCACGGGGAGGGAACGGAGCTGGATCACGGCGACGCCCGGCGAAAGGCCTTGAACCGGTCAGACAGATGCATTCCAGGGGCATCGCCCAAATATCCGCAGTTTTCAACTGCGCGACCGGCAGGACTGCCTGGTCAACAGGACAAGACAAAGGAAAGCCGAACCGAACACCATGCCCAGCGGAACCGTTCAGGAAGCCGCAACCAGGACCTGAGAAGCTGCGGCATCGTCTCGCGCGCTGAGGGGAGTGTCATGCTGCGATCCGCCATGCCCAGCGAGGCGATGCTCCCTAAAAAGATAACAACCGATGGTTGTGTTGTTTGGTTTTGTTGGCCGGCCACGCAAAGTCCGCCGCCCCCGGCTCCATCCTCCCCTTTCCCCGCAAAACAACACCATGCGCCGTTCTGCTCGC
>NZ_JBHRTN010000025.1:0-860 GCF_042646265.1 Teichococcus globiformis
TCCTCGCGCTTCGTGCCGCGCAGCAGCGCGCCGATGTTGTCGCCCGCCTCGCCGCTGTCCAGCAGCTTGCGGAACATCTCGACGCCGGTCACCGTCGTCTTCACGGTGTCCTTCAGGCCAACGATCTCGACTTCCTCGCCCACCTTGACGATGCCGCGCTCCACCCGGCCCGTGACCACCGTGCCGCGGCCGGAAATCGAGAACACGTCCTCGATCGGCATCAGGAACGGCAGGTCCTTCGGGCGCTCCGGCTGCGGAATGTAGGCGTCAACCTCTTCCATCAGCTTCAGGATCGCCTGCTCGCCCAGCTCCGGCGACTTGTCTTCCAGCGCCATCAGCGCCGAACCCTTGACGATGGGAATGTCGTCGCCCGGGAACTGGTAGGAGGACAGCAGCTCGCGCACCTCCATCTCCACCAGCTCCAGCAGGTCGGGATCGGCCATGTCGCACTTGTTCAGGAACACCACCAGCGCCGGCACGCCAACCTGGCGCGCCAGCAGGATGTGCTCGCGCGTCTGCGGCATCGGGCCATCCGCCGCCGACACCACCAGGATCGCGCCGTCCATCTGCGCGGCACCCGTGATCATGTTCTTCACGTAGTCGGCGTGGCCCGGGCAGTCCACATGCGCGTAGTGCCGGTTCGCCGTCTCGTACTCCACGTGAGCCGTCGAGATGGTGATGCCGCGCGCACGCTCCTCGGGCGCCTTGTCAATCTGGTCGTACGCCGTGAACGACGCACCGCCCGACTTGGCCAGAACCTTGGTGATCGCCGCCGTCAGCGACGTCTTGCCATGGTCCACATGCCCGATCGTGCCAATGTTGCAGTGCGGCTTGTTCCGCTCAAACTTAGCTTTCGCCAT
>NZ_JBHRTN010000026.1:0-106391 GCF_042646265.1 Teichococcus globiformis
CGCCGGGCGCGCCTGCGGCGGACGCGGGCGGGCTGCCCCCCCCGCCGCCTGGCCGGCCAGCTTGCCGGCCATGCCGCCCAGCGCACCGCCCAGCGCGGTTCCGAGCCCCGGCGCCACGATGCTGCCCAGCGCGGCGCCGGCCACCGGCAGGGCGGCCTGCGCCACCTGCCCCACCGCGGGCAGGACGGACTGGACGGCACGGCCGATGGACCCGAAGAAATCCTCCGCCTCGGCGGGCGACAGACCATCGATCATGCGGTCGAGCAGAACGTCGATTTCCTGATCGGTCAGCGTTTCGCCCTCGGGTCCCAGCAGGATGCGGACGCCGTCCTGATAGGTGGTGCCGGCCTTGTAGACCGGGGCCCAGTCCTCGGAATCCGCCAGAAAGGCAGGCGGCGCCTGCGCCGTGGGTGGAAGCGGCCAGGCTTCGAGTTCGGTCCAGCCCTGGCCGGCCGATTCCTCGGCGCTGCCGGGGCCGCCGCAGCCACAAGCGCCGCGGCGGTGTCGAGAAAAGGAGGTCATGGCACACCCCTGTCCTGATTTTTCGGGTGAGGGGGGATCTGCGCCAGCAAGGCGCGCAGGATCCCCGGAACCTGTTGCAGGCTGTGGAACCAGCAGGGCGGTTCCGCTTCGCGGCCTGGCGGTGGCACGGCGGCGATGCTGCCCCGCCAGCCCGGATTGCCGGACGCCGCCGGCGGCCGCGCCGGGAAGACGCTCACCACGAAAACAGCGGCGCGTTTTGACTCATCCTGCGTCATCTACCCAGCTTTCGCTTGCTGGGCACCAGGCTGGAGGACGCGGATCTCAGCCGTGTCACGAGCGGATCACAGGGGCATCACACGATATCACGAAGTTGCGCATCCTGGCTGGATGCCCAGTGGCTCGCGACCCGAGAACGCTGCGGCGCCGCCTCATGCCTCGCTATCCGCCCCGCCGAAGCGGCACGGACGCAGTGGATGCCAAGCCCTTGCCAGCCCCACAATATTGGTAGTACCAATTTGGTATGACCACTCTTCTACCTGAGCAGACACCGGCAGATGGACCGATCCCGCAGCCGGACGAGCGAAGCAACTTGCTGGGCCGGTTGCTGAGCCTGATCGCCTTCCATCGCCTGCGCCCCGGCGACCGGCTGCCGGCCGAGCGCGACCTTGCCGAGCGCTTTGGTGTGGGGCGTGGCGCGGTGCGGGAGGCGCTGGTGGTGCTGGAAACGCTGCGCATGGTGGAACGTCGGCCGAACTCCGGCATCTATCTGCGCGCGGTGGAGAAGCAGGGCTCCATCGAGGCCATTGTGCTGCAGGCGGAGCTGGGCATCCCGCTGACCGGGGCGGAAGTGCGCGAGGTGGTCGAGCTACGCCGCATCCTGGAGATGCAGGCCATGCGCCTGGCCGCCGAGCGGCGGCACGCGGAGGACATCGCGCGTCTGGATGCCATTCTGGCCAACGGCGCGGCGGCAGTGGCCGCCGGCGACGGCACGCAGCTCGCCGACTACGATGCGGCGTTCCACTTGGCCATGGTCGAGGCCACCGGCAACCACGTCTTTCTGCGCGTGGTGCACGCCTTCTACCTGATGTCGCGCAACCGCCGCCGCGCCTACTTCGCCGACGGGCAGCGGGCGCCGCTGTCGCATGCCCAGCATGTGGCGATGCGCGACGCCGTGGCGGCGGGTGACCCGGACCGTGCCGAGGCCGCAATGGGCGGGCATCTGCGCGGCGTCGAAAGCTACTGGCTCGAGCTGCTGGAGCGCCGCACGCGGGAAGAATAGCGGCGCCAACAGGCGCCAGGGGAGGAAAGACAAAAGAATGAAAGTGACCGACATCACCTGCCACGTGCTGCAAAGCAAGGTGGAGCAGCCGTTCACCTCGGCGCGTGGCTGGCTCTACACCACCCGCGCCTCCTGCATCGTCGAGGTCTCGACCGATGCCGGCATCACCGGCTGGGGCGAATGCTACGGCCCGGCGGCGGTGAACAAGACCATCATCGAGACGCAGTACCGCAGCCGCGTCATCGGCCGCGATCCGTTCGATGTCGAGGTGGTTTGGGAAGACCTCTACAACCGCATCAAGGATTACGGCCTGACCGGCATGACCATCGCCGCGCTGTCGGGCATCGACATCGCACTATGGGACATCATCGGCCGCGCCGTGGGCAAGCCGGTGCACAAGCTGATCGGCGGCGCGCACCGCACGGAGGTGCAGGCCTATGCCACCGGCCTCTACTTCATCGACATGGACCGCCTGGTCGAGGAAGCGGTCGAGGAAGCGCAGGAGTATGTCGAAGGAGGCTTCCGGGCCATCAAGATGAAGATCGGGCTAGGGGACCCGAAGCTCGACCTGCGGCGCGTGGCGGCGGTGCGCAAGGCCATCGGCCCCGACGTGAAGCTCGCTGTGGACGCGAATCACTGCTTCACCGTGCCGCAGGCCATCCGCCTCGGCCGCGCCATGGAGGAATTGGACCTGCTGTGGTTCGAGGAGCCGATCAGTCCCGAGGATCATGATGGCTATGTCGAGGTGACGCGGGCGCTCGATATGGCCGTTGCGGGCGGCGAGAACGACTTCACCCGATGGGGCTTTCGCGACGTCATCGCGCGAAAGGCGATGGACATCGTGCAGCCTGATGTATGCGCCGCGGGTGGCATCAGCGAGTGCCGCAAGATCGCCGCCATGGCTTCGGCCCATGGCGTGGAATGCGTGCCGCATGCCTGGGGCTCGGCGATCGGACTGGCCGCCACGGTGCAGTTCATCGCCGCCCTGCCCGACATGCCGCCGGCGTTCCGGCCCATGCCGCCCATGCTGGAATTCGAGCAGACGCCCAATCCGCTGCGCGACCATCTGGCCAAGGAGCCGATCGTGCAGCATCGCGGCATGGTACGCGTGCCGGATGGTCCGGGCCTCGGCATCGATGTCGATCGTGCCGTGCTGGCGCAGTACAAGGTGGGTTGAGCGATGCTGGTCGCCCTTACCGATCCCATCGACCCGGCGGGCGAGGCGGTGCTGCGCGCTGCCGGCCACGATATGGAGCAGGCCACGCCCGGTGGGCTCGACGCGCTGCTGCTTCACGCCGAAGCCGTGGTGGTGCGCCGCCAGTTGCCGGACGATCTCTGCGCCCGCGCTCCGCGCCTGCTGGCGGCGGTACGCCAGGGTGTCGGCGTCGACATGATCCCTATTCCCGACTGCACGGCACACGGAGTGCTGGTCGCCAACGTGCCCGGAGCCAACGCTGACTCCGTGGCCGAGTTCGCCATCGCCCAGATGCTGGGGGTCGCCCGCCGCGCCGAGACGATGCACAATGCGCTGCTGGCCGAGGGATGGAACTTCTCCCGTGGCCGCACGGCGGAGGCTTTCGAGCTGCGCGGCCGCACCCTCGGCATTGTCGGCGTCGGCGCGGTGGGGCAGCGCCTGGCGGAGATCGCCGGAGCCGGCTTCCGCATGCACGTGCTCGGTCACCGGCGTGACCGTGCCGCGCTGCCGCCGGAGGTGGCCTACGCATCGCTGGAAGAGCTGTTCGCCGCCAGCGATTTCGTCGTTCTCGCCTGCCCGCTGACGGAGGAAACGCGCGGCCTCGTTTCCGCGGCGCTGCTGGCGCGGATGAAGCCGAGCGCCTGGCTGCTCAACCTGGCGCGGGGCGCCGTGGTGCAGGAAGCGGCGCTGCTGGAGGCGCTGCGCACGAGCCGCATCGGCGGTGCGGCGCTCGATGTGTACGCCAGCCAGCCCCTCGCGCCGGACCATCCGCTGCGCGCGCTGCCCAACGTGCTGCTGACGCCGCATGCCGCCGGCCTCAGCCGGGAGGCGGTGCTGCGCATGAGCACCGGCGCCGCCGAGGAGGTGGTGCGCATCCTGCGTGGCGAGCGGCCGCGCAGCTTCGTCAATCCCGAAGCCTGGGCGGCCTCGCGCGCGCGGCGCCAGGGCCTCGGCCATCCGGAGGCCGTCACGGCATGAAGATTTCCCGCGTCGAGGCCACATGGTGCCGCGTGCCGATCCCCGAGGAGCGGCGCTTCACCAGCGATTTCGGCCTGGTCTCCACTTTCGACTCCGTAATTGTCCGCGTGGACACCGAATGCGGCCTCACCGGCTGGGGCGAGGCCAAGGCGGGAGTGGGCAGCGCTGCCGCCTGCGCCGGCCTCGCCGCCATCATCAACCTTGATTACGCGCCGCTGCTGCGGGGCCAGGATCCGCGCGACATCTCCCGCCTGTGGGACGTGATGTACAACACCCCGCGTGAGGGCTACGCCATCGCCGATGGCCACGGCCTGCCGCAGCTCGGCCGGCGCGGCCTGTCCATCTCCGCCATCGCCGGCGTGGACATCGCGCTGTGGGACATCCTCGGCAAGTCGCTGGACGTGCCGGTCTGGCGGTTGCTGGGGGGACGGCGATTGGCGCGCATGCCGGCCTATGCCTCCGGCGGCTGGGCCGACGCGTCGAAGATCGGCGCCCAACTCAAGGGGTACTGCGACAGGGCGGGCTTCCGCGCGGTGAAGATGCGCGTCGGCGTCATGGATGGCTCTCCCGCCCGCTCCGCCGCCCGCGTACGCGCGGCGCGGGAGGCGCTGGGGCCGGACATCCGGCTGATGGCCGATGCGCACGGCACCTGGACCGTGGCCGAGGCACGCGCCTTCTGCCGCATGGTGGAGGATCTCGACCTGTTCTGGTTCGAGGAGCCGTGCAGCGCCGACGACAAGGCCGGGCTGGCCGAGGTGCGGCGCTGCTCCACCGTGCCGATCAGCGCGGGCGAGAGCGAATTTACCCGGCATGATTTCCGTGAGCTGGCGGAGCTGCGCGCGGTCGACGTCATGCAGCCCGACCTTGCCATCGCCGGCGGCATCACCGAAGGGCTGCGCATCTCCGCCATCGCCTCGGCCTACAATCTCCGCCTTGCGCCGCACCTGTGGTCCGGGGCGCCGGCCTTCGCCGCCGGGCTGCATCTGGCGGCGACGCAGAGCGCCGGCTTCATCCTGGAATACTCGCTGGGCCACAACCCGATGCTTCATGACCTGATCGAGGAGGATTTCCCCGTGGAGGACGGCCATGTGGCCATCCCGGATCGACCTGGTCTCGGCATCACCGTGCGGGACACCTTTCTGCGCGAATTCGGACAAAGGAGCATCGCATGAAGATCGCCGAGATCGAGGCCTTCCCGACCTCCTTTCCGGTGCCGGAGGGCGCCCGGGTTGCACTTGGCGTCGGACGGGCGGTGAAGCGCGATGCGGTGGTGGTCAAGGTCACCACCGATGATGGCTTGGTCGGCTGGGGCGAAAGCCACCATGGCCGCGCCCACACGGCCGTGGCTGCCCTGCTGCGCACAACCTTGCGGAGCCTCGTCCTCGGCATGGATGCGGCCGACACGGTGGGAGTATGGGCAAGGATCTATCGCGGGCAGCTCGCCAGCCACGGCATGGGCGCGGGCTGCGCGCTCGCCATGTCCGGACTCGACATGGCGTTGTGGGATATCCGCGGCAAGGCGGCGGGGTTGCCGCTCTACAAGCTGATGGGCGGTGCGGCGCGGGCGGTGCCTGCCTATGCGGGGGGCGTCGCGCTGGGCTACCAGCCGCCGGAGGAGCTGGTGGAAGAGGCGCGGCCGCATCTTGATGCGGGATACCGAGCGCTGAAGCTGCGCATCGGCGACACCGTGCCGAAGGACATCGCCCGCATGGAGGCGGTGCGGAAGGCCGTGGGCGACGGCATCGACATGCTGGCCGACGCAAACACCGCCTACAGCCTGGCCGATGTGCGCCGCGTGATGCCGGCCATGGAGGCGCTGCGGATGGGCTGGCTGGAGGAGCCCTTTCCGCCGCATGACCGGCACGACTACGCCGTGGCGCGAAGCTATGGCACCACGCCGCTCGCGGTGGGTGAGAATCATTTCACCCGCTTCGAGTTCGCACCGCTGCTGGAGGACCGCGCCATCGGCATCTGGCAACCGGATCTGTCGAAATGCGGTGGCATCACCGAGGCGCTGCGCATCGCCGCCATCGCCTCGGCGCACAAGATCGCGGTGCATCCGCACAGCTCGATGACCGGGCTGAACCAGGCGGCCAGCATCCATTTCCTCTGCGCCATCGACAATGCCGGGTATTTCGAGGCCGACGTGTCGCGAGGCAACCTGTTCCGTGACGCACTGGTCAGCAAGCCCTGGCGCATCGGTCCGGATGGTTGCGTCTGGCCGCTGGAGGCCCCCGGCCTCGGCGTCGAGGTGGATGAGGGCTGGCTCCGCGCCCATCCCGCGATGGAGGGCCCGGGCTACGTCTGATCCAATCCCGCAGTGACCGCCCCGGCAGAGGGCGGCACCGCTGCAACAGGAGGCGTTCATGTCACAGCACACCAGGCGGAGCCTGCTCCGCCATTCCGCCGCCGTCGCCATGGCCGGCTGCCTTTCGGGCGCGGCCGCCGCCGCGGAGGCACCGTTCCTGAACCATGAGGTACGGTTCCTCAACGCCTTCGCGCCGGGCGGCACGTCCGACCTGATCGGGCGGATCCTGGCCGAACAGCTCGCCAAGCAGGTGGGGCAGAACGTGGTGGTGGAGAACCGAACCGGCGGCGGCGGCGTCATCGCCACGCAGGAGCTGGTGCGCAGCGCACCCAATGGCCACACGCTGCTGCTGGCTTCCATGGGGATCATGACCATCACGCCGCAGATGCAGAGCGTGCCCTACGACGTCGGAAAGGACCTCATCCCGGTCACGAACATCGCTTCCGTGTACAACATCCTCGTCACCGGGCCGCGATCGGACATCCGCAGCTGGCAGGATCTGGCGCGGCTCGGCAAGGGCGGCGGCCGGGCGGTCAGCTGCGCCACCGTTGGCGCCGGATCCAGCCAGCAACTCTCCTGCATCCTGTTCTCCGCGCTGACCGGTTCGCAGATCACGCAGGTTCCGTATCGCGGCGGTGCACCGGCCATTCTCGACATTTCCGGCGGCCGGGTAGATGTGATGTTCGGCAACATGCCGGAATTCCTGGGGCAGATCCGCGATGGCGGATTGCGGGCCATCGCCTATGGCGCACCCGCGGCCTCGCCCCTGATCCCGGACCTGCCAGTGATTTCGCAGGACGGGCTGCCGAAATTCGTGATCCCGAGCTGGTTCGGCGTCGTGCTGCCAGGCGGCACGCCGCAGCCCATGGTGGACCGCTGGAACGCCGAGCTGAACCGCGCGCTGGAAGCGCCCGAGGTGCAGCGGCGTTTCACCGAGAACGGATTGCAACGGATCGGCGGCTCGCGCGACGACTTCATGGGCCAGATCGCCACCGATCGGGCACGCTGGGGCGATATCATACGCGAGCACAACATCCGCGCGGACTGAAGGCGCGGGCCGGTGGATGGGCTAAGTCAGGCCCGCACCATCCGGCCTGTTCGGTGTGGGGCCGGGCGCGGCGGCGTCCGGCCCCGCGCGGAGCTCAGCCCCGCACCGGGCTTGGGGCGAAGGCGGCTGGCACCATCAGGCTGTTCCGTTGCGAGATCAGGTAGCCCGCCTGCGCGCTGATCTCCAGGTAGCGCTGCCATCCCGGATCCGCCTGGAGGGCGGCGCGCTTGGTCGCGCGATCGGCCGCATCGGCATAGGCCCAGATGTGGACATAGCAGTTCACATCGCCGGTTTCCGTTGTCAGGTAGGCAACCGGCTCTCCCAGATGGCGGCGCTGCACCGCCCAGCCATGCTCCTCGTACAGCGCGAGATGCTTGCGGATGGTGCCTGGGCGGCAGATGTAGGTGCGATGGTCGATCAACATGATGGACACGTCTCCTGATCAGCAATGTCGGTGATGGGCGCGTTGGTGGCCGCTTCGCCGCGCGGCTGGATGGGATCGCAGCATATCGCGCGGCCACTGGCAATTCGGAGTTCTGGAATCCGGGGCGGCGTGCCACCTTTCGCCGCGGCGCTCCCGCAGGGCCGCTCAGCAGCTTCGCGCCGATCTATTCTCCGAACATGTAGTTCTGCACGAACAGGATGTGCGCGCGCATGGTCTGGCGCGCGGTGTCGCGGTCGCGCTGCCGCACAGCCTCCACCATGGCATGATGCTGCGCCTGCAAGGTGGCGCGGTGCTCCGGCGTGTTGCCGTGCGCCTTGAGATGTCCCCAATCCGTACGCTCCCGAACGCGCGCGAGCGAGCGGCTCATGCCGATCACGGCAGCGTTGTGCGTGCCGAGCGCGAACGCGTCGTGCAGCGCGGCATCCCAACCCTCGAAGGCGGCAAGGTCCGCGGCGGCATCGGTGCCGCGCAGGCATTCCTCCATCCGGGCCAGATCGCCCGGGGTGGCCCGTGTCACCGCAAGGGCGATCATCTCGGGCTCCAGGATCAGGCGGCACTCCACCACGGCGGCCGGGCTCAGCGCCGCATCCTCCGGTGCCGCCGGGTCGGATGCGCTGCGGAAGGTGCCCCGGCCCACATGGCGCCGGATCAGGCCCTGCCGTTCCAGCCCATCCAGGGCTCGGCGCAGCGTGTTCCGCGCCACGCCGTACCGAAGGCTCAGCACCCGCTCCGTGGGCAGCTTCTCGCCTGCCTTCCACTCGCCGGAGCGCAGTGCCTGTTCCAACGCCGCCTGCAGTCGCGACGCCGCCATGGCCTGGGGCGCCGACTCTTCCGTCTTGACTGGATCAACCATACCATGAACCATATCGGGCTATTGGTATAGATCAATGCCCGATTGGTTCAATCCTGATCCCATGGGGCGCGAGGGGAAAGTTCTTATGCGGCTGGCCATGGTGATGTTGCAGGGGTCGCCCCGTCTTGCCCGGGTGGATGCGGAAGGGCGGCATTGCTGGCCACTCGCGGCCCTGGCGCCGCATCTGCCGGCCGACATGGCCGGACTGATCGCCGCCATGGCCGGCGGCGCCATCGTGCCTGAGCCCGAGGGCGAGGGCGTGCCGGTGGCGGAGAGCATGCTGCTCGCGCCGCTGCCGAACCCGCCGCGCAACATCTTCTGCGTCGGCAAGAACTACCACGCCCATGCACGGGAATTCGCCGGCAGCGGCTACGATTCCTCCTCGACCGGGGCGGCGGATGCCATTCCCCAGGCGCCCATTATCTTCAGCAAGCCGTTCACGGCCATTTCCGGACCTAGTGACGACATTCCGCTGCATCCGGGGATCGATGCCGCGGTGGATTACGAGGCCGAGCTGGCAGTGATCATCGGCCGCGGCGGCCGCGACATCACCCGCGCCGACGCCCTGTCGCATGTGTTCGGCTACACCGTGGTGAACGACGTGACAGCTCGCGACCTGCAAGGCACCCACAAGCAGTGGCTGCTGGCCAAGGGCATCGACGGCTTCTGCCCCATGGGGCCCTGGATCGTCACGGCCGACGAGATCGGCGACCGGCCGATGCGCGTCACCTGCAGCGTCAATGGCGAGGCGCGGCAGGACGCCTCCACCGCCGACCTGATCTTCGACGTGCCGGAGCTGATCGCGACCATTTCCCGCAGCATGGCGCTGCTGCCGGGCGACGTGATCGCCACGGGCACGCCGGAGGGCGTTGGCATTGGCTTCAAGCCACCACGCTTCCTGCGCGACGGCGACGTGGTGGAATGCGCCATCGAGGGGATCGGCCGCATTCGCAACAGGCTTCGCAAGACAGGCGGCTGAACCGGCCGCCGCGGGGTGCCGACCATTCCGAAGAACAGGATGGGCAAACCATCCAGGGAGGATATGTGGTGCTGGCTCGCAGACGACTTCTCACGGCGCTCGGCGCGGCCGGGCTCCTTCCCGCCGCAGCCTGGCCGCAGGAACAATGGCCTGACCGCGCGATCCAGATGGTGGTCGCCTTTCCGCCCGGCGGGCAGGCCGACGTGGCCGCCCGGCCGGTCGCGGCGGCGCTGGAGCGGGTGCTCGGACATGCCATGCCGGTGGTGAACCGGCCGGGCGCCGGCGGCATCCTCGGCAGTGCCAGCGTCGCCCGCGCGGCGCCTGATGGCTACACGGCCCTGATGGCGCTGTCGTCGCTGGGGGTGCTGCCGGAAAGCGAGCGGATCATGGGCCGCACGCCGGCCTACACGGTGGATCAGCTGGTGCCGGTTGCCCGTGTCACCGCCGACCCCACGGTGCTGGTGGTGCCCGCCAGCGCCCCTTGGCGCAGCCTTCAGGACTTCCTTGCCGCGGCAAAACGCGCGCCGGGCACAATCTCCTACGGCTCGGCCGGCAACTATTCCACGCTGCATGTGGCGATGGCGATGCTGACCGGCTCGGCCAACATTGACCTTTTGCATGTGCCGTTCCAGGGCGGCGGGCCGGCCCTGACGGCGCTGCTTTCCGGCACCGTGAACGCACTGGCCTCCGGGCCCGGCCCCGCCCTGCCGCATGTTCGCGAAGGCCGGCTGCGGGCTCTCGGCTGCTGGGGGCGGCAGCGCATCCCGGGCTTCGAGGATGTGCCGACCTTTATCGAGCAGGGCCATCCCGAGGTGGAGTTCTACATCTGGTCCGGCGTGTTCCTGCCCGCCGCAACGCCAGCCGCCGTGCAGGAGCGCTGGCGGCAGGCGCTGCGGCAGATCTGTGCGGAGGACGAGCCGTTGCGGCGCGCTCTGGAGGCCGCGGGCAGCCCGGTCGCCTACCAGGATGGCGAGGAGTTCAGGGAGTTCTTCCGCGACGACACGGCCCGCCTCACCCGCGCCGTGCAGCGCATCGGCCGCGTCGAGTAGCGCGTGCCCGACCGGCCGCTCGCCGGAGGGCAGCGCCCCTGCCGCAACCCGGCGCTTGCTTGACAGGCTTCCGGCGTGCCGGTCCACTGGCCCGCGGAAACCGGTGGGCAGGAAGAACGGCATGCAGTCCTTCGCGGATGTTCAGGCGCTTGTCTTCGATGTTTTCGGCACGGTGGTGGATTGGCGGCGCGGCGTGGCGCGGGAAGCCGGCGCGTTTCTCGCGCGCCACGCACCGGGCGTCGAACCCTCCGCCTTCGCCGATGCGTGGCGCCGGCGCTATTCCCCCGCCATGGAGGAGGTGCGATCCGGCCGCCGCCCCTTCACGCGGCTGGATGTGCTGCACCGCGAGAACCTGGAGGCCGTGCTGCCGCAATTCGGCATCGACGCGGCCGGCGTGCCGCCCGCCGAGCTGGATGCGCTCAACCTCGCCTGGCACCGCCTCGATCCATGGCCGGATTCGATTCCGGGCCTTGCGCGCCTGAAGCGCCGCTTCATCATCGCGCCCCTGTCCAACGGCAATATCCGGCTGATGCTGGACATGGCGAAGCGGGCTGGCCTGCCCTGGGACGCCATCCTGGGCGCCGAGGTCGCGCAGGCCTACAAGCCCACGCCCGAAGCTTATCTGCGAACCGCCGAGGTGCTGATGCTGAAGCCCGCGGAGCTCTGCCTGGTGGCGGCGCATAACGGCGACCTGGCTGCGGCGCAGCGTTGCGGATTGCGGACCGCCTTCATCCCGCGCGCCGCCGAGCATGGGCCGGATCAGGCGACCGACCTCCGCGCGGAAGGCGAGTGGGACGTGGTCGCGGCCGACATGGAAGACCTGGCGGAACGCCTCGGCCTTTGAGCGCCCTGCGCCGATCGACGGGGCATTGCTCGGGCGCGTTCATCGCCCTCCACAGCGCGGCGGAACCAGCCGACACCGCATAGATTCCGGCACCGCCCCGCGCCTCGAACGGACGAGGCACCCGGACGGCCTGTCGCCGCGTTAACCCCCCCGCAGCGGCCGCGATCGGCCTTGGGATGGATGGATGCGGATGGACGGGATGGAGCTGGAGCCGGAAGGCCTGCTGGCGGCGCGGCTTCTGGAAGCGGCGGCGGCGGCGGGCAAGGCGGGGGTGATCCACCTGGCCCGGTCGGAAGCCCGTGCCGGCAGGCTGTTCCGCGCGGCCCGGGCCCTCGCGCCGGAAGTGGAGGTGCTGCTGCTGCCGGGCTGGGATTGCCTGCCCTATGACCGCGCCTCGCCGTCCCTGGCGGTGATGGGCGGCCGCATGGCGGTGGTTCGGGCCCTCGCCGCCCCTGCGGAACGGCCACGCCTGCTGATCGCGGGGCCTGGCGCGGCCATGCAGCGCCTGCCGCCATCCATGGCGGCCGAGCAATCCGTCACGCTGCGCCAGGGCGAGGCGCTGGAGCTGGAAGCGCTGGAGAACGAACTGATCCGGCTGGGCTACCGCCTGGATGCGCGCGTGGACGAGCCCGGGGAGGCCGCGTTGCGCGGTGCCGTGCTGGACATCTTCCCGGCCTTGGAACAGGCCAGCCCCTGCCGGGTCGAGCATGTGGAGGGGCGCGTCACCGCTCTCCGCCTGTACGACCCCCTGACCCAGCGGAGCACGGACGAGGTGGCGGAAGTTGTGCTCCACCCGGCCTCCGAGATCGTGCGCCCCGGCGGCGGCGGAGAAGAGGAAGAAGCACTCCAGCCCTTGTCGCCGGGCTCCGAGCACGGGTTGGCCAACGCCTACCCCGCCCTGGTGTCGCTGTTCGAGATGATGCCGGAAGCCCGGCTGGTGGAGGAGCCGGAGGTCGCCGATCTGCGGCAAAGGCGCGACGCGGAGATCGCGGAAGCCTTTCGCACGCGTCTGGCCAGGGGACAGTCAGAACCGGATGCGCCGCCGATCAGCGAGCCCGCCGCGCTTTACCTCGATGGGGCGGCGTGGAAGCAGGCACGCTCCGGCCGCGACGTGCTGGTGCTGGACCATGCGCGGGAGGATGAGCCGGAGGATGCACGCGGGGCACTGCCGCCCTTCGCGGGGATGGAAGAGCCGGAGGAAGCCTTTCTGGACTTTCTGGAAGAGGAGCGCGCGGCGGGCCGTTCCGTGGCGCTGGCCGGACCTCCCGCCGCCGCGCGGTCCCTGCTGCGGCTGGCCGAGGCCAGGCTGGGCGAGGCGGCCACCCCGCTGCCTGGCTGGCTGGCCCTGCGCAAAGCCCGCCCTTCCTGCTTCGCGCGGATCGACGGTGCGCTCGCGGCGGGGTTCCGTACGGAGAAGGCATCCGTGGTGGCGCTGGCGGATGTGCGCCCGGCGCTGGCACGGGAGCGGGGCGCGCCGGCGCCGGACCTCGCCTTTGATGCGGCGCTGCTGCAGCCGGGCGATGCGGTGGTGCATCTGGACCACGGGCTCGGTGCTCTGCGCGGCGTGGAAACGCTGACGGTGGACGGTGTCGACGAGGACCGGCTGCGGCTGGAATATGCCGGCGGCGCCTCGCAACTGGTGCCGGCGGACGAGACCGATCGGCTCTGGCGCTATGGCGCCGATGCCGAAAGCGTGTCGCTGGACCGCCTGGGCGGCGAGGCCTGGCCGAAACGGCGCGCCGAGGTGGAGGCGCAGCTGGAAGAAACGGCGGCGGCCCTGCTGCGCCTGGCGCGGGAGCGAGAAAAGAGGGGCGCTCCGGTGCTGAAGGCCCCGCGCGCCGCGCTGGAACGTTTCGCGCAGGGCTTCGGCCATGCCCTGACCCCCGACCAGGACAGCGCCATCGCCGCCACGCTGCGCGACCTTGCGGCCGGGCGGCCCATGGACCGGCTGGTCTGCGGCGATGTGGGCTTCGGTAAGACCGAGGTGGCGCTGCGGGCCGCCGCCGCGGCGGTGCTGGCCGGTCACCAGGTGGCCGTGCTGGCGCCCACCACCGTGCTGGTGCGGCAGCACCTCTCCACCTTCCGCCGCCGTTTCGCGGCGCTGGGCGTCCGGGTGGAGGCGCTGTCGCGACTGGTCCCGGCGGCGGAGGCGCGCGCCACGCGGGCGGGGCTGGCGGATGCCTCGGTGCGGATCGCCATCGGCACCCAGGCCCTGGCGGCAAGGGACGTCCGTTTCGCGAAGCTCGGCCTCGTCATCATCGACGAGGAGCAGCGCTTCGGCACGCGGCAGAAGGAGATGCTGCGCCGCCTGTCGACGGGCGCGCACACCCTCTCGCTCACGGCCACGCCGATCCCGCGCACGCTGCAATCGGCGCTGATCGGCCTGCAGGACCTCAGCGTCATCGCCACGCCGCCGGCGCGGCGGCAACCCATCCGCACCCTGCAGGTCCCGGCGGATGACGTGCTGCTGAAGGAAGCGTTGCAGCGCGAACATCGGCGCGGCGGGCAAAGCTTCATCGTTTGCCCGCGCATCGCCGACATCGCGCCGCTACGCGCCCGCATCCGCCGCCTGCTGCCGCGCCTCAGGCTGGCGGAAGCGCATGGCGACATGCCTCCGGAAGAGATCGACAGCGTCATGGTGCGTTTCGCCGAAGGCGGGGCCGATGCGCTGCTGTCCACCAACATCGTCGAAACCGGGCTCGACGTGCCGCGCGCCAACACCATGCTGGTCTGGCATCCGGACCAGTTCGGGCTGGCGCAGCTGCACCAGCTGCGCGGCCGGGTCGGGCGGGGCCGTGCCCGCGGCTCCATCCTGCTCCTGACCGATCCCGAGGCACCACCCTCCCCTGCTGCCGCGCGCCGGCTGCGGACGCTGGAAGCCTTTGACCGCGTCGGCGCCGGCTTCAGCATCAGCGCACGCGACATGGACCTGCGCGGCGCCGGCGACCTGCTGGGCGATGACCAGGCGGGGCATCTGAAGCTGATCGGCATCGGGCTGTACCAGCACCTGCTGGACAGTGCCCTGCGCCTGGCACGCGGCGAAGCCCCGCGGGCCGAGGCGGCGCCCACCCTGGCGGTGGGCATCAGCGCCGGCATTCCCGACGACTACATCGCCGAGGATGCACTGCGTGTTGAAACCCATGCCCGCCTGGGCGGCATCCTGCGGCGCGGCGACCGCGGAGCGCTGGAAGAGCTGGCGGAGGAGATCGCCGACCGGTTCGGCCCGCCGCCGGAGCCGGTGCGGCATTGGCTGGCCCTGGCGCGGCTGCGGCTGCTGTGCCGGAGGCTGGGGGTCCACCGCCTCGAAGCCGGGCCGCAGGGCGTGGCGGCGCAGCTGGACGGGGAGAAGCTGCTGCTGCGCAAGCCGAGCCGCACGCCGGAAGAACGCCTGGCCTTGCTGGACCGCCTGCTGCTCAATGTCCGGCGGCATCGGCGCGACCCACAGGCCGAGCGTCGCTCAGCTTGATCCCGCCTGTAGGGAGGATCTGCTGCTCCCACGCAGACGCGTCCAGAGATCAGGTCATTCGCGAAAGAAACGGGTTTGTATCGCCGATAACAAAGAACAGGATTCCGTGGACCCTGCCGGTCGGTCGGCAGTGCAACGACGTCATGGACGCACCAGGCTCTGATCAACTGAAAATAGAAACTTGCGTGAAATACCTCGCGTTCTAGCATTGCGGCGATGTCGTGTGGGAAACAAGCTCCTCCCACAGCCAGGAACTTGACGGGAACATCACCGCCGTCCACGAGCCGCGGTGCGAGCGAGAAACTCTGGATGGATCTGCCTGTCGGGATGCTTTCACAGCTGAGGAGCGAGCAGGATGCCGGCGAGTTTGCCGGCATGATCGATCTGGTGCCGGTGGCCTGGTGCCTTCTCGGCGCGGATCTGCGCCTCATCCTGGCCAACAGGCGCTGCGCGGCGCTTCTGGGCAAGGCTGCGGAGGAGTGCCGGGGCGGGGAGCTGGCCGGGCTCGCACCGGATCTCTTTTGCAGGCTGCAGCCCATGCTGCGGCACAGCCTTGTCGGCGGCACGGCGCACGCGGTGGAAGTGCCGGCGAAGCTTCTTCCCGCGCCGGGCCCGGATGAAACGCTTCTGGTGACGCTGCAAGGCCATCCCGGGCCAGGTGACGGCGCCCCTGTGATCGCCCTCGCCTTCCAGCCCCTGCCCGGTCCGGCCGCCGAGGCCCGGGCGCAGTCGGAACAGGCGCGGCGGGATGAAGAGGATCACTACCGCTACCTGGTTCAGCACAGCCCCCACATTGCCTGGACCGCGGATCCGGCCGGATGCATCCTCACCATCGATGGGCGGGGCCTCGCAGGGCTCGGCATGTCCCTGCGGGAGGCCCGGGAGGGCGGCTGGGCAGCGGCGGTGCACCCGCAGGACCGCGCGGTTGTTCTTCCCGCCTGGGAGCAGGCCCTGCGCACGGGCGAGCCCTACGACATCGAGTACCGCATCCGGCTCGGCAATGGTGGCTGGCGCTGGATCCGCGCCCGGGCAGCGGCCCGCCACGACGTGGAAGGCCGCATCATCCGCTGGTACGGCAGCGCCTCCGACATCGACCGGCGCAAGCGGACCGAACAGGCGTTGCGCGAAAGCGAGGAACATTACCGCCATACCATCGAGCTGAGCCCGCAAATCCCCTGGACGGCCGACAGCGACGGCAACATCCTGGAAGTCGGCCCGCGCTGGCTCGCGGTGATGGGGATGACGCGAAACGAGACGCTCGGCTCCGGCTGGCTGAAGGCCCTGCATCCCAACGACGTGGCGGGCACGGCGAAGCTCTGGGCGCACAGCCTGCGAACGGGGGAACCGGTGGATGTGGAATACCGCCTGCGTCTGGCCGATGGAAGCTATCGCTGGTTCCGCGCCCGGGCCGCGGCGCGGCGCGATGAAGGAGGCCGGATCCTGCGCTGGTACGGGACGGTGGAGGATGTGCAGGACCGCAAGCTCGCAGAACAGGCCCTGCGGGAAAGCGAGAAGTTCTCGCGCCAGATCCTGGAAGCGACGCCCGACGAGGTGAAGGTCCTGGACCCGCAGGGCCGCCTGATCTTCCAGAACGGCACAGGCTTCCCGCGCTTCGGCGCCGAGGGCGGCTCGGGGGCCGGCGGGGCGCTCTGGGAGGCAGGCTGGCCGCAGGAAGAGCGGCCGCGGATCCGCGCCGCCCTAGCGGATGCGGCGGGAGGCGGCCATGTCAGCTTCACGGCGTCCCGCCCCGCGGCGACCGGCGAGGTGGAATGGTGGGACAACATCGTCTGCCCGATTCCGGATGGCGGCGCCGGACCGGAGCGCCTGCTGGTCCTTTCCCGCGATGTGACGGAAGCCCGACGGGGGCAGCGGGCGGTCGAGGCCGCGCGCGCCGAGGCGCAGGCAGCGGCGGCGCGCCTCTCGGGCGTGCTGGAAAGCACCACCGACAGCGTTGTGGTGATCGACCGCCATTGGCAGGTGACCTACCTCAACGCCCAGGCCGCCGCCCTGCCGCTGGACGAGAAGCTGCGCGCGGGCACCAATCTCTGGGAAGCCTTTCCCGACGAGGTCGGTGGCCCCTTCGACCGGAACTACCGGCGGGCACTGGCCGAGCAGGTGCCGGTCGCCTTCGAGGAGCAGCTCACCGCGCACGGCCTCTGGCTGGAGGTGCACGCCTATCCCACGGCGGAAGGCGGACTCTCCATTTTCTTCCGCGACATTACGGAGCAGCGCCGGGCGCATCAGGAACAGCTGCTGGTGCAGCAGCGCCTCGCCCACATGGCGCGGCACGACGCGCTGACCGACCTTCCCAACCGCACCCTGTTCCAGGAACGGCTGGACCAGGCGCTGGGCGACGTGGCGCACGGGGAGAGGGTGGCCGTGCATTGCCTGGACCTGGACGGGCTGAAGGCGGTCAACGACACGCTGGGGCATCCGGCGGGGGATGAGTTGCTCCGCGAGATCGCCAGGCGGCTGAAGCAGCATGTGCGGGAAGCGGACACGGTCGCCCGGCTGGGCGGCGACGAGTTCGCCATCGTGCAGGCCGGGCCTGCCGGGCGGGCGGACGCGGCGCTGCTGGGCCAGCGGCTGCTGGAGGCGCTCGCGGAGCCAATGGAGCTGGCGGGCCAATGCATTGCCGTCAGCGCCAGCATCGGCATCGCCCTGGCGCCCGAGCATGGAAGCGACGCGGATGGCTTGCTCAAGGCAGCCGATCTGGCGCTCTACCGCGCCAAGTTCGACGGGCGGGGCATGCAGCGCTTCTACGAGGCCGGCATGGACCAGCCGCTGCAGGCCCGCCAGGCGCTGAAGATGGAGCTGCGCCGGGCCCTTGCCCAGGGCGAGCTGGAGCTGGCCTACCAGCCGCTGCTGGATCTGCGCGCGGCCCGGGTGGCGGGCTTCGAGGCGCTGCTGCGCTGGCGCCATCCGAAGCGGGGGCTGATCCCGCCGGCCGAGTTCATCCCGGTGGCCGAGGAAACCGGGCTGATCGTGCCGATCGGCGAATGGGTGTTGCACGAGGCCTGCCGGGAAGCCGCCGGGTGGCCGGACGGGGTGGGCGTGGCGGTGAACCTGTCGCCGCTGCAGTTCCGGAAGCCTGGCCTGGTGGATGCGGTCGGCGCAGCACTGGCCGCCTCCGGGCTTGACGCGTCGCGGCTGGAACTCGAGATCACGGAATCCGTCCTGCTGCACCACAGCGAGGGCAACCTGTCGCAGCTGCACGAGCTGCGCGGCCTCGGCGTCCGGATCGCCATGGACGATTTCGGCACGGGCTATTCCAGCCTGGGCTACCTGCGCAGCTTTCCATTCGACAAGATCAAGATCGACCGGTCCTTCACCTCGGACCTGCCGGACGGCATCCAGTCGCTCGCCATCATCCAGGCGGTGACCGCGCTGGGCCGCAACCTCGGCATCGTCACCCTGGCCGAGGGCGTGGAAACACGGCAGCAGCTGGCGATCCTGGAAGCCCAGGGCTGCGACATGGCGCAGGGCTACCTGTTCGGCAGGCCGGTGTCGGCGCAGCATGTCGGCCGGGTGCTGCTGCTGGATCACCGCCTGGCGGAACAGTCCTGAGCGAGGCCCGCGGCGCTTTCCGGCGCCGCAGACGGCGCTCAGGCCGCGTTATCGCGGCACCAGGCGGCGACCTCGGCATGCGTGGCGAACCAGCAATCGCCCTTCGCCTTGGCAGCGGCGATCACCTGTTCCAGCACCGGCATGCGGCTGCGGTGGCCGATATGGTGCGGGTGCATGGTCAGCAGGTAGAGCCCGCCCTCGGCATGCGCGCCTTCCAGCTCGGCGAGAAAGATCTCGGCCACGGCCGAAGGCGGGGTGTAGGGGCGCAGCCCGCCGAAGCGGTTCATGTTGAAGTACACTGCGTCGTCGCGGATCCATTCCGGCGGCAGCTCGACGATGCCCGTGGGCTCGCCGCCCGCCGTCAGCTCGTAGGGATCGTCGTCGGCCATCAGGGAACTGTCGTAGAGCAGCCCCATCTCGCGGATGATGTCGAGCGTGCGCAGGGAAAAATCCCAGCTCGCCGTGCGCATGCCGACCGGGCGCTGTCCCGTCACCTGTTCCAGCGTGTCGCGCGCACGAAAGGCGAGATCGCGTTCCACCTCGTAGGGCAGGATGGTGTTGCGCTCGTGGATCCAGGAATGGATGCCGATTTCATGCCCCTCGGCGGCGACGCCCCGGGCTTCTTCCGGATGCAGCAAGGCGGCGACCGCGGGATAGAAGAAGCTGGCCCTGATGCCTTCCCGCCGCAGCAGCGCGCGGATGCGCGGCATGGCGGCGCGGGATCCGTACTGGCCCTGGCTGATGCGCATGGGGCTTTCATCCGCGTCCCGCAGCGGAATGGTCTCGTGGTCCGCGTCGAAAGACAGCGCGACGGCGCAACGCGCGCCACCCGGCCAGGTGCGCGGCCGCAGGCTGCGCCCGGCCCGCGCGCGCTCCACCACGCCGCGCCACACGGGCTCAGGCCAGTCCCAGGGGTCGCCGGCCGGGTGGGGCTGCTTGTTGGTCATCTTCGTCTTCCTCGCTGTCACTGCCGCGCGGCGACCTGGCTCAGCCGGTCTGCCGCTTCCTCGTCGATGGCCCGGCGCCCCTGCTCGATCTCGCCCACCAGACGGACCAGCTCGTCGGCGATGGGAGTGGCGAGGCCATGGCCGCGCGCGGCGGCCCGCACGGGAGCGAGTTGCGCCGCCACATCGGTTTGCCGCTTCCGCACGGCGAGGTCGCGCCAGATGCCGCTGCGTGGCTTGGCCGAACCCCGGTTGAAAGCCTCCATCCTCCGCATGCAGGCGGCGATGGCCGCCTCGTCCCCGCGCATAAAGGCCAGCGGGTCGAAGCCATCGAAGCCGAGCGGCGTGACGCCTTCCGCCGCGGCCACGGCCAGGATCTCCCGCACCAGCCGCCGGATCAGCACCTGCCGGGCCGGGGCGGCGATGAAGTCGGCGATGGTGTCGTTGGTCAGGGCCGAGGCCTTGAGGATGGCCCCGTAGCCCGCCTTGCCCCACAGGTAGCCGAACACATTGTCGCTCAGCACGGCATCCGCGTCGAAATCCCGCAGCAGGGCGTGCAGCGCTTCCAGCCGCGGGGTGCGGCTGCCATCCAGCTCTCCCACCACCACGGCGCCGCGCTTGGCGTAGGCGATATGCCCGGGCGCCATGTAGTCGGCGTAGAAGTTCACGAAGGCGCCGATCGTACGCTCGCGACCGACAATGCCGGCGATGGTCAGCTCGTTGAGCCCGTTCTGGCAGGAAACCACGGCCCCATCCGCCGCGAGGTGCGGCGCGATGGCGCGGGTCGCCGCTTCCGTGTGGTGCGCCTTGACGGCCAGGATGACCAGCTTGTGCTGTCCCTGCACCTCCTGCGGAAGAACAGCCGGGCCACCGATGGTGAAGTCGGCCACCGGGCCCTCGATCCGCAGCCCGCCGGCGCGAATGGCAGCCACATGCTCCGGCACCACGTCCACGAACAGAACCTCATGCCCGGCGCGTCGCAGGAAAGCGCCGATCGTGCCGCCGATCGCTCCCGCACCCCAGATCACCACGGGTCCAGCCATTGCTGTTTCCTCCACCGCTCAGGCCGTCAGTCTTCGCCAAGGGTGGCGCCGCGTCAATGGATTGACGGTTTGTCTGACAATCCAGCATAGTGCGGCGATGAACAGCGACAGCCCTGATCTGCAGGCGGCGCCGCAGATCGTTACCCTGCGCACGGCACTCAGCGACATCTTGCGGGGTGCGATCGTGTCCGGCCGGTTCGCGCCAGGGCAGAAGCTGGTGGAACGCCAGCTCTGCACGCTGACCGGGGCCAGCCGGGCCTCGGTGCGAGAGGCGCTGCGGCAGCTGGAGGCCGAAGGGCTGGTGGTGCTGCGCCCGCATCGCGGGCCCTTCGTCACGGCCATGACGGCGGCGGATGCGCGGCAGGTTTATGGCGTGCGTGGCGTGCTGCTCGGCTACGCCGCCCGGCTCTGCGCCGAGGCGCGCCCGGCGCCCGCGCTGGACGCCATTGCCGCAGCTACGGAAGCCTTGGGCCGGGGGGCGGCGGCGGAAGACCACCGCGCCATTGTTCGGGCCGGCGATGCCTTCCATGCCGCCATCGGCGAGGGCAGCGGCAATGTGGTGCTGCAGCAGATGCTGGCTTCCATGCACAACCGGCTGGCGCTGCTGCGCAACCTGTCCATGGCGCTGCCGCATCGGGTGCGGGAAGGGCTGGCCGCCTATGCCGCCATCCGCGACGCGATTGCCGCCGGCCAGCCTGCGGAGGCGGAGGCGCGGTGCCTGGACCACAATGATGCCGGTGCCGCGCTGGCGCTGCGCATCCTGGAAGAAACGGAAGCCGAAACGGCCCGTCGGGAGGCGAGAACGGGATGACACTGGATTTCGAGGGCAAAGTGGTGGCGGTGACCGGCGCGGCGATGGGCTTCGGCCGCGCCATTGCCCGCAGCTTCGCGGAGCGAGGCGCGGAGGTCCACGCGACCGATATCGACCGCGCCGGGCTGGAAGCAACGGCGGCGGGCAGCACCATCCGCACGGCCACGGCCGACCTGACCGACCGCGCCGCGGCAGCGGCCTGGATTGCCGAGGTGGAAGCCGCGGCGGGCCGTGCCATCGACATCCTGGTGAACAATGCCGGCGGCATGATGGGACAGCATCACCGCCCCGTGGAGGAAGTGCCGGACGCCGAGTGGGACGCCATCATGGCGCTCAACCTCGGCGCCAGCTTCGCCACCATCCGCGCCGCCGCGCCGGGCATGAAGCGGGCAGGAGGCGGGCGCATCGTCAACATCAGCTCCGGCGCCGCCTTTCGCCCCTCGCGCACCCGCATCCAGGCCTACTGCACGGCGAAGCACGCGGTGCTGGGCCTGACGCGGCAGATGGCGATGGAACTGGGTCCGTACGGCATCACCGTGAACAGCGTGGCACCCGGCCTGGTGCTGACCGATCCCGACAAGCAGGGCGGCTGGCAGGCGCAAACGGAGGAGCGGCGCGCCGCCACGCTGTCCGGCATTGCGCTGGGCCGATTGGGCGAGCCGCAGGACATCGCCGACGCGACCATGTTCTTCGCCTCCGGCCTCGCCAAGTTCGTCACCGGGCAGTTGCTGCCCGTGAATGGTGGCTC
Source organism: Teichococcus globiformis (assembly GCF_042646265.1). Taxonomy (NCBI): domain Bacteria; kingdom Pseudomonadati; phylum Pseudomonadota; class Alphaproteobacteria; order Acetobacterales; family Roseomonadaceae; genus Roseomonas; species Teichococcus globiformis. The sequence goes on from NZ_JBHRTN010000026.1 coordinate 22,041, forward strand.
CTTCTGACAGCCTGCCGGACAAAGTGCCGGCGGAAACGCCCCGAACACTGCGAACACGCAGGAGTGCAAGACCATGAGCAAGACACGCACAGCCTCATCCCTTCCGCCGACAGGCCGGCGCGGCCTGGCGGCGCTGGCAGGCGCGGCGCTGATGGGGCCTGCGGTGTCGCGCGCGCAGAGCGGCGCGTGGCCCGCGCGGCCGATCAGCCTGATCGTGCCCTTCGGCCCGGGCGGCGGCACCGACATCACCGTGCGCCTGCTGGCGCCCAAGCTGTCCCAGCTGCTGGGACAGAATGTCATCGTTGAGAACAAGCCCGGGGCAGGCAGCACCCTTGGCACGGATTTCGTCGCCAAGGCGCGCCCGGACGGCTACACCCTGGTGCTCGCGACCTTGTCCTCCACCGGCGTGGCGGCAGGGCTTTTCAAGAGCCTGCCCTATGATCCCGTGAAGGACCTGACGGCGATCGCGCCGACCAACTTCATCCCCATCTGCCACAGCGTCATCACCCGAGGGCTGACAGTGCGCGACACGGCGGACTGGATCGCGCAGCTGAAGGCCAATCCGAACAAGTATTCCTATGGCAGCAGCGGCATCGGCTCCACCGGCCACCTCGCCTCGGCCAACTTCCTGCAGCGCATCGGCGCGCGGGCCGAGCACGTGCCGTATCGCGGCGCCGGCCAGGTCTTCTCCGCCATGTTGTCCGGCGAGATCCAGTTCAACAGCGACATCCCCAGCCTGATGCTGCCCTACAACCGCGAAGGGCAGGTGCGGACGCTGTTCGTCGCCACGGATGAACGTTCCAAGCTGATGCCGGACGTGCCCACCGCGGCCGAGGTCGGGCTGACAGATTACAAGGCCTATTCCTGGTACGGCATCTTCGGCCCCGCCGGGCTGCCCGAACCCATTGTCGAGCGCATGGCGGCGGCGGTGGACGAGGCACTTGGCGATGCCACGATCAACCAGCGTCTGGAGGAGATGGGAACGCCGACCATGCGCGGCTATACGCCCGAACGCTTCGCCCAGTACGTCAAGGACGAGGTCGACCTGTGGGTGCCGATCGTCAAGGCGTCGGGCGCCTCGGTCGACTGAGCAGGATACGGCGCGGCGGCCTCCTGCCGCGCCGCCCCCCTGGCCCGGCATGATTCGTGCGGCGGGGCGCCACATGCGGTTGACCCCCCCGCGACCTGCTGCCTAGCCTGCCGCCCCCCGGGGAGAATGAGGGAAGGAAATGGTTATGCAACGTCGCACGCTTCTGCGGGGCGCCGGCCTGGGCGGGCTCGCCGCCACGCTGCCGCCGCTCGCCGCGCCTTCGCTGGGGCAGAACAGCCGCGCCGGCACGCTGCGCTTCGTGCCGCAGGCCAACCTCACGGCGCTGGACCCGATCTGGACCTCCGCCATCGTCACCCAGATCCACGGCTACCACGTTTTCGACACGCTCTACGCGGTGAACGCGGCGCAGCGGCCGCAGCCGCAGATGGCCGAGGGCCACACCGTCTCGGATGATGGCCGCGTCTGGCGCATCCGGCTGCGGGAAGGCCTGCGCTTCCACGATGGCGAGCCGGTGCGCGCGCAGGACGCCGCCGCCAGCCTGGAGCGCTGGTCGAAGCGTGATCCCTTCGGCCAGCTGCTGGCCCGGGTGGTGGAGCGCTGGGGCACCGCGGATGACCGCACGGTGGAGATCCGCCTGACGCGGCCCTTCCCCATGCTGCTGGACGCCATCGCCAAGCCCGATGCGAATGTGGCCTTCATCATGCCCGAGCGCCTGGCGCGCACCGACGCCAACGCGGCGGTGACCGAAGTGGTGGGCTCCGGCCCGTTCCGCTTCAAGGGCGACGAATTCGTCGCTGGCAGCCGGGCGGCCTACACCAAGTTCGAGGGCTACGTTCCCCGCCAGGAAGCGCCCGAATGGGCCAGCGGCGCCAAGGTCGCGAATTTCGACCGCATCGAATGGCACATCCTGCCCGACCCCGCGACAGCCGCCGCCGCCCTGCAATCGGGCGAGGTGGACTGGGTGGAGCAGCCACTGATCGACCTGCAGCCGGTGCTGGAGCGCAACCGCAACGTGCGTCTCGAAACGCTGTTCCCCGCCGGCTCGCTGAGCGTGATGCGCCTCAACCACCTGCAGCCGCCTTTCAACAAGCTGAAGGTGCGGCAGGCGGTGGCCCTGGCGGTCAACCAGTCGGACTACATGTCGGCCACCATCGGCGGCGACCAGAGCCTGTGGCGCGAATGCCGCAGCCTGTTTCCCTGCGGCACGCCCTATGGCACCGAGGATCTGTCGGAGTTGGCCAGGCCGCCGCGCGACCTCAACCGCGCCAAGGCGATGCTGGCGGATTCCGGCTATGCCGGCGAAAAGGTGGTGATCATCAACCCCACCGACTTCCCGCTGATCGGACCCCACGGCCAGGTCACCGCCGACCTGCTGCGGCGCCTCGGCATGAATGTGGAGCTGGCGGAATCCGACTGGGGCACGGTGGTGCAGCGGCGGGTGAGCAAGGAGCCGGTGGAGCGCGGCGGGTGGAGCATCTTCCACACCTTCGGCTCCTCCATGGCCTACAGCAATCCCGGCGTTTCCTCGCTGGTCAAGGGCGGCGGCGGCACGGGCTGGTTCGGCTGGTACGAGAGCGCGGAGGTCGAGGGGCTGATCCAGTCCTGGCTGGAAGCACCCGAGGAAGCGCAGCGCACATCGATCGCCGATCGCATCAACAAGCTGGCGCAGGACGATGTGGGCACCATCCCGCTCGGCCAGTTCGTGGCCCGCACGGCCTATCGCAGCGACCTCAGCGGCTTCGTCAAGGGCAGCATGCCCTATGCATGGGGCGTACGCCGCGGCTGAGGCAGCGCGGCGCCCGTCACGCCGAAACGCGCCGCAGCCAGGCCCCTGCCTCGGCAAAGGCGCGGTCGGCGGCGCCAACATGGCCCGCGGCGCGCAGAAAGCCGTGCACCGTGCCGGGAAAGGCGGCCTCACTCACCGCCACCCCGGCGTCGCGCAGCCGCGCCGCCATGGCGTGGTTTTCGCTCGCCAGCACGTCCAGCTCCGTCAGGGTCATGTGCACCGGCGGCAGGCCGCGCAGATCGGCGCGGAGCGGTGACGCGAAGGGGCTGAAGCGGTCTGCCTGCTGCGGCGCGTAGCAATCCCAGTAGAAGCGCATCCGTTCCCGCGTCAGCCCGAAGCCCTCGGCGAAGGCCTCGTAGGACGGGGTGTCGAAGCGGCAGTCGTACACACCATAATTCAGCAGCAGGCCGCGCAGCGCGATTTCCGGCGCCTGTTCGCGCAGCAGCAGGGCAGCTCCAAGGGCAAGGTTCGCGCCGGCCGAATCACCGCCGAGCACCATGCGCCCGGCGTCGAGCCCCCATTCCCCGCCCCGCACGGCGAGCTGCCGCGCCACGCCGGCGCATTCCTCCAGCGCCTGCGGAAACACCGCCTCCGGGCTCAGGGCGTAATCCGGCCCCAGCACGGCGCAACCGGACGCGGCCGCGTATTCCCGCATGGTACGGTCATGCGTGTCGATGCTGTTCCACACCCAGCCGCCGCCATGCAGGTAGACCAGCACCGGCAGCGGGCCGTCCGCGGTGACCGGCCGGTGCAGCCGGCAGGCGATCCGGCGGCCCCGCACGGGCAACCACACATCGCGGCTTTCGGCCATGTCGGGGCCGCGGGGCAGCGTCAGGTTCAGCGCGTCGTTGCTTGCCCGGGCGGCATCGAAGGGTCGCTCCAGCCGGATGGGCGGGAAGTCGCGCGCCCGTGCCTCCATCATCGCCTGAAAGGCGGCCATCTCCGGGTCCATGCGGGGCGTTGTCGGCGCGTCGGCCATGTGCGGGCCTTTCCTGCTGCTGCGGCCGAGCATTGAACCGCGATCGGCGGAGGGCGCAAGGGCACCCTCCGCCGGTTCAGGAGCCGGAGAAACGGCGCACCACGTTCTCCAGCAGGCGCGACACCGGCCCGTCGAACGCCGTGCCGTTCCACAGGCTGCCGCAGAAGGTGATGGAGCCGACGGCAAACACTGCGCCGCCGCCCGGCACCTCGAAGTACACGATTTCCGCGCGCTTCAGCGCTTCAGGATCCTCGCCGGTGACCGTGGCGATGTGCGACAGCAGCTCCTCCGGCACCGTGACGAAGGAAGCCGGCGGCTGTTCGGAACGGGCCAGGATAACAGTGCCGGGGGGCGTGCCCAGGCGTGGATCGGCGCGGTCCAGCTCGAACCCCGCGGCGCCGCCGCCCGACAGGCCGTAATCGCCGATGATCTCGGGCACTCCCTCGAACATCCAGGCATGGCGTGGATCCTCGGAGGCCGGCAGGCGGCGGTAGAAGGTGCCTTCGAACAGGCCCTGGGCGCTGAAGCCGACACCAGCCAGGGCCTGGGGCGGCCTGCGGTTGCGGCGCCAGAGCCCGCCCAGCGCGCCGTCGATCTGGTGGTAATACTCCCCCGCCTCGGCGGCCCAGGCGCGGATGCCGCCTTCGGCACGGCGGATCTCGATCATGTGCGGCCGCGCCGGGTCGCGCGCGATGCGCCAATAGAAGCCATTGCCGCCGAGATAGCAGAGCCGCCCGCCGCCATCGCGGTAGGCCGTCAGCGCGTCCAGCATCCGTTCCGTATGGTATTCGGGATGCGAGCCGGTGAGCACCACGCTGTAGGGGGCGAGCAACGCCGCGCCTTCATCGTCCAGATCCTCGTCGGTCAGGACATCGAAGTCGATGCCCCGCGCCTCCATCCAGGCCAGCAGGTGCGAATCCGCCGGGTAGTGCCGCAGGCCGGAGCCTTTCGTGTCGTTGAAGGTCAGGAATCCCGGGCGCATCGTCAGCATTGGCCGCAAGCGTGAGGACAGCGAGATGCCGCTGTTGTCGGGGTGGCGGTTGTAGGTGGAGTGGCTGAAGGCGTGCACGTCGTCCGGGTTGTGCGGATAGGCGCCCCAGGCGTCGACGCGCTGCTTGTAGGCCGCATCGGCGTTGCCGCGCGCATGGTTGGCGTAGGCCTGGTAGGTGAAGGTGGAGGCCAGGAAGGCGACAGGTGCCCGCGTCTCGCCCCTGGGCGGCAGGATGTAGAAGGGCAGCCAGTCCTCGCCGTCCTCGCAGGTGAGGTGGAAGGCATAGGCCCCGCTCTTCATTCCTTCCGGCACGTCGAAGGTGAAGGAGGGCTGCCAGCCGCAATCATCCAGGTCGTCGGCGTGGAAATGGATGGCGGCATACTCTGCCGGAGCGTGGCGCCAGCAGGTTTCGCGCCCGGTCCAGCCGGCACCGACCACGCCGCGCGCGGGCATGTTGAACAGCGTGCCGTGCAGCGCGTCGGGACCGGTGTCGAACAGGCCATCCGTGCTGATGCCGGCAGAGAAATCCCACCGTGCCCGGACCCGGTCCGCCGGCACCGGCACTTGCCGGGGATCGGGCCACGCCTCCACAAAGGCCGCCAGTGCGACCGGGTCCTCGACCTTGCCGGTGAAATGGTCGCTGGGCGCGTCGGCATCCCGCGCGGCAAAGGTCACGGCCGAGAAAAGCCCTGACTCGGCCACAGGGACATTCGCCGGGACCGACCCATCCGGCGCGGTTCCCAGCGAACGCTGGCCCAGCACCACCCGCCCTGTCGCCGGATCGTGCGACAGCCACAGGCGATACCAGGTCGCGGCTTGCAGGGGGATCGCCGTGCGCAGCGTGGCGACGGTGCCGGCTACCCGGATCTCGGCCTCGGCGCCGCTGGCTCCGGCACGGATCGCGACGCCGCCCTCGTCAGCCTGCGCCGACAGCACCGTTGCAGGCGGCAGATCCGCCAGGACCTGAACCAGCACGCCCCAGCAGCGCGGCTCCCGCGCGCCCAAACGGGGCCCGCCGCGCACCACCCCCCAGGAACCGAGCCGCACCGGCTGGTGCTCGCCCTCGAAGCTCCGCTCAAAGGCAACGGGCCGCAGGTCGAGGCCTGGGCCGGCCGGGTTGGGATCGGCCGAAACCACGCGAACCATCCCTGCGCGGCAGGCGCCTGGACGGCGCAGGCTGACATGGGCGGTAATGCGCTCCCCCGGACGGCGGGAAAGGCGATCGAGATAGCCCGTGACGGGCGGCAACACCCCGCTCATGCCCGGCGCAGGTTCCAGGGCACCGGCCGCGGCCCTTCCACCATGCCGGTCAGCGACTTGCGGTACGCGGTGCGGATGAAGAACTGCCCGAGCGGCACGGTCGGCACATCGCGGAAGGCGAGGTCCTGCATTTCGGCGCCGATGCGCATGCGTTCCTCCTCGGTCGGCACGGACAGCCAGCGGTCGTTCAGCGCCTCCATCGGCTTGCTGTCGTACCAGCCTGCCCAGCCGGCATCGCCCTGGCCGCGGATCAGCGCGTTCTGACCAGGCGTCACGATGCCCATGCCGGTCCACCAGACCGGGTACACGTTCCATCCGCCTTCGGCTGGCGGCCTGCGTTGCGCGACGCGGCCGAGCACGCTGCCCCAGTCCGTCGTCACCAGCTCCACGTTGAAGCCGATGCGTTGCAGCAAGTCGTTGGCGATCAGCGCGAAGGGCGTGATGGAAGCGAAGTCGGAAGGGTTCAGCAGAACCACCTTCTCGCCGGCATAGCCGCTTTCCTTCAACAGGGCCTTGGCCCGCTCCATGCTGGGCGAGGCCATCGGATCGGGTGTTGGGGCGCGGCCATAGGGAGTCGTGCAGGGGAAGAAGGAATGGCAGATCCGGTAGGCCGTCTCGTCGCTGTTGGTGACGGCTCCCATGAAGTCGGCCTGCTGGATGGCAACCAGCACGGCCTCCCGCGCCTTCACGTTGTTGAAGGGCGGATGCAGCTGGTTGAACCGCAGCACGCCCATGTAGCCGCCCGGATCGCCATTGCCGATGGTGACGTCGCGGTGCCGGCGCAGCACGGGGATGAGATCGGCTCCGACCTGTTCCCACCAATCCACCTCGCCAGCTTGCAGGGCGGCGGCGGCGGTCGCCTGGTCCGGCATCACAATCCATTCGACACGCTCGAAATGCGCGACCTTGCCCCCCGATGTCCATTCGGGCGCCTCGTCGCGCGGGCGGTAGCGATCGAACTTGCGGTAGGCGGCGCGGGTGCCGGGCACGAACTCATCCGCCACGAAGCGGTAGGGGCCGCAGCCGACCACCTCGGTGATCGGCTTCGTGGCTTCCGTGGCCGCGAAACGCTCGGGCATGACGAAGGCCGGGCTGGTGCCGGGCTTGGCCAGGGCTTCCAGCAGCAGGGGGAAGGGGCGGGACAGCTTGATCAGCAGGGTACGGTCATCCGGCGTCTGCCATTCCGCCACGGCTGCGCCAAGCGTCCTGCCGAAGGTGTCGCGGCTGCACCAGCGGCGCAGGCTGGCCACGCAATCGCGCGAGCGGACCGGCTCGCCATCATGAAAGAGAAGACCTTCGCGCAACCGGATGGTCCATGTCAGGCCATCGTCGGAAAGGCTGTGGCCTTCGGCCATCTGCGGCTTCGGACGCATTTGCGCATCCACGCCATAGAGCGTGTCGTGCACATAGAAGCTGTGGTTCACGGCCACGGATGCCAGCGACGACACCGGATCGGTGATGGACAGCGCCGCCTGCGGCACGAAGCGCAGCACGCGCGGATCGATGCGCTGCGCGCGGGACACCGAGGGTGCCGCGAGCGCCGCGCCACCCAGCAGGAGTGCGCCGCGGCGCGTGATCAACTGACGCATAGCCTGTTCCCCTGTGTGGCTGAAATCAGCGGAGGACGCCCTCGCTCCGCAATTCATTGGCATAGTCGTCCAGCACGGCGCCCAGGCGGGTGGCCAGGATCCCGACCTCCTCCGCCGTGATGGTCAGCGGCGGTGACAGCATCAGCCAGTCGCCATAGGCGCCGCGAGAGGTCCGCCGGCAATACAACGCCAGACCGTGGCGCAGCGCGATCTGCTGCACCCGCGACGGCGCCACCTTCTCCAGCGGGATCATCTGCCGGCTGTTCTGGTCAGCCACCAACTCCACCGCCAGCAACAGGCCGAGGCCGCGCACATCCCCCAGGAGCGGATTATGCGCCGCAAGCGCTTCCAGCCGTTGTCGCAGCAGCGCGCCCATGCGAGCGGAATTGCCCGCCAGATCGGCCTCCTCCACCTCGCGCAGCACGGCGGCTCCGACGGCGCAGCCCATGACATGCGCGTTGTAGGTGAAGCCGTGCATGAAGCCGCCCGCCGCGGCCACCGTGCCCACCATCTCGGCGGACACCAGCGCGGCGCCGAGCGGCGCGTAGCCGGCGGACAGTCCCTTTGCCAGCACCGCGATGTCGGGGCGGGCCGAGGGCCAGTGATCGGCGGCCAGAAAGCGGCCGGTGCGACCGGCGCCGCTCATCACCTCGTCGAAGATCAGCTTGATGCCGTGGCGCGTGCAGATCTGCCGCACCGCCTCGTAGTAGGAATCCGGTGCCACCAGCGCGCCGGTCGCGAGGCCGCCCACCGGCTCCATGATGAAGGCCAGAACGGTTTCCGGCCCTTCGCGCAGGATCGCCTCCTCCAGCGCGGCGGCGCATGCGCGCGCATGGCTCTCGACCGTATGGTTGGGTGGTAGGCGGTAGCTCAGCGGCGCCGGCACGCGCGGGACAGCACGCATCATCGGGCCGAAGATCTCGTGCGCGTGCTCGTCGCCGGAAACGGCCAGCGCTCCCAATGTGTTGCCGTGGTAGCCAGGCTGCCGGCCGATCACCTTCCAGCGTGAGCCCTGCCCGATGACCACGGCGTGCTGCCGGGCGAACTTGATGGCGCTTTCCACCGCCTCCGAGCCACCGGAGACGATGAAGGCGCGGTCAAGGCCGGGCCCGGCGAGGCGGCCGAGGCGCTCCGCGAACTCCAGATTGGCTTCGCTCTCGAACTGGCTGGGATAGGCGAACACGGCCTTGCGCGCCTGCGCCTCCATTGCCGCCAGGATGCGAGGGTGACCATGGCCGAGGTTGCTCGCAACCGGTCCGGAAGAAGCGTCGAGGTAGCGGTTCCCCTCCGTGTCGATCAGCCAGACGCCTTCGCCCCGCGCGATGCGTGGCAAGCGCGGCGCACCGGGCGGGCGGGCGAAGGCCTGCAGCCCAAAGCCGATCTCGGCAGGTTGCCGTGCACTGTCCATGAGAGCCTCGCCTGCGGCCTGCCCGGCGGGCGGCACGCTCGTTTCATCTCTGCTGGGCGGCGAGTTGATCCCACTCTTGAACGCTGCGCAAGAGGCTTTCGGGTGGTCCCCCGAGTTGATAAAGCTGCACCCCACCAACAGCCCGGGAGGGCAGCATCCGCGTGCCGAGGAGCTTGCAACCGAAACGCGCAGCCCCTGTCGCCGTGGGGTTGAGCCGCGAGGCCATCATTGCCGCGGCCCTGGCGGAAATCGACAGCGGGGGACTCAGGAATTTCAGCCTGCGCGGACTGGCGCGATCGCTCGGCGTCAACACCAATGTCATTGTCTGGCATGTCGGCGACCGCGACACGTTGATGGCCGAGGTGCTGCAGCTTGTTCTGCACGACACGCTGCCGGCGCGACGGTCCGGCCAGGACTGGCGCGGCTGGCTGCGCGAGCTTTTCGTCCGGTTCCGCGCGGCGGTGCGGCGGCATCCCAACACGGCGCCGCTGATCGGTGCCGACACGGTGTCCAACCTGCGCCCCGATTTCGAGCTGGTGGAGGGCATCCTGGCGGCGCTGTCGGATGCTGGGGTGCCCGAGGACCGGCTGTGCGACACCTACAATGCCGTGCAGGCCGCCCTGGTCGGCTTCGTGACGCAGGAACTGGCGCAATTGCCGACCGAGGACCTTCCATCCTGGCAGGCCGGCATCCAGGCCAATCTGGCCGGGGTGGATGCCGCGCGGTACCCGCACCTGGTGCGGCTGCTGCCGCGCATGACCAACCGGGCCTTTATCCTGCGCTGGCAGAACGGTGCCGCCATGCCGATGGACGGGAGCTTCGGCATCTTCGTGGACCACGTCATCGCCGGGCTGGAGGCTTCGCTGCCCCGGCGCGCGGCGCCGGGGCCGAAGATGCGGCGGCGGCCGGCCAGGGCATAACGCCACCGGCTGGGCCGGCGAAACGGCGTCGTCCCCCCTTGCGGAGGACGGAGAGCAGGATCACGGCGCCGGTCGCCAGGCGACGCCCTCCGATGTTGCCTGGGACGGCTCAGATGGTCATGAAGGCACGGCTTCGGCCTTGGCGGACCTACGGCGGGCTGGCGCGGTTGTTTTGAAACGACGTTGCGATATGCTACCTCCATCAATCCCGGTGGAAACGCCGGCCAGAATGCCTGCGCAGACAGGCTACTCGGGAGAAGCATATCTTGAATCGACGCCAGTTCCTCGGCGGCGCGTCCGCCCTCGCCTTCGCCCCCCTCGCTATGCCCCGCATCGGCCATGCGCAGGCGGGCAGCACCCTGCGCTTCGTGCCCTTCGTGGATCTGTCGCTGCTGGACCCCATCGCGACCACGGCCACGCCGACGCGCAACCACGCCATGATGGTGTTCGACACCCTCTACGGCCTGGATGGCGATTTCCGGCCCCAGCCGCAGATGGTGGACGGACATGTGGTCGAGAATGACGGCAAGCTGTGGCGACTGACGCTGCGCGAGGGCCTGCGCTTCCACGACGGGGAGCCGGTGCTGGCACGGGACTGCATCGCCAGCATCCGCCGCTGGGCCGCGCGCGATTCCTTCGGGCAGGCCATGATGGCGGTGACGGAGGATCTTTCGGCCGCCGATGACAGAACAATCGTTTTCCGGCTGAGCAAGCCCTTTCCGCTGCTGCCGGCGGCCTTGGCCAAGGCCTCGCCCAGCATCTGCGCCATCATGCCGGAGCGGCTGGCGAAGACCGATGCGGCCAAGCAGGTGAGCGAGATGGTGGGCTCCGGTCCGTTCCGCTTCCTGCACGACCAGCACATGGCAGGGGCACGCGCCGCCTATGCGCGGTTCGATGGCTACGTGCCGCGGCAGGGCGGCACACCCTCCGGTACCGCAGGGCCCAAGGTCGTGCATTTCGAGCGCGTCGAGTGGATCGTCATGCCCGATGTCTCGGCCGCGGCCGGTGCCCTGCAGGCCGGCGAGGCGGATTGGTGGGAAACCCCCTCGCCCGACCTGGTGCCGCTGCTGAAGCGCAACCGCAACGTGCGGGTGGAGGTGAAGGACCGGCAGGGGCTGACGCCGATCCTGCGCTTCAACTGCATCCAGCCGCCCTTCGACAATGTCGCGCTGCGCCGCGCCGTGCTGGGTGCCGTCAGCCAGGCGGATTTCATGCAGGCCTACAGCAGCGATCCCGAGACGTGGCGCATCAAGCTCGGCATGTTCTGCCCGGGCACCCCCATGGCCAACGATGCCGGCATGGAGAAGCTGTTCGGCGAGACCAACCTCGCCGCCGCACGCGCCGCCGTGCAGGCCTCGGGCTACAAGGGCGAGAAGGTCGCGTTCATGCTGCCGATGGACCATCCCGTCAGCGCGCCTATCGGCCAGGTCGGTGCCGATCTGCTGCAGCGCATCGGCCTGAATGTCGAGGTGCAGGCGGTGGATACCGGGACGCTGTTCCAGCGGCGCAACTCGCGCGAGCCGGTGGAGAAGGGCGGGTGGAGCGTGTTCCCCTCCATGGTATCGGGCCTCAACATCCTCGACCCTGCCGTGACCAGCGTGGCGCGCGGCAACGGGCTGAAGGGCTGGTACGGCTGGCCGGAAAGCCCGGAGGGCGAGCGCCTGCGCGATGCCTGGCTGGAGGAGCGGGACTTGGGCGCGCAGCAGAAGCTGGCCGAGCAGATCCAGCTTCAGGCCTGGCAGGATGCGACGTTCATCCCGACGGGGCAGATCTTCCAGCCGATGGCCTGGCGCCGCGACATTGACGGCGTGCTCGACGGTTTCGTGAAGTTCTGGAATGTGAGGCGGGCATGAACGGGATGCGGCAATGGCGGATAGGCTTCGTCGGCTATGGCGAGATCGGCAGCACGCTGGGCGCCGGCCTGCGCGAGCGCGGTGTGGAACAGGTGGCGGCCTTCGACATCGCGGCCTTTGAAGGACCGTATGCGGCGCTGATCCAGAGCCGCGCCGAGGCGGCGGGGGTGCGGCTGCTGGACTCTCTGGCGGCACTGGCCGAGGCGTCCGACATCATCATCGGCGTAACGCCGGGTTCCGCCTCAGTGGCCAGCGCGGAGGCCCTCGCGCCGCACCTGGCGGAGCGGCATGTGTTCATCGACATTGCATCCGCGACGCCCAGGGTGAAGCGCGCGGTGGAGGATGCGCTGCGCGGCACCGGCGCCCTGGTCGCCGATGGCTCCATCGTCGGCACGCCGCGCGACGGGCTGGCCCTGCCGATCCTGGCCAGCGGCCCGGCGGCCGAGGCGGCGCGCGACGCGCTGGTGCCCTGGGGCATGAAGATCGACGCGGTCGGTCCGGATCTCGGCACCGCCTCCGCCATCAAGATCCTGCGCTCCGTGCTGATCAAGGGCATCGAGGGGCTGACGCACGAGATGATGCTGGGCGCCAGGCGCTACGGCCTGGGCGACCAGGTGCTGCAATCCGCGGCGGCGACGCTGATGAAGCGCCCCTTCACGGATTTCGCCGGCAACCTGATCGCCACGGGGGTCATCCATGCCCGGCGCCGTTCGGAAGAAGCCGCCATGGCAGCCGAGGCGCTGGCGGATGTGGGTATCGAGCCGATCATGACGCGCTCCACGGCGGAACGGCTGCGATGGGTCGATGCGCTGGCGCTCAAGGAGCATTTCGCGGGCAGGATCCCGGACAGCGAAGCCGCGCTGGAAGCCATGGAAGCGCGGATCGCCGACGGCCAGGCCGGCGGGCAGCGCGGCTAGCGGCGCCCCAGCGCCTCACGCACGCGGCCGCCGGGGGTGCCGCCCGGCAGGCCCGCCGCCTCCACGGCGACCGGCAGCAAGGCGCCGAGATCGATGCCCGTCTCGATGCCCATGCGGTGAAACATCCAGGCCACGTCCTCGGTCGCCACATTTCCGGTCGCGCCAGGCGCGAAGGGACAGCCGCCGAGCCCGGCGATGGCAGCATCGAAGACCCGCACTCCGGCCTGGAAGGCACCATGCACATTGGCAAGGCCCAGCCCATAGGTGTCATGCCCGTGGAAGGCCCAGTGCCGGACGGCCGGAAAAGCCTCGGCGCAGGCGGTGTGCAGCCTGGCGACGTGCACCGGATCGGCGCGGCCCGTCGTGTCGCACAGGCAGAATTCCGCATCCGGCCGCAACGCAGCCAGGCGACCGACCAGGTCCAGCGTGGCAGCGTCGTCGACGGGGCCATCGAAGGGGCAGTCAAAGGCCGTGGCGATGTTCATGCGCAGCGCGACGCCTTGCAGCTCCGGCACCAGCTCGGCAAACTCGGCAACGGATTCCGCCACGCTGCGACGGACATTGCTGCGGTTGTGCGCCTCCGACACCGAGATCACGTAGCAAAGGTGCCGCGCCCCGGCCTGGAGGGCCCGGCGGACATGCCGGGGATTGGGTACCAGCATCTGCGCGTCCAGTTCCGGCAGATCGGCGAGGCCGGCCAGGATATCCCCGGCATCGGCCATCTGCGGCACGGCGGCGGCACCCACAAAGGCGCCGGCCTCCACGCGGCGGATCCCCGCCTCCGCGCAGCCGCGGATGATGGCGAGCTTGCGGGCTGTCGGGATGAATGGGCCGATGGGCTGGAACCCGTCGCGCGGCCCGACCTCGACAATGGTGATGCTGGACATGACGTGCCTCCCTTCCGCTTGCCCCCAGGGTGCGGCCTTCCCGCCCGCCGGACCAGTGCCGATGGGCGGCCCGACGCATCGCGCCCGGCGATGGCTGCACCGCTTGCCCTGACCGTGCGGCACGGGTGAACTGTTCGGGGATTGGTAGGGGGCCAAGAACATGCGGTTCGATCTGGTGACGCTCGACCTGTTCATGGCCGTGGCCGAAGATGGCAGCATCGCCGCCACAGCGACGCGGCGAAACATCGCGGCCTCCGCCGTCAGCCGCCGACTGCAGGAGCTGGAGCTGGACATGGACACCGCCCTGCTGCAACGGCATGCGCGCGGTGTCAGCCTGACCCCGGCGGGGGAAGCGTTGCTGCGTCATGCCCGCAGCTTGTTCGGCCTGCTGGGCCGGGCGCGGGACGAAATGCAGGAATACGCGCATGGCGTGCGCGGGCATGTGCGGATCGCCGCCAACACCTCCTCCCTCGCCGAGTTCCTGCCAGAGGAGCTGGCGGTCTTCATGGCGCGCTGGCCCGGCATCCGGGTCGAGATGCAGGAATTGTTGAGCCTGGAGATCGTCCGCGCGGTGCGGGACGGGCTGGCGGATGTCGGCGTGATGGCCGCCGGCGTGGTCGCGGAGGGGTTGGAAAGCTTGCCCTACAAGGAGGATGTGCTGCAGGCGGTGGTGCCGCTGGACCACCCGCTGGCCGCACGGGACGGCATCGACTTCGCCGAAACGCTGGATTACCCGCAGGTAGGGCTGGCGCGGCAATCCTCCATCCAGAACCTGCTGTCGGGCGTGGCGGCGCAGCTCGGCCGCGAGATCGATTGCCGCGTGCACGTGAACAGCTTCGACGTGCTGCGCCGGCTGGTGCAGGTGGGCATCGGCCTGGCGGTGCTGCCGGAAAACTGCATTGCGCCGTTTGCCTCGGCGCTCCGGCTGCGCGGCATCCCGCTGCGGGATCGGTGGGCGCGGCGCGCGCTGAAGCTGTGCGTGCGGGACCGCGCCAGCCTGCCGGTCCCGGCGCGGCTTTTCGTCCAGCAGGCGGCGCGGCTCGAGGAGTGAGAGCCCCTCGCCATCGCCATCCGCGATGGCTTGCCTCACCAAACGCGGCTTTCGGTTTGCCTGTCCCGGCAGCATCCTGGCGGCAAAGAAACCGAGCTGGAGGAGGCTCCACCCCATGTTCACCGATCGATCCGGGCCGCGGCGGCGCACCTTGTTGCGCGCGGCACCCGCCGCCCTGGCGGCGGCGGCCCTTGGCGTTCCCCGCATCGGGCAGGCCCAGGCCAGCGCCATCACGCTGATCGTGCCCACCGCACCCGCCGGCACCACCGATTTCGCAGCGCGGCTGCTCGCGGAGCCGCTGGCGCGTCGGCTTGGCCAGACGGTGGTGGTGGAGAACCGGGCGGGCGCCAATGGCGCCATCGGCACCGGCGCGGTGGCCCGGGCGCGTCCGGACGGCAACACCCTGCTGGTGCAGTATTCCGGCTACCATGTCGGCTCGCCCGCCGTGGTGCCCAACATCG
Source organism: Teichococcus globiformis (assembly GCF_042646265.1). Taxonomy (NCBI): domain Bacteria; kingdom Pseudomonadati; phylum Pseudomonadota; class Alphaproteobacteria; order Acetobacterales; family Roseomonadaceae; genus Roseomonas; species Teichococcus globiformis. The sequence continues at coordinate 37,194 of NZ_JBHRTN010000026.1, forward strand.
GCTACGATGTGCGCAAGGACTTCACTCCGATCGGGTTGCTGATGGATTCGCCGCAGGTGCTGTTCCTGCATCCTTCCGTGCCGGTCAAAACCGTCGCGGAGCTGGTGGCCTATGCCAAGGAGCGGCCGGGCAAGCTGAACTACGCCTCCTCCGGCAATGGCTCGATCCAGCATCTCGGCACCGAGCTGCTGAAGCAGAAGGCCGGCATCGACATCGCCCATGTGCCCTATCGCGGCACCGGGCCGGCGACGCAGGACCTGCTGAGCGGCCGGGTCGAGATGTTCATGACCACGCCGCCACCCCTGATGCCCTATGTGCGCGACGGCTCGCTGCGGGCCCTGGCCATCACCTCCGCGGAGCGCCATCCCGCCCTGCCCGACGTGCCGACCATGGCGCAATCGGGCCTGGATGATTTCGTGCTGGTGGCCTGGTTCGCCGTGTTCGGCCCGGCCGGAATGTCCGAGCCGGTGACGCGCCGCCTGGCCGATGCCGTGCGGGCGGTGACGGAGGAGGCGGATTTCCGCCGCCGCACGGAGGATCAGGGCGCCGTGATCCGCCTGCTGACCCCGGCGGAGCTGGGCGAGCGGGTGGATCGCGAGCTGACGGAATGGACCCGCGTGGTGCAGGCCGCGAACATCAAGCCGGAGTGACGCCGACCATGTCCGACACCACGCCCCAGGGTTCCGATGCCATGCCGGGAACCGCGCTGCCCGCAGGGACGGGCCCCCTCGCCGGATTGCGCGTCCTGGAGCTGGGGCATTTCGTGGCCGCCCCCTTTGCCACGCGCCTGCTGGGTGATCTGGGCGCCGAGATCATCAAGATCGAGCCGCCGGGCGGCGATCCGGTCCGGCAATGGGGAGCGCGGCACCAGGGCCACGCCCCCTGGTGGTCTGTCCACGCTCGCAACAAGCGCTGCATCACGCTGGACTTGAAGAAGCCGGAAGCGGTGGCCATCGTGCTCGGCCTCGTACGCCAGTGCGACGCGCTGGTGGAGAATTTCCGGCCCGGCCAGCTGGACAAGCTGGGGCTGGGGCGCGAAGCGCTGTTGAAGGCCCGTCCAGGGCTGGTGATCGCCCGCATCTCCGGCTACGGCCAGGATGGGCCGTACCGCGACAAGCCAGCCTTCGGCGTGATCGGCGAGGCCATTGGCGGGCTGCGCCACCTGACCGACCATCCGCCCGGCACGTCCGACCTGCCGCCCGTGCGGGTCGGCGTCAGCCTGGGGGATTCGGTAGCCGGCATCTATGCGGCGCTGGGCGTGGTGTCGGCGCTGTGGCGCCGCGACAAGGCGGGCGGTGACGGGCCGGCGCCGGATCAGGCGCCTACTCAGCGCCCCGGCACCGAGATCGACGTTGCCCTGACGGAAAGCGTGTTCAGCCTGCTGGAAGGCGCGCTGCCGGAATACGGCACGCTGGGCAGCATCCGCCAGCCGGCGGGCGGCGGGATCGCGACCGCCGCGCCAACCAATGCCTACCGAGCGCGGGACGGAATTCGGGTCCTGATCGCCGCCAATTCGGACCCGCTGTTCCGCCGCCTGGCCATGGCGATGGGACAGCCGGACCTGCTGGAGGACCCGCGCTTCAGCGGCAACCAGGCACGCGTGGCGCATGTGCGGGAGCTGGATGCGCTCATCGGCGGCTGGACCGCAGGCTTCGACGGCGCGGCGCTTGAGGAACTGGTGACGCAGGCCGGCATCCCCTGCACGCGCGTCTTCAACATCGCCGATTGCGCGGCCGATCCGCAGTTCCTGGCGCGGGGAATGGTGCGCGCGGTGCAGGACCCGCTGCATGGCGAGGTGCTGCACCCGGGCGTGGTGCCGCGGGTCGATGGCGCGGGCTTTCCGCCACGCTCCACAGGCCCGGCTGTTGGCGCGGATAACGAGGCGGTGCTGCGAGATCTGCTCGGCCTGGATGCGGGTGCCATCGAGACGCTCCGGGCCGGAGGGGTCATCTAGCCCGCCTCGGCGGATGGGATCGGGAGCGGCGGCGGCAAGGCCCCCGGCGCTCAGCCCGCGAGCCCGAACGCGGCCGCGTTCCGGAAGAGCATGTAGAGGGCGACCGCGAAGATGATGCCGGCGAAGATGCGGTTCAGCGTGGCCTTGCGGGCACCCAGCCGGCAGGCCAGTTGCATGCCGAGGCAGCCCCCCGCCAATCCGCCTGTTACGTACTGGGCCGCCACCGGCCAGTCCACGAGGCCGGACGCGGCATAGCTGGCCGCGGTCGCGAAGCCGAGGGCGCCAACCGCCAGCAGCGAGGAGCCGATGGCGGCGAGCATGGGCATGCCGGTGGAAAGAAGCAGCCCCGGCACGATCAGGAAGCCGCCGCCGATGCCGAAGAAGCCCGCCAGCAGGCCCACGGCCAGCGCACAGGCCGCCACGAGCATGGCGCGGCCGGACGGCACCGGCCTCCCAACACCAGCCGGCGAAGAGTCCCTTGCGCCGCTTCGCCGAAGCGTCAGCACGCCGACAACGATCATGAGCAGGGCGAACAGGAAAAGCAGGCGCTCGCCGTCGAAGCTCTTGCCGAACCACGAGCCGATGGACGCGCCCGCCATGCCGATGGCGGCGAAGATGACGGCCTCCCGCCAGCGGACATTGCCCGCCCGCGCATGCCCGGCGAAGTTGGCGAAGGCATTGACCGACACGGCGAGCGCGCCGGTCCCGATCGCCACATGCGGTTGCAGCCCCACAACATACAGCAGCAACGGCGTCGCCATGATGGAGCCGCCGCCGCCGATCAGACCCAGGGTAAAGCCCACCACGCTGCCCGAAAGCACGGCCAGGATCGATTGCAGCACGGCTCAGCCCTGCCTGACCACGGCGAAGGTCGCGGCTGCGCTGCCGCTCCACCCGGACTGCCGCGGCGCCGCGGGACGCGCCGGCCCCGCATCGCCCAGCCCATGGCGCAGGCTGGCCAGCAGATGGGACGCCCGGCCCGGAGCCACCCGGTAGAACACCTGGCGCGACTCACGCCGGGCGACAAGCAGGCCGGCGTCGCGCAGCTCGCCCAGATGCTGCGACAGATTGGGCTGCTTCAGGCCCAGCTCCGCCTCGATCCGGCCCACCGGGCATTCTCCCTCCAGCAGATGCAGCGCAATGCGCAGGCGCGCCGGGTTGGCGAGCACCCGCAGCAACCCTGCCGCTGCGGCGATGTCAGCCTCGGCGATCACCCGCGAGGCGCTTTCGGAAGGCTAGGGAGCGGGCCGGTGCGGAAATACCAGTCGCCCCCTGCCTCAGGCTCGCCGAAGGCCAGCCCGGCATTCAGCTCGGGCGGCAGGATCACGTCGTCGCCTGGGCGCCAGCCTTCCGGCGTGGACACATCGTGCGCATCGGCCGTCTGCAGCGCCTCGACCAGGCGCAGCAGCTCTTCGACATTGCGGCCGGTGGTCATCGGATACCAGCTGATGGCGCGGATGATGCCGTCGGGATCGATCACAAAGGCGGCCCGCACCATCGAGGCATCCGGCGCGTGCGGCGCGATCATGCCGTAGGCCCGTGCGATTGCCATGGACGGGTCCTCGACGATGGGAAACGCGACCTTCACCCCGAATTGGCGGTGGATGCTGCGAATCCAGGCGAAATGCGAGAACAGGCTGTCCACCGAGAGCGCCAGCAGGGCACAGCCCAGGGCGGCGAAACGATCCGCGGCGCGGGAAAAAGCGATGAACTCGCTCGTGCAGACCGGGGTGAAGTCGGCCGGGTGCGAGAAAAACAAAAGCCAGCTTCCGCGGTAATCGGCCAGGGCGCGGTCGCCCAGCGTGGTGCGGGCGTGGAAGCCAGGGGCCGGATCGTGCAGCAAGGGCGGGCCGGCCGGGCTGGACGGGGAGGGCTGCATGGGGGTTCCTGCCGGTTGGAGGATGGCCGCCGCCGACGGAGCTGCTGCAGGACGGCGGGAGAGGCCTGCGAATGGCTGCAGCTTGGCTTCCCAGTAATAATAAGTCACTTAGGCGATGTATCATATCCCCGGATCGCAAGTATGGTACGGCAAGGCTTGGCCACAGCCGGGCCGGAAGCTGACGTGGAGGCCGGATGCAGACCGTTGCAGGACCAGGAAACCGCCGGATCATCGAAAGCGCCCTGCCTTTCCCAGAGCGCAGCAGAGTGCCGCGGAGCAGCGGAACACCTGGGGCGCATTGGTTCACGAAGGTCTTCGCGGCATGAGCGGCACGCCAGTCCGGCACGCCGCGCCGGCCGCCGGCCGCCCGGAGGTGACCGCCTTCTTCGATCGGCGCAGCTTCAGCGTGCAATACGTGGTGGCCGATCCGCAAACCGGCGCCTGCGCCGTGGTCGACCCAGTGCTGGATTTCGACGAGAAATCCGGCGCCACGGCGACGTGGTCGGCGGATGCCATTCTGGACTTCATCCACCGCGCCGGATTGCGGCTGGATTGGATCCTGGACACCCATCCGCACGCCGACCATTTCTCGGCGGCCGGTTACCTCGGACGCCGCACCGGGGCGCCCACGGCTATGGGCGAACATGTGGTGAAGGTGCAGCGCCTCTGGAAGGAACTCTACAACCTGCCGGACAGCTTCCGCACCGACGGGTCTCAGTGGAACAGGCTGTTCGCGGATGGCGAACGGTTCCGCATCGGCGCGCTGGATGCTCAGGTCATGTTCTCGCCCGGGCACACCATGGCCTCCATCACCTACGTGGTGGGCGATGCCGCCTTTGTTCACGACACTCTGTTCATGCCGGATGGCGGCACCGCGCGGGCGGATTTTCCCGGCGGCGATGCCGGCATGCTTTGGCGTAGCATCCAGCGCATCCTGTCGCTTCCCGCCGAAACACGGCTTTTCACGGGGCATGACTACCAGCCCGGCGGCCGTGCGGTGGCCTGGGAAAGCACCGTGGCGCAGCAGAAGGCCGAGAACGAGCATGTCCGGGGGCAGGACGAGGCGAGCTTCGTGAAGCTGCGCAAGGAGCGGGACCGGACACTGCCCATGCCCCGGCTCATCCTGCCATCGCTCCAGGTCAACATCGCGGGCGGCAGGCTTCCGGAGCCTGAGGACGATGGCCGCCGATACCTCAAGATCCCCCTGGACGCCTTTGGCGACGTGCCCTGGGACTAGGCGGGTCGGCGAGCCCCAAAGGGCTGCGAGGCCAAGCCGGAAGGCGAAGGGGTCGGCCTCTCGATGCCTGCCGACGGCGGTGGAACGGTGAAAATCGTGTATCTGTTTTCGGGACGCGCCCTGCCGGCACAGGGCGCCAGGCATCGCACCCGGAACACGCCGTGACAAAGCCCGAAGCAGATTCGCCAACTCCGCCGTCCAGGCTCAGCCGGGCAGCCCGCCCGGCTGCCAGGTCCTGACAATGGCCAGGCCCGCGCCGCGCCATGGCCAGGGCACCGGTCGGCTGCCAGGATGGGCCTGGCCGGGCCCGGCGGCGGTGATCGCGATCGCGCAGCTCTTCGGGACATCGCTCTGGTTCAGCGCCAACAGCGCCGCCGACGGGCTGATGCGATCCTGGGGCGCGGATGCGGCGGACATCGCCTGGCTGACCACCGCGGTGCAGGGCGGGTTCATTGCCGGAACCCTGGGCCTGTCCTTCACCGGCATCGCGGATCGCTACCGCCCCAGCCGCATCTTCGTGATCTCGGCGTCCGCTGGCGCGGCACTGAACCTCGGCTTCGCCTATGGCGCCTCCGGCGTGGGCGATGGAGCCGTGTACCGGTTCCTGGTAGGGGTCAGCCTGGCCGGGATCTATCCCATCGGCATGAAGCTCGTGGTGGGATGGGACCCGCAGCGCACCGGAAGGGCGCTGGCGCTGCTGGTGGCCATGCTGACCCTGGGCACGGCCCTGCCCCACCTTCTCCGGGCAATGGGAGGCGCGGCCCCGTGGCAGCACATCATCGCAGCATCCTCGGCCCTGGCGGTGCTGGGCGCCGTGATGATCGGCCGCCTGGGGGATGGGCCCCATGCCACCCAGGCAGCCCCCCGGAGCCGGCGCACCTCACCCTTGTCCGCGTTCCGGATCAGGAGGTTCCGGGCCGCGGCCTGCGGCTATTTCGGTCACATGTGGGAGCTCTACGCCTTTTGGGCCGCCCTGCCCTTCCTGGCCGGCGCGACCGGGCTGGCCGCGCGCTATCCTGCGCTCGGCACCTCCGGGATCGCTTTCGCGGTGATCGCGGCAGGCGCGGCCGGATGTCTGATGGGCGGCAGGCTTTCGCCCGTGGTCGGCAGCGAAAAGGTGGCGCTGGGTGCGCTGGCGCTTTCCGGGAGCTGCGCGCTGATCTTCGTGCTGGCCTGGCAAAGCCTGCCGCCTGTTCTGCTGCTGCTCCTGCTGCTGGTCTGGGGCGCGGCGGTGGTGGCCGACTCTCCGCAATTCTCCGCTCTCTCGGCCGGCGCCTGCCCGCGGGAGGTGCTGGGCGGGGCGTTGGCGGTGCAGAACGCGATCGGCTTCGCCATCACCATGCTGTCCATTCCCGCCGCCGCCGCGTTGCTGGAACGGTCGGGGCCGTCCGCCCTCTGGCTGCTTCTGCCTGGCCCGGCTCTCGGCCTGATCAGCTTTATCGCGATCACCCGCCGCAGCAAGGGCCGCGAGAACGCCGCCGGGCCCCCCCAGCGGTGAGCAACAGTCCGGCGCAGCACCCCGACCCTGCCATGGCCCGCTGCGGAGCAGGCATGCCCATCGCGGTTATGCAGTCGGTTCCGGGGCAACCAGCCAGCGTGCGGCGGAAGCCCGGATGGCGGCCACCATGTCCTCGAAGCTTGTTGGCTTGGTGAAGTAGGCGTTGGCACCGCTGGCATAGAGGCGGGCGATCTCGCTCTCATCCACCAGCGTGGACATGACGATGATCGGGATCTCGGACCATTGCGGCTCGGCGCGCAGCTGCCGCAGCGCGCCCCAGCCATCCACCACCGGCATGTTCAGGTCGAGAAAGATCACGGCGGGCAGCGGCACGTCCTTTCCGCCGCCGGGCACGCCGCCGCGCAGGTAGTTGAGCAGGTCCTCGCCATGGTCGACGAAGCGCACGGAAACACCGAGCTGCGACGCCTTGAAGGCGCGCTTCAGAATGAGCTGATCGAAGCGGTCATCCTCGGCGATGAGGACAGAGGCCTGATCCGTCGCGACAAGAGCTTCGCTTGGCATTGTGGCCTCAAGCATTGGAAGGATAGGAGCCTCGCACCGGCAGGGCGAAGTGGAAGGTCGCGCCTTGGCCTTCCTGTGCGTCGGCCCGGATGGTGCCGCCGTGCCGCTCGATCACCTTGCGGCAAATCGCCAACCCGACGCCACTGCCTTCGTAGCGCGTCGAGCCGTGCAGGCGGCGGAAGGGTTCGAAAATGCCATCGGCCTGGCCGGGATCGAAGCCGATGCCATTGTCCTCGACGCAGATGGTCACCATCCGCTCGGCATCTGGCGCGGCGCCGGCGGCCGCCGGATCGGAACCCTCGAAGACGCGGATCACCGACTGGCGGGTGGGAGAGCGGTATTTCAGCGCGTTGGACAGCAGGTTGAGAAAGACGTGCCGGATCTGCCGCTTGTCGCATACAACGGTCGGCAGGCTTTCCGCCACGATGCGGGCCTTCGCCTCGGCGATGGGACGCGCCAGCATCTCCCGCACCTCGTGCAGCACCTCGTCCAGGTCGGCCGGCTCGAAGGGCTGTGCCTCGCGTCCCACCTGCGAATAGTCGGACAGGTCGCCGATCATGCGGCGCAGGCGGCCGGACACACCGCGAATGCCGTCCATGACCTCCTGCGTGTCCTCGTCCGCGGCGATCTCGGCCGGGATCATGGTGCGCAGAATGCCGGTCAGCGTTTCCACCTGCCGTGCGGGCTCCAGCAGGTCATGCGAGGCCACGTGAACAAAGGTTTCCAGCTGCTCGGCAGAGCGGCGGATGGCCGCGTTGCTGCGTTCCAGCTCGGCCGCGCGACGCACGATGGCGTCCACCGTGACGTCCCGGAACTCCATGGCAGCGGAGATTTCGTAGGCTTCCCAGGGGCGGGAGCGGCCGCGGAGCTGCTCCGCCCAGGCCGCGAAGGATTTGCGGGGATGGATGCGTCCGTCGGCATCCTGGGGGCTGGCGGCCTTGTTCGGATCACCGCCCCACTGCACGGTGCGCGGCAGTTCGGGGCGGAACCACAGCATCATGTCGCCCCCCGAGCGGGACAGCGGCACCGCCAGCAACCCACTCGCTTCGGCCGCCAGGGCCGCGCCGCCAGGGTAATCGGCGGACAGGTTGTCGGTGTGAAAGATCTCGCCCCGCATGGAGCGGCCCACCCATGCCAGAAGGCCCTCCAGCTCCTTTTCCGCCGGGACGCGGCCGACCGGCGTCACGGCGCCAGCCGCCCAGAGCACGGCGCCGGAAGCATCCACCGCCTCCAGCAGCGCGGGGCTGTGCTGGCGCAGCACCGCATGCGCGTCCGGGGCGGTGCCCATGTCGAGGGCCAGCCTCGTCTGCAGGGTCTGCAGCCGTAGCCGGTAATGCGCCGCGTCGACCTCCGCCAGCACGCCGATCTGCCAGGCCAGGGCATGGGCCATCAGCTCGCAGGCTTGGCGTACCTCGTAGCTCGGGTAGCGCGGAACACGGTCCATGCAGGAGATCAGGCCCCAGAGCTGCCCGTCGCGGATGATGGAGGCCGACATGGAGGCCCGCATCCCCATGTTGAACAGGTACTCGACATGGATCGGAGACACGCTGCGCAGGGCGGCTTGGCTCAGGTCGATCGGGCGGCCCGTGCGGCTGTCGGTCTCCGGCACCAGGGGCGACGGCTCGTAGGCGGCATCCGGGATGTTGCGGCTGGGGTTGCGAACGTAGAGCGCGCGGGCCTGGGCAGGGATGTCGCTGGCGGGAAAATGGAGGCCGATATAGGAGGGCATGTTCTCCGCCCGGTCCTCGGCGATCACCTGCCCGGCCGCATCCGGCAGGAAACGGTAAACCATGACGAAGGCGTAACCGGTCATGCGCCGGACCTCGGCCACGGTGGCAGCGCAGGCATCCGCCAACGACCTGGACGCCTGGAGGCGCTGCGTCAGGGCACGGACATGGTCGAAACAGGCCCGGTAGGATGGCCCGACCCCGTCATTGCGCTCCAGCTCCAGTAGCAACAGGCCATCGTGCCGGTGCAGCACGCCGTTCCAGCCCGGCCCGGCCTGCTCGTGCCGGAGATGGAGCGTGTAGGGATTGCCGTGGGTCGGATCGGGCTGCCGCAGGGCTTCCCGCAGAACGGCGACGCTTTCATCGTGCAGCAAGCAATCAACCGGCTCGCCACCGAAGGCCGCGGCCGGCCGGCCTGTCGCCTCGGCCATGTTGGCGCTGACCGAGCGGATCGTCAGCTCGGGTTCCGCCAGCACGCAGATCATGCCGTGCGGCTGGATGCTGCCCGGGATGTGGATCGGCTCACGGTCGCAATTGGTCAGGTCCACCCCGGGCTGCTGGTGCAGCGGAAGCGGAGCTTCCGGCAAGTCCTTCGCGACGGTCATCACGCACTCTCTGAGACGGTATCGGCAGCTTGGCCGGGACGGGTGTTTCCCGGCATTCAGGATACCCCATCGAAGATGGACTGGATCGCCAGTGCAAGGTCGATGGGCTGGTACGGCTTGGGAAGAAACGCGCCGCCCACCGTTCCGACCGCATCCAGGTCCAGCCCTTCCGGCAGCCGTCCGGAGGTCACCAGGATGCGAAGGCCCGGGCACAGGGCACTGGCCTGTTGCGCCAGTGAGACGCCGTCCAGGCTTCCCGGCATGCTCACATCGGTGAAGAGCAGGTCAACCGCCAGCCCGTCTTGAAGCATTCTGAGGGCCTGGTCGCCATTCGCCGCCTCGTGAACCGGGTAGCCGAGCTGGCCCAGCGCCCCGAGCGCGATGGCGCGCACCGCCGGGTCGTCCTCCACCACCAGGATGCGCTCGCCATCCGCGGTGCGGACGGGAAGGCGCCTTTCCTCCTGGGCCATGGCGGCACCGGGCCGGCCGGAGGGCAGGCGCAGCCGGACCCGTGTTCCCTGGCCGGGCACGCTCTCCACATCGATCTCGCCACCGGACTGGCGCACGAAGCCATACACCATGCTGAGGCCCAGCCCCGTGCCGACGCCCGCTTCCTTGGTGGTGAAGAACGGCTCGAAGATCCGCTCAACCACTTCCGGCGGCATGCCCTCTCCTTCATCCACCACCGAGATCCAGGCATCCTGCGCCGAGCCGCCGCCATCGCGGACCTCCACGCGGATGCGGCCGCCTTCGCGGGATGCGTCCCGCGCATTCACGACGAGGTTGAGCAGCGCCATCTCGAGCTGGTTGCGATCGACGTGGATCGGCAATGCCTTGTCCGGCAGCGAGATCTCGAACTCCGCCGCACCATTGACCGTCTGCTTCATCAGCTCGGAGATGCCGTGGATCACCTCCCCGACGTCAACCGTGACAGCCCGCAGGGGTTGCCGCCTGGAGAAAGCCAGCAACTGAGCGTTGACCTGCGCACCGCGCTGTGCTGCCTCCTCGGCCGAGGACACGAAGCGCAGCAGCACAGGATCGGGCGGCATCCGCCGCCGCAGCAACTCCAGGCTGCCCAGCACAACCGTCAGCAGGTTGTTGAAGTCATGCGCCACGCCCCCGGTAAGCTGACCCACCGCCTCCATCTTCTGGGCCTGGCGGAGGGCTTCCTGCGTCGCAGCCAGCTGCGCTTCCTGCCCGATGCGCTCGGAAATGTCCCTGGCGAAATGGAACCCCCCGACCACCCGGCCGGCCTCGTCGCGCAGCGGGGCGAGGGAAACTTCCCAGAATGGCTTGGCCAGGGCCGGATCGCCGAACTCCGCCACCATGCTGAAGCTTTCGCCGGCGAGCGCGCGGGACATGGTGCTCCGCATGATCCTCGCCTGGTCTTCGGGCAGCTGTTCGGGAAGCACGTCGCCAACATGCACCGTGATGCCGAAGATGCGCCGGAACTCGTTGCTGTGCGCCTGGTTGAAGGCGGTCAGCCGCAGCTCCGTGTCGAAGGCGCAGATGGGATCGGCGGAGGACTCGATGATGTCGCGGTAGAGGCGCAGCGACGCGGTGCGTTCCGCGACCTGCCGGCCCAGGCTGGTGTTGGTCGCCCGCATGACGCTCTCGGCACTGTCGCGCCGCCGCGCCGCCAGCACTCCGGCGGTGGTTTCCAGAACATGGCAGAAGAGCCCGAGAACAGCGCCGCCATCGTCACGCAGGGGCGCATAGGAGAAGGTGAAGAAGGCATCCTCCGGCCCGTCGCCCCGCTCAACGCGAAGTGGCAGGTCATGCGCGATCACGGGATCGCCCCGCAGAGCGCTGGCCACCATAGGCCCGACATCCGGCCAGATCTCGGCCCAGACCTCGGCCAGCGCGCTGCCCAGTGCCGCCGGGTGCTTGTCGCCAAGCAGGGGACGGTAGGCATCGTTGTAGAGAAAGGTCAGCTCCGGCCCCCAGGCCAGCCAGGTCGGCCCGATGCTGTCGAGCATCAGGTCGACGCCGGCCCGCAGCGCCGACGGCCATTCCGCCCGGCGGCCGAGAGGGGAGTTGCCCCAGTCCGCTGCGCCGATCAGGGAGCGCATGCCGCAGCCGCCCTGGGTGTTGGACAAGGAGCTCGGCACCCTCGGGCCTATGCTCCCGACACTCGGGCGCGACGATGGAAGCCTGCGCAACCTGCCCGGCGGAGCACGCGCCAAATATCCGGGACGCACGTTCTCCCCGATGCAGCCGGCGTGATGGCGGTGATGCGACGAACAACCATGACCACGGCATATAGTGCGGATGGGACCTCTTCAACCGCCCTGGCGCGTGCGGCCATGCCGCTTTCGATCGCGGCGGCCTGGGCAGAGCTCGGCCTTTCCCGGGATGACGCCGAAACGTCACCGGAAGGTCATCGATGCGGAACCGGTCCGCTGCGCCGTTGCCCTTTGCCGGCACGCGGGGATGTGGCACCTTCCAACATCATGTTGAAACAACGTTCCGTCCCGGCCCTGGGCAAAGAAGCGCGCCACAACGCCATTCTCGGGGCGCTGGCGAACGACCCCACCGTTCGCATCAGCACCCTGGCCGGCAAGTTCGGCGTTTCAACCGAAACGGTGCGGCGCGACATCGAGGCCCTGTCCGCCCGTGGCATGGTGCGGCGGACCTATGGCGGCGCCTCCGTTTCCCATCCGGCCAGTCAGCCGCGCCTGTCGGAACGTGAGCTGGTTCTCGTGAACGAGCGGCGGCGCATCGGAGAGGTGGGGGCAGCGCTGGTGGAGGAAGGCGCCGTGATCATGGTGGATGCTGGCAGCACCACCACCCATTTCGCGCGCGCCCTGGCGGGGCGCGGCGTGCGCGCCACGCTGTTGACCAACAGCATCGATGCCGCCCTCGCCGCCGGCAGCAGCGACGGCCTGCGGGTCCTGCTGGCACCCGGAGAGTTCAGCGCCGTGGAGCGCGGCCTTTACGGTCCGGAAACGGCGGCGTTTCTGCGCCGGTTCCATGTGGACATGGCGGTGATCGGTGCTTCAGGCCTTACCGAGGAAGGGCCGAGCGAGGCCGAAAGTCGCGCCGCCTGGGTCAAGCGCGCGATGCTGGAGCGGGCGCCGCGGCGGCTTCTGCTGGCCGATTCCTCCAAATTCGGCAGGGCCTTCCTGGAACAGGTCTGCCCGGCCGAGCAGATCACCGACCTGATCACCGACGCAGCCCCGCCGCCGCCACTGGCCGCCGCATTAGGGCGCCACGGGCTGCGGCTGGACATTGCCACAAAAGTGTAGAGATCATGTTTGACCTGCCACATCGATAAGTGGCACTTACAACATGTATATGACACAAGACCTCGCCCGGCCCCGTCCCCTGGCCGAAGCCCCCGCCGAGCAACTCGCGCAGCTGCGCTGGGTGCTGACCGACATCGACGACACGCTGACATTGGATGGCCGGCTGCCCGCCGCCGCCTACGCGGCGTTGGAAGCGCTGGATGCGGCCGGAATCGCGGTGATCCCCGTCACCGGCCGTCCGGCAGGGTGGTGCGATGCCATCGCCCGGCATTGGCCCGTGGCCGCCGTGGTCGGGGAGAACGGCGCGCTGTGGTACGGGCTGGACCGCGACGCACGCCGCATGCGCCGCTGGCAAGCCCAGCCGGAGGAAGCGCGTCTGGCCAATCACGCCAGGCTGCACGCGCTGGCGCAGCGGGCGCTTGACGCCGTGCCCGGCAGCGCCCTTGCCGCCGACCAGCCCTTCCGCCTGTTCGATGTTGCCGTGGATTTCTGCGAGGATGCCGGGCCGCTCGGTCTGCAAGCGGCCGAGCGCATCGCGGCGGTGTTCCGCGCGGGCGGCGCGGAGGCGAAGCTGTCGTCCATCCACGTCAATGCCTGGATCGGCGAGTGGGACAAACGCGCCGGGATCGAGGCGCTTTTCGCGGCGCGCTTCGCGCCTTTTGCCTCGGTGCGCGACCAGATCGCCTTTGTTGGCGACAGCGCCAATGACGCCCCGCTGTTTGGGGCTGTGCCATGCTCCATCGGCGTTGCCAACGTCGCACCCTTTCTGGCGGGCATGGCAACGCCGCCCGCCTATGTCACCCGCGCCGAAGGTGGCACGGGCTTCGCCGAATTCGCCGACGCGCTGCTGAAGGCGCGCGGCCTCTTGTCCCTGGAGGAGAACGCCGCATGAAGACCTTGTATCTGGCTGGCACCGCGCTGGGCCTGGCTTTTGGCCTGGGCGCCGCATCCGTGCCGGCAGCCGCCCAGGGCGCGGCCTGCGCCTTCCGCGGCGCGCTGGACGAAGCTTTCTGCGACACCGATCGGAACATGGTGGCCGACACGCCGACCGACCCCGCCCGGCTGCGCGATCCCTCCACCATCGTCTTCACCTACACGCCCGTCGAGGACCCGGCCCTCTACGCCAGCCAGTTCAAACCGTTCCTGGATTATCTCGGCAAGTGCACCGGCAAGCGCGCAGTGTATTTCCAGGTGACGTCGAACGCGGCACAGGTGGAGGCGATGCGTTCGGGACGGCTGCATGTCGCAGGCTTCTCGACCGGACCGACAGCCTTTGCCGTCAATCTCGCCGGGGCCGTTCCCTTCGCGGTGAAGGGCAACGCCGATGGCTATGAGAGCTACAAGGTTGTCATGCTGGTGAAGGCCGACAGCCCCTACAAGACGGTGGCGGATCTGAAAGGCAAGCGGGTGGCGCACACCTCCGCAACCTCGAACTCCGGCAACCTCGCGCCCCGCGCCTTCTTTCCCGGCCTCGGGCTGAAGCCCGACGAGGACTATCAGGTCGTCTACTCCGGTGGCCATGACCGCAGCGTGATGGGCGTCAATGCCGGGGATTACGACGCCGCGCCGGTCGCATCCGACGTCTACACCCGCATGGTGGCGCGCGGTCAGGTCAAGGGCGACAATTTCCGCGTCATCTGGGAAAGCGATCCGTTCCCGACCAGCGGCTTCGCCGTGGCGCACGACCTGAAGCCAGAAGTGTCGCAGAAGATCCGCGAATGCTTCCTGGACTATCGCTTCCCGGAACAGATGGCCAAGGACCTTGGCGGCAATGACCGCTTCTGGCCCGCGACCTATGCCGAGAATTGGGCCCCCGTGCGCGCCGTCGCCGATGCCGTGAACGCGCCGTACAACCGGGCGGCCTTTGACGCCGAGTCCCGCCGCGAGCTGGAAGCGGAAGCCCGCAAGCGCGCCGCGCAGAACCCCGCGGCACCGACCCATGTGGCGCCGACCGGCAGCCCGGCACAGCCGGCCCGCTGAGCAGCGACGAAAGCGGAACCATGTCTGCCACCATGACCGAAACACGACCGGGTGCCGCCGGTCCGCTGGCCACCGCCCTGGAGATCCGGGGCCTGGTCAAGGAATACGCGCCCGGCAAGCCCGTGCTGAAGGGCATCGACATCGCGGTGCCCGCCGAGGGCATCACGGCGATCATCGGCCCGTCGGGCACCGGCAAGTCGACGCTGATCCGTTGCATCAACCGCCTGGTGGAGCCGACGCGCGGCTCCATCCGGTTGCACGGCACGGAGCTGACCGGGCTGCGGGGCAAGGCGCTGCGCCTCGCTCGGCGCCGTATCGGCATGGTGTTCCAGGAATACAACCTGGTGGAGCGGCTCTCCGTGATGGAGAACGTGCTGAGCGGACGGCTCGGCTATGTGCCGCTCTGGCGCGCGTGGATGCGCAGGTATCCCGAGGCGGACATCCAGCGCGCCTTCATGCTGCTGGATGCGGTGGGGCTTCCGGAACACGCGACCCGGCGCGCCGACGCGCTTTCGGGGGGCCAGCGCCAGCGCGTCGGCATTGCCCGCGCCCTGATGCAGCGGCCGGAGATCCTGCTGGCCGATGAGCCGACCTCGTCGCTCGATCCCCGCACGGCGGTTGAGGTGTTGGAGCTGCTGACCAGGCTGACGGCCGCCGAGGGCGTGCCCGTTATCATCAACATCCACAATGTTGACCTGGCCAAGCGCTTCGCCCGCCGCATCATCGGCATGTCGGGTGGCACCGTCATCTTCGACGGTCCGCCCGAGAAGCTCGAGGCACACCACCTGCGCGCCATTTACGGCGGCGAGGACTGGCTGTGAGCACCACCTCTCCACAACGCGCCGCCTTCGCGCCGAATTGGCCGATGCGCATCGCGCTGCTGGCGCTTGCAGCCTACACGGTGTGGGCGTCCAGCCGATTGGGCTTGAGCGGAGACCGCCTCGCGCACGGTCTCGGTGAAGGCGCGCGGCTGCTGGGCCGCATGGTGCCGCCGAATTTCGAGCGCTGGCAGCTGCTGCTGGAAGGCATGCTGGAAAGCCTGCAGATCGCCGTGCTGGCCTCGGCCATCGGCATCGCGATCTCGCTGCCGCTCGGCGTGCTGGCCGCGCGGAACCTGTCGCCGGTGTGGATCTCGGCGCCTGTGCGGGGGATCATCGCGATCTGCCGCTCGCTGCACTACGTGATCGTCGCCATCCTGTTCGTGAAGGCCATCGGCTTCGGTGCGCTGGCCGGCACGGCGGCGCTGGTGGTGGCCTCCGTCGGCTTCATCGCCAAGCTGTTCGCTGAGGCCATCGAGGAAATCTCGATGAAGCAGGTCGAGGCGATCCGCGCCACGGGTGCCAGCGTGATGAAGGTGCTGGCCTACGCGGTGCTGCCGCAGGTGGCATCGCGCTTCATCGGCTTCTGCCTCTACCAGCTCGACAGCAACCTGCGAAACTCGACCCTGGTCGGCATTGTTGGCGCCGGCGGCATCGGCGGCACGCTGTTCGCGGCGTTCAAGCGCTTCGACTACGACTTCGTCGCCGCGATCCTGCTCGCCATCATTGCCCTCATCTTCCTGGCCGAGATCATCTCCGGCCGTGTCCGGGCGGCCCTGCGATGAACAGCATGACCATGACACCGCCTCAGGGCGGCGACCCCGTGGCGCCATTGCGGCGCGAATGGCACCGCTTCACCCCGGCGCAGCGCGTTTCGCGCTGGCTGGTCTGGCTCCTCTGCGTCGCCGCCGTGGTGTGGGCGGTGCGCAGCATCGACATCATCCCCGAGTTCCTGGTCGATGCGCCGGAACAGATGGCCGACATGCTGGTGCGCATGTGGCCGCCCAACCTCGCGCACTACTACCCGGAGGTGCACAACGCGCTGATCGAGACGCTTCACATCGCGACGCTCGGCACCGTGTTCTGCTTTGTTCTGGCCGTGCCGTTGGCGCTGATGGCCGCGCGCAATGTCTGCACGATCCGGCCGCTGAACGTCGCGGCGCAGTTCGGGCTGGTGGCGTCGCGCTCGGTGAACTCGCTGGTCTGGGCGCTGCTCTTCGTCGCCATCTTCGGCCCTGGCGCTGCGGCGGGCGTTTTCGCCATCGCCTTCCGCTCCGTCGGCTTCGTCGGCAAGCTGCTGGCCGAGGCGCTTGAGGAAACCAACCCTGGTCCGCGGGAAGCGCTGCGCGCCGCAGGCTCGCCCTGGGGTGCCGAGATGCTCAAGGGCGTCTGGCCGCAGGTGCAGCCGGCCTTCTGGGGCATCGCGCTGTTCCGCTGGGACATCAATGTGCGCGAAAGCGCCGTTCTCGGCCTGGTCGGTGCCGGCGGCATCGGCCTGGTGCTGGACGACGCCATCAACTTCTTCCAGTGGGACCGGGTGGCGACGGTGCTGCTCGCCATCCTGGTCGTTGTGCTGCTGGCCGAAGTCATTGTCACCCGTATTCGGGCGAGGCTGATCTGATGCGCGACGCGGTGGATCTCCTGGTCATCGGCGGCGGCATCAACGGCGCCGGCATCGCGCGCGATGCCGCCGGCCGCGGATTGTCCGTGATGCTGGTGGAGCGCGGCGACCTGGGCGGCGCCACCTCGTCCTCCTCGTCAAAGCTGGTGCATGGCGGGCTCCGCTATCTGGAGCACCGCGAGTTCCGCCTGGTGCGGGAGGCACTGGCCGAACGCGAGGTGCTGCTGCGCCTCGCGCCGCATATCGTCTGGCCGATGCGCTTCGTGCTTCCCCATGTGCCGGACATGCGCTCGCGCTGGATGCTGCGCGCGGGGCTTTTCCTGTACGACCACCTGGCGAAGCGGGTGACGCTGCCGGGCAGCGAGGCGCTAAACTTCCGCAACCATCCCTGGGGCGCACCGCTGAACGGCGCGGCAAGCCATGGCTTCGCCTATTCGGATGCGTGGATCGAGGATTCGCGCATGGTGGTGCTGAATGCCCGCGATGCCGCCCTGCGCGGAGCCGAGATCCGGGTCCGTACCAGCTTCGCCGGCGCCAGCCGGGACGCGCAGGGGTGGACGGCGACGCTGACGGGGCCAGAAGGCCGGACGGAGACCGTGCGGGCCCGCGCCATCGCCAATGCGGCGGGTCCCTGGGTCATGCAGGCGCTGGACGGTGCGGGCATTCCCGCGCCGGACCGCATCCGTCTGGTCCGCGGCAGCCACATCATCGTCCCCAGGCTGTATGAGGGCGACCAGGCCTACATCCTGCAGAACCACGATCGCCGCGTCGTTTTCGTGATCCCGTACGAGGGACGCTTCACCCTGATCGGCACCACGGACGTGCCGCACGATCCCGCCTCCGGCCCACCGCGCTGCACCGACGAGGAGGCGACCTATCTCTGCGATGCCGTGTCGCGGCAGTTCCGCCGGGCGGTTTCGCCGCGCGATATTGTGTGGACCTATTCGGGCGTGCGCCCGCTGCATGACGACGGGGCGGAGAACCCCTCGGCCGTGACGCGGGACTATGTGCTGAAACTCGACCGTAGCGCTGCGCCGATGTTGTCCGTCTTTGGCGGCAAGATCACCACCTTCCGCCGGCTGGCAGAGGATGCGGCCACGCAGCTCTGCGCGGCGCTTGGCAAGGGCGGCAGGCCCTGGACCGCCGGCAGCACCTTGCCGGGCGGAGACCTTGGCGGGCTGACGCCGGCACAGTACCTGAGCGAGGCGGGGCGGCGCTTCCCCTTTCTGGATGCGGCGACGCTGGGGCGCCTGTTCCGCTGCTACGGCGCCGAGCTGGATGCCGTTCTGGACCATGCGCGCTCGGCAGCCGCGCTGGGCCGCGATCTTGGCGGCGGCATCACCGAACGCGAGCTGGCCTGGATGGTGGACAAGGAATGGGTGCGAAGCGCGGATGACGCGCTGTGGCGTCGCAGCAAGCGGGGCCTGCACATGAGCCAGGGCGAGCGGCTGTCCTTTGCCGAGGCGTTCACCGTGGCCAGCCACGCAGCCTGATCCCTGCGGGGGCGGAGGTTCGGCCCCCGCCTACTGCAACGGTGCCGCCTTCAGGAAGCGATGCCGGTCGCCGGAGGTGACATGGACCTCGAACCGGTCGCCGTCGCGCTCCAGCAGCAGGGGAATATCGGTTCCCGCCTCCCCCCGCGCCCACACGGCCCGGAAGAAGCTGGCCTCATCGGCCGGCACGTCACGCCCCACGGCGAGCACGATATCCCCCTTGCGCAACCCGGCCCGGTCGCCCGGCCCGCCCTGGGCCACGCCGATCAGCACCACCTGGCCCTCCTCCGCGCTGGCCATGATGCCCAGCCAAGGGCGCGGCGGGCGGTTGGGACGGCCCAGCGTCAGCATCTCCTCCAGGATCGGCTTCAGGAGATCGGTGGGCACGCTCATGTTGAGCACCCGCACCTTGCCGTCGCCTGGATCGTGGCCGAGCTGGATGGAGCCGATGCCGATCAGGTCGCCCTTCGGCCCAATCAGCGCACTGCCGCCCCAGTTCGGATGGGCGGGCGCGGTGTAGAGCGCGTCTTCCAGAACATACTCCCAGTAGCCGGCAAATTCCTGCCGGGCGACCAGGCGGGCGGCCAGGGCCGCTTCCCGGCCACCCGGTCCGGCGAAGACCACGCCCTCGCCCACCTGCACCTCGCCGGAGGCGCCGATAGGCAGGGTCGGAATCCCGAGCCGGCCCAGGGCCTGGACCAGCCCGAAGCCAGTAACCTGGTCATAGCCGACAACATGGCCCGGCACGACGCGTCCCTCACCGGTGGTCAGCCAGATGTCCTGCGCCTCCGTAATAAGGTAGCCGATGGTCAGGAGCAGGCCGTCCTCGCGGATCAGCACGGCGCCGCCGATCCGCTCGGTTCCAAGAGTGTCGGCGGTGAAAGCGTCTTCCGGCACCTGGGCCCGCAAGGTAACCACGGACCGCAACGCATGGTCGAGATCGTAGCCGTAGTCGCCGCTCCGCGGCTGCAGCGCGACCGGAACCGTTTCACTGCCGTCTGATCGTGCCATGCCCGCCTTCCTTTCCCGATCGCCGTCGCGATCTGCCATGCTTGCCGGCTCTCGCCCCGCCGCCGAAGCAGAACATCACGACCAGCCTGAAGGTTCCGGCGACCGCCAGTAACGTGCCGTTTCCGGATCAACCGTTGCTCCATCCGGCGACTGGCAGCGACGGTTTCAGCCAGGCGCCTCGCGCATTGTTCCGTGCCATGCACGCAAGGATGCTCCGCAGCGAAGCCTCGTGGCGCCCCCCTGTGGCGGGGACCGCCCAGTCTCGGAACGGACCCGCTCAACCGATTCGTCCACGCCGCGCGGGCGTCATGGGCGAATGCGGGCGACCCTCAGCCCTGCGCCGCTCCAGGCATCGAACCCGCTGCACCCTGCGGCAGCACCGCCTGGAGCGAGGTGCGCACCACGGTCACCAGCGGACCCGGCGCGCGCAGCGCGGCTTCCAGCGCCGGCAGATCCGCCTCGCTTTCCACACGCAGCAGCGGCACACCGAAGGCGGCTCCCCAGGCGCCGAGATCGGGATTGACGAGGTCGGTCCCGGAGACGCGGCCCGGATGCTGCCGCTCCTGGTGGATCCGGATGGAAGCGTAGCTGCCGTTGTCGGAGAGCAGCACCTTGACCGGCAAGCCGCGCGCCATGGCCACGGCCAGCTCGCTTCCGGTCATCAGGGCGCCGCCATCGCCCACCGCGCAGATCACCGTGCGTTCCGGGTGGCGCAGAGCCGCGGCCACCGCAGCAGGCACGCCGAATCCCATGGCACCCGAGATCGGTGCCAGCAGGCGCTGCGGCGGATGCCAAACCAGCTTGCGGTAGAATGGCGCCGCGAAGGTGCCGGCATCGAGGGTGACAATCGCATCCGCCGGCGCGCATGCACCCACCAGCTGCACCACCCGCAGAAAGGAGAGGCCATCCGGGAAGCTCTCGGCCGTGGCTCGGCTGTCCGCCTCCTGCAACTTCCGCAGGCGACGGTTCCAGCCCTCTCGGCCAGGCGGCGAGGCAGGCGGCTCGGCGGCCAGCGCGGCCAGCACGGCGGGGGCCTCGGCGGCGACGGCGATCTCCGCCGGGAACTGCCAGCCCAGAAAGCGCGGTTCGGCGCAAACATGCACCAGGCGCTGCCCCGGCGCGGGCCAGCTATAGCCCTGGCTGGTGATGTCGGTCAGGCGGGTGCCCAGGGCGAATACCAGATCCGCCTCGGCGAAGGCTTCGCGCTGCGCATCCGGATTTCGCAGGCCGAGATCGCCGGCATAGAGCGGGTGGTTGTTGGGGAAGAGATCCTGCCGGCGGAAGGACACCGCCACCGGAAGCCGCCACGCCTGGGCGAAAGCCAGCAACGCCTCGCGCCCGCCCGGCACATCGAGCCCGTGGCCGGCCAGCAGGATCGGCCGCTCGGCCCGTCGCAGCAGCCCGGCCAGTTCCGCGGCGGTTCCTGCCGCCAGCGCGGCGCCGGCCATGCGGGTGGGCGGCAAGGCGGGAGCGGCGCAGGGCGCGGCCAGGACATCTTCCGGCAGGGCGAGTACCACCGGCCCCGGCACGCCCTGGGTCGCCATCGTCCAGGCCCGGGCGATCAGCTCCGGAACCTGGTCAGGATGCGTGGCTTCACCGACCCATTTGGCGATGCCGCCGAACATGGCCGCGTAGTCGATTTCCTGGAAGGCGCGGCGACGCAGGTCGCGCTTCTCCACCTGGCCGATCAGCAGGATCAACGGCACCGCATCCTGCTCGGCGGTGTGCAGCGCGATGGCAGCGTTGCAGGCACCCGGGCCACGCGACACCAGCACGATGCCGGGGCGGCCGGTGAGCTTGGCATCGGCCACCGCCATGAAGCCTGCGCCGCCCTCGTGCCGGCAGGTGACCAGGTCGAAGGATGGATGCGCGTGCAGTGCGTCCAGCAGGGCGATGTAGGATTCCCCCGGCACGCAGAAGGCACGGTCGGCCCCCCGCGCGGCCAGGGTATCGAGGAGGATCTCGGCGGCGGTTCTGGTGTTTCCCATGCGGCATCCATAGCGCGGCGGGGCCTGCGCCGCCTCGCAGTAGCAGCTATAGTTGTAGGCTATGGATCAGGTCCGGCTCCGCTCCCTGCTGGCGATCGCCGAACATGGCAGTTTCGGCCGCGCAGCTGCCGCGCTCGGCCTGGCCCAGCCCAGCCTGTCACGGCAGATCGCGCTCCTGGAGCAGGAGGTCGGCCGGCCGCTCCTCTACCGGCATGGACGCGGTGCCCGGCTGACCGCGGATGGGCAACGCCTCACCGAGGTCGCGCGGCCCTTGCTGGCAGCCCTGGCGAACCTGACTGCCACGCTGGACGACCCGGTGCCGCGCGGGCAGGTGGTGCTCGGCGTGCCGACCTTCATGTCGGTGCATCTCGCGCAGTCGGTTTTCGGCGAGCTTCGGCAGCGCTACCCGCAGCTGCACATCCGCCTAGTCGACGGCTTCAGCGGCTTCATCCATCAATGGCTGATCGAAGGCCGGCTCGACGTCGCCATTCTGTACGACAGCCGGCGCAGCCGGACCATCATGGCGGAGGTGCTGGCGGAGGAGGATCTGCTGCTCTTCGCCCACCGGAGCCGCGCCAGTGACCTGGGCGGGGCTGGGCCGGAACAAGAGCCGGTGCCGCTCTCGACGATGGCGCGGCTCGGGCTCATCCTGCCGGACCGGCAACACGGGCTGCGCCGCACGCTGCACAGGGCAGGCGCGCATCCCGATCCCTCGCAGCTGCTGGAGGTGGATAGCCTGACGGCCATCCGCGCCCTGGTTGAGCAGGGGGTGGGTTGGAGCGTGCTTCCGCGTGCGGCGTTGACGCGAGAAGCTGCGAGCCGGCGCTACATCCTGCGCAGGCTTGGCGCACCGCCGTTGCGCGTGCGGCTGATGCTGGCGGTCAGCCCTGCCCGGGGCATGACGCCAGCCCTCCGTGCCGTCATGGCGCATTTGCATGCCACGGTGGCGCGGCTGCGGGAGCAGGCCATCATGTCCCCCATGACACCCGGTTGAGCGCATTCTCCGTCGGCGCAGGCTCAGGCGGCTGGATCCCGCGTGGCCGCCATGCTGAGGCAGGGTGATAAACGCGAAGGGCGTGGTCCATCACCGGCTGAGCGCCCTGGCTGCGCGCCAAGCAGCGGCCAGAACCCTGATGCAGACAGGACGCGGAACTTTCCGGAGGAGATACCCCCACCGCAGAGCTCATCGCGCGGGCCGCATGCCGCCATAGGTTGTCATGGTCGCGCCGGCCAGCCAGCCGGCATCGACCGGCAGGTTGATGCCGGTGATCGCCGAGGCATCGTCGGACAACAGGAAGGCGACACCGGCGCCGATCTCCTCGGGTTCGACCAGGCGGCCGAGCGGCGCCGCATCCCTGAGAAGTTGCGGGTCCCGCAGCCCCCGCTCGATGGCCGCCCGCACCGGCGGCGTGGCCACATAGCCCGGCGAGATCGCATTGACGCGCACCCCGGAACGGCCCCATTCGACCGCGAGGCAAGCGGCCATGTGCACCGCCGCCGCCTTGGACGGCGCATAGGCGTGCAACGGCGCCGCGCGCGAGGCGGTGACCGATCCCGTGATGACGATGCCGCCACGGCCACGCCGTGCCATGCGCTTGCCGGCCGTCACGCAGGACAGGTAAACGCCGCGAAGATTGACCGCGATGACGCGGTCGAACTCGGACATGGACAGTTCTTCCGGATTGCTGCCCGGCTGGATCACCCCGGCATTGGCGAAGAGTGCCTCAACCGGCCCGTGGGCCGCCTCGATGCGCTCCATCGCGGCTTCCGTTGCATGCTCATCGGCCACATCGAAAGCGATGGACGACGCACCGATCTCGGCGGCGGCGCCGGCGGTGCGGCCGGCGTCGAGATCGCCGATCACCACCCGCCAGCCTCGCCGTGCCAGCAGACTGGCCGTGGCGAAGCCGATGCCGCTGGCGCCACCCGTGACCAGAACAACACGGCCACGGCCTTCATCTCGTGTCATGGGCTGCATCCTTAAACGGCAAGATAGCGCTGCATGATGGCGTCGTTGCCGCGCAACTCGTCGATGGTCGCGCTATAGACAACTTGACCCTTGTCGATGACCGTGGCGTGCGTGGCGATGCCGAGACAGAAATGCATGTTCTGCTCGGCCAGCAGGATGGTGACACCCATTTCCCGCAACTGCCGGATCAGCTCGCCGATGGTCCGCACGACGATCGGAGCAAGGCCCTCACTGGGTTCGTCGAGCAGCAGCACATCCGGGTTGCCCATCAGGGTACGGGCAATGGTAAGCATCTGCTGCTCGCCGCCGGACAGGCGCCCGGCCATGCGGTTGCGCATCCCGGCGAGGATGGGAAAGACCTCGTAGATCCGACCGGTGGTCCAGTGGCGCTCGCCTCGCGGTCCGCGCTTGGCCGCCACAATCAGATTGTCCTCCACAGTGTGCTCGGGGAAGACCTGCCGATCCTCCGGCACATAGCCGATGCCGGCGCGGGCGACGAGGTACGGGGCCCGTCCGGAAACAGCCTGGCCTGACAGCAACACCTGGCCCCCACGCGGCGGCGCGATGCCGGCGATGGCCTTGAATGTCGTGCTCTTGCCGGCGCCGTTGCGCCCGAGCAACGCCATGGTCTGGCCGCGAAGGACGGTCAGATCGACACCAAAGAGGATCTGGCTGGCGCCGTAGAAAACATCCGCGCCGCGCATCTCCAGGATGGGTGTATCCATGGGGTTCAGGTCTCCTCGACAGCCAGGGCCATGTGGTGGTCAGTGCCGAGATAGGCGTCGATCACATCCTGATTGCGGCGGATGTCCTCCGGCGTGCCCTGGGCCAGAACAGCCCCGTACTTCAGAACGTGCACGGTCTGAGAAATCTTGAACACGATATCCATGTCGTGCTCGATAAAGATCATCGTCAGCTGCTTCGCCTGCCACAGGCGGTGCACCTTGTCGATCATACGCCATCGCTCATCCGGACCCATCCCGGCCGTCGGCTCATCGAGCAACAGCACCTTCGGCTCCATGGCGAGCGCCAGCCCGATATCCAGCAACTTCTGATCGCCATGGGACAGGTTGGCGGACAGCACATCGGCCTTGCTGGAGAGCCCCAGCAACTCCAGAAGCTCGGTGACGCGGTCCCGGCTGTCGGCAAGCGGGAAGCGCGAGAAGAGCCGCGCCGAGCGGCGTTGATGCGAGGTGACGGCAGCATTAACTGCTTCCCGCACCGTCAGGCTGGGAAACAGGGAAGCCACCTGGAATGCCCGCGCCATGCCGCGTCGCACCACTTCCAGGCTTGAGAGCCCGACAAGATCCTGCCCCTCGAACAGGACGCGGCCGGAGTCCGGACGGATGTGACCGGAAATCAGGTTAAAGAAGGTCGTCTTCCCGGCGCCGTTGGGTCCGATAATGGCGGTCAGCGAACCGGGAGGAAAATGAAGGCTGACATCCCGGGTCGCCTGCACGCCGCCGAAGGATTTGCTGAGGTTCTGCACGTCCAGCATCAGCTCACCGCCTTCTTCGTCGCTTCCGCCTTGGGCGCGGCCTCCGCGCGCACGGTGCGGCGGGACATCAGCCAGTCCCGCGCATAATCGGCGACGCCACGCCGCAATCCGAGAACAATGGCCAGGATAACAATGCCCAGCGCCAGTCCGTGATGCTCCGTGTAGATGGTGATGTAATGGTTCAATGTCTGCAGCAGGATTGCGCCGATGACAGGTCCAAGGAAAACCTGCGTACCGCCGAGCATGATCATGAAGATGGCCTCACCGGACATGGTCCAGAAGGCGAACTCCGCATAGGCACCGGATACGAAGAGCGCCATCAGAATGCCGGCCATGCTCGCCATCGTGCCCGCCAGCACAAAGACGCCAAGCTTCATGCGCAGGACGTTCACGCCCAGGAAGTTGGCGCGCGCCGGATTGTCGCGGATCATGCGCAGGGTGTAGCCGAAGGGCGATTGCCAGACCTGCCGCATGATCAGCAGGCACACCACGAACACCACGGCGCAGAAGACGTAGAGCGTGCCCGCCTGAGCCAGGTCAATGCCAAGAAACGGCGGGCGCGGAATACCGCCGCGCAAGCCTTGATCACCGCCAGTTACATCGACCCACGTCAGGATGATGCTGTGGATGAACATCTGGAAAGCCAGCGTGATGAAGGAAAAATAGATCTCCTTCAACCGAACGCAGATGGCGCCGATGACCAGAGCAAGCAGCGCGGTTCCTGCCAACGCGCAGAGCATCGCCAGGGGAACGGAGAACCGCCCGGTCTGCATCAGCAGGCCGAAGCTGTAAGCGCCCGAGGCGAAATAGGCGGCGTGGCCGAAGGACACCAGGCCGGTGAGCCCGACAAGCAGGTTGAGCGACATGGCCAGCAGGCCAAAGGCAATGACGTAGATCAGGAAGTCGCGCAGGGCTGGTTGCGGGAACACGGCCGGGAGAACCAGAAGAACAACCAGCGCTGCGGCGGCAATCATCAGATCCCGGAGAACATCGCGGTGCATCTCAGCCAGCCTTCGCGCCGAGAAGTCCGCTGGGCCGGACCACCAGAACCAGAGCCATCAAGCCGAACATCAGCCCGTCAACAAAGAGCGGGAAGCCGATGGCGCCGAAGGAGCGGGTCAGTCCGATCAGCAGGGCCGCGACCAGCGCACCGGGAATCGATCCCATGCCACCGATCACGGTCACGATGAAGCTTTCGATGAGGACGGAAAGGCCCATGCCTGGTGTCAGCGTGCGCACTGGCGCGGCGAGTGCGCCCGCCAGCCCCGCCAGCACGCAGCCGAGACCGAAGACTCCGGCATAGAGCAACTTGGTGTTGATGCCGAGGGCGCCGACCATCTGGGGGTTGATGGCCAGCGCGCGAATGATCTTGCCCATGCGGGTCTTGTTGATGCCGAGCCACAACCCGAGACCGGCCGCCAGAGCGATGACCAGCATGAAGATGTAGTAACCGGGCACGAAGCCGCCTGCGATCTCGACCGGTGCCGTGGCAAAGGCTTCGGGCATGCCCATGAGCTTGTAGTCGGCGCCGAACAGGATCTTTACCAGGTCGTCGAAGATCAGGATGGCGGCGTAACAGACGAGCAGCTGCATCAGCACGTCGTGGCCGTAGACGCGGCTCATCAGAAAACGCTCAAAGGCGACACCGACGACCCCCGCGGCGAGCGCGCCAAAAACCAGGGCCGTGGCGAAGCTGGATGTCTGCTCATAGGCCAGCAGGGCGAAATAGGCACCGGCCATATAGAAGGCCCCGTGTGCGAAGTTCACGATACCCAGCACGCCAAAGATCAGCGATAGGCCCGAAGCAACAAGAAACAGTAGCATGCCCACGATCAGGCCGGAGGAGATCTGCGTCACGACGCAGGCGCCGGATGTCATGCATCCAGCCAGTACCTCGAGATTCATGTTCGTTTCCCGCGGATGAGTGGCTAGGGCGGCGTCAGGCGTAGCCCTTCCCCTTTTTCCACTCTTGCTCCATCTCCAGAATCTGCGCCCACTCGACCGGCACGAAGTCCCTCACATACGGCGCCGTGGGGATGGTGATGCCCCAGGGCACCGGGTAGCCAATGATGGTGTGGTCGCTGGCACGCATGGTGATCGTCTCGTCCACCGCCAGCGCCGTCTTGAGCTCCATTCCGGCAACTTCATTGGACAAGGCCGCGGGATCGGTCCGGCCATTGGTGCGGCGCAGCGCCTCTGCGATGAACTCGCAGGCCACGTAGTTCTGCCAGGCCCAGTTTGTCGGTTCATGCTTGGCGAGCTTGGCGAAATCGTCGGCAAAAGTCGCATTCTCCGGCTTCGCCGGGTAATTGCGATTGTAGCGATAGGCGGTGTGGATGCCTTGGGGCAACTGCTTGATGGCGCCGGCTACGGGCGGATCACCGAGCGACGAGGAGAAAAACGTCAGGTTGCCGAAGAGGCGATAAAGATTGGCCTGTTCCACGAAGCTCACCAAGTCGCCACCCCACAGCGCGGAGTACATCGCCTGCGGCTTGACCTGCAGGATCTTGGTGATGTTCTCCGTATAGTCCGGGGCGAAGAGCCGTGGCCAAATCTGGTCCACAACTTCGATGCCCGGGTCGAACTTCTTAGCAAACACCAGAAACTCCGCAGTGTTGTCGCGGCCAAAGGCATAGTCCGGAGAGCAGGTCATCCAGCGCTTCAAACCACGCTCCTTGGAGATAGCCGAGGCGTAGACGCCGCCTGCCACGGCGTCGTGCACACCCTGTCGGGCGCAGCGGAAGGCATGCTTTACCAGCATCTTCGGATCGGCCGTCAGCGACGAAGTCTCGCTGTTGGTATGCAGGCAAAGGATCGGGATATCGCGCACCACCTCGTGCACGGCGAAGGATCCTGCCGAGGACTCACCATCGATCAGGATCTCGCAGCCATCATTGTTGATGAGGTCGCGAGTGATCTTCGCGGCTTCGTCAGGCCGACCCTTTGTGTCCCGGTCGATCACCTCCAGCGTGCGCCCGCCGATGCCGCCCGCTTCGTTGATGCGGCTGAATGCGTAGCGGATCGCCGTGCGGCTAGATGTGCCAAGAATGGCGATGCGGCCGGACAGGGTGGTCGGCAGGCCCACGCGGATCACCTTCGCCTGAGCTCCAGCGATGTGCGGCATGGCCAGCATGGCGGTGCCCGCGACGGCACCACCCAGCAACGCGCGGCGACCGATGGCGCCTCGGTTCTCGGACATTCCCTCGTCTCCCTCTGGCGGCTTCCCGTGCCCGCCTTCAGCGGTGCCGCGGAAGTCTTGTTCTGTGTTTCTTCGTTGTCATCTTGGTGAGCGCAGCGCGAGCGAGTCAATCGCCATCGATGCTCCCCATGATTTCAGCTAAACCTGTGGCAGGCAAAGCCGCCTGACTGACCGTGCCGGTGCATTGGCCGTTCAGCTCCGGCACCAGGATTCACGCAATTGCTCCGCCGCCAGGTCCAGGACGCCTGCGGCAGAGCTGACAGCGCGATCCATGGTCAGGAAGCCGTGGGTCATTCCGGATAGATGCAACGCCGTCACAGCGACGCCTTCGGCTTCCAGTCGAGCAGCATAGCGCTGCCCTTCCTCTCGCAGCGGGTCGTGCCCAGCCGTTACAACAAAGCTCGCCGGCAGCCCCGACACGCTTGCCGCGCGCAAGGGCGATGCCTGCCACTCAAAACGTTGCTCCGGCCGCGGCACATACTGATCAATAAACCAGCGCATAGTGCTGGCACCGAGCAGCATGTTCCCGGTGCTCCGTGCGTAGCTCTCCTCCGTGATTGCGAGATCAACCGCGGGATAAAAGAGCAGCTGGCACGTACCGGCCGGCGCAACGCCGTCGCGCCCCATCAGCGCGAGTACGGCGGCGAGGTTGGCACCCGCACTGTCACCGCCGAGAGCGATGCGTGTTGCATCGATGCCCAACCGATCGCTCTGAGCCGCCAACCAGCGCAGCACCGAGACGCTGTCATCCAGCGCCGCCGGATAGGGATGCTCCGGCGCCAGGCGATAATCCACCGCCAGTACGCAGCCTCGGCTCAGCCGCGCCAAGCGCCGGCAGACCCAGTCATGCGTTTCCAGGCTGCCCAACACCCAGCCGCCGCCATGCAGGAACAACAGGCAGGGTTGCGGCACTCCCGGTTCCGGCAGCGTGGCCCTGTACAGCCGTACCGGCACGCCGTCGGCCACAAGGTCCTCGACCACTGGAAGATCATCGCGACTGCTCTGCAGGGCAAGTGCGCGGTCTGAATGGACCCTTCGGGCCCTGACCGCCCCAAGCGTTTCGAAGGGCGGCTGGTTGGCCTCGCGCACCGTTCGCATCAAGGCGAGGATGTCGGGATGAACGGCGGCCATGCTCAGCGCCTCAGCACGAAGCCTTCATAGCCGTGGGCAGCGACCTCTGCGCATCGTCTGGCATACCGGGCCATGCCGCCAGCATAGGGCATGAAGACGCGCGGCTTGCCAGGAACGTTGGCACCCAGGTACCAGGAACTATTCGCCATCGGCAGCAATGTCGCGTTGGCGGCGTCGTTCACATGCGCGACCCATTCGTCCACGGCGACGGGATCAGCCTCGATGGTGGTGATGCCGGCCTCGCGCATGTGGCGGATGCAATCGGTGATCCATTCCACATGCTGCTCGATGGCAACGGGCATGTTGGTAAGAACGGAAGGGCTGCCCGGGCCCGTGATGGTGAACAGGTTGGGGAACTCCGCCACCTGCAGGCCGAGATAGGTCCGCGGCCCTGCCGCCCAGGCCTCCTTGAGCGGCACGCCGGCACGGCCTCTGATGTCGAAGGCCAGAAGCGGGCCGGTCATGGCGTCGAAGCCCGTGGCGAAGATGATGATGTCCAGGGGGTACTCCGCCTCACTCGTGCGGAGTCCGTCAGGGGTGATCTCAAGGATCGGTGTCGCCTTGATGTCGACCAGAGTGACATTGTCGCGGTTGAAGGTTTCAAAGTAATGGCTGTCGACCGGAGGCCGCTTCGTTGCGAAAGGATGGTCCTTCGGCGTCAACCGTTCCGCCACCTCGGGGTCCTCCACGATGCCGCGGATCTTGGCCCGGATGAACTCCGAGGCGGTATCGTTCGCTTCCTTGCTGGTAAGGAGGTCCATGAAGCTGGCGCGGAACCGCAGACCTCCCGTTTCCCAGGCGGCCTCATACTGCGCCAGCCTTTCTTCCGGTGACACGGCAAGGGCGGAGACCTGGTTCACCAGGAAGGGATGTCCGTTGGCGGACGTTCTGGCGAGATCCCGGATCGCCGCATACCCGGCCTTGATCTTGGCCACTTCGTCCGGACGCATGGGACCGTTCCGGGCGGGAATGCTGTAATTCGCCGTGCGTTGGAAAACAGTGAGATGTGCCGCCTGAGCGGCCACCACCGGCGTTGCCTGGATCCCCGTCGAGCCCGTGCCGATCAACCCGACCCGCTTGCCGCTGAAATCCACCGGTTCATGCGGCCATCGCCCGGTGTGGTACCAATCGCCCTTGAACCGCTCCAGCCCTGGTATCTTGGGAATGTTGGCCGAAGACAGGCAGCCGACCGCGGTGATCAGGAAGCGTGCCGAGAAGCGCGCGCCCTGCTCGGTTTCCGCATGCCAGAGTTTGGCGTCCTCATCATACCAGGCGCGGGTAACGCGTGTGTTGAAGTGGATATCGGGACGCAGCTTGAACTTGTCCGCCATGGAATTCAGGTAGCGACGGATCTCGTGATGTTCGGGATAGCGTTCGCTCCAGCTCCATTCCTGCTGCAACTCGTCCGAGAAGGAAAAGGAGTAATAGTAGCTCTCTGAGTCGCAGCGCGCGCCCGGATAGCGATTCCAGTACCATGTGCCGCCGACACCGTCACCGGCCTCCAGAACCTGCACCGCGAGCCCCAGCTTGTCGCGCAGCATATGCAGCTGGTAGAGGCCGGCAAAGCCGGCTCCGATCACCAGGGCGTCCAGATCCGTGGCTGGACGCGGCGCGGCTTCGATGGTGGATGCTTGTGCGCTGGACATGTTACCGCCTCCCCTGCCCTGCTTTCCGATCTCTGCGGCACCGTTGGCCGGGCCTGCGCCGAAAACGTTAGGGACTTGCCTCCCGCTCAGCAATTTCCAAAACTGACAAACTGATGTGACGGCGTGGAACAGGTCGGCATGGATCGCTTGGCTGAGATGCAGGTCTTTGTGCGCTCGGTGGAGGATGGCAGCTTCTCGGCGGCAGGCCGCTCGCTGTCGCTGACGCCTTCTGCCGTCAGCAAGCTTATCGCCCGGCTGGAGAACCGTCTGGGCGTCGTGCTGTTCAACCGTTCCCTGCGCAGCTTGGCACTGACGCCGGAGGGGGAAGCCTTCTACCCCGCCGCGCGGCAGGCGATCGAGGCGGTGGAGGAAGCGGAATCCACTGCCTCCAGCGGCACTCAGCTGCGCGATGTTCTGCGCGTGCGGTCCATACCGACCTTCGCTGTCCACCTTCTCGCGCCACTCCTGCCCGCCTTCCGCCGTCAGCATCCCACGCTGCGGCTGGAATTCATCCTGAGCAACGAGCCCGGCAACCTGCTGGAAGGCGGCGTGGACGTGGCCATCAACATCGGCGACCTTCCGGATTCATCCCTGATTGTGCGACGGGTGCTGGACATGCGCTGGATCATCTGCGCCGCCCCGTCCTATCTGGCGGAGCACGGCGTTCCGGTGAATGCGGCCGCACTGGCCGAGCATGAATGCCTCAACTTCAACAAGCGCATGCCCTGGAGCGCCTGGACCTTTCGCGACGACGATCGGGCGCTGCGCCGCATCCAGGCCGGCGGAAGCGTCACAGCCAATCAAGGCCAGATGCTGATGGCGATGGCCTGTGCCGGAGTGGGCATCGCGCGGCTGGCCGACTTCCAGGTGGCGCAGGACCTTGCCTCCGGACGACTGATCCAGCTGTTCCCGGGCCATGAACACAAGATGGAGGACACAATCTACGCCGTCTACCAGAGCCGGCGGCACCTCAGTCAGAGGCTGAGGGTTTTCCTCGATTTTCTCGACGACGCCTTCGCCCGTTGATCCTTGAAGCTTGGTGGCCGGGGCCAAGTGCGCCAACACCCCGGGCTTGTTGCCGCGGCGATCGGAGGCGGCCAGGTGCCGCTGCTCCGCCCGTGCAACGAGTCCGGACATGGTGCCTCGGAGGCACCGCACCCCATCAAGATCCGTCGCGCTGAATGTTCCACAAGACCGGAAAGCCGAAGTCGATGACGCCCTTCAGCTCCGCCCGCCAGACTGCAGGGCTCGCGAACTGGCCTGCCAAGGGGAAGTTGGCGTGGCTTACGGAGAGCTGCTGCAGTTCCCCGGCGATCTCCCGCCGTCTGGCCGGATCGTGCTCGGCCTCGAAACGCTCGATCACCGGGGTCATGGCCCCGTCGCAATAGCCCCATGGCTGATTGCCGGTGCAGTTATAGCCGATGCCGGGATTGCTCAGCGGGTTGGCAAGATCGAAGCCGGTGTAGACGACGGGAAGGAGGCTCCAACCACCCTGGGCCAGCGGCTGCCGCTGGATCCAGCGCTGCGCGTGGGATGACCAGTCCGCGGTTTGCACATCAAGGTTGAAGCCCGCCTGCTTCAGCCGTTCCAGCATCACCAGGCCGATTGGATTGATCAGCGCGGAGTCCGCCGGTTGCAGGAACACCACACGCTGCCCCGCATACCCCGCCTGCTGCAGGAGGGCCTTGGCGCGTGCGATGCCGTTTTCGCGGACCGGCTCCGTTCCGACATCGCTGGCATAGAAGGTGCCGCAGGCGTAAACCGACACGCAGTCGGGCCGGGCGAAATCGGCCGGCACGCCCTCTGCCGCGATGATTTCCCTGCGGTCCAGGACCTGCTGCACGGCGCGACGGATCAGCACGTTGTCGAAGGGTGGCTGATGGTGGTTGATGCTGATACCACCAACGATCTCCGCGCCGCCCCTGGCTTTCGCCAGCACCAGGTTCCGGTTGCGCTGGATCAGCGGAATGTAATCGATCGGTGCATATTCCAGATAATCCACCTCGCCATTCTGGATGGCGGCCGCGCGCAATCCCGGATCGGTCATGTTCACGAATTCTACGCGCTGCACCCTGGCGACCTTGCCGCCAGCCAACCCGTCCGCCGGCTCCGCCCGTGGGCGGTAGCGCGGATTGCGCACGAACACCGTGCGCTCGCCCGGTATCCACTGATCGCGCAGGAACAGGAAGGGGCCGGAACCCACGACCTCTGCGACGGGCGTTGTTGGCGGCGTGTTGGCGGCGAGACGGGCGGGCATGATGAAGGGTACCTGCACGCTGGGCTTGCCCAACGCCTCGATCACCAGCCCGAAAGGCCGTGCCAGCTCCAGCACGAAAGTCTTGGCGTCGGCAACGCGCATCTCCTTCGTGGCCGCCATGAGACGGCGCCCCAGCGAATCACGTGCGCCCCATCGCTTCAACGACGCGACGCAGTCTTCCGCCGTCACCGGAGCACCGTCGCTGAATTCAAGTCCGTCTCGCAGCGTGAAGGTATAGGTCAGGCCATCGTCACTGATCCGCCAGTTGTCCAGCATCTGCGGGCGATACTCGCCTTTGCTGTCGACCGAGACCAGCGTATCGAACACCATGTAGGAGAAGTTCCGGGTGACGAAAGACGGTCCCGCGATGGGATCGAGCGTCTGCAATCCCACATTCAGGACGAGCCGCAAGGGCCGGTCCTGCGCCTGGGCGGCCGAAGCCGTGAGGGCGACGGAGCCCACAAGAACTGCGGCGAAGGCGCGGCGAAACACAGTGGTCATCTTCATGCCCCTCGGTCCTTTCATGCTGTGGAGCAGCCGCCTCGCTGGCGCGGTGTTCCCATGCGGCCTGCTGGCCCGTGTTGAAGGCCTACGTCCCTGCGCTGTCGAACGGCGAGCGCAGGCCTCGTGCCTCGATCTGCGGCATGACGTCGCGGAACCGCTTCAGCCCGTCGATGAAATCCACCCAGGTGAGCAGCACGCCATCCAGGCCTGCATCGGCAAGCTGCTCCAGCCGCAAGGCAATGTCCGCCGCCGTACCAACCAATGCCGAACCGCCTGCTCCGGCCGCGAACCGCTTCCGGAAGGCGCGGACGGCTTCCGGCGATTTCAGGATCTTCGTCTGTGATCCAACCCCGGCACTCCAGGCATCGAGGCTCGGGCCATCCTCATGCCGCACGGCGAAATGCTCCAGGTAGTCCTCCGCCTCAGCACGCGTCGCACGCTGCACGCAGTAGGCGTAGGTCCACACCTGCACCTCGCGGCCATAGTCGCGGCGCGCCATCGCCTTGTAGTCGGCGATCTGCGACGCAATGTCGTCCAGCGCCTCGGAGCGCAGGATCAGGAAGCAGATATCCGCGTGCTGGCAGGCGAAGCGCTGACCACGGTCCGATCCTCCGGCATTGACGATGGGCGGTCCCGGCTGCTGCACCGGCTTCGGCATGGAGGAAGCGCGGAGCACGCGAAAGAAGCGACCATCGACATCGAACTCCGCTTCCTCGCGCCAGAGCCGCTGGATAATGTTCAGCCATTCCTCCAGATGGTCGTAGCGCTGGTCGTGCTCGGCCATGGCCGCGCCGAACATGTCGAGCTCCGGCTTGTTCCAGCCGCCCACCACGTTCAGCGCGAAACGGCCATCGGCAATGATGTCGATGGTGGCGCATTGCTTCGCGGCGGTAATGGGGTGCAGCGTCGGCGCGTGCGAGGTGGCAATCACCGCCAGATGCCGCGTCGCCTGGGCAATGCCCGCGCACCAGGTGAATGGGTCGAGCGTTACGCCGCTGACATGGGTGGGTTGGCCGGCGATGTAGCCCTTCCATCGCGCATAGGCCAGCACCGCTTCGAAGCCGAGCGCATCCGCAAGCCGCGCCGTGTCCACCGAATTCCGCCAACTCGGCCGGTAGGCTTCTGGCACCAGGGTCTGTGCGGCACCCTTGCCGTTGGCGCCAAAGATCCCGAGCTTCATGCGGTTCGCGTTGAAAAGCGGATTACGGCTCCGTGCGCCCGCCATCTCCATCGCCGTCACCGCGACTCCGGTTGCACGTGCTGTGCAATCCACCCGGCCGTGGCCGTCAGGGCCGCATCATGATGCCGCTGGCCGATCACCTGGACACCGACGGGCAACCGGTCCACCGCGATCAGGGGCAGCGTGATGCTGGGACACCCCAACACCGAGGTCGCGGCGTTGTAGGCTGGCAGGCCGGTGGTGTGGGTAACACCGGAATCCTTTGCCGTGTTCTCCATCACGGGTGCGGGCCCGACGGAGCTGAGGCTGATCAGCCCATCCGCGAGCGGCGACAGTGCGGCGAGCGCCTGCTGCGCGGCTTCCCGCCGCCGAAGGGCGTGGCGGTAATCGTCGATGCTCATGGCCCGGGCCAGGTCCAGCCGCGACATCATGCTGTCGCTGAGACCAGTGGGAAAGCGCTCCACCAGGTTCTCCAGTGTCCAGCGCAGCTCGTAGCCGCAAATGTCCCGGCACAAGGCCAGGCTCTCGGCGATCGCTTCCTCGAAAGCCGCGATCAGCGCGTCGTCGGTGCGGCGCAGCAGCGTCACGCCCGCATCGCGCAATTGCCGCAGCACCCCCTCGAAAGCGTCGGCGACGAGGCCGTCCGTCATCGCCCAGCCTTCGCTTTCCATGACGATCAGCCGCGCGGGCCTGACCGGGGGCCGCGGCGTCGCCTCGCCGAACAATCCCGGATGACCGGGATCACCGCCGGAGCGCCGCGCCATTTCAAAGGTGACGCGCCACATGTCTTCCAGGCACCCGGCATGCACGCCGATATGGCTCTGGCTGAAGCCCAGGCGCTCGCCGCGATGGATGGCGCCGAAAGTGGGCTTGATGGCGGTGTTGGCGCAGAAGCCGGCCGGGCGAATAATGGAGCCGACCACCTGGGTGCCGAGCGCTGCCGGCACCATCGCGGCGCCGATGGCGGCGGCAGAACCGGACGAGGAGCCCCCTGGCGTATGGGCGGGATTGAAGGGGTTCGTGGTGGGACCAGGATGCGACATGCCGAGCTCGGTCGTCACCGTCTTCCCGATGATCACCGCCCCGGCCTGGCGCAGCGCCAGGACGCTGGCACTGTCGGTCTTGGTTTGCACGCCCTTGAACAAAGGTGAGCCCTGCTCGGTCGGCATGTCCTTGGTCTGCAGGATATCCTTGATGCCGACCGGCATGCCGTCGATCGGTGAAAGCGGGCGCCCGGCCTTGTAGCGCGCCGTCGCCGCATCTGCGGCGGCGCGCGCGCCACCCTCGTTCAGCGTCACCCAAGCGCGCACCACGGGCTCCCGCGCGGCGATGACATCCAGGCAGCGCTCCAGGTAGGCGCGCGGCGTATCGCTGCCCTCGGCGAAGCGCGGCACGGCGTCGTGGAAGGTCAGGGGCCGGAAGCCCGCAGGATCGTAGGTGGAAGCGGACATCGCGGTCTCCGACACGGTTTCAGGCGGCGTCATGCGCGGCGATCCAGGCCTCGGCGACTTCGGTGCCGGTCGCGAACCAGACGTTCGGGAAGCTCTTCATCCAGCCGATCATCTCGCGCAGCAGCGCGACGCGGCTCGGCCGGCCGCTGACCTGCGGATGCATCACCAGGTTGAACAGCCCACCCCAGCGGTAGATCTCGCGGAACTCATCCTGGAAGATTTCCCTCAGGTGGCTGTTGGGAAAAATCGGGCGAGGCGACTTTATGGAGAACAGCGCGTGTGGCGCGTCATCCGTGCTCCAGTGCCAGGGCAGCTCGACCGGTCCCCTGCCGCCATCCGGCAGCGCCAGGCGATAGGGCACCACATCATCGAGCAACGAGCTGTCGTACAGGAAGCCATGCTTTTGCAGCAGGTTGAGCATGTTGTCGCTCGACTCGCCGGCCGGCGAGCGGTAGCCGCGCGGCACCACGCCCAGCACGCGCTTCAGGGATTCCAGCCCCTTCTCCATCTCCTCCACTTCCTTGTCCGGGAAATCGGGATCGATCCAGGCGTGGGAGTAGGAGTGGTGCGCCACCTCATGGCCACTGGCCACGATCATCTCGGCGCGGCCGGGATGGTTGTCGGCCGTCCAGCCAGGCACGAAGAAAGTGCCCTTGATCTCCTCGTCGCGCAGCAACTCCAGCAGCTTCGGCACGCCGACCTTGGCGCCGTAGGTGCCCTGGCTGAGGATGCCCGGCCGACGCGCATTGTCCGGGTCACGAGACAGCCACAGCGATTCCGCATCGAAGTCGAAGGTCAACATGACGGCGATGCGCGCGCCATTCGGCCAGCGCACGGTTTTGTCGATCATCCCATGGTCTCCTCTCCAGGCGCGCGCGGCGGGTGACGCGCGCTGATCCAGCCTCCATCCACCGCGATGACCTGCCCGGTGACGAAGGAGGCATCCTCGGAAGCCAGAAAGGCAATAACGCCCGCCACCTCCTCCGGCCGCCCGGCGCGGCGCAGCGGCGTCGGCTCGACGATGGCCTTGACGTAGTAGGGCCGGGTCAGGTGCCGCTCCGTCATCGGCGTTTCGATGACGCCAGGTGCGATCGCGTTGACCAAAATGCCCTCGGGTCCGAGCTCCGCGGCCAATTGCCGCGTGAACTGGGCGACGCCCGCCTTGGCCACGGCATAGGCGGTGGTGCCCGGATAGCCGGCCAGCGCCAACGTGGAGGAAATATTGATGATGCGCGCGCCAGGCCTGCTCATGGCAGGCAGCACATCGCGCGTGATGCGCAGCACGGCCTTGAGGTTGGTGTCGATGAAACGATCCAGCAGATCGTCGTCGGATTCGGCCAGGGCCTTCGAGCCGCCGATCCCGGCGTTGTTCACCAGAATATCAACCGCACCGAAACGCTGCCGCGCGATCTCGGCCAGCTTGGTGCCGGCATCCCGCGCAGCGAGGTCCAGCTCGGCCGCCTCCGCGCTCAGCTCCGCGGCGACCGTCGCGACCTCCGGCAGGCGATCCACCAGCAGCAGACGCGCGCCCTCCACGGAAAGGCGGCGCGCCGTCGCGGCGCCGATGCCGCGAGCGGCCCCGGTGACAATCGCGACACGGCCGGCAAAGCGGTTCGGGTCAGGCAAGACGACCTCCATCCACGGGAAGGGCAACACCAGTGATGAAGGAGGCTTCAGCGCTGAGCAGGAAGAGCACCGCCGCCGTCACTTCCGCCGGCTGACCGAAGCGGCCGAGGGGGTGCCTCGCGCGGAACGCGGCTTCCTGCTCGCCGCGCAGCACGGACGAGCCGGCGGCGGCAAAGACTTCCTCCAGCATCGGCGTCTCGATGGAGCCCGGACAGACGCAGTTGACGCGGATGTTCTCCCGCGCATGAACGAGGGCCAGGCTTCGCGTCATCATGACCACGGCCGCCTTGCTGGCCGAATAGGCAGGAAGCGCCGGGGACCCGGTGAGGCCGGCGGCCGAGGCGAAGGTGACCACGCTGCCGCCGCCCGCGGCCTGCATCAACGGCAGCAAAGCGCGGAGCGTCAGCCAGGTGCCCTTGGTGTTGACGTCGAACAGCCGGTCCCATTCCGCTTCCTGGAGGCTGGTAAGCGACTGGGCCGAGCCGACCACGCCGGCCGCGGTTGCCAGGAGGGACAGTGGCCCGACCGACGCCGCGGCATCCGCCAGCCGGACCAGCGCTGCCGCATCGGTGACATCGCCGGCGACGCAAACGGCATCCGGGCACCGCGCAGCCGTGGCCTCCAGCCCGGCGCCGTCCTTGTCATACAGCACGAGGCGCGCTCCGCCTTCGGCCAAGGCGATGGCAGCGTCTCGGCCGAGGCCCGAGGCCGCCCCCGTCACCACGCCAACCTGACCATCGAAGCGCCTGTGTGTCATGGAGGATCTCCCGAGGCTGCTTGCCGCGAATTGGATCTCTGTATTATTCTTCGATACAGTTGAATTGTTAATGACTAAAAAGGATTGCTGCTGGCATGTCAAAGGCAAACCTGCCGTCCGAAGCTCCTTCCGCGCCGGACCCACGGCTCTTCATCCAGGCGGTCGACAAGGCTTTC
The DNA here is from genome assembly GCF_042646265.1 of Teichococcus globiformis. Lineage (NCBI taxonomy): Bacteria > Pseudomonadati > Pseudomonadota > Alphaproteobacteria > Acetobacterales > Roseomonadaceae > Roseomonas > Teichococcus globiformis. The sequence goes on from NZ_JBHRTN010000026.1 coordinate 76,169, forward strand.
CGGGTTCTTGAGGCTTTCGGGCGTCATCGCCGGCCGCTCTCCCTGGCGGAAATCGCCGCAGAGACCGGGCTGGACCGGAGCGGTGCGCAGCGGCTGTGCTACACGCTTCGCCAGCTCGGCTACCTGGAGCTGGATGCCCTCGGGCGCGGACATGTTCCGGGATTGCGGCTGCTCGACCGTTCCTACGACTTCCTGCGCATGCATCCCCTGGTTCAGCGGGCAACGACACCGCTGATGGAACTGCGGCGCACAACGCAGGAGCGCGTGGATCTCAGTCTGCCGGACGATCTCACCATCATCTACGCCGTCCGGCTGCAGAGCAAACGCGAAAGCTTTGTTGCGACCCTGATCGGGCGCAGGCTGCCGATGTTCTGCTCGTCCGGCGGCCGGGCCATGTTGGCGCAGATGGATGACAGGCAAGTCGAGGACGTGCTGGCGCGGTCTGACAGGCAGCCCATGACGCCGAAATCCATCACCGACCTGCCGACCCTGCGGCGCAAGATCGCGGAAGCACGCTCCCTCGGCTATGCACTGGCGCTGGAGGAACGGCTGCTGGGCGAGATCGTTCTGGCGGCCGCGATCACCGATGGCGGCGGCAAGCCGGTGGGCGCCATTCATGTCGCAGGCTCTCTTTCCGAATGGGAGCCCGCCGATTTCCGGAAGCGGATGGCGCCGCTCGCCATGGAGACCGCGCGCGCGCTGAGTGGTTGAAGGGCTTCTCGGAGGACGCAGCGGCGCGGCAGATCGCGGGCGCACCCGCCCGCTCACGCGACGCTGGTCGGCAGGCCGGCCGTTGAACGCTGGGCGCGAGCCCTCCACCAGCCGCGCTGCAGTCGTCTTAATCTGCGATGACGAGGGAGTATTCAGCTATCCGAAGCGCGATGGAGCGGGGATGTTCCACTCGATCCAGCCGCAGAACTTTGCCGCTTTACCTTCCGATCTCGTGTGCCACTCTGAACCAAAATCATGCTTCGGGGAAATGTTCGGATGCTGCTCAACCTGACGCCTGAGCAGGCACGCCTTCAAGGGCTGGCCAGGGAAGTCGCCGAAGGTTCCGTGCGCGCTCGTGCCGCGGAAACCGACCGCAGCGAAGCCTATCCGTGGGACAATGTGCGCGCGCTGAACGAGGCGGGGCTGATCGGCTACACCATTCCCCAGGCATATGGCGGGGCGGGCGGCAGCTTCATGGATGCCGTCCTGATCGTCGAAGAGATGGCGCGCGTCTGCGGCGTCACGGGACGCATCGCGGTTGAGGCCAATATGGGCGCCATCTCCGCCGTGATGCGCTACGGCACGGCGACGCAGAAGCAGCTTGCCGCCCGGATCGTGCTCGGCGGCGACAAGCCCGCGATCTGCATCACCGAGCCGAATGCGGGCTCTGCCGCAACGGAGATGACGACCTCTGCCGTGCGGCGCGGCGATGTCTACGTGCTGAACGGCAAGAAGCACTGGATCACCGGTGCCGGAGTTTCCAGGCTGCACCTGGTTTTCGCCCGTGTCTTCGACGAGACCGGCTCGGAGCAAGGCATCGGCGGCTTCCTGGTCGTGCATGGCGACCCGGAGGTCTCCGACACCCCCGGCTTCCGCATCGGCCGGCGGGAACCGACCATGGGCCTGCGCGGCATTCCGGAAAGCGAGGTGATCCTGGAGGACGCGGAAGTTCCCGCCAGCATGGCTTTGCAGCCGCCCGGCGGCTGGCGGCGTGGCTTCGCCGAGCTGATGAACGCCTATAACAGCCAGCGTGTGGGCGCCGGCACCGTGGCGTTGGGCCTCGCACAGGGTGCCTTCGAGCATGCCCTGGACTACGCCAAGTCGCGTGAACAGTTCGGCCGCCCCATTGCGGAGTTCCAGGGGCTGCAATGGATGCTGGCCGACATGTCGGTGCAGCTCAGCGCGGCGCGCCTGTCGCTCTACAACGCGGCGAACAGCGCCGATCCCTTTCCCGATCCGCTCCTTGCGGCACAGGCCAAGGTGCTGGCGTCCGAGATGGCCATCAAGGTCACCAACGACGCACTCCAGATCTTCGGCGCGCGCGGTTACTCGCGCGATCTGCCATTGGAGCGGATGGTGCGGGACGCACGGATGTTCACCATCGGCGGCGGCACGGCGCAGGTGCTGCGGACGCAGATTGCCGGCCGCCTGCTGGAGCGGAAGCTCCCGCAGACCCGGGATGGCTACGGGCGCGATGTTCGCGGCATGGCGGCGGAATAGCTCCGCCTCGGCGCCAGGGCAGCGGCACAATGCGTCGCGCCCATCCGGCGGCGGCCCGGCGTGATGCCGTTCCTGCCAGAAAGAATTCAGGAGGACGATGTGAAGGACGCTCAGGGTTATCCGCTCACCACCTCCAGCCAGGAGGCGGCACGGCTCTACAGTGTTGCCCAGCAGAACCTTCTCGAATACCGCCTGGTCACCATGCAGTCGGTCAAGGACGCGATCGCGGCCGACCCGCATTTCACGATGGCCCATTGCCTGCGCGGCTACCAGTTCATGATGTACGGCTCCTTCTCGGTGCTGAACAACGCGAAGTCAGCCCTGCGCCTGGCCGATGCCCATGCGGCGGGGACGACCGAGCGGGAGCGGATGCATGTGGAGGCGCTGCGCTCCTGGACCGAAGGCCGGACCGGCAAGGCGATCCTGATCTGGGAACAGCTGCTCAGCGCCTACCCGCTCGACATCGTCGCGCTGAGGATGCACCACTTCAACTGCTTCTGGACCGGGCGCCAGCACTCGCTGCGCGGCGGCGCCGCCTCCGTACTGGAGCATTGGACGGAGGATCTGCCGGGCTACGGCAATGTGCTGGGCATGCTCGCCTTCGGCTATGAGGAATGCGGCCAGTACCGCGAGGCCGAAAAGTTCGGCCGGATCGCCGTCCGGCACAATCCGCAGGATCTTTGGGCGCTTCACGCCGTGGCGCATGTGCTCGAAATGGAGGACCGGCAGCAGGAGGGGATCGCCTGGCTGACGCGGCCGGAAGACCACTGGTCGGATCGCAACCCCTTCAAGGGCCATTTGTGGTGGCACCTAGCTCTTTTCCATCTGGAAAGCGGGCAGCACGATCAGGCGCTGGCGCTCTACGACCGTTCCGTCCGCAACGACGGCTCGACCTTCTACCTTGATATCCAGAACGCAGCCTCGCTGCTGGCAAGACTGGAGCTCCTGGGCGTCGATGTGGGCGATCGCTGGGTGGCCCTTGCTGATTTCGCCGAGAAAAGCATCGGCGACCACGGGCTGATCTTCACCGACCTGCACTACATGATGGCCCTCGCCAAGGAACGTCGCTTCGATGCGGCCGAGCGGCTGCTGTTGTCGATGGAGGAGTTCGCGGCGCAGGATGCCGCGGACAGCGCCGCCGTGGTGCGAACGCTCGGCCTGCCGCTCTGTCGCGGCATCCTCCGGTTCGAACAGGGCGATTACGCCGCCGCCGTCGAGCAGTTCGCGCCCCTGCACAACAATGACGCGCCGCTTGGCGCAAGCCATGCCCAGCGCGATATCGTCGATCAGTACCTGATCGAGGCCACGCTGCGCGCCCGCAACCTGGAGCGGACGCGCATGCTGCTGGCGGAGCGGGTCACGCTGCGGCCACGGAACAGGACCGCCCTCCAGCGCCACAAGGATGTCAGCCGCCGGATTTACGGCACTGGCTGAGGCGCGGCCAGGCCGTGGCCTGTATCGGGCAGCACCTTGCCCGGATTCATCAGGTTCTGCGGGTCGAAGCACTGCTTCAGCCTGCGCATCATGTCCATCTCCACCGCGCTCTTGTAGCGCGGCACTTCATCGATCCGCAGCCGACCGATGCCGTGCTCGGCGGTGATGGAACCGCCGAGCTGCGCCACGATGTCGTGCACGACAAGGTTCACCTCCGGCAGGTAGGATTGCCAAAGGTCCTTGTCCCCGCCTTCGGCCTGGATCGGATTGTAGTGGATGTTGCCGTCGCCCAGATGGCCGAAGGCGAAGGAGCGGATGCCGGGGAACCGCGATGCCAATGCCGCATCAGCCTGGGCGATGAAGCGCGGCACCTGGGAGACCGGCACGGACACGTCGTGCTTGTAGGAGGCACCCTCCAGCCGCTGCCCTTCCGGCGCCCCCTCGCGGATGCGGCGGATGCCGGCCGCCTGTTCGGCGGAGGCGGCGATGGTTCCGTCCACCAGCTCTGCATTCTCCAGCCCCGCCTCGAAGGCGACGAGCAGCCGGGTCTCCAGCGCCGCCTGATCGCCCTGATCGGCGATCTCCACCATCAGGTACCAGTCGTGGCGATCGGCCAGCGGGTCGCGGATGGCGCCGTTGTGGCGCATGGCGATGTCGACGCAGCGGCGCTCCATCAGCTCCATGGTGGTGATGCTCTCGCCCAGCAGCGATTTGGCGCGACGCAGCCAGGCCACCGCCGTAGCGGGCGAGGGCGTGGCGAGGAAGGCGGTGGCCGATGCGGTGGGCAGCGGCAGCAGCTTCAGGGTCGCGGCGGTGATGATGCCGAGCGTGCCCTCGGCGCCGATGAAGAGCTGCTTGAGGTCGTAGCCGGCATTGTCCTTGCGCAGGCCGCGCAGCCCGTCCCACACGCGGCCATCAGGCAGCACCACCTCCAGCCCCGCCACCAGGGCGCGCGCTGTGCCGTAGCGCAGAGCCTGCACGCCGCCGGCATTGGTGGAAAGGTTGCCGCCGATCTGGCAGCTCCCCTCCGCGCCCAGGCTGAGCGGAAACAGCCGTCCATGGGCCCGCGCCGTCTCCTGGATGGTCTGCAGCACCACGCCGGCATCGACGGTGACCGTGTCGTTGTCGAGGTCGATCGCGCGGATGCGGTTCATCCGCCGGGTGGAGATCAGGATCTCGCTATTGTCGCCATGCGGCTGGCTGGCGCCGGTTAGGCCGGTATTGCCGCCTTGCGGCACGACCGGTGTGCCGGTGCGCGCGCACAGCGTGACCACCGCCGCCAGTTCCTCCGTGCTGGCGGGCATGACAACCAGCGGAACGCGCCCTTCCCAATTGTCGCGCCAGGCCACCATCATCGGCTGCATGGCGCCGCGATCGGTGATCAGGCCCCGCTCGCCGACGATGGCGCGCACCGGCTCCAGAACCTCGCGCTCGAAGCGCCCTGGTTCGGCCATCAGGTTGCGGCGCACGGCAATGCGGGAAGGCTGGGGAACGGTGTCGTGCATGCGCAACAATTTCCTTGTTCAGGGAAAACCGATGCTGCGATCTGCCCCGCGGGCCGGGTCGGGCATTGTGTGGCCGTCCCCCCCCCCCCTTTCCTGCCTTCAGCGGACCGAGGCGCCCGCAGCGGCCCGCCATCTTCCAGAACAGCACTGGGCGGTTCCACCCCGCGCCGGCTGATATCAGCTATAACCCGCCGGTCCTATCCGCCCTGCCGCTGGCGCAACGGCGATCCATCCGCGTTGCGTGTCACCCCGCGCAGCACGTCAAGCGGCACCAGCCGCTCCACCTCATCGCGGATCATGCGCACGGCGGCGCGCACCAGCGTCGTGACCGGACGGTTGGAAGGCGTGGCGATCACCAGCAGGGCCCGCATGGCCGGTGAGGCGAAGGGACGCACGCGCAGCCGCCGGTCCTTCACCTCACGGTGCACGGCGCCGAAAGGCAGCACGGTGGTGCCGACGCCCCGCTCCACCAGCTGCTTCAACGCCGCGACGCAATCCACCTCGGTCAGCACGCGCGGGCGCACGCCCTCCGCCGCGCAGGCGGCATCCAGCACCCGCCGAAGGCCGTTCTCAGGCCCAGGCAGCACACAGCCCTGCCCGGTCAGCTCGCCGAGCTGTACCGCGGCGCCGGAAGGGGCGTCAGGCGGCTCGATCAGGAACAGGTCCTCCAGCAGCAGCGGCGTGGCGATCAGGCTCGGGCTGCTGCGGGCATCGTAGAGCACGGCCAGGTCGATGCGCTGTGCCTCGGTCCATTCCAGAAGAACGGCGCTGAAGGCTTCGCGGATGCGCAGCCGGGCCCGGGGGAAGCCTGCGGAGAAACGCAGCGCCAGGTCGGCGCCCATGCTGGCCGAGAGGGATGGCGGAATGCCGAGCGTTACCTGCCCTGCCGCGTCCGGCGCCCCGGCGGCCAGTTCCTCCCGCACATCGGAAAGCTGCTGCACCACCCCTTGCCCAACCTCCAGGAAGCGCTGCCCCGCCGCCGTCAGCGACACGCCACGGCCATGCCGGTACAGGAGCGGCGTGCGCAGCTCGGCCTCCAGCCGGCCGATCTGTCGGCTCAGTGCGGGCTGGCTCACACCCAACCGCACCGCGGCACGCGACAGGCTGCCGGCAGCGGCGACCTCCAGGAAGTAGCGGATCTCCAGCAGATCCATGCGGCGGCTCCCTGGCGCCCGGAGGAGCACCAACGTTCAGGTTATAGCTTTTATATCTCGCCGCGCATGGGCTGGCAAAATCGAGATGCTATCGTGGCGCCAGGGCCAGGCGCTCGCGCACCGACCGCAATTTTCCAGGAATACCCATGCCGTCATCGCCCCTGTCCGGCATCAGCCACAGCTATCTGGAAGCCATGCAGAGCGCCTTCCAGGCCGATCCTGCCTCGGTGGAGCCGGGCTGGCGAGTGCTGTTCCAGGTTCTGGCAGAAGCGGATGCCACCCCCGATGCGGCCGTCTCCGCTGCGGCGCTGCGGGCCATGGAATGGCGCGACCGCGGTCACCTTCGCGCCCGGCTCGACCCCCTCTCCGCCGATGCCGCCCCGCAGGAGGCGCTGGAAGCAGTCTATGCCGGCACGCTGACCGTGGAATCGGCGCATATCGACGATGCTGCCCGCCGCGCCTGGCTGCGCGCCGCCGTGGAGGATGGCACAGGGCTGCCTGTTCCATCCGAGCCGCGCACCTTGCTGGCTGACCTGATTGCCGCCGAGGAGTTCGAGGCCCTGCTGGCGCGCAAATTTCCCACCAAGAAGCGCTTCGGCGCCGAGGGGGCCGAGGCCGTGGTGCCGCTGCTGCGCCGTGTTCTGGCCCGCGCCGCGGCGGAGGGGATTTCCCGCGCCGTGATCGGCACCATGCATCGTGGCCGCTTGTCGCTGATGACCAACGTGCTGGGCCGCGCTTTTGCCCGGCTGGTGGCCGAGGTGAAGGGCGCGCATCCCTTCCCCGCGGATCCGCCACGGCCGGGCGACGTGCCTTATCACCTGGGGCACGAGGCGGAGCTGGTGCTGGACGGGCATTCGATCACCGTCACCCTGCTGGCCAACCCGTCGCACCTGGAGGCGGTGGACCCGCTGGTGCTGGGCCGCGCCCGCGCCGCGCAGGATGTGGCCGGCGGGCCCGGCACGGTGCTGCCCGTCATCCTCCACACTGATGCCGCCGTGATCGGCCAGGGAGTGGTGGCCGAGTGCATCCAGTTGGCCCACCCCAAAGGATACTCGGTCGGCGGCACGGTCCACCTGATCATCAACAACCAGATCGGCTTCACCACCGAACCCGGGGAGGCGCGAAGCTCGCACCATTGCACCGGACCCTGGAAGGCGGTGGACAGCGCCATCCTGCACGTCAATGGCGACGATCCGGTGGCAGTCGCCCGTGCCGCCGACATCGCTGTGGCCTGGCGGCAGGCACAAGGCTGCGACGCGGTCGTGGACCTCGTCTGTTATCGCCGCAACGGCCATAACGAGATCGACGAGCCGGGCTTCACCCAGCCGCGGCTTTACGCCCGCATCGCCGGGCAGGTGCCGGTGGCCCGCGCCTTCGCCACGAGGCTGATCGCGGAAGGGATCGTGACCGACAACGAGGTCACGGCCCTCGCCGAGGCGGCACGCACCCGCCTCCAGGCGGAATTCGAGAAGGCCGGCAGCCACCGCACCAATGAAAGCGGCTACCCACCCCGCCCACCAGGCCAGTCCGGCGAGACCGGTGTCGGCGCACCGCTGCTGGAGGAGATCGCCACCATCCTGGCGGCGGCGCCGGCCGGCATGGCGCTACACCCGCGCATGGGCCGTGTGCTGCGCCAGCGGACGCTGGACCCGGCAGGGATTCCCTGGCCCTCGGCCGAGGCGTTGGCTTTCGGCAGCCTGCTGCGGCAGGGCGTGCCGGTGCGGCTTTCAGGTCAGGACGTGGTGCGTGGCGCGTTCTCACACCGCCATTTCGCGCTGGCGGATGCGCAGCGGGGCTCGCGGCATGTGGGGCTGGACGCCCTCGCCCCCGACCAGGCGCGGTTCCAGGCCTTCAACAGTCCGCTCTCCGAGTATGCCGTGCTGGGCTTCGAGTATGGGTACAGCCTGGAGCGGCCCGAGGCGCTGGTGATCTGGGAAGCGCAGTTCGGCGATTTCGCCAATGGCGCGCAGATCGTGATCGACCAGTTCATCGCCGCCGCGGAGGCGAAGTGGTGCGACCCCTCGCGCCTCGTGCTGCTGCTGCCGCACGGGCTGGAAGGCCAGGGGCCGGAGCATTCCTCGGCACGGCTGGAGCGTTACCTGCAACTGGCCGCGGACGGGAACATGCGCATCGTGCAGCCCTCTACCCCGGCCAACTACTTCCACCTGCTGCGCGAACAGGCGCTCGGCCAGCATGACTGTCCTCTGGTGGTGATGAGCCCGAAGAAGCTGCTGCGGCTGCCGGGAGCTGTCTCCCCGCTGGCCGATTTCCTGCCCGGGAGCGGCTTCCGGCCGCTGGTTTCCACTGCGACGGCCTCGGGTCCGGTGGAAACGGTGCTGCTCTGCTCGGGGAAGATCGCCTATGAGCTGGAGGAGGCGCGCACGGCGCTCGGCGCGGCGGGTTTCGCCATTCTGCGGCTGGAGCGGCTCTACCCGCTGCCCGCCGCCGAAATCGTCGGGCAGCTACGCCAATGGCCGCGCGCCCGGCTGCTTTGGGTGCAGGAGGAACCGGAAAACATGGGTGCGTGGCGCTGGCTGGACCGACAACTGGAAACCCTGACCACGGAAGCGGGCTGCGTGCACCCGCGTCCCGCCTATGCCGGCCGGCCGGCCTCCGCCTCGCCCGCCGGCAGCTTCCACGGCGCGCATGACGATGACCAGCGCGCCATCCTGGAACAGGCTTTCGCCTCGCCCCGCGCCGGGAGCCGCGCGGCATGAGCGCGGGAATCCTGGACGGGCTGCGCGTTACCGAGGTTTCCGCCTTCATCGCCGCACCCATGGGCGGCATGACGCTGGCGCAGCTCGGCGCCGAGGTGATCCGCATCGATCCGATCGGCGGCAACATTGATTACCGCCGCTGGCCGCTGGCGCCTTCGGGCAGCAGCATCTACTGGGCCAGCCTGAACCGCGGCAAGCGCTCGGTGGCGTTGGCGCTGAACACGCCGGAAGGGCAGGAGCTCGCCCGCGCGCTGATCGCCCGGCCGGACGCGCCGGGTGAAACCGGCGGCATCCTGCTCACCAACCTGCCCACCGCTGGCTGGATGAGCCACGAGGCGCTGTCCCGTCACCGCGCCGACCTGATCATGCTGCGCCTCACCGGCAACCACGACGGAAGCGGCGCGGTGGACTACACGGTGAACTGCGCCTCCGGCTTCCCCATCGCCACGGGGCGGGACGCGGCGCCGGTGAACCACGTGCTGCCGGCCTGGGACATCGCCGCCGGCCTGTACCTCTCCACCGGCCTCCTGGCCGCCGAGCGCGCGCGGCGCAAAGACGGCCAGGGCCGCGAGGTGACGCTGGCGCTGTCCGACGTGATGCTGGCCAGCGTCGGCAACCTCGGCTACCTGGCCGACGTGCAGGTGAACGGCACCGTACGTCCGCCCATGGGCAACGACCTCTACGGCGCGCTGGGGCGGGACTTCACGACGCGCGATGGGCGCTCGGTGATGATCGTCGCCATCTCCAACCGGCAATGGCGCGCCATCGGCAAGGCCACCGGGCTGACGGAAAAGTTTGCCATGATCGGGCCGATGATGGAGGTGGACCTCGATACGGAGGGCGGCCGCTTCCAGGCACGCGGCGCCATCTTCGCCCTGCTGGAAGCGTGGTGCGCGGCGCGCAGCCTGGCCGAGATCGGCGCCGCCTTCGGCGGCAGCGGCGTGCTCTGGGGGCCTTACCAAGATTTCGGCCAGCTCCTGGCCGAGGACCCGCGGTGCTCCGAGGCAAACCCCATGTTCGGGCGGATCGACCAGCCGGGGCTCGGCACCATCCTGGCACCCGCCGGGCCGCTGGGATTCAGCAATCCGGAGGGCCTGGGCCAGGACCGCCTGCCGCCCCGCCCCGCCCCCTCGCTGGGCCAGGACACCGACCAGGTGCTGGCCGAGGTGCTGGGCCTTTCGGGCGCCGCCATCGGCAAGCTGCACGATGCCGGCACGGTCGCTGGCCCCGTGTCCTTCGACACACCCCTGCCCCGGTGAGGAACCCCATGCCGGACACCAACCCCCTCTCCTCCCTGACAAGCCAGTGCGCCGCCCTGCTGGGCGCGGCCGAGCGGCTGCACGAAGCCACGCGTGCTGCCGTGGCGACGCTGGCCGCTCCCGGCGGCAAGCCCGACGCGACGCGGCTCGAGACGCATCAATACGCCGCGCACGGCCTGTCCTGGCAGGCCACCTATCTGGAGGCGCTGCGCCAGACTCTGGCCTGGGCGCGGAGGCTGGAAGAAGCGGGAACACTGGGCGCGGCCGAGCGTGCCATCCTTCAGCTGGGCTTTGCGGAGTATGGCGCGCAGCTCGCCGGCGGCATCGCCATGAGTCAATCGGAGATCATCCGTCCGGCCGAGATGGGCGTCCCCGAGGCCGAGATCGGCCGCTTCGCCGCTGAGCCGGCGCTGGCCGCGCTTTGCGCCCGCCCCGCGCTGGAAGCGGCCCGCCATGCCCTGGCCGGTGAGTTGGCGGAAGGCCGCTTCGGCGTGCTCGGGCTGGATGACGAGATGCTGGAAGCGACGCGCGAGCAGTTCCTGCGTTTCGCCGCCGCCGAGGTGGCGCCGCACGCGCAAGGATGGCACGCGCGGGACGAACTGATCCCGCTTCCGCTGGTGGAAAAGCTGGCGGCCATGGGCGTGTTCGGCCTGACCGTGCCGGAAGAATTCGGCGGGCTGGGCTTGGGCAAGGTGGCGATGTGCCTGGTGTCCGAGGCGCTGAGCGGTGCCTATATCGGCGTCGGCTCGCTCGGCACCCGTTCGGAGATCGCGGCGGAGCTGATCCGCCACGGCGGCACGGAAGCGCAGAAGAACGAGTGGCTGCAACGGATCGCCACGGGCGAGATCCTGCCCACAGCCGTCTTCACCGAACCCAATACCGGCTCCGATCTCGGCAGCCTGCGCACCCGCGCCGTGCGGGATGGTGGCGTCTACAGGATTTTTGGCGCCAAGACCTGGATCACCCACGGCTCGCGCTCCGACCTGATGACGCTGCTGGTGCGCACCGATCCGGACGCCGCAGGTTATCGCGGCCTGTCCATGCTGCTGGCGCCCAAGCCGCGCGGCACGGAACGCGACCCCTTCCCCGCCTCCGGCATGACCGGCACGGAGATCCCGGTGCTCGGCTATCGCGGCATGAAGGAATACGAGATCTCTTTCGACGGTTTCGCCGTGCCGGCGGAGAACCTGCTGGGCGGCGTCGAGGGAAATGGCTTCAAGCAGCTCATGGAAACCTTCGAGAGCGCGCGCATCCAGACGGCGGCGCGTGCGCTCGGCGTGGCGCAGAACGCGCTGGAACTCGGATTGCGCTATGCGCAAGACCGGGCGCAGTTCGGCAAAAGCATCATCGGCTTTCCGCGCGTGCACGCCAAGCTCGCCATGATGGCCACCGAGACCATGATGGCGCGCCAGCTCAGCTACTTCGCCGCGCGGCAAAAGGATGCCGGGCGGCGCTGCGACATCGAGGCCGGCATGGCCAAACTGCTTGCCGCCCGCATCGCCTTCGCCAATGCCGATTGCGCGCTGCAGATCCATGGCGGCAACGGCTACGCGCTGGAATACCCGATCAGCCGCGTGCTGTGCGACGCGCGCATCCTGTCGATCTTCGAGGGAGCCGCGGAGATCCAGGCGCAGGTGATCGCGCGCGGGCTGCTCGGACGGGCGAACTGAACGACCATGCCCGAGCGCCGGCACAGGCGCAGGGTGAGACTGAGGGGAAGCGTCCATGCAGCACATGTTCCGCCGCCGCGGCCTGGCCACGGCGGGCACGGCCCTGATCGCCACATTGTTGTCGCGCACCGGCGCGGTCCGTGCCGACACTTGGCCCCAGCGGCCCGTGACCATCATCATCGGCTTTCCACCCGGCACCGCGACCGACAGCGTCGGCCGCCTGCTCGCCGACCGGCTGTCGCAAAGGCTGGGGCAGCGCTTCATCATCGAGAACCGCAGTGGCCAGGGCGGGTCCATCGGCGCCACGGCCGTCGCCCGCGCGGCCCCGGATGGCTACACCCTCACCATCGGCGCATCCGCCCCGCAGGCGATCAACCCGCACATCTATCCCGACCTTGCCTATGATCCGCGGCGGGATTTCACGCCGATCCAGCAGCTGGTGCAGCTGCCCTATCTGCTGGTCGCGGGAAAGCACACGGGCTTCAATAGCCTGGGCGACATCGTCGCCAAGGCGCGGACGCAGCCGGGTGCGGTCAGCTACGCCACCACGGGCAACGGGACCACCTCGCAGCTGCTGATGGCCATGCTGCTGAAGGAGGCCGGCGTGCAGATGACACACGTGCCGTATCGCGGCACCGCGCAATCCCTGACGGACATCGTGGCAGGTCGGGTGGACCTCACCTTCGATACCATGATCGGCACCCTGCCCTTCGCGCAGGATGGCCGGGTGCGGCCCATCGCCGTCGGCACCAAGCAGCGGGTGGCGAACCTGCCGGATGTGCCGACCACCGCCGAAGGCGGGCTGCCCGGCGTGCAGGGCGGCGCTTGGCTGGGAATGCTGGCTCCGGCCGGCCTGCCGGCGCCGATTGTTCAGCGCCTGCACACCGAGGCGGCGCAGATCCTGGAGGATGCCGCTTTCCGCAAGGCCATCGCCGACATGGGCGCGGTGGTGGATCCTGCGGGGCCGGAAGCTTTCGCCAAGGTGGTGCGGGATGACTACGATCGCTGGGGCGAGATTGTCCGCATCACTGGCACGAAGCTGGAATAGGGCTGCCCGCCGCAGCGACACCCTCGACGCGAGAAGCAGGAGAGCAAGATGGAAATCAACCTGGATGGCCGTGTCGCCGTGATCACGGGCGGCAGCAAGGGTTTAGGCCTGGCCATCGCCACGCGCATGGCCGCCAGTGGCGCGGATGTCGCGCTGCTGGCCCGCCGGGCCGAGGTGCTGGAGGAAGCACGGCAGGCCGTCGCGGTGACCGCGCGGGGCCGCATCCTCACCGTTCCCTGCGATGTGTCCAGCGCCGCGGAGGTGGAGCGGGCGCATGCGGCGGTGATGGCGGGGCTCGGCCGTGTGGACATCCTGGTGAACAATGCCGGCACCTCGCGGACAGGACCTTTCACCGCCATCACGGACGAGGTGTGGCAGGCCGATCTGGACCTGAAGCTCTTCGCCGCCATCCGCCTGTCCCGGCTGGCTTGGCCGCAGATGGTGGAGCGCCGTTGGGGCCGGATCATCAACGTGCTGAACATCGGCGCCAAGGCGCCGAAACCCGGCAGCGCCCCGACTGCCGTGTCCCGGGCGGCGGGCATGGCGCTGACCAAGATCCTGGCCGGCGAAGGCGCGCCCCACAACATCCTGGTGAACGCGCTGCATGTGGGGCTGATCGAGAGCGACCAGTGGGTCCGCCGCCATGCCCAGCAGCAGTCCGGGCAGTCCTATGACGACTTTCTGGCGGAAATGGGCAAGGGCGTCCCCATGGGCCGGGTGGGCAAGGCGGAGGAATTCGCCAACACCGCGTGCTTTCTGGCCTCCGAGGCTGCCGGCTATGTCACCGGGACCGCCATCAACGTGGATGGCAATCTGTCGCCGGTGATGTAGCTGCACCTGCCCAGCGGCGCCCATCCATGGGACGCTTACCTTGCTTGACCAAGGTCGCTTCAACAAGGTGAGGACTTACCCATGGTTTCCCGTCGCCTGCTGCTCGGCTCCGCCAGTGCCGCCATGCTGTCCCGCGCGAGCAGCGCCCAGGCCGCCTATCCCAATCGTCCCATCCGCCTCATCTGCCCTTATCCGGCGGGCGGCGCCACGGATGTCCTGACGCGCATCCTGGCGGATGGACTCCGGGAACGGCTGGGCCAGCCTGTTGTTGTGGAGAACCGGTCGGGCGCGGGCGGCAATATCGGTGTGGATGCCGTAGCGAAATCTGCGCCCGATGGCTACGTTCTGGGCACGGCGCCGGTGGGGAATTTCGTTATCAACCCGTTCCTGTACCGTGACATGCCCTACGATCCGGTGCGTGATCTGACGGCCGTGTCGCTGACCTGGGAAGTGCCCAACGTTGCCGTGGTGTCCGGGAAGTTCGTGCCCGCCCGGACCATGGAAGAGTTCATTCAATGGGGAAGGCGGAAGCCCGGCGGCGTGGTGTATGGAACCTCCGGCGTCGGCACCTCGGCGCATCTCTGCTCGGAGCTCCTGTTCAAGCGCGCCGGCATCCCGTGCACCCACATTCCGTTCCGCAGCGCCGCGCAGGTGATCCCGGCCATGCTGGCGGGCGACGTGGATTTCGCGATCGACAACCTGGCCTCCTATGCCGGGATCATCCAGCAGGGGCAGATGACGGCGCTGGGCATGACAACTGCCGCACGCTGGCCGACCATGCCCGACATCCCCACCCTTGCGGAGGCCGGCGTGCCGGATTTCGTGGTCACGGCGTGGTCGGCCCTGATCGGTCCCGCAGGTTTGCCGGACGGCATCCAGCAGCGGCTTGCCACTGCGGTGAGGGAGGTTGCCGCGAATGAAACGGTGCGCCAGCGCTTCCTCACCGCCGGAGGACAGGCGCTCAGCACCACGCCGGCCCAGGCCCGCGCGAGGATGGACCGGGAGCGGCCGATGTGGAGGGAAATGGTGGAGATCTCCGGCGCCAGGATGGAGTGACGGGCGCGCAGCGCCCGGCACCACCGGCCCGCCATCCCGGCCTTCACGGCGTGGCTGTGCGATGGTGCCGGGCGGCAGGCTGCCTCATCCGCGGCAGCGCGGGATATGCTCAGCGCTGCGACAGGTAATGCGCGATGGCGTCAATCTCCGAGTCCCGCACGCCCCGCATCACCCCGTTCATCTGGGTGTCGCTGCCCTGCCGCCGGTCCTCGCGGTAGGCACGCAGGGTCGCGGCCAGGAAGTCCTCCCGCTGGCCGGCGATGTGCGGCACCTGGTTCTGGCCGGCTAGGCTCGGCAGGTGGCAGGTGCCGCAGCGAAGCCGCGCCACCAGGGCGGCGCCATTATTGTACGCAGCCACGCGCCGCCGCGCCCTGTCCGGAGCGGCTGCATGGGGCAGCGCCGCGAAGTACGCCGCGAGGTCCTCAAGCTCGCCGTCGCTCAGTCCTTCCACCGGCGCGGCCATGGCGGGGACGTCCCGCAACCCTTCGCGAAACAGCACCAGCTGCAAGGTGATGAACCCCGCCTGCTGCCCGGCCAGCGAGGGGATCTCCGGCGTCGCGGACACCCCCCTCTCCCCATGGCATGCGCCGCAACTCCGTGCCTCCGCCAGAGCGGCGCCACGCTCGGCCGGCGTTTGCCCGGCGGCCGGCAGCGCCCACCCGCTCAGCAGGGCACAGGCCAGCCACAGACGACGCATTCCTGCTCTCACCGGGCGTAGGACACACGGTAGATGGCGCCGTTATCCTCGTCCGACACGAGCAGCGCGCCGTCCGGCATGACCAGCACATCGGTTGGCCGTCCGGTGAAAGTACCGGCGGCTTCGTCCAGCAGCCCCGTCATGAAAGGTTCCATGGTGCCGGTGCTGCCATCCTCGTTGAGACGGACGGTCACCACGTCGAAGCCGGTCTTGCTGTCGCGGTTCCAGGAGCCGTGGCGGGCGATAAAGGCGCGGCCGCGATAGGCTTCCGGAAACATCGTGCCGTCATAGAAGCGCATGCCGAGCGGCGCGGTATGCGGGCCGAGCAGAGCCACCGGTCGCGGAAACTCGGAGCATTGCCGGCCCTTGTGGCCGGGATCCTGCCAGGCATCGCCGGAACAATAGGGGAAGCCATGATGTTCGCCCATGCGGTCCAGACGGTGCAGCGTATCCTGCGGCGAGTCGTTGCCGGCCCAGTCACGGCCATTGTTGCTGGCGTAGAGCGTTCCGCTGCCCGGACGCCAGTCGAAGCCGACGGAGTTGCGGATGCCGCGAGCCACCACCTCTCTCCCCGTCCCATCGGGGTTGAAGCGCAGGATGACCGCGTGGCGGCTTTCATCGACCTCGCACACGTTACAGGGCGCCCCGATATTCATGTACAGCTTGCCGTCAGGACCGAAGGCCGCGAACTTCCAACCGTGATGCGCCTCCGTGGGCAGGTTGAAGGCCGCGGTGAGGTCGACCGGCTTCGGTTCTTCCGTGGTGGCGATGTTGTCGAAGCGCAGCACTTGGTGCAGCGCGACCACGTAAAGAGCACCGTCGCGTACCGCGAGGCCATTGGGCTGCGCGAGCCGCTGCGCCAGGATGCGGGAACGCCGGGTGCCGCCCTCATCCTTGACTGCGTAGACGCGACCAATGGTCCGGGTGCCGACATAGATCGTCCCGTCCTCTCCACGCGTCATCATCCGGGCGCCCGGCATTCCGCTGGCCCAGAGTTCGGCGCGGAAGCCTTCAGGCAACCGGATGTTGTTCACCGGGATACGCTCCACCGGCGTCGCGGTCAGCCGCGGGGCGTGAGGCGCCAGCGGGCTGTTGGCCTGCGCGCCGGTGCGACCTTGTGCCCAGGCCGGCGGCTCGGGCTGTTGCGCTACGGCCGGCACGGCGGCGCCAAGAGCGAGCAGGCCGGCGGCAGCGATAGATCCCAGACGCTGAAGCATCAGATGTCCCTCCTTCGGCGCTTTCTGCGCCGTTCACCGACAAACCGTAGCATCTCGTTTCGGAAAAGCACTGCACAAAGCAAGGTCCGCGAAGATGCCGGTCGCCGCGCTGCGGCCGTCCGCCGCTATTCCGTACCGCCTGCACCCTGGCTCACTGACAGCGGGCTCACTGTCGCTGAACCTTCAGATCGGAAAGGCCGGACACCGCGATGCGAGTTCCCTGCACCTGGGGTGCATCCCAGCCATATCGCCAGCCCTTGCACAACAGACAGGCTGTCGAGCTCGTGGGAGTTACCGCCGCATGATCTTGCGGCAGTGGATCTTCCACCCTGCAGGAAGCCACGGAAGACGATCCGGATGAGGTGGTCCGCCGGCATGGCTACACAGCATCAGCCTCATCAAGGCAAGCAAACCGAAGGCACACCCGTGCCATCCGGTAAGGGGGGATTATCACGAGGGAGGGCAAAGGGGTCAGCTGTCGGTTTGACCTGCCCTCAGACGTCTCCGCGACCGGGATTTGCCGTCTCTGGAGCTGTGCTCGCGTAGAAAGCTGGAAAACAGTTCCTCCATCTGCTCCACCAGGAAGGCATCGAAACCGGGCGCGACCCGGTTGTCGATCGACAGCAGCGTTGTTCTTGCCGCCTTCCTGATCTGCAGCACAGGCGCGCCGCTGGAGTGGATCCAGGCAGCTGACGGATCTCGCCGGGCCTCGGTCCGTGGGTCCTGTGCTGGTCGAGCAGAGGGTAATGCATCCGCCTGATCGAACCAGGCCATGACCTGGAGGAAGCGTTCATCGGAAGGTGCATCCCGCAGCACGCCTGTCGCCAGGCGATCCTGCCAATCGGATGGCGCACCGTCATTCTGGAAAGCCGATGCCAGCTCCACCCAGCGATCGCGTCCGGTGGCTGGCGCTGGACCAATGGCATCGATCACTTCGGATGGAATACGCTGCACCACGGTGATCAGCCGGGATACGGTGGTCTTGTCGGCGCTCAGCGCCTGCATAATGGTCTCGCGGTCGTATCCCCCCTCCTCCAGCCGATGGGCGAAGCGCGCACGCTCGATAAACGACAGGTTTGCCCTCGCGCTGTTCTCCTGCCCTTGTGCCAGGACCAGTTCGCGGTCCGACAAAGTGCGCACCACGGCCCGGACGGGCTGTCGCAGATCAAGCGCAGCGCGAAGGCGACGGTGCCCGAACGCGACCTGGTAGCGGCCCTCCACCTGCGGGTGTGGCCTGACCAGGATCGGGGAATCCTGACCACCCTTGGCAATGCTGTCACGCAGCGCGTCATACTCTTCATCGTCCTGAGCCATGCGGTCCGCGACGAAGGATGCGTCGATGCTGGCTGGATCAAGCTCGACGATGACTTGGCCCGAGGTCAGCTTAGCCTCCAACTCCCGCGCAGCCTGTGCCTTGGCGGCCAGATCGTCGATGCTGCGCGTGACCGCACCGACAGCGCCGCGGCCACTGAAGGGGAAGCCGGAGCGGCCGCCTGAAGGCACCGTCTGGGCCTCGTTGTTGACGGCCGTCAACTTCGGGCCGGTCAAGCCGGCAAGCAGGTTCTTCCGGGCCATCAGCCTCTTCCCCAGGCATTGTGAATCAGCGCCTCGATCTCGCCATTGACCGCATCGAGGCATTCCATGGCCCGATCGTAGGTCGCAGGCGTGAACAGGCGTCGCTCGACCTCATAGAGGGTCTGCTTGGTAATCCCGGCATCTGAAACCGCCACGCTCTTGAGCATGGGGTGGGTTAGCACATGCTGACCGAAGAGCGACCGCATGAAACCGACCATCTGGGTTTGCGGACCATCGCTCGGTTCGTAGCGGGTGATGAGATAGCGCAGCCAATCGTAGCGGAGGTTCCCCCCGGCATTCTTCAGGTGCCCAAGCACGTCGCCCAGCATCAGCAGGAACTGGCACATGGACATGACATCCAGCATCTGCGGATGCACCGGGATCAGCACAGCGGTCGCGCTGCACAGGGCCGCCATGGTCAGGTAGCCGAGCTGGGGCGGACAGTCGATGACCACAACATCGTAGTCATCGGCAACGGTACCCAACGCCTTGTCGAGACGGGCAAAGAAATCCTGCCCCGTCGTGCCTCCGTCGGCGGTCGCCAGCACTCGCGGCGTGTCGTACTCGAACTCCATCAGCTCGATATTGGCGGGAACAACGTCGAGGCCAGGAAAATTGGTGCGCCGGATCACCGAGCGGAGAGGCTGCGCTTCGTCATCGTAGCGCAGGGCCGCGTAGAGCGTTTCGTTCGGGCCAAGATCGAATTCGGGCTGGAAGCCATGCAGGGCCGAGAGGCTGGCCTGAGGGTCCAGATCCACCGCCAGAACCCTGTGACCGGTCAGTGCGAGGTGCTGGGCCAAATGCGCCGTGGTCGTGGTTTTGCCGGATCCGCCCTTGAAGTTGACCACGGCAACGACCTGGATGTGCTCCCGCCCACGTCGATGCGGCACGTAGCGGCGGCTGGCCCGTCCCGTCTCCTCTAGGTAGGCCCGTAGCTCCTGGATCTGGGTTGCCGTGTAGGATCGCCGGCCACTGCCGGTGACGCTGGGTGTTGGCCCCTTTCCTTCCAAGGACAGGTTGCGGAGATACCCGCTTTTGACTCCAAGCAACTTGGCGACTTCGGCTGCCTGGAATGATCGGAGCGGCTTCTGAGCAGCCGGCGGAAAAAGCTCCAGCCGATGAGCCTGCAACTTTTCCGATAATTCTTGTGCCTGGGCGCTGATGATGGTGTCGATGTCCGCGACCGATCTGCGGTTTCCGGCAAGGCTATCCATGGGTTCCACTCGCAAATACGGCTTCAGCAGCATGTGGCGTACAATATCGCACCCTTGGCGGTGTCGTGGAAGCATCGTGGTCCCGACCGTGCCGGTTGACGGCCGTCAACTGCGCCTCTGCCCTGAAAGCCGATTGCCGCAGCCCATGGATGCTGGGGCCCAGATGCAGCTGTCCGCTTCGGGCCCGCCGAAGCATCCCTCGAAGATATGCCGCGGGATCTCCGGTGCGGAAGTAGCCGTCCGGTTTGGTGGAAATCAGACCAACCGCGACCGCGGCTTTCAGGCGTCCCAGCACGCCGCAGGCTTCCCCGTAGAGCGATGACGAGATGCCGAGTTGGCGGCACAATGCCTCGGCAGCGTCGCAGGTTTCCCGCCATCCGGATTGCCTCCGCGGGAGGTAGGCCGCCAGGCGCGGTGCGAGGGCAGCCAGTTCCACCGCGGTCACCTGGGACTGCGCCGAACCCGCGATAGGGGGCAGGGGCACCGGTGCTACTAAAGTCCCTTCGGGTTCTTTGGGTGTTTTGGTAGCTTCCTTGGACACGACATTCCGGTCGGCCAAGCCTGACATATCCGCGTTGTCCACAGCCTGTTCCAGAGCCGCGGTTGCCTGATCGATCAGGGTCTGCAGCACTTGCGCGGCCGGCTCCACCGGGTCGGGATCTTCCGCTTGGCGAATGGCACCGGCCAGCGCGTGGGCTTGTGCCATCCAGCCGTCGAACCTCGCATCGTCCATTGACTGTTCCCGTGCCAGGATCCTGAGTTGCCCCAGGCGCTGCACCCCGCGCGAGGCTTCGCGCCGCAGCGCGCGCATGCGTCGCCGAGCGGTCTCCCCGGCTTCCGCGATGTCGAGGAACCGGGTGTAGAGAGCAGCCATGGGACGGAGATCCAGCCCCGTGGCCCACTGGATGCGACCATCGCGGCGCAAGCCACGCCGGCGCCGGTCTGTCGCGTCGCGCACGGCGATCAGCCGCGCTTCCACCGCGGCGGCGATCAGGCGGCTGACATGCCGCTCGCTGCAGCCAAGCGTGGCCGCCAGCGTGTCGTTGCTCGGCCAGACCAGCGGTGTGGCATCGGGCTCCCAATCCTGCGGCTGAGTCCAGCGGAACAGCGCCTCCATCAAAGGCAACAGGCCGCGCTGGCCCAGGAACGGCGCCGCACGCCGTAGTGCCGCAAGAAGCTGTACCGGGTGGCGCACGCCTGGGGGCAGGCCTTGTGCCTGTTCCGCCAGCCTCGCAGCGATCAGGTGATTGGGAGTGAGTTTGCGCAGGCCGCAACGGCCCGCAGGCGGAAACGCAGGACGTTCCACGGCGCCAATCCTTCGGTGATAGGTGGCCGAAGCGGGCACATGCTCTCGCCAGCGCCGGAATCCCGTTCCGCGCTTGACCAGACCGTGGTGATTATCTAGAGGAATGAGTGCTCAGGGCATTCCGCCAGACGTCCACGGACGCTTCGGTATGTTCAGCAAGCCCCGCTCGGCAAAGCGGGGCTTTGCTTTTTCAGCCTTCGTCTGCTGTGGCCTTGCTCTCCTTGGATATCGACGGATCCTGATTCCCGAGGGGGATCGACCCAGGCGTGTGACGGGGCAGGGCGGGTCGGGGACGAGCGGTGAAGGTCACCACCATGCCCTCATAGCCGGGTCGACCGCGACGTTGGACACTGCCGGCCGGCCGGTGCAAGGCGATGCCGAACTCAATCAGACGCTGCGTCTGCTCCAGCTCCGTGAGGAACTGGCCGAAATGCCGAAGCAATCCACGGGTGCCGACACGGGCGTGCAGATCCTCAATGCCGATCGACCAGCCGGCCTCATCGACATCCTCGGCCTTGGCGATTTCGTAGAGCCGGCGTTCCAGGGGCGCGAGGTCGAAATACCCATCTGCGAAGCTGAGCAGACGGGTGTCGCTCAGGATGCCGCGATAAAGCCAAGCGCACAGCGTGACGGACACGCTGACCAGCTCCTTCTCCTTTCGCACGTTGCGGCGGTAACGGGTGTTGACCGCGTCGATCCAGGAAAAGACGCCATCCGTGCCTTCCCCCGCCATCTCGATGTTTGTGCGCACCTGTGTCCCCTGCAGGCGCTGCAGCATCTGAAGCAGCCGGTCATAGGCCTTGCCGGCGGTGTCGCGCCCGGCAACGCGAAAGAAATCATGCGCCGTGAAGGTGAACTCGCGGTCGGGCTTCGGATCGTCGGCGCGCAGCTCGCCGCGCCGGAGCTTCTCGGCCATCAGCGAGGCGATGTAGAGGATCAGGTCCTTGTCGTAGATGGTCGCCATGCCCGCTGGCCCTGGCGCCACCTCGATCCGCACCTGTCCATCGTCGTAGCGCAGCACCTCGCGTGAGGCGGCGCTCTTGCCCAGATGGAAAAACGGATAGGCCATGACGCTGCGCTGCCCGCGCACCTTGCCGCGCAACGGGCTGTCGAACAGGTCGGGCGTCAGGTCTCGTTCGCGGCGGGTGCGTCCCGCCGCGGCCGGCCTTGCCTCCTGTTCAGGAGGAAGGGCACCCTTCTGCCGTTGCATTGCCTGGCGTGCCATCGCTTGCGCCGCTGCTTCATCCACGGTGATCCAATCCTCAGCATGCACAACCCTGCCTGGATCGCGAGGGGCAGAGTTCGGGGTTTCGCCTCCGAAAGCTTCAGAAAGATTCGGGGTTTCGCCTCCGAAAACCGACAACAGAAGCGGATTGACCTGCCAGGAACGTATGGAACCGCATCTGCGCACCGCCCGTCAGGTGGGCCAAACCGTGCACAGCCCCGCGCAACCCACCCGAATCGGGCGCAAAAGCGACTCGGCTGTCGAGAATGACGCCAGCGGTACGGTTTCTGCGGCCCTCAACATGGCGATTTCGTCGCCGTTTGCCTCTCATCCACGGCACCGGCGCTCCAGAGGCGCGAGGGAACCTTCTGGCACCGAGGATTCGGGCTTTCGCCTCCGATAAGGGCGAGCATTGATGGTTTGATGTGGGAGTCACTAGCGGTGTTGTCGTTGTCGCCCATCGGCCCGGAGCCTCGTGGTCTGCAATGCCATAAGACCCTTCAACCTTAGCTGCGCAACCCAGCATTGCTTGAGGAATGCGGGCGTGACCAGTCGGGATCCTAACCAGGCGTCCACGCGACCCTGTCCGCAGCCCTGGCACTGCCAGGGTCACTCCCTGCAGAATGGGGTGCCGTGTCGGACGGTGCTGCCGGGCCGGAGCCGGGACGCATGAGCCAGCTCATCATCCTGCTGCAGCAGCTGCTGCTCCACGCGGCGAAGCTGAAGCCGACGGGGAGCACGGCGTCACGCCGGGGGCAGGGCGGTCCACCACTGGCGAAGCATTTTCAGCTGGCAGCGCGCCGGTGCTCTGTCCGCGCCACGCCCGCCGTGAGGTTTCTCCCGCGGTTCCGGATTGTCTCGCCGTTATCGTTCATCGCGATGGAAGCGACCATTCGCGACGGCTTGAGCAGACCATGGTCCTTGCGTCCGAAGGCCGGCCGGCAACTCGCGCAGCAAGGCGGGGTCCACATGGTGCGCGGACAGCATCAGGAATGACCCACGCCGGGGCGCACCATCGTGGCGCCTGCTCGTCCGCCGGAATGGGGGAAGCACTCCTTCAATAGGGTGCTGCGACGCCGTTCGGTGCGCAGGGTTGCCGATGGGTGCCGGCATTTTGCACAGCACCCGCCCGATCTGCCGGGCAAGGAAGTTGGCTGCGGAGCCGAGTGGAGTGGCTAGGACGCCTCGCGCAAGAAAGGCGCCTCGCCGAGCAGCACTTCCCCCTCGTCTTCGCCGCTGTCCAACGCATCCAGCGTGTCGCGCATGCGCTGTAGGCTGTCTTCCAAGGTTGCCCCGGTCCAGTCCGAGACGTCTCGCAGCCAAGCGCCGTCGCGGAAGGCGCGGGCGCGGCAGATGCCGTCACGCTGAAAGGTTTTGATCGTGTAGGTGCCGTGCGTGAATTCAAGCGAGTTCATGGCGGGGATCTCGTTTGGTGTTGGTCCGCAGTGTGTTTTCAGGCGTGGATGGATTTGGTGTTGTTGTTGGATGGGATGGTGTGGCGGATGGGGTGGGTGGTTGGTTCGCGGAGGACGTATCCGCGGCCCCAGACGGTTCCGATCAGGTCGGCGGCGCCGGCGAGGCTGAGTTTTTTGCGCAGTTTGCAGATGAAGACGTCGATGATTTTGGCTTCGGGCTCGTCGATGCCGCCGTAGAGGTGGTTGAGGAAGACTTCTTTGGTGAGGACGAGGCCTTTGCGGAGGGTGAGGAGTTCGAGGATGGCGTACTCCTTTCCGGTGAGGTGGATTTCGGTGTTGTGGATGCGGACTTCGCGGGAGCCGAGGTTGAGGGAGAGGGGTCCGACGGCGAGGGTGGGCTGGGAGAAGCCTTTGGCGCGGCGGATGATGGCCTGGACGCGGGCGACGAGTTCCTGCTGGTCGAAGGGCTTGGTGATGAAGTCGTCGGCGCCCATGCCGAGGGCGCGGACCTTGGCCTGGGGGCGGGACAGGCCGGACAGGACGAGGACCGGGGTTTCGACGCGGCTGCCGCGGAGGCGGCGGACGACTTCGTAGCCTTCCATGTCGGGCAGCATGATGTCGAGGACGACGATGTCGTAGTCGTAGAGGGCGGCGAGTTCGAGGGCTTCCTCGCCGGTGGCGGCGGTGTCGGTGATCATGGAGGCGGCCTTGAGCATCATGGCGATGCCGCGGGCGGTGGTGAGGTCGTCTTCGACGAGGAGGGCGCGCATGGGCTTGGGTCCTTGGGGGCGGGGGATCGGGTCAGGCGGGGCGAGGGGTGGTGTGGTGCGCGAGGGGGGCGAGCTGGGCGAGGAGGGCGTTGAGGCTGGCGGGATCGTCGAGGTCCTCGGAGGTGTCGAGGGTGTCCTGGAGGAAGTCGGCGGCCTGGAGGATGGAGTGAGCGGCGGGGTCGCCGTGGCGCTGGGCGAGGTTGGCGAGGTGCTGGAGGAGGAGGATGGCGGAGTGGAGGGTGGAGACGGGTGCGGACTGTGTCATCGGTTTCACCGGGGCGTTCGTGTTCAACCTTGGGTAGTGATCTTGTGAAGGGTTTCTCCACATTTGGGAAGTCTCATTTTCGGATCTTAACGTCTTAATTGATAGACACGCACGTGAAGCAGGGCGAGCAGAACGGCGCATGGTGTTGTTTTGCGGGGAAAGGGGAGGATGGAGCCGGGGGCGGCGGACTTTGCGTGGCCGGCCAACAAAACCAAACAACACAACCAGAGGTTGGTGTTTTGCCAGTGGCTACGGAAGCCCTGCTTTTAGACTTTCGTCCAAAACAACATCCCCCGTTGCCGCGAAGGGGCGCGCGGCAGGCATGTGGCCAGGCGGGCTAGCCAGCGATTGTTGACTCTTCATCGCGGATTGCCGACAATTTCGGCGTCATGGACAGTGTCACTTCCTCCTGCCCTTCGTCTAAGCGTCGCATGGGTGGCATCGACGCCATTGCGCGTCAGATCGAGGACATGATCCTGCGCGGAGAGGTGATGCCCGGCGATCGGCTCAATGAGCTGAGCCTGTCCCGCCGTCTCCAGGTTTCGCGTGCCACCCTTCGCGAGGCGGTCCGCGGGCTGGAACAGCTTTCGCTGCTGGAGGTCGTGCCCAATCGCGGCGTGCTGGTGCGGCAAGTTTCGGTGAAGGACGCGCTGGATCTTTACGACATGCGAGCCGCGCTGTTCCGTGCCGCCGCCCGCTTGGCTGCGCGGCGCGCTCCGTCCGAAGATGTTGCGCATCTGCGGGAGGTGAACCAGGCCATGTGCGATGCCGCCGGCAAGCGGCAGACGACCGAGTACTACGCGCGCAACCTCGACTTCCATGCGGCGCTGATGGCGGCCAGCGGCAATCCACCCATGGCACGCGCCTACGACCAGGCGGTGAAAGGCTTGCATCTCTTCCGGCGCCGCGCCCTGCTGCATCCGGTGCAGCTCGATATCTCGTTGCGCGAGCACGAGGCAATGCTGCGGGCCCTCGAAGCGCATGATGCGGAGGCTGCGGGCGAGGCGGCGGAGCGGCACATCATGCTCGGCCGCGACCGCATGCTCGATACGCTCGATCACGGCGCGCCCTCCGCGCGCTGACGCGTCGCAACCTTTCGCCCAGGAAAGCCACTTCATGCTCGTCAGCGCCGATCAAGTCCGCCAACAGATCCTGGCCATTCTCCGCCTGTGGGGCATGCCGGAAACGCTGGCGCTGCCCACCGCGGAGGCGATGGTGGAAACGGACCTCATGGGCGTCGACAGTCACGGCATCTCGATGCTGATGATGTATGAGCGGCTGCGACAGGACGGCCGGATCGACCTGCAGGCCGCGCCGCGCATCCTGGTGGACCTGCCGTCGCTGGCGCTGGTCGATGGCGGTGCCAATCTGGGACATCCGGTGGCGGCGACGGCGATGGATCTGGCCTGCGACAAGGCAGGGGCGGGCGGCATGGGCGCCGTGGCGGTGCGCAATTCGCATCATTTCGGCGCCGCAGGCCACTACGCCCGCCTGGCCGCCAGGCGGGGCATGGTGGCGCTGATCACCAGCTCTGCCCGCACGGTGCTGATGGTGCCGCCGCGCGGCGCGATGCCCATGTTGGGAAGCAACCCCATCGCCTTTGCCGCCCCCATGACGGACGGCCCGCCCTTTGTGCTGGACATGGCCACCAGCACCGTGGCCGCCAACAAGGTCAAGGTGTACGAGCTCAACGGCAAACCCGTGCCGCCGGGCTGGGTGACGGATGAGCGCGGCACGCCGGTCACCGATGCGACAGCCGCGATGGAGGTGATCTTTCGTCGGCCCGGTGGCGGCGTCACGCCGCTCGGCGGCGCCGAGATCACGGGCGGACACAAGGGGTACGGGCTCGGCATGATGGTGCAGATCCTGTCGGCCACCTTGTCGGGCGCCGCATTCGCGCCGTTGCGCGACGGCCCGCCGCGGGACGGTGAGCCAGACGACATCGGGCATTTCTTTCTCGCCCTCGACCCGCGGGCCCTGCGGCCCGAAGGCGGGTTCGAGGAGGATGTGGCGGCGATGGCGGCAGCGATGCGCGCCTCGGCCCCGGCCGATCCATGCCGCCCGGTCCTGGTGCCCGGCGATCCGGAAGAAGCGGAGCGCGAGCAGCGCCTGCGCATCGGCATTCCGATTCCCGAAACGCTGGCCGTGCTGGTGCGCGGCATCTGCGAACGTTGCCGTGCGCCTTACCTGCTGGAGGGATGAGGCGCACCGTCCGTAACCTGCACGGCGGACCAACCGCTGGCGGAAATTCCCCTGGGAGGAACAGCATCCGATGAAAGCGATCCATCGTCGCGCCGCGCTGGGCGGTGTTCTGGGCCTGGGCCTGGGCCTGGGCCTGGCCACGCCGCGCATCCTGCGCGCGCAGCAAGCGGCCGGCTGGCGGCCCATGCGGCCGGTGCAACTCGTGGTCGGCTTCGCCCCGGGCGGCGGCAGCGACGTCATCGCTCGGACCATCGCCGAGGCCGCAGCGTCTTTTATCGCGCAGCCCATGATCGTGGTGAACCGTCCCGGCGCGGGTGGCGCCCTGGCGGCGGAAGGCGTGGCGCGCGCCGCCCCCGACGGGCTGACCCTGCTGCTGGCGGGCGGCAGCGAGAGCACCTCCCTGCCGGCGCATCGCGAGGTGCCCTATGATCCCAAATCCTCCTTCCGTTCGGTGATCCGCCTGACGCGCCACGCGCACTTCATCTGCGTGCGCGGCAAGCGCGGCCGTTTCAGCGACATGCGGCAGGTGATGGAGGAAGCGCGGGCTGAGCCCGGCCGCATCACCCACGGCTCCGCCGGAGCCGGCACGCTGTCGCATTCGCTGTTCATCATGCTGGAGCGGCGCGCGGGCGCCGAGTTCCTGCACGTGCCCTACACCGGCGGCGGCCCCGTGGCTCAGGCGCTGCTGAGCGGAGACATCGATCTGGGCGTGCAGGCCTCGGACGAGTTGGGCGGGCTGGTCGCGTCCGGAGACATCAAGCCGATCGCCGTGGCCTCGGCCGAGCGCGCGCCATCCCAGCCCAGCGTGCCGACGCTGCGCGAGCTGGGCTTTGACGTGGTGGCCGACAACCAGAAGGGATGGGTGGGTCCCGCCGGCATGACCGACGAGATGGTCGCCTTCTATCACGACAGCTTCCGGCGTGGCATGGCGACCCCGACCTGGGCCCGCTTCCTGGAGCGGCTGGGCGAAGCCGACGGCTATGCAGACGGCCCCGGCTTCCAGGCGGCCATGGACCGGCTGCTCGACGATATCCGATCCTCCCTCAGCAAGGGCTGACGCCGATGACCCCTGACCTGATCCAACCTCCCGCGCCTGTTGCCTTTATCGGCCTGGGCGTCATGGGCGCCGCGATGGCGGCCAACCTGCAGCGCGCGGGCTTCCGCCTTTCCGTGGCCAACCGCAGCCGGGCCAAGGCAGTCGCGCTGGAGGAAGCGGGTGCGCGCTGGTGCGACAGCCCGGCCGAGGCCGCGCGCGGCGCCGCCTGCATCGCGCTCTGTCTGCCCGACACGCCCGACGTGGAGGCGGTGTTGTTCGGCCCCGGAGGCGTGGCGGAGACAGTCGAGCGCGGCGCGGTTGTGATTGATTTCAGCACCATCTCGGCAGCCCCGGCGGCAGGTTTCGCCGCGCGTCTGGCGGCGGAGCGCGGGGCGCAGCTGCTGGACAGCCCCGTGAGCGGCGGGCCGGGTGGCGCGCGCGAAGGCACGCTGACCTGCATGGTGGGCGGCGAAGCGGTCGCCTTCGCCGCCGCGCGCCCGGTGCTGGAAGCGGTGGGGCAGAAGCTGACGCATCTGGGTCCGGCGGGAGCGGGACAGGTGTGCAAATCGGCCAACCAGCTGCTCGTGGCGGCGACGTTGCAGGCAGTGTCGGAGGCGCTGGCGCTGGGGCGGAAGGCGGGGTTGGAGCCGGAAGCCATGCGGCAGGCACTGCTGGGCGGCTCGGCACGGTCCTTCGTGCTGGAGAACCACGCCAAGCGCATCATCGACGGCACGCTGGCGCCCGGCTTCCGCGCCGAGCTGATGCGAAAGGACATGCGCCTGGCCCTGGCCGCCACGCGCGACCATGGCGTGTTTGCCCCGGCCACCGCCATGGCGGCCCAGATGCTGGAGGCGCTGGTCAATGGCGGCCGGGGCGGGCTTGATTCGGCGGCGCTGGGCGTCCTGGTCGCGGAGCTCTCGGGCGCCCCCGCGACCGGCTGACGCATCCGCGCGCGAGCACAGGAAGCACGGAGAACAATGCCATGAAAGACTTCTCGCCAAGCCGCCGCCTCGCGCTGGGGGCTCTCGGACTCGCAGCGGCGCAGGTGCTGGCAGCACCGGCCCGCGCCGCCGACTGGCCGGGCGACCGGCCCATCATGGTGATCGTGCCCTTTCCGGCAGGCGGCGGGGTGGACGTGATGACGCGCGTGCTGCTGCAACACGTTCAGCCACACCTGCCCGGCGCGCGCTTCGTGGTGGAGAACCGTGTCGGTGCGGCAGGGCAAATTGGCTTCGAGGCCATCTTCCGCGCCGCGCCGGACGGCTACACCCTGGGTGCCATCACCACCCCGGCCGCCAACACCATCGCGATCGAGCGGCAGCCGCAATACCGCATCGCGGAGTTCACCTTTCTCGCCAACGTGGTGGACGATCCCGGCGGGTTCTTCGTCCGCCCCGACTCCCCGTGGCGGAACCTGGACGATCTGCGCCAGGCGGCGCGGCAGCGCCCGGGCGAGCTGGCCTATGGCACGGCGGGCGTCGGCTCCGACGATCACCTCCTGGGCCTTGCGCTGGAGGCAGCCGCCGATATCCGACTGTCGCACATTCCGTATAATGGTACGCCGCCGATCATTACCGACCTGCTGGGCGGCAGTCTTGCCATCGGCTCGCTGAACATGGGAGAGGGTGTCGCGCTGCTGAAGGAAGGGCGCGCCCGGGCATTGGCTCAGGGCGGCACGGAGCGCTGGGCGGGAACGCCCGACGTGCCGACCTTTCGGGAACAGGGGTTCGAGGTGATCGGCGGTTCCGCCCGCGGCATCGTGGGGCCGCCAGGCCTTCCCGCCGCAATCCGCGAGCGGATAACGGCCGCCATTGGTGCCGCGCTGGCAAGCGACGCCTTCAGGGCCGAAGCCGCCAAGCTGAACCTGCCCCTCAGGCCGATCACGGGCGCTGAGTACCAGGCTTTCGTCATGCGGAACGACGCTGCGGCAAGGGCGCTATGGGAGCGTCGCCCCTGGCGCGAATGACCGGACCCGGCTGCGCTTCTGTTATTCCAGCGAGGCCCGGGCGGAGGCCGATGCCGAGAATAACGGAAACCCCCGGCCGCGCCGGGCCGGAGGCACTGAAAGCGGAACCCGGCAAGGGAACCTAGATCGGGCACGGGGCGGGGCCGGCGGTCAGCCGGCCGCCGCTGGCTCAGCCGAAGATGTAATCGCTGGCGATGAGACCGGTCACGCCCTTCAGCGTAAGATGGTCCACCGAGCCATCCGCCGCGTGGATAGCGAAGACATTGTTGCCCTGGTGCGAGATCGACGCGCCCTTGCCGTACCCCTTCAGCATCAGCGTGTCGCCGCCGGCGCGGCCGGCGCCCTCGAAATCGGTGATGATGTTGGTGCCGAGGCCCTTCTCGATGACAAAGGTGTCGTTGCCCTTGCCGCCGGTCAGGATGTTGTGGCCACCCTTGCCGTTCAGGACGT
>NZ_JBHRTN010000026.1:106534-208252 GCF_042646265.1 Teichococcus globiformis
CCCAGCCATTACCGAACAGGGTCAGGTTTTCGACATGGTCGGGCAGGGTGTAGCTGAGCCAGGTTGTCACCGTGTCGATGCCGCCGCCGGCCGTTTCCACCACCTTGTCGTTGGCGTGGGTCACGACATAGGTGTCGTCGCCCTTGCCGCCGCGCATGGTTTCGCCGGTCTTGCCGCCCGACTGGTGCCAGTCATTGCCGTCCGTGCCGGTCCAGTTCGATCCGCCCCAGGATTGCTGGGTCCAGGCGGCGCTGGCCTTCGCGGCCGCGCCCTCGGCCGGCTGCGGGGCCGGGGTGGCGACCGGCGCGCTGGGCTGCGCCGGCGCCGCCCCCGCTTTGAAGGTGAAGTCCGCGGCCGACAGGTTGGCTAGCTTGACGTTCTGCAGCGTCACCGAATGGCCGGCGAGCTTGAACACCGTGTCCAGCCCGGACTGGATGCCGGTCGACTTCAGCGCGTTGAAGCTGTTGATGCCGGTGAAGCCGTCGAAATGCAGCTTGTCCTCGCCACTGCGGAAATCGGTGATGATGTTGGTGCCGAGGCCCTTCTCGATGACAAAGGTGTCGTTGCCCTTGCCGCCGGTCAGGATGTTGTGGCCACCCTTGCCGTTCAGGACGTTGTTGCCGTCATTGCCGATGATGATGTTGTTCAGGCTGTTGCCGGTGCCGCTGGTCCAGCCATTACCGAACAGGGTCAGGTTTTCGACATGGTCGGGCAGGGTGTAGCTGAGCCAGGTTGTCACCGTGTCGATGCCGCCGCCGGCCGTTTCCACCACCTTGTCGTTGGCGTGGGTCACGACATAGGTGTCGTCGCCCTTGCCGCCGCGCATGGTTTCGCCGGTCTTGCCGCCCGACTGGTGCCAGTCATTGCCGTCCGTGCCGGTCCAGTTCGATCCGCCCCAGGATTGCTGGGTCCAGGCGGCGCTGGCCTTCGCGGCCGCGCCCTCGGCCGGCTGCGGGGCCGGGGTGGTGCCGGGATTGGTTGTCGGCGCATCCGGCTTGGTGGGGGCGGGCTTCGGCGCCGTGTCGACCGGATCGTCGCTGCCCGGCGGCTTGCCGGCCGTGGCGTCGCCGCCATTCTGCGTCGGCTTGTTCGGAACAGTGGGGGCGACCGGCGGCGGCGCGGCCTGCTTGCCACCGAAATCCGCCCACTCCATCTCGCCGCTGCCCCAGTTCCGGAACGCCGCCTTGAAGGCCGCACCGGTCTTCGGATCGGAATTGTCGGACAGCATGCCGGGATAGGCGGCGTTGGAGTCCCAGTAGCTCTGCAGGATTGGCTTGTGCTGGTCGAACCACGCCTTGGCCGCTTGCACGAAGGGGCCGGCATTGTCGCCCTTCACGCCCCACTCCGAGTAGGCGGTGGGCTTGTTGTGCGCCTTGGCGAACTCCTCGAACCACTTCAGGCCGTACTTCTCGTTGACGATGCGGTCGAAGGCGGCCACCGGGTTGCTGCCCTGGAATTCGGGCTTGTAGTAGAAATCCATCCCCATCACATCGACATAGGCGTCACCCGGATAGATGCTCTCGGGATTGATGCCGCCATTGGCGTGGTTGATGTTCCACTCGAACTTGAAGCGGTCGGACACCTGCTTGAAGGTGCTGGACATCTGGCGGAAGGCGCCCTTGAAGGCTTCTTCCTTGCCGATCGCGTTCCAGAAGAACCAGTCGCCATTCGCTTCCCATCCAGTGCGGACCATGATCGGCCCGTCACCTGGCGTATTCTTCAGCAAGGCCTCGGCCACCTGGCGGTAATACTGGTTGTAGGCGCCACTGGCGGCGGTGCCGAGGTTGCCTTCCTTGGAGATGATGGGAACCGACCACTGCACATCGATGCCGGTGGGCTTCCAGATGCTCGCCTGCCACGCCGCCGACGAGACGTAATCCTTCCAGTTCGCGTAGCCGACCACACCGTGAACGTAGTCGGGCTTATCGCCGAGCCAGGAGGAGAAGCGGTGCAGGTCGTTGACGTTGTTGCCGACATAAACGCCGAGAGCAGTCATGGGAGGGCTCCTGAAGGTCTATCGACCCGCAGGGGCCGCTCACGGGAATGTGAACGAACTCGGTTAAAGAGGAGTAAAGATCCGCAAGAATTTTCACTTTTTCGTGATTACCTTGATCCAGCTGTGGCTTGGCATTGACTCGAGCCGACCGCCTATGCGGCGTAGACAAGGTTCACATCGCTGGCGAACCGGTCGTACGCCACGCCATAGACATGAATGGTCACGGCCGTGTCGCA
Source organism: Teichococcus globiformis (assembly GCF_042646265.1). Classification (NCBI taxonomy): domain Bacteria; kingdom Pseudomonadati; phylum Pseudomonadota; class Alphaproteobacteria; order Acetobacterales; family Roseomonadaceae; genus Roseomonas; species Teichococcus globiformis. The sequence goes on from NZ_JBHRTN010000026.1 coordinate 108,767, forward strand.
GCCCAGATTGGCTAGGCGGTGAATCGAATCCGGGCCGGCGTCCCCATGGCTGCAATCGCCCGGACGTCGCAGCTCAGCGCCGAGGATCTCGGGACCCGCGCCGCCCTTGATCCGCGACGTATAGAAAGTTTCCGTCATGGTGCCGCGATGGATGCCCAGGGCACACCAGGTGTGGTGGGCGTGGATCGGGCTCATCTGTCCCGGCCGCCAAACCAGGGCGGCAATGGCGAAGCGCCCCGCGGGATCGGAATGCAGCCTGTGGCGTACGTACCGTTGTGGCTGACAGGAGCAGTCGAAACCTTCCAGCAATTTGGGATGGCGTAGAAAAGGCACCAGCCCTTCCGCCACACGGGCCGCCCGCCCTTCCGCCCCGGCGTGCCACGCCAGCGTGGCCGCATCCACCAGCGCCTGGAACGGCGATCGGATCATCAGCATGTTGGTTCCCTCCGGCCTGACCGCTCTGGCCGAGCGGGATCGGCGCAAAGTCTAGGCAGGGCGGGAGGGGATGTTTTTGCCTTGTCGGCCGCGAGGCTGGCATTTCTGGAATGCCATTCCACCGAACGACCCGATCTTAGAAGTCTATTGCCCGGACAGGCTCCGTTTGGTGGCTGTGATCTCATCTTTGCCGTATGAAGGAGAGCATGATCCAGATCCCTGACAAGCTACAGCTTGATGAGTTTGACCGAAGGATCCTGCGGCTCCTGCAGCGCGACGCCGCCATTCCGATCGCGCGGCTGGCCGAGGCCGTGGGGCTTTCCGCGACGCCTTGCTGGCGCCGCATCCAAAAGCTGGAGCAGGCGGGCGTGATCCGCGGCCGGGTCGCGTTGCTAGACCGGCAGCGCATGAATGTCGGTATTACAGTCTTCATTGCCATCCGCACCAACCAGCACAACGCGGCTTGGCTGGAGCGCTTCCGCAACTCGGTGTCCGACATTCCGGAGATCCTCGACATCTACCGGATGAGCGGCGAGATCGACTACCTGCTGCGGGCGGTGGTGCCCAGCATCCAGGCTTATGACGCGCTCTACCAGCGCCTGATCGACCGGGTTGACCTGTCCGACGTCAATTCCATGTTCGCCATGGAGGAGATGAAGTCCACCACTGAGATTCCCGTGGACTACACGCGAAACGCCTGACCCGACGTCGCCCGATGCCCATTGACGGACATCGCTGCGGCGCCGACAAATCCGGCAAGTGACGGTTCGCACAGGCCCCGCTGGAGAGGGCCGGCGCCGCTCCGCAGGGAAGGACTCCATGATGCACAGGCGGCAACTGCCATGGCTTGCCGGCGGCCTGCTGGCCGCGCCCACACTGGCCATGCCCAGGCTGGTCCGGGCGCAGGCCTGGCCGGTCCGGCCGGTCACCATGATCGTGCCCTGGGCCGCGGGCGGCGGCGCGGACAGCGTGACCCGCGTCTTTGTGTCCGGGCTGGAGCAGGAGATCGGCCAACCGGTGAACGTGGTGAACCGCACCGGCGGCTCCGGCGTGGTAGGCCATACCGCCATCAGCATGGCGCGGCCGGATGGCTACACGCTGGGTGTCGCCTCTTCCGAGATCTCGACCTTCCGCGCCCTGGCCCTGGCCGAGATCTCGCCGGACAGCTTCGACATCCTGTCCCGCCTGGCCACGATCCCCGCCGGCGTTACCGTGGCCGTCGCCAGTCCGTGGCGCAGTGTCAGGGACATGCTCGACGCCATCAAGGCAGGGCGAAAGGGACAGTACACCGCATCCGGCTCGGGCCTGGGCGGATCCTGGCACATCGCCCTGGCCGGGCTTCTCCGCGCCGGCGGGATGGCGGCCGACACCGTACGCTGGGTGCCGTCGCAAGGCGGTGCGCCAGCCATGCAGGACGTGGTGGCGGGCGGCATCAGCATGGCCACCTGCTCGCCCATCGAAGGCAAGGGGCTGATTGATGCCGGGCAGGCGCGCAGCCTGGCGGTGATGGGCCGCAAACGGCTGGAAGTGCTGCCGAACGTGCCGACCCTGGCCGAGGGCAGCATTGAATGGTTCTTCGAGAACTGGTTTGCGCTGGTCGCGCCTCGCGGTTTGCCAGACGATGTGCTCCGGCGTGTGCTGGAGGTTTCAGCCCGGGCCCAGGCTAGGCCGGAGGTCCGCAACCTGCTGGCGCAGCGCGGCATTGTGCCGGTCTGGGAAACACCGGAAGAGGCCGGGCGCTTCGCGCGCGAATACGCCACCACGGCGTCCGACCTCCTGCGCGCGCTGGGCATCGCCAAGGCATGAGCGGGGAGGGCGGCTGGAACGGCCCGATGGTGGATGCGCACCAGCATTTTTGGGAGCCGCGGCGCGGCCGCAATCCGTGGCTGCTGCCCGCCGCCCGCATCCCCTTCCGCTACGGCGACTACGAGGCCATCAAGCGCTCCTACCTGCCGGAAGACTACCGCGGCGACGCGGACGGCCATGAGGTTGTCGAAACGGTATATGTGGAGACCGAATGGGATCCCGGAGACGGGCTCGGCGAAACACGCTACGCCACGGCACTGGCCGAGCGGCATGGCTGGCCGAATGCCATTGTCGCGCAGGCCTGGCTCGATCGCCCGGAGGCTGCGGAAATGCTGGCCGCGCAGGCAGCTTTTCCCCTGGTGCGCTCCGTGCGGCACAAGCCGGGCGGGCCGCAGGACCCGCGGGATGTTGGCACGCAGTGCAGCCTGATGTCGGATAGGGCGTGGCGGCGCGGCTACGCCGCCCTTTCGCGCCACGGCCTGCATTTCGACCTGCAAACACCCTGGTGGAACTTGCCTGAGGCCGTGGCGCTGGCGCGCGATTTCCCCGACACGCTGATCGTGCTGAACCACGCTGGCCTGCCTGCCGACCGTAGCGAGGAAGGATTGCGCGGCTGGCGGGATGCCATGGCGCACCTAGCCGGATGTCCGAACACGCGGGTCAAGATTTCCGGCCTCGGCCTGCCGGGCCGAGCCTGGCGTGTGGAGGATCAGCGCGGCGTGGTGCGCGAGACGATCGCCATCTTTGGCGCCGCCCGCTGCATGTTCGCCAGCAACTTTCCCGTGGACAGCCTTTGCGCCTCGCTGGACACCATCTTCGCTGGCTTCAAGCGCATCACCGCCGACATGCCGCCGGATCAACAGGCCTTGCTGTTCCGTGACACGGCCCGCGAGACCTACCGCACAGGAACCACGCCATGAGCCTCCCGCGCCTTGGCTTTGTCGGCATCGGCCTCATGGGCGAGGCCATGGTACGGCGCCTCCTGCAACAGGGCTTCGCCGTCACGGTGTGGAACCGCGAGCCGGAGCGGCTGGACACCGTGTTGCCGCACGGCGCCGTGGCGGCGGAAACGCCGGCCGCACTCGCTGCGGGCTGCGACATCCTGCTCGCCTGCGTGCTGCACACGGATGCGGTGCAGGAGGTGGTATTCGGCCCGGACGGACTGGCTGCCGGCGCCGCGCCCGGCACGCTGCTGATCGACCATTCCACCGCCGACCCGGCGCGGACGCGCGAAATGGCGGCAAGGCTCCGGGGGGAGCGCAACGGCGCCTGGGTGGATGCGCCCGTTTCGGGCGGCCCGGAGGCCGCGCTGGACGGATCGCTGACGATCATGGCCGGCGGGGCGGAGGCGGATGTGGCACGCGCCCTGCCAGTAATGCAGGCGCTGGGTGCCCAGGTAACCCGCATGGGCGAGGTCGGGGCAGGGCAGGTGGCCAAGGTGCTGAACCAGGCCATTGTCGGCGCCGGCTATGTGGTGATGGCCGAGGCGCTTGCCCTGGCCGAGGCGGCGGGGCTCGATGCCGCTGCCCTGCCGGCCTGCCTGGCCGGGGGGCATGCCGACAGCAATCTGCTGCGGCGGATCTATCCACGCATGCAGGCACGCGCATTCGAGCCGCCCACCGGATATGCCCGCCAGTTGCTCAAGGACCTCGACGCCGTGGAGGCCTTTGCCGGTGCGCACGGACTACGCTTGGCGATGGTTGAGGCAGCGGCGCGGCAGTTTCGCACGCATGTCGCGGCCGGCAACGCCCTGCGGGACGGCGTCACGATCAGCCAGCTCTACGGCGACAAGCCGGACAGGTGAGAAGGCCGGCTCATCGCACCGGCTGGCTGGCGAACCAGGCAGCCACGGCGCGGGCCTGACCGGGCGTCAGCCTCTCGGCCACGGTGGCCATCACCTCGCGCTGTGTGCCGCCGCCACGCGCCCCGTCCCGCCACGCGGCCAGCTGCCCCTCCAGGTAGTCCGCGTGCTGCCCGTCCAGGCGCGGCCACGCCGGGTTGCGCGCCAGGGCGGCGGCGCCGTGGCAGGACAGGCAGGCGGGAACCTGGGCCAGCGGAATGCCTTCTCGCGCGATCAGGCCGCCCTCTTCCAGAACCGCGTCCTGCACGGAAGGGGCGGGCGCGGCGACGCGGGGCTGCGCGGCGTAGTGCGCGGCAAGCCCCTGCAGATCCTCGTCCGTGGCGCGGGCCGCGGCGGGCTGCATCATGCCGCTGCGGCGGGTGCCTCCGGCAAAGGCGCGCAGCGTTTCCAGAAGATAGGCTTCGGATTGGCCAGCGATGATGGGGAAGGCGTCGCCGTCGCGGCCGACGCCGTCGCGGCCATGGCAGCGCGCGCAGTCGGCGACGGCCTCCGGCGCCGGGGCGGAAAGGGCGTGCAGCCCGGCGCCGGGCGGACGTCCATCGCCAACCGACAATGCCTGGTAGTCCTGCGAAGACATCGCAGGCATGCGCTGCAGAAACGCCACCACGCTCCAGATCTCGTCGCGTCGCATGGGCTCGATCCAAGCCGGCATGCCGGAATAGCGCACGCCCTGCTGCACGATCACGAACAACTCCTGAGGGCTCCACGGATCCAGCGCATGGGAGAAATCCGGCGGTGCCGGCAGGCTCTGCGCAATCACCGGGTTCTGCTTCTCGCCCGGGGCGCCGTGGCAAGGGGCGCAGCCGGTCGCGTAGTGGCCCGCGGCGCGCGCTACCAGCGCGCGATCGTCCAGATCCGGCGGCGCCTCAACGGTCAGCGCGGCGGTGCGCACCGAGTTGCGCATCACCCAGTGCAGGAACCAGTTGGTCACGGCCCAGTGCCCGCCGGTGGCACCGACATGGAACAGCCCCGACCAAGCAAAGAGGAACCCGGCTGCCAGGACGCCGCCGAGTGCCAGCGCCGCGCGGCGCCACGTGAGGCGGATGTTCATGCGGCGTCCTTTCCTTGCGCTGGCTGTCCGGCGGAGTCCGGGTCGGGGCCGAGGAGCCTCGCCGCCAGTGCCAGCCCGCCGGCCAGATAGGCGGCGCCGCCCACCAGCAGCATGACCACACCGCCCAGCGCCTGATCCTCCATTGCAGACAAACCGTGCGGCGCAGCGTGTCCCGCATGGTCATAGAGCGGGCGCGGCGCCAGGGTCAGCAACACGCCCAGCAGCGTCATGTGCATGGAGGTGAGCAGCAGCGCCACGATGCCTGCGGGCCCCTGCCCGGGGCGCAGCGCGGCGAGCCAGAGCAGCAGGCCACTGAGCAGGAAGCTTGCCTGTTCCAGCACCAGAGGCAATCCGCCGCCGCGCGCGGCATCGTGCGGGGTGGGCAGGTGCCAGCCCCATACCACCGCAAACTCGACCAGCGAGGCACCGATCGGCCCGATCCAGCAATGGCGGGCGAGCGGATCCAGGCGTCCGCCTGCGAGGCCCACGGCTAGCAGCGGCGCGGCGATGGCCACCACCGCCATGTGCACCGCCATGCCGCCGGTAAAACCCGTGCCGAACAGCAGCGAGAAAGGGCCGCCCCAGGCCAGCACCAGCACGGCACCGCCAGCCGGCAACGCGACGCGGCGCATCAGCGGCAATCCCTGATCAGGAAGGCGGGCAGGGCGATGAACAGCACGCTGACAAAGCTGAGCGCGGCCAGCAGCAGGGTGGCATAGCCGAGGAAGCGCTGCCTGTCCTCGGGCGTCGCTGCATCGTGCGGCGGGTCATCAACACCGAAGCCCCATTGCCGCCAGGCTTGCCGGGCAAAAAGGGTGATCAGCGCCAGGGCCACAACGGTGGCGGCGGCGATGGCGATCTGGGCCATCCACAGGCTTGCGAAGCTCTGGCTCGGTCCCGGCTGCGTCAGGCGAATGCCGCCGAGCCGGGCGCAGTTCACCGCCGCGGCGACGTAGCAGAACAGGAAATGCACCGCCCAGATCGTGGGCGGCATCAGCAGCGTCCAGAGATCGGCGCGCTTGCGCAGGCGCAGAACCATTGCCGTCCCCTTCAGGCCAGCAGCGGCACGAGCGTGGTGACCGCCAGCGTCACCAAGCCCTTCAGTGCCACGAAATGCCAGAACAGCACCACGTTGTGGATGTCGATGTCCCAGCGCGTGGTGAGCTTGCCTGCGAAGCTCCGCGCCAGGCAGTAGCCCTGCATGAGAACGCCGAGGGCAAGGTGCAGCGCTGTCCAGATCATCAGCACCCACACCTTGGCATCGTAGGCATGGGCGGTGGGCTGCAGCCCTTCGGTCCACGGCGCCAGCAGCATGGCGCCGCCGCTGCCCAGCGCCGCCAGCGCCGCCAGCACGAGGCCGAAGCGCAGTCCCGCTGCGCTGCCGGCCGTGTTGCGCGCCCGCGCCCACAGCATGGCGCCCCAGGCGAGGCCGAGCAGCAGCAGCGCCGTCATGGGCCAGAACAGGCCCGGGCCACGCGGCGTGCCGTCCATGTGCAGAGGCGGGAATTGCTGGTGGATGGTCCAGAAGTAGAAGTAGCCGAAGATCAGGCTGGCGAACGCCGTCATGTCGCCGAACATGGTGATGAACATGGCCCACCAGCCGACGGAGCGATGGCCCGAAACATAAAGCGTCAGTTCCAGCCCCCGGCCGACATGCTTGGTGTCCTTCTCGGGGATCAGGGCCGTGCCCCGCCACAGCCAGACCATGATGCCTGCCACGCCGACAAGGCCGAGGGCGAGCGACGTCCAGTAGAGGTGAAAGGCGGTGCCGATAAAGCTGGCCCCGATGAACACCGCGCAGAACATCGGCATGAAGCTGTTGCCCGGCACGCGCAGGCATTGCAGCGGACGCGCGTCCAGGACCGAGGTCACCAGGGTTTCCCGCTGGCCTTCCTCGGCATCCGGGAGGTACCAGCGCCCTTGCTCCACCTCCTGCGCCAGCTCCGGCTGGTCCCAGAGCGGATAGCGCGAGGCCACCTCCGGCACGGATCGGATGCCGTAATCCGGTGCCGGATGCGGCGAAATCCATTCCATGGTGCCCGCTTCCCACGGGTTACGCGGCGAGGCCGCCCGGCGGCGCAGGCCGAAGACCACATCCCAGGTGAAGAGCAGCACGCCGGCGGCGAAGATGAAGGCGCCCGCGGTGGAAACAAGGTTCAGCCAGTCCCAGCCGATGCCGGCCGGATAGGTGAAGACGCGGCGCGGCATGCCACGAAGGCCGGTGAAGTGCATTGGCAGGAAGGCGATGTTGAAGCCGGAGAACATCAGCCAGAACACCCAGCGTCCCAGCCGGTCAGACAGCTTCTTTCCCACCACCAGCGGCATGTAATAGTAGGCGCCGGCGATCAGCGGCAGGAACATGCCGCCGATCAGCACGTAATGCAGATGCGCCACGATGAAGTAACTGTCATGCGCCTGCCAGTCGAAGGGCGCGATCGCCACCATCACCCCTGTCAGCCCGCCGATCACAAAGATGGCAAGCGAGCCCGCGGCGAACAGCATTGGCGTGGAGAAGATCACGCGCCCGGCCAGCATGGTGGCGATGAAGACGAAGATCTGCACACCGGTCGGGATCGCCACGGCTTCGGAGGCGGCGGAGAAGAAGCCGAGCGAAATGATCGGCAGGCCGGTGGTGAACATGTGGTGCACCCACAGCCCGAAGCTGAGGAAGCCGGTGCCCACCGCCGCCAGCACGATCCACGAATAGCCGACCACCGGCCGCCGGGAGAAGGTCGGCACGATCATCGCCATCAGCGCAATGGAGGGCAGGAAGACGATGTAGACCTCCGGGTGGCCGAAGATCCAGAACAGGTGCTGCCACAGCAGCGGATCGCCGCCGCGGGCGGGGTCGAAGAAGGGCCAGTCTGCCAGCCGCTCCAGCTCGAACAGGATGTCGCCGGCGATCAGCGGCGGAAAGGCGAACAGGATCATGCCGCCGACGATCAGCACGTACCAGCAGTAAAGCGGCATGGTGTTGATGCGCATGCCGGGCGGCCGGCATTTCAGCACACCGACGATCAGCTCCACGGCCGCCGCGATGGAGGCGACCTCGATAAAGGACAGGCCGAGCAGCCAGATATCGGCACCGATCCCGGTCAGCTTCACGTCAGTGGTCAGCGGCGGGTACATGAACCACCCGGCCTCGGGCGCAGCGTTGAACAGGATAGAGCCGCAGACAAATACGCCGCCGATCAGGAAGCACCAGTATCCAAACGCCGAGAGACGCGGAAAGGGCAGGTCGCGCGCGCCAAGCATGGTAGGCAGCAGCAGGATCGCCACGGCCTCGAAGATGGGTACGGCGAACAGAAACATCATCACCGTGCCATGCAGAGTATAGGCCTGGTTGTAGAGTCCGGCCGACAGGAAGTCGTTCTCCGGCAGGGCCAGCTGAGTGCGCACCAGCAGGGCCAGCACCCCGGCAAACAGAAAGAACACGAAGGAGGTGCCGGTGTACCACACTCCGACCTCCGTGTTGTTCACCGCCGACCAGTAGCGCCAGCCCGGCGCGCTGGCCCAGACGCGGTTCAGACGGTCTTCCTGCGCCGTGCTTTCCTGTGCATGGGGGCGAGGGTCGTCGCTGCCGCTCATCGCCGGATGCTCCCTTCGGAAAGCCAGGCGGCGATCAATGCGGTTTCGCCTTCGGGCAGGGTGTCGAAGCCCGGCATGCGTGCGCCCGGCTTGATCTCGCGCGGATAGCGGATGAAACGGTCGAGCGATGCCACGTCGTTAGGCAGAATGCCGGCGGCTATGCTGGGCCGCTCGGACAGGGCGGAAAGATCGGGACCCACCCGGCCTCGCGCCGGTGTTCCGGCAACGGTGTGGCAGGCGCCGCAGCCCCGTGCGAGGAACAGCGTCGCGCCGGGATGATCGGGCGTGGGTGGCGGCGGCTCGCGCCGTGCTTCCAACCAGGCTTCAAAAGCTTCCGGTTCCATCACCTGCGCATCCAGCGCCATCAGGGCGTGGGAAGCGCCGCAGAACTCCGCGCATGCGCCGCGAAAGCGGCCGCTCCGCTCCGGCTGCAATACCAGCCGGTTCCGCATGCCGGGGATCATGTCCATCTTGCCGCCGAGCGGCGGAATCCAGAAGGAATGGATGACGTCCTGCGCCGTCAGCATCAACTCGGTGCGCTGGCCGCGCGGCATGCGGATCTCGTTGGCGCTCTGGATGCGCGTGCCATCGGGCAGCTCATAGGTGACGCGCCACCAGAATTGCTCGCCCTGCACCGCGATCCGCAACCCTTCGCCCGGTGCCCGCAGCGGCGGCATCATGCGCAGGCCAAACACCAGCAACAACGCCAGCACCAGCGTGGGTAGGATGGCGCCGCAAACCAGGATCAGGCGGGCGGCGGCACGCCCGCTCCAGGCAGGACCACGCCGCCGCGCCGCATACCAGGCGAGCGCCATTACGGCGATCCAGATCAGGGCGGCGGCCGCCAGCATCCACCAGAACAGTTCGGCGACCATTCTGGCTTCGAAGCCGGCCGGGTCCAGTGCCGATTGCCGCCCGGAGCACCCTCCCAGCGCCACGGCCGTTGCCACCGCCGCTATCCGCGCGGGAGCCGACGCGCCCTTCCACATCGAAAAAATCATGCTGTTCCCCGTCCGCCCCGCAACGTTACGAAACAAAAGGGGTTTCGTGAGCGGAGCATTTTCCGCCCGGCGCACGCCTCAGCAGGCGGGCCGGGCGGGGGGATCAGAGCGGCTCGCCGGCGCCGGTGCCCGCATGGGGTGTGGGCATGCACCATTCCTCGCCGCGTGGAGTGGAGACGTACTCCGGCCAACGAAGGTCCACTGGCGGATCGAAATCGGCGGGCAGCAAGGGGCCAACCCATTTCGATCCGCCGACGCCGCCGCCGGTGCGCTCGCGGAACTCTTCCTGCGCGGCCACCAGCGCGCCCGGCTTGGCTGCGAGGTCGAGCAACGTCAGCGCCATGGTCCGGCCGGCCACGAACATGCCCGGGTCCACCGCCGCCGGCAGCCCGCCTAGCGCGTTGTAGGTCCAGGCCGGATACGCATAGCCGGCGCCTGGCGGGCGCAGCCGCGGGCGCGCTGCCAGCAGCCGGACCGTCGGGCAGTGCCAGGAATACTCCACGTAATCATCCGCAGAGAGGTGCTTCTGCCAGGGAGGCAGTCCGGCACGCAGCTTGGCCTCGTTGTCTTCCGGCGACGTCAGGCGGCTGACAGCCTCAATGAACGGGTCGGGCATGGGATCGAGGCCCAGGTTTCGCTGGATGGCGCGGCCGAATTCCAGCGCTTCCTCGGAATAGCGCGGCGCGCCCACGGCCTGAAGGTTGGCCCAGGTGAGGTCCGTCATCGCCGTATTGGGCAGGCCGACACGGGTCTTGGTCACCCAGCGGACGAAGGCGCGACAGCCGGTCGCCGCCGCCACCTGCCGCGCATTGTTGGCCAGCACGCGCCAGATCTGCTCCTGGATGGCCAGCGAGGAAGCTCGCCAGGAATACTGGATCTGGCTGAAGCGGGGGGTCAGGTTATCCGAAGTCGCGCCGGCATCGCCCAGAATGAACTCGTTCAGCGTCCAGGAGCCGGTGTGTGGAAACATCGCCTCCTTGGTGTACTTGGTGGTGGTGTACATCAGGCACAGCGCGTCGGTGGAGCCGGGGCAGCGCGCAATGGCGTGCGAGGCGTCGATCGGCATCAGCGATGGATCGACCCATTTCTCCGGTGCCTCGGCCTCGAAGCTGATCACCGCGCTCCAATAGGCGCCGAAATGCGTCTCGCCCGTTACGGTGTTGCTGGGCCAGGGGTGCCACACCACCGCAGCGTCGAGATCGTTGAAATATCCCTTGGCCGCATGGATCGGCTTGGAGCCGCAGACCTTCTCGGCGGGTTCGCCGAACAGCTTCAGCCGTCCCGCCACGCCGTGCTGCTGCATCGCGGCCTTTGCCGCCAGGATCGCCGTCAGCGCTGCGGTGCCGAGCACCGAATGCGGATCGGTATGGCCCGCGGCATAGGGATGAAGACCCTCGCGCGGGGCCTTGTGCGGCACCACCTGCTGCGAATTGCCCGGCACCGCGTCATATTCCGAGAAGCTGGCGAGCACCGGCCCGCCTTCGCCCCAGCTCGCGGCGAAGGCGGTGGGCATCTGGCCCGAGCCTTCCTCGACGGTGAAGCCCTCGGCCCGCAAGATCTCCACGTAGTCGCGCACCGATTTGTATTCGCGCCAGGCCGGCTCGGCATGGTCCCAGATGCGCTTGTTGAAGGCGGAAAGCCGCGCCTCGTTCGCCGTGATCCAGTCCAGCGCCGATTGCCGGATCGCTTCCAGTTGCTGCATGGCGTGTTGTCCTCCCTCAGGCCGGCCGCACATTCCAGAACGTCGCGAAGCCGTCATTGACGCCGGTGATGCTGTTGCGATGCGCGGTCGGCTGCATGTACTGGCCGAGCGGCAGGTAGGGCACGCTCTGCATCGCCTGGATCTGGATTTCACGGCAGATGGCGGCTTGCGCGGCCTCGTCGGGCGCGTCGAACCAGGCGGTGCGCAGTTCCTCGATGCGCGCATCCTGCGACCAGCCGGGATAGCTGCCGTCACCCCGCAGCGCCATGTGTCCAGCGGGGTTCAGCCACTCCATGCCCGACCAGGTGGTGACGAAGCCGCTCCAGCCATCCTCGGCCACCGGGCCGCGCCGGTTGCGCCGTTGCAGCATGGCGTTGAACTCCACCGCGTAGATCTCGACATTCATGCCGAGCCGCGTCAACAGGTCCACGGTGACATAGCCCAGCGCCATCCCGGCGGCGGTGTTGTTGCCTGCCATGATCACCACCTTCTCGCCCTTGTAGCCGGCGGCGCGGATCGCTTCGCGGGCGCGGTCCAGGTTGCGCGGACCCTGCAGCGGCTCCAGCCCGGCACCCGAGGCCATCGGCGTGTTCGGGCAGAAGAAGCCCAGCGGAACATGGAACAGCGCGGGGTCGTCCACCCCCACCACGGCGTGCATGCAGTCGCTCTGGCTCAGTGCGCCCCAGAGGGCCTGGCGGATGGCGGGATTGTTGAAGGGCGCGTGCAGGTGGTTCAGCCGCAGCATGGCCACGAAGCCGGTCGGATCCAGCGTGCGCACGCTGATGTTGCGCGAGGCTTGCAGCAGCGCCATCTGGTCGTGATAGGCGTATTCCTGCCAGTCCTGCTCACCGGACAGCAGCGCGGCCGTGGCGGTGCCGCTGTCGGGGATGGTCCGCCACTCCACGCGGTCGTAGTGCACCACCTTGGGGCCCGAGGTCCAGCCAAGCGTGCCATCCGGACGCGGCACGTACTTCTCGAACTTGGTGTAGACGTTCATGGAGCCCGGCACGCGCTCATCCGCCTTGAAGCGGAATGGTCCGCTGCCGACGATCTCCGGCACCGGCTTGAACGGATCGGTTTGCGCGAGCCGCTCGGGCATCATGGCGCAGACCGGCACGGCGGCCTTGCCCAGCGCGATCGGCAGCATGGGAAAGGGTTTCTTCAGGCGGAAGCGGATGGTGCGGTCATCCGGCGCCGAAAGCTCGTCGGTGCTTGCCATCAGCGTGCCGCCAAAAACATCGCGCCTGCCCCAGCGCTGCAGGCTGGCCACGCAATCGCGCGCCAGCACCCGTTCGCCATCGTGCCAAAGCAGTCCGTCGCGCAGCGTCAGCTCCCAACGGAGCCCGTCATCCTCGACGCGGTGGCCCGCCACCATCTGCGGCGTCGCGCGGTACTGCGCGTCCATCCCGTAGAGTGTGTCATAGACCATGTACGCGTAGTTGCGGGTGATGTAGCCGGTGCTCAGCACCGGATCGAGAGTGATCAGATCCTGCTGCGGGGTGAAGCGCAGCGTGGTGGCCGAGGCGGCGCGCAGCCGCGCTGGCAGGGCCAGCGCGGCGGTGCCGGCGCCGAGCCCTTGCAGAAGTGAACGCCTTTGCATGGTGCAGATCCTTCCTCGAATGCAGCAAGGCGCCGGAAGAGAGCCTCCGCCGCCACCACCGCCGCCGTGTTTCCTCCAGCCCGCGGGTTGCTCCCGCGTGGCGTCCCCAGCCAGGAAGCCCGGCCCGGGCCTTCTGCATCAGGCGACGCCTTCGATGCCCTTCAGCAGGTAGCCCGCCGATTCGAGCAGCCGGGCCTTCAGCGCCGCAAGCCCCGGATGCAGCAATTGACCATCCTGCTTCAGGATGCGGCCGCCGACCATCACCATCCGCACATCGGCGGGGCTAGCGAACTGGATCACCGCCTGCGCCGGGTCGCGCGCGCCGATCATGCCCAGGCTGTCGCGCCCGATGACGATGATGTCGGCCAGCTTGCCCGGTACCAGGGAGCCGATGCGATGGTCCATCCGCAGCGCCCGGGCGTTGTTCAGGGTTGCCCAGTGCAGCACCGTCTCATGCCGCAGCGTAATGGTCTGGATCGGCGAACCTGGCGTCGCAACTTCCAGCGGACGCGGTGCCGCGCTGCTGCGGGCCACTTCGTGGTTGTTGTTGAAAATGCGGTGTGCCTGCAGTGCGAAGCGCATGCAATCCAACATGCTGCCGCCATTCAGCACCTCGCTGTCCGGTGCGATGGAGGGCCGTCCGCCCATGCGCGCGACGCGGCAGCTCAGCGGCTCACGCACGTCGCTCTTCAGTTCGGCGGCGGCGGTGGAGGTCACGGACGCGCCGCTATCCACGATGATCCGCAACTCGTCATCGTCGATATAGGTGCCGTGCACCAGGTTGTGGTCCGGGCCCAGGAGGCCCTCGGCGGCGATGGTGCGGTAGCCGCCCTGGACCAGCCTATTGCTGTTGCCCCAGACATGGGCGGAGGAGAGCAGCCCGTATTCCCGCGCCAGGGCGAAATCGGCCCGGCATACTTCCAGCGTCGAATAATCCGGGCCCAGGATGCAGGCGGCCAGCGTCACCAGCGCATCGTCGCTGGCAAGCGGTCCTCTGCGCAGGCGACGAATCTCCGCGGCGGGATGCGGCACCTGCGAGAAATGCGTTTCGCCAGGCTTCGGCTTCGGCTTCACCGTGCCATGCCCGAAGACGGCGCGCAGGCCGCTCTGCATCAGCCCGTCCAGCGCGGCGTCGGTGTGCTCGGGGGTGGCATTGCCATGGCACCAGTCGAACAGGGTCGTGACGCCGGCCTCCAGCTGCGCCAGGGCGCCCACCAGCGTGCCGATGCGCAGGTCTTCCGGCCGGTAGCGCGGGGCGATGGCGCCGTGGGCGATGCGGAAGTAATCGGTGCCGGCCCAGTCGCCGCCAATGCCGCGCATGGCGGTCTGCCAGCTGTGCAGATGCGCATTCACCAGACCCGGCATGACCAGTCCGCCCTGGGCGTCGATCACCTCGGCCCCCGCCGCGTCGAGGGCGTGGCCGATGGCGAGGATCCGGTCATGCTCGATCAGCACCTCGCCGCCCGGGAGGATGGCGGAACCATCCTCCATGGGCAGCACCGTTCCGCCCTTGATCAGCCTGCGCACGGCCATCTCCAACTGTGTTGGTTGCCTGTTTGGACGGCGTTCTCTATACAGAACGCTGTTCTTAAGTTCGATCTTGCGGGCGTTGCCGCCCTGCTGTCAATCGGACCACACCCGGCCGGAGCCGTCGCTTGCACCCCAATCCAGCCTCTCCCGGTGTTCCGGCGGTGGAGAAATGCCTCGCCATCATCCGGCTGCTGGACATGGCCGGGGATGCGGGGATCAGCCTTGCCTCCGTGGCGGCGCAACTCGGATTGACCAAGAGCCATGGGCTGCAGATCCTGCGGACCCTGGTTGCTCAGGGTTGGGCCATCCACGATCCCGAGCGCCAGCGCTATGCCCTTGCGGCGGGATTGATGCTGGACCTCGCTGTCACCTTGCGGCGGAGCCAGCGCGAAACGGTTGTGCAGGCGGTGCTGGATCGCCTGACCCGGGCGCTTGGCCTGCCTTGCATTCTGACCCGGGCGAACCGGGATGGCAGTTTCTCCTGCATCGGCAAGGCCGAACCCAACGCTGAGCTGATGGTCAGCGCGCCAATCGGCCACCGGTTCCCGGCCGACGCTCCCGCGCAGCTTCGTGCCCGACTGGCCGCCTTGCCGGAGGCCGAAGCCGCGCGCGCCTTGGACGATGTTCGGCTGCAAGCCCACACGGCCGCAACCGTGACCGACAAGGCTCGGGTGTTAAGCCTGGTCGCGGAGGCTCGCGCACGCGGCTACGCCCTGGGACGCGGCGAGTACCTGGACGGCATTCAGAGCATGACCACTGCGCTTCACCGCGGAGCGGCGGTGATGATCCTGCAATGCACCGGTCCTGTAGCCATCATGCAGGGGCGGGAGGCCCAGATTGGCGGAGCCTTGTGCGAGGCGGCCGACAAGCTGCGCGCCGCCTGGGACTTGCCAAGCCGGCGCCCCACGCTGCGGGCACCCCGTGTCGAATTGACATAATGATTCTTATCGGACCTGATGCATGGAGGAGGGCGGACTACTGAAACTCCGCTCCAACCTGCCTAGGCCCCACTGGAGGCCAGGCGTTCCACAGCTTCCCGCGTCCCGATCAGCACGGGCCGGCGCCACGATCCGGGATCGCGTCCCTCCTCCAGGAAAGTGCGGAAGGGCTGCCAGCCATCGTCGGTCTGCTGGAGCACGGCTCCCCCCGCGGCCTCGACCAGGGCGAAGCCGCCCGCCACGTCCCATAGATTCGGCCGTTCGAACCGTGCGACCTCCAACAGGCCGGCGGCCACGAAGGCGCATTCGATCGCGGCGGAGCCGGTGCGTCGCGGCTCCCACCCACTGGCCGATCGTGGAGAGGCGTCCACGAAGCCGGCGAGCCGCCGCCGCACATCCGGGTTGACGCGTGGCTGAAGGGCTTCACCCTCGAACATCAGCCCGCCGCCCCGCACGGCATGATAAACGCCGGGGCCCAGGGCGTGGCTCGCGGCACACCAGACGGCGCCGGCAATCGGCACGCCGTCATGCAGCACCCCGACCGAGCCGGCGAAAAGCGGAAAGCCGTTGATGTAGTTCGCCGTGCCATCCACCGGATCGATGGCCCAGAGAAAGCGGCTTTCCGGCGCGGGACGCCCCGCCAATTCCTCTCCCAGCACGTCGTGATGCGGGAAGCGGGCCGCCAGCCGTTCGCGGATCATCACTTCGACCGTCTCGTCCACCTCGGAGACCGGGTCCCGCAGGCTTTCCCCGCCCGAGGGCGCTGCCTTGTAGCGCACCGCCGGTTGCCGGCGCAGCCCAGCGGCCATTTCCGCCCCTGCCAACGCCGCCATTTCGCGCGCCATGCGGCCGATCTCCAACAGTTCCGCTTCATCGGTCACAGCGCATCTCCGTCTCGCGCGGCGTCATCAGCCGCAATGTCTTTTCCTGCAGCGAAACCTCCAGCCTGCAGGGTGCCCCGATCGTCATGTGGGCATCGTCCACCCGCAACGCGCCGCCATCCCAATCCACCTGAACATGGCTGGCGAGCCGACATTCGACGGGCGCGGGAGCTGCGTCCGGCCGTTCCAGCCAGACCTCCATTTCGGCCCTGCGTGCGGGCGCCAGCGACACCACCGCCACCTGGCCCTCACCGGCCCGCAGATCCGCCGCAAGGGTCAGCCGAGGGCCGAATTGAGGCACCGCCATGATCTCCAGCAACAAGGTGCTGGTGCGGTGCTCCGTACCATCCAGGATCAGCCGCAGATCCAGGGGCGCTGCCTCGCGCAGCGCAGCGGCAAAGGCGGCCCGGCCAGCCTCCACACCCTTCAGCCCGGTCCGGTCAGCGATGCGCACCGCCTTGGCAAAGGCACCGAAGCCCACCGCCTCGATGAAGCTGCGATGCTCCGTCCCGCAGCGCATGTCTGCGATGGATAGCGGCCGTGACGCGGCGTCCCTCCAGCCTGCAGCCAGCGCCGCCGCATCCGACCAACCGCCCAGTGCGCGGGCGAGATTGTTGGCGGTGCCGCAAGGCAGGATCGCCAGGGGTACGCTGCTGCCGGACATGGCCAGGGCGGTTTCCGTCACCGTGCCGTCGCCGCCGGCCACGATCACCAGGTCGGCGGGCTCGCCCAGCGCCTGCACGATTTCCTTGGAGGGGAAGGCGGCGACCGTCAGGCCGCCGGCCGCCAATTCGTGCGTCAAGGCCTGCACGGGCTGTTCGCCCTCGCCGGCCGAAGGATTGAAAACAAGGACCGTTCGCATGGGCGATGAACATTCGTCGGACAGCGCCGTTGCAAACGACGCGCCGGCCGGCTGCGGCGACTACTTCAGGTGCTGCGAAAGGTGCTTGTTCATCTCGAACATGGTTACCTTGTTCTTGCCGAAGACTTTCTTGAGCTTCTCGTCGGCGTTGATGGACCGACGGTCCTCGCTGTCCTGCAGATTGTGCTCCTTGATGTAGCTCCACACCTTACTCACCACCTCGCCACGCGGCAGGGGCTTGTCGCCGACCACGCTGGCCAGTTCGGCCGAGGGCTGAAGCGGCTGCTGTAGGGCGTTGGGCTTCTTGCCGGGGGCGGCTTTGGTCGCGGTGCCCTTTGCCTCGGTGCCCTTCACCTGGGTGTCCTTTGCCTCGGCGCCCTTCGCGTCGGCAGCCTTCTTCTCGGGGGCTTTGGTCTTCGTGGCCATGGATCTGCTCCTTCATTGCCTCGCTTGGGGCAGGGTTGAAACGCGCTCGCCGCCGCAGGGATGCGGAACAACCGCCCAAGCCATGACACCCGCGGCCGTCTGCGCCGTTCCTTAGGCACAGGCAGGAGGAATGCATGAAGCAATCAAAGGTCGCCGTGGTCACAGGGGGGTCGATGGGCATCGGCCGGGCCACCGCCCTGGCCTTGGCTCAGGAGGGCTGGGCCGTGGCCGTTCTGGCGCGTGGGGAGAAGGCCCTGAGCTCAACCGAGGCGGAGCTGAAGGCCGCCGGCGTGGCTGCCCTGGCCATCGAGGCCGACGTTGCGGATGCCGATGCACTGGAAGCCGCGGCGGCGCGTGTCGAGACGGAGCTCGGTCCGATTGGCGCTTGGGTCAACAATGCCATGGCGACGGTGATCAGTCCCGCCATGGAGGTGACGCCGGACGAATATCGCCGGGTGACGGAGGTCACCTATCTGGGCCAGGTCTTCGGCACCCAGGCGGCGCTGCGCCGCATGGGGCCGCGCAACCGGGGCGTGATCATCCAGGTCTCCTCCACCCTCGCCATCCGGGCAGCGCCGTTGCAGGCGGCCTACTGCGGCGCCAAGGCGGCGCTGCACGGCTTCACCGACAGTCTTCGCAGTGAGCTGATCCATACCGGATCGGCTGTGAAGCTGGTAACGGTGTACCTTCCGGCAGTGAATACGCCGCAATTCCTGCGCACGCGCAACCACACGGGCAAGGCGCAGATCGCCCCCGACCCTGTCTTCGATCCCCGGCTCTGCGCCCGGGCGATCCTGTCCGCGATCAACCGCCCGGTGCGCGACGTCTGGGTCGGGCGGTCGACCATGCAAATGGCGGTTGGACAAGCTCTCGCGCCGGCAGTGGGCGACCGCATCGCCGCCAGCATGTGGGAGGGACAGCTCGACCAGAACCGCGCCCCCGCCGAACCCGAGGGCAATCTGTTCCAGCCGATCAACAACGATCCCGGCATTGACGGACCGTTCGGAGACCGCGTGAAGGCAGTGCGGCATGAAGCCGTCACCAGCCGCCTTCGCGACAGTCTGGCAATCGGCGTTGCGGCGCTCGGCCTGCTGGGCGCGCTCACGCTGATGGCGGCGCCGGTCCTGGCCGGAAAGGCGCTGGGGTTGGCGCGCGACCGGCGCTAGTCGGCCGACAGGCGGTAGCCCTCCTCGGCTTCCTGTTCCTGCTCGCGGAACCAGGCAATGGTCTTCTTCAGGCCATCCGCCAGCTCCGTGCGGGGCGCCCATCCCAGGATCTCCCGCGCCCGGACGATGTCCGGGCGGCGCCGGCGCGGATCGTCCTGCGGCAGCGGGTGGAAGACCACGCGCGACTGCGAGCCGGTCAGGGCCAGCACCCGCTGCACCAGCTCCAGAACCGTGCATTCAAAGGGATTGCCGAGGTTGATCGGTCCCGGCTGCACGCCTTCATGCTCCATGGCGCGCATCAGTCCCTCCACCAGATCGGCGACAAAGCAGAAGGAGCGCGTCTGGGTGCCGTCGCCATACACGGTGAGCGCGGCATTGCTCAGCGCCTGGCTGACAACATTGGACACGATGCGTCCGTCATCCTTGTGCATACGCGGACCGTAGGTGTTGAAGATGCGCACGAGGCGGAGCTCCACCCGCTTCTGCCGGTCGAAGTCGAAGCAGAGAGCCTCCGCCGCGCGCTTGCCTTCGTCGTAGCAGGCCCGGGGGCCGGTGCAGTTGACATGCCCGCGGTAATCCTCGGCTTGCGGATGCACTTCGGGGTCGCCATACACTTCGCTGGTGGAGGCCTGCAGGAAACGCGCGCCATGCCGCTCCGCAAGGCGCAACAGGTTCCGCGTGCCCACCACGTTGGTCATCATCGTGTGCTCGGGATCCGCCTGGTACAGCGGCGGCGAGGCGGCACAGGCCAGGTTGAACACGCGGTCGAGGCGCTCGGGCAGTGCCGAGGCCGGCAGCTCCTCAATGATGTCGGCGCGGACAAAGGTGAAGCGCGGCGACCGCTGCAGATGGCGCAGATTGTCGCCCGTGCTGGTCTGCAGGTTGTCCACGGCCACCACATGGGCGCCGGAGGCGATCAGCGCGTCGCAGAGATGGGACCCCAGGAACCCGGCCCCCCCGGCTACCAGGACGTTGCGAGCCAGGGACGTGCTCATGCGCTCTTCCTCTCACCGGCCTCTTGCCGGGCTGTCTTCATGCCGCCCGCCTCGATCAGCATCGCTTCCAGCTCGACGGCGCGATGCTCCGAGCTGTGCGCCTGCAGGATCCTCCGCCGCGCCGCGTCAGCCTGCTGGTCGCGCGCCGCTTCGTCACGCCCCAGTGCCCGCAGCACGTCCTCGGGGCTGTCCGCAAGCAGGATTTCCTTTTCCGGCTCGAGCAGATCGCCGATGCCGTTCCAGCGGTCGGAGATTACCGGACTGCCACAGGCACCGGCCTCGAACAGCCTCACGCTCGGGCTGTATCCTGCGCGTACCATGTCGGCCCGCGTGACGTTCAGCGTGTAACGGCTGGCGCTGTAGAAGGCGGCATGCCCGGCCGGTGGCACATGCTCCAGCCGTTCCACATTTTCCGGCCATGCGATGTCGGCCGGATACTGGGGCCCGGCAACCGCGAAGCGCAAATGCGGCGCGCGCCGCGCGGGCTCCAGCAGCAGCCGCTCCAGCACCGGCTGACGGTCCGCGCTGTAGGTGCCGAGATAGCTGAGGTCCCAGCGCCGCGGCACCTCAACCGCCTGGTACGCCGCCACGTCGACCGAGCAGTACAAGGCCCGCGCCATAGGCGACCCGTAGCGCCGCATCAACACTTCCAGCGTCGGGCCGCCGGTGAAGGAGCCGTAAAGATCATAGCCGGGGATGATCTCGGCCGAGATATACTCCTCGTCGCCCTTCTCCAGCTTGGCCAGGGTGACGGGCGTGTCGATGTCGTAGAAGGCGACGGGGCCGCGTGCCGTGGACTGCGCCATGCGCCCGGCCGCCACGCCATCAGGCACGTAGGAGCCCACCATTACCGCATCGGCGGACCGGATCTCCGCCTGCCAGTTCTTCAGCTCCGCCAGATCGCGATACAGCGCAAGGCGACAGAAATCCGGCTCCGCCAGGTCGCGATGCGCCGCATACCAGGGCTTGTCGCATTCCAGGAACAGCACCTCGTGGCCGCGCCGGGCGAAGGAACGGAGCAGCGCCCTGTAGGTGGTCGCATGGCCGTTGCCCCATGAGGATGACAGGGTGAGCCCCAGCACAACCAGCTTCATGCGGCGGCCCTCCGCGTTGCGGCGGCGCGCAGCAAGGCGTCCACTTCCTCGCCGCGGCGCTGGTAGGTGTGCGACTGCAGCACGCGGCGCCGCGCCGCCTCGCCGATGGCCTGGCTGCGCTCCGGTGTGAGGGCAGCGAGGTGCTCGGCGACGTCACGGCCATCGCGCGCCACCAGGACCTCCTCGCCCTCTGTCAGGAACATGTCGAGCCCGACCCAGTCATCGGTGATCAAGCAGGCGCCGGCACCTGTGGCCTCGAACACGCGGGTCGCCGGCGACCACCCGGTCTGCGCCATGCTGTCGCGGGCGATGTTGAGCACAGCGAGCGGCGATGTGTTGAAGGCGTTATGCTCGCGCGTGTAGACATGGCCCAGGTGACGCACATTTGCACCCATGGCCTTGTCGTGCCAGCCATTGCCGCCGATCAGGAAGTTCCGCTCCGGCAACAGCGCCGCAGGCCGCAGAAAGAACTCCTCGACCCGTGCCTCCCGGTCGGGCAGCCGGTTGCCCAGAAAGGACAAGTCGGCCCGGAAGCGCGGCTCGGCCGGCACCGGATGATGCGTGGCGGGATCAACGGCGTTGTAGATCGGCACGCAGCGCCGCGCACCGAGCGATGTGTAGGCGAGCTTGACCGGGGGGCCGCCGCCATAAGTGAGCACGAAATCCAGCAACGGCAGGGTGCGCCGAAGCGGATGCTCCGGCTGCGGCGTGATCTCGGCCAGCGTGGCCGGAGCGTCCACGTCCCAGAAGATCCGGATAGCGTCCGGACGCGCCGCGGCCATGACGCCCTCGATCAAGTCGTCATCAAACACGCCGACGCCGCTCGCCTTAACCACCACATCGGCTTCCGCCGCTTCGGCCACAACGGCACGCAAGGCGTCCACCGTAGCCGGATACACGACCGATCGCGCCCAATCCGGCGGCTCCATGTCCCGATGCTGCTGACGGTCGAAGGCGTCGGGCTCGTAGAAGGTGATGTCGTGGCCCCGGCGCGACAAATCGTGCAACAGGCCGCGGTAATAGGTGGCTGCGCCGTTCCAGTAGGATGACAGCAGGCTGGAGCCATAGAAGGCGATCTTCATGCGGCACTTCCCATTCTGGCCGGTGCGGCTTTCAGCTTGTCGGCGATGGCCAGCAACTCGTGCATGCGATGCTCGCAGCCATGGCGCGCCCGCACCGTCTGCAGCCCGTGCCTCACGAGAGATTCCCGCAGCGACGCATCCTCCGCCACGGCGACCATGTGCCGACGCATCTCCTCCCCGTCGCGTGCCACGAGGTAGTCCGTGCCTGGCCGGAAAAGCCCCTCGGCATCCTCCCAGGGCGCGCTGAGCAGCGGAATGCCGCAGGCCAGCGCCTCGAACACGCGGATGGTGGGAATGCCCGGCAGGATTTGCGAATAGAAGCGGCGCGGCACATGCACCGTCGCCAGATGCCGCGCGAAAACCTCCGGTGCGCGGACATTCGCCAGCCAGCCCCGGTATCGGGCGCCAAAGCGATCCAGCGCTTCCAGAGCCTCCGCAGGATAGCGCACGCCATGGATGTCGAGGGGCAGGCCAGCCTGCCGAGCCGGGCTCAACAGGAAGCGCTCGATCTCTGCGCTGCGCTCGCCATCGCCCCAGTTGCCGATCCAGACCAGCCCCTGCCGCTCCATTTCCTCGGCCGGCGGATGGAAGTGGCGAAGATCCGCCGCCTCGTGCCAGACCCATACGCGGTCGCCCCAACCCCAGCGCCGGTAAACCTCGGCCAGGGTCTTGCCGAAGGCGAGCACGCCGTCATAACCGGAAAGGTCAAAGGTACGGATCGCCTCCGGGTCGCTAACCGCCCGGTGATGCGTGTCGTGGAACAACAGCCTGAAGCGGCCGCCCCGCGCCCGTAAGCGGCCCACCCGGGAAACGGTTGCCGCATCGTTCCATTCGTGCACAACAACCAGATCGGCATCCGCGAGAGAGTCCTCGATCTCGGCCGCATCGGCATAGCTTGTGGACCGCAGCGCGGGATAAGCTTCGTGGAACGGGTGCAGCCCCGCCTCCCCCGCATCGGCGAGGAGGTTGCTCAGGCTCCAGTTCCCCGCAGGCTCGAACACCGAGACCTCGTGACCGTGCAGCGACAACTCGCGCAGCACGCCACGCAGGAAATGGGCGTTGCCATGGTTCCAGCACGACAGCAGGGAATGCGTCAGATAGGCGATCTTCAAGCCGGAACCTCCGTTCTTCTGAAGGCGGCGCATATGTCGCGGTAGAGCATCAGGGTTCCCTCCACCATGCGGTTCTCCGAAAAACGTCGGGCGCGGTGCCGGGCCGCCTTGCCGCGTGCCCGCAGCAGGCGCGGATCGGAGGCGAGCCGGAGCGCGGCCTCCGCGAACCCTGCCGCATCCCCTGGACGGACGTAATCGGCGGCGCCTCCCCAGATCTCCCGAAAGGTCGGGATGTCGCCCAGCACGAGCGGGCAACCGGCCTGCGCCGCTTCCAGCACTGCGAGGCCAAATGGCTCATACCGTGCCGCAGATAGAAAGATCGGCCGTTCCGCAAGCTTGCCCTGAAGGGCGGCGCGGTCGAGCTGCCCATCGAGCCGCAAATGCGGTGCCGCGATGTGATGGCCATCCGGCGCCCTCACCGGGCCGGCGGCATGCACGGGGAACGGCAGCAGGGCGGCTGCCTGATCCAGCGTCGCGATGCCCTTTCCCTCGTCCCAAAGGCGGCCCGCGGTGAAGCCGTGGGCCGGGGCACGCCGCGGGGCGGCGGCTATCGGCGCATCGAGCCCGTTGGGCACATGGCGAGGCATCCGGGGCAGCCCATAGAGCCTCTGGGTCGCGGCGGCGAAGGCGATGCTCGGCGCCGCCAGGAGGTCCGCCCTGTCATAGGCCCGACGCAGCGTTTCGCGGTGCCATGCGAACTCGCCGGGCAGGGCGTCGCCGCGAACGGCATCCCACCAACTCGCTAGGCAGGAATGGCAGAAAGCCAGCACCGGCAACCGGAACGCATGCTCCGCCACCAGGGCAGGGCTGTTCAGGTGCAGCAGATCGGCGCCGGAGCTTGCCGCCATGTCAGCAAGCGCTGCTCCGCTCCGCTGAAGCTCGTCCCGGCCTTCCGCCATCCAGTCCAGCGGCAGATCGCATTCCTCCACGTCCAGGCCGGGAATGGCGGCGATCTCCAGCCGCTGGGGCGCCGACATGCGTGGTCCCAGCACGGCAAGCGTCACCCGCACACCGCGCCGGATCAGGCCCCGGCTCAACCCCGTGGCATAGGACCACACGCCCCCCACGGCATCCGTCGTCATCAGAACATGCGGTGCCCGCACCGCGGCCGTCACCGTGTGGCGCCGGCCAAAGCGGATACGGATGCGGATGGCCTCGTCGCCCTTTGCTCCGCCAGCCAACGGCCCAGCCTGGCCACGCCTCGGCGCCAGGGTAGCGGCGCGTCCAGGTGCAGCCTTTCCCGCGCCAACCGTGTATCCGAGACGTAGTAGCGCTGGTCGCCGGCGCGCCAGTCGCTGTAATCGGCCCGCACCGGCCGACCGGTCTCCGCCTCGATCACCGCGATCACCTGCCGCAGGCTGGCGGCGTTCTCCACACCGCCGCCGAGGTTGAAGGCCTGCCCGGCGACGTCGCTGATTCGGTGCCAGCAGGCGAGATAGGCATCAACCGCATCCTGCACATGCAGCAGGTCCCGCACCTGGCAACCATCGCCGAAGATGGTGATCGGTTCGCCGCGCAGCGCCCGGATCAGGAAATGCGCGACCCATCCCTGATCCTCGGTGCCCATCTGCCGCTCGCCATAGATGCAGCTCATGCGCAGCACCGCCGTGGGTATGCCGAAGGAGCGCGCATAGTCCAGCACATACTGATCGGCGGCCCCCTTCGAGCATCCATAGGGCGTGTGGAAATCGAGCGGCCGTGCCTCGCTGATGCCGGCGGCGCGGATCGCAGGGTCCTCCGGCACATAGCAATCGCCCTCGCGTGCCAGCGGGATGTCAGGCAGGTTGCCATACACCTTGTTGGTGCTCGCGAAGACGAGCGGCACATCCCGCCCACTGCGACGCAGCGCCTCCAGGAGCATGAAGGTGCCGCGGATATTGACGTCGAAATCCTCGCGCGGGTCATGCAAGCTGGTGGTCACGGCTACCTGGGCAGCCAGGTGGAACACCGCGCCGGCGTCACGCGCGGCCTCTTCCAACGCGGCATCATCGCGCAGATCCGCGACCATGGATCGCAGGCGAGAGCCATGCTCCTGCTGCAGCCATGCCAGATTGGCCTCCACGCCGGGCCGGCGCAACGCGTCCAGGACGATCACCTCATGGCCCATGCGCAGCAAACGGTCGGCCAGATTGCAGCCGATGAAGCCGGCGCCACCTGTGACCAGAACGGGCCGTCCCTGCGGCATTGGAAGCGGCGCGGCCATGCTCACGCGACCAGCCCTCGCCGCTCCAGCTCGCTGCGTGCCTGCTGCACCTTGTCCTCGGCCTGCTGCTGGGCGACCCACTCGGCGAGTTCGGCCAGATCCGCCACAAAGTCGCGCCGAACCGTGAAATCCAGCTCGCGTTGGATCTTGCCGATATCGGCGATGTTATGGCGGATATCGCCACTGCGCGTCTTGCCCGCAATCTCGGGCTCGAGGCCTGGCCGACCCATCGCCACGGCCAGCGCCTGCGCGACCTCCGCCACGGTGCGGTCATGGCCACTGGCCACGTTGAACACCTGTCCTGCCGCCTCCGGTCGCTCCAGCGCGAGGTGAAAGGCCCGGGCCACATCTTCCACATGCACGAAGTCGCGGCGTTGCAGACCGTCCTCGAAAATCATGGGAGGCTGCCCATGATGCAGCCGGGACGCGAAGATGGCCAGCACGCCCGTATAAGGGTTCGAGAGCGCCTGTCCCGGCCCGTAGGCGTTCCACAGGCGCAGCGCCACGCCCTCCATGCCATAGGCTGGTGCCACCGTCAGCGTCAGACATTCCTGCGCGTGCTTGGTGATGGCGTAAACGGATGCCAGCGCAGGGCGCTTGGTTTCCGGTGTCGGCACGGGGCGCAACGGGCGGCCTTGGGCATCCAGCGGGTCCCACGGTGCATCGGGACCACGGCGCGGCATGCGACGGACATCCTCGTGCAGCCCGCCATCCTCGTCCTGGTACAGTCCCTCGCCGTAGATGCTCATGGAAGAGGCGACGACAACCCGACGCACCGGTCTCTCGATCAACTGCTGGAACAGCACCGCCGTGCCCAGATCGTTGACCGAGACATAGCGCTCCACCGCGTACATGCTCTGCCCGACACCGACCTCGGCAGCCAGATGCACAACGCTGTCGACATTCTGCAAGGCCCGGCGGACGGCTTCTCCGTCCCGCACATCGCCGCGCACGAACTCCGCTTCCTTTTCCAGCAGTTCTGGCCGGCTGCGCTCCCCGTGCACCTGCTCGATCATGCTGTCGAGCACGCGGACCTGGTGTCCGGCGCGCAACAAGCGGCGGGTCAGATGGCATCCGATGAAGCCGCCGCCGCCCGTAATCAATATGCGTTCGCCCATGCTGCCCCGTATGTCCGATTGAACCGGGCGCGCCCTGCGTGGCCGGTGAGCTGAAGAAGATGCTGATGCTGAACGACGCTTTCGCTTCACGAGTTGCACCGGAGGCGGATCGAGATGATGGTGCAACAAGTTCAGGTTGCAGCAACTCATCGCTTCGAACGTCGCCTCACAGACATGTGAAGCTCGCGGAGGAACAAAGAAGCGCACGGGGAGTTGAGCCCTGAGCCGAAGGCCCTTGCATCTCCGCCGTCTGCGCCCGGCTGCACCTATCAAGGAGGATCCGTGTCCCCATCCACTCCGCTGCGCGTCGGGATCATCGGTGTCGGGAATTGTGCGTCCTCCTTTGTGCAAGGCCTGTCCTATTATCGTGACGCCGATGCCAACGAGGTGCCGCCTGGGCTGATGAGCGCCGATATCGGCGGCTACCGGGTGAAGGATATCGAGGTTGCCTGCGCCTTCGACGTCAATGCGGCGAAGGTCGGCCGGGATCTTTCGGAGGCCATCAAGGCCGCGCCCAATAACACCCGGAGCTTCAGCGACGTGGCGCCCACGGGCATCACCGTGGAACGCGGTCCGACCCTGGACGGGCTTGGCCGCTACGTGCAGGGCACGTTCGAGGAGTCCGCCGCCAGCCCTGCCGACATCCGGGAAACCTTGCGTCGCACCGGAACCCAGGTGCTCGTATCCTACCTTCCGGTGGGATCCCAGCAGGCCAGTGAATGGTATGCCGAGCAGGCGCTGGAAGCGGGATGCGCCTTTGTCAACTGCATTCCCGTCTTCATCGCCTCCAATCCCGAATGGCGGAAGCGCTTCGAGGATCGCGGCCTGCCGATCATCGGGGATGACATCAAGAGCCAGGTCGGCGCCACCATCGTGCATCGGGTGCTGGCCAATTTGTTCCGCGAGCGCGGCGTCCGGCTCGACCGGACCTATCAGCTGAACTTCGGCGGCAATTCGGACTTCCGCAACATGCTGGAGCGCGAAAGGCTGGAGTCGAAGAAGATTTCCAAGACCCAGGCGGTCACCAGCCAGCTCGACACGCCCCTGCCCGCCGACGATGTGCATGTCGGCCCCAGCGACTACGTTCCATGGCTGGAAGATCGCAAATGGGCCCATATCCGGCTCGAAGGCACCGCTTTTGGCGGCAGCCCGCTGAATCTGGAGCTGAAGCTCGAAGTCTGGGATTCCCCCAATTCCGCCGGGATCGTCATTGATGCCGTACGCTGCGCACGACTTGCCCTGGATCGGGGGCTCGCGGGCGCATTGTCCGCGCCATCCAGCTACTTCATGAAGTCGCCCCCGCGGCAATACACGGATCATGAAGCACGCGAGCGGACGCTGCGCTTCATCCAGGGGCTGGAATGACATCCGGGCATGGCCACTACGCTGTTCCTGGTGCGCCACGCGGCGCACTCCCGCGTTGCCGACACGCTGTGCGGCCGCATGCCCGGAGTGGCGTTGAGCCCGCCCGGACAGGCTCAGGCCGAGCAGATCGCGCAGTGGCTGCAGGACGAACAAGTCAATGCCCTCTACACCAGCCCCTTGCAACGGTGCCAGGAAACTGCCGCTCCGCTTGCCCGGGTCCTGGGACTGAAGCCCATCTCGGATGAGGCGCTGGTGGAAATCGACTTCGGCGAATGGACCGGTGCGCGCTTCGCGGCGTTGCAGAACGACTCTCGCTGGACCCGGTGGAACGCCCGGCGCGACGATGCCGCCGCTCCCGGCGGAGAAACCATGGCGGCGGTGCGCGACCGGGTCGCCGGCCGGATGGCCGAGCTCGCCGCCCTTTACCCCGAGGGCCGACTGCTGCTGGTGAGCCATTGCGACGTCATCAGGGCGGCGATGTGCCATCTGCTCGGCCTTCCAATGCAGGGTTATGAACGTTTCGAGATTGCCCCCGGCTCTCTGAGCACGGCGGTGATCTGGCCAGGCGGTGGCAAGGTGCTCAGCCTCAATGAGCGTCCCAGGCAGAGGATCCCCGCAGCATGAACCCAGCCACCCTCCGCGATCAGGCCCGGAGCCTCGGCCCATGGTTCCACAACCTGTCGCTGCATGGTGTGCCGACCGCGCCGGACCATGCCCTCGGCGACTATCCGGCCTGCGTCTGGCAGTACTTCGCCCACGCCTTGCCGGAGGATCTGACGGGACGTTCGGTGCTCGACATCGGCTGCAATGCCGGCTTCTTCTCCATTGAGATGAAGCGCCGCGGCGCCTCGCGCGTGCTCGGCATCGATGCGGATCCGCGCTATCTTGCGCAGGCCCGGTTCGCGGCCGGGGTTCTGGACCTCGACGTCGAGTACCGGGAAATGTCCGTCTATGATGTCGGCTCGCTAGGCGAGCGGTTCGACATCGTCCTGTTCATGGGGGTGCTGTACCACCTGCGCCATCCGTTGCTGGCACTCGACCTGCTGCGGGAACATGTTGTGCAAGAGCTTCTGGTGTTTCAAAGCATGCAGCGAGGCTCGCGGGAGATCCACCCCGCCCGGGAAGATTATCCGTTCGATGCAGAGGACCCGTTCTCCGAGCAGGGCTGGCCGCGGTTGAACTTCATCGAGCACCGCTATGCCGGCGATCCGACCAATTACTGGATCCCCAACCGCGCCGGTGTCGAGGCGCTGCTGCGCAATGCCGGGTTCGAGATCCTGCAGCAGCCGGATCGTGAAGTATATCTCTGCCGCCCGACCGCGTTGCCCTACGGCTCGGCGGCCGTCTACCCCGCGAAAGGTCCGCGCTGATGCTTGAAGCCGTGATGGTCTGGAACGAACCCAACAACAAGTCGCACTGGGACCCGGAGATCGATCCGGATTGGGTGATGTTCGCCGAAACGGCGCGGCTCGCGGGGCAGGCGATCCGCGCGGAGCATTCTTCCCTGCCGCGCGTGCTCGGCGGCATGTCGCCGATCGACCCCGTCTTCATCATGAAGATGCAGCAGCGCGGCGTGTTGGACCAGATGGAAGCGGTCGCGGTGCATGGCTTCCCGCTCGACTGGAACAATTGGCTGATCCATGAGTGGCCGGCGAAGTTGAAGGAGATTCAGGCCGTCACGCACCTCCCGGTCTGGGTGTCCGAGGTCGGTGTTTCCACCTTCGGGGCCGAGGAAGTACAGCTCTGGGGGCTGCGGCGCACGGCGGAGCTGCTGATCGGACAGGCCCCGCGCATTCACTGGTACAGTCTCTATGACCTGCCGACGCACTGGGAAGCGACGACGCGCCATCGCGAGGCCGAGGGTTCCTCCTACTACAGGCACTTCCACATGGGTCTGCTGCGCGAGGACGGCACGCCGAAGCTCGCCATGGAGGAGTTCGAGAAGCACACGCCGCATCTCGGCATCTGCCAATGGTTCCATTTCGAGGATCACCGGCTGGATGACGCGGTGATTTGGCTGAAGCGGCTCGGCGTCACCCATCTTCGCACCGGCCTGTCCTGGGCGGACAGCTTCCGGCCCGATGCCTTGCAGTGGTTCGATCGTCAGATGGAGGCGCTGCGCGACTTCCAGGTCACGGCGACCTTCTGCTTCACACCCGAGCATCGCGGCATCGCACCGCACCACACCAGCCCGCCGCAGGTAAAGGAGGAGTTCGCCGAGTTCTGCGCCAGCATGGTGCGGCGTTACGCAGGCTGACGCCCCGTCTGGCCGGGAGAGGCCTGGCTAGCCCGGGTCCGCATGCTTCCTCGGTCGGGAGGGGCTTTTTCCTCCCGGCCGGTGCAGCCTGCGCGCCGGCTCAGCGCCCATAGATGCGGTCCAGCACCCCCACCACATCGGCCACTCGCTCGATCTCCGCATCGAAGCGGCCACCGGCCGCCAGACGCCGCGCCCAGTCGGCGGCAGCCCGCCCCCCCCACGCGTCGGGCGCGGAGGCGAGTGTTTCGCGCGATGTGCCGCGATACCGCTCTGCCGAGAAATCGTAGAACGAGCCGTCGATGTTGCGCAGTGCCGCGCCGCCCTCGGTGCCGTAGAAGGCGGCCGAGATCACCGCATCCTGCCCCGCCTGCAAGCGCCAGGAACAGGCCAGCCGCAGTGCCGCCCCATTGCACAGGTCGATGCTGGCGGTGGCATAATCCTCGACCCGCCCGTCGCCCGCGCGGAGCCGTTCGCCGCCGGCGAACAGCGTGCCGGATACGCTGTCCACGGCGGGGAAATCCAGCGTCCACAGCGCCAGATCCACCAGGTGCACGCCCAGATCCATGACGCAGCCGCCGCCCGATTGCGCGGCGTCATAGAACCATGCCTTGTCCGGGCCATAGGCGTTGTGGAACACCAGGTCCACGGCATGGACGCGGCCCAGCGCACCTTCCCGCACCAGCGCGCGGATCCGCTGCATCCCTTCGGTGAAGCGGTAGGAAAGATCGACGTCCAGCAGGCGGTCGGCGGCGCGCGCCGCATCGATCACCGCCCGCACCTCCGCCGCGTCCCGGCCCAGCGGCTTCTGGCAGAACACGGCTAGGCCCCGCCGCAGACCTGCGATGGATTGCGCCGCATGCAGTGCACTGGGTGTGGCGATGACGAGCCCATCCAGCGGCAGCTCCAGCAACGCTTCCAGGCCCTTCACCCGCCGTGCTCCGGGTGCGATGCGCGCGGCTTCCTCCAGCATGGCCGGGTTGGCGTCGGCAATGGCGGCGATCTCGGCAAGACCGGTCTGGGCGACGGCCTCCATGCGGTGCCGCCCGATCCAGCCGACGCCCAGGAAGCCGATGCGGGGGCGGATCATCGCAGGGTCACCACGGCCTTGAGGAACCCGTCCGGCCGATCGCGGGTGGCGTCCAGGGCCTCGGCCAGCCGCTCCAGCGGAAAGCTGTGCGTCAGCAGCGGGCGGGGGTCCAGCCGCCCGGCAGCCACCGCGTCAAGCGCCGCGCGCATGCCCTGCATGTAGATCGCGCTGTCGCGCTCATGGGCGTTGATGACGTCAAGGCCTCGCCAGTTCCACAACTGCATGTTCACCTGCCGCGGCCCGTCCTGGTGGTAGCCGGCGATCACCAGACGGCCTCGCTCTGCGCATAGCTCCGCCGCGAGGTCCAGCGGCCATGGTTGACCCACCGCCTCGACCACGCGGGAACAGAATTGCCCTTTCGTGAGCGCCTTGACCTGCTCGATGATGGCGTGGTGGTCCTCCAGCGGGATGACCTCGGCAGCACCCATGCGGCGCGCCAGATCCAGCGAGAAGGGCCGGCGGGAGATGGCGATGACCCGCGCTCCCGCCTGGCTCGCCAACCGCGTCAGCATGGCCCCCAGAAAGCCGATGCCGATGATGGCCACATCCTGCCCGTGCTCGATGCCGGCGCGGGCGAAGATGTTCATGGCGCAACCCAGCGGCTCGCCCGGAAAGGCCTGCCCGCTCAGCGCCGCCGGAAGGGGCAGCACATTGGCGGCCTCGGCCAGGTCGTACTCCGCGTAGCCCTTGTAGGACAGGGCGGCTGCGCGCTGCCCCACGGCCAACCCTTCGACCCCCTCCCCCAGCGCATCGACATGGCCCCAGGCCTCATGCCCCAGCGCACCTGGTTCGGTGGGAAAGCGCATCCAATCCGGCCCGGCCCAGGGCGTGAGGTTGGAGGCGCAGACACCGCAGCCTTCCAGCCGCAACCGGACCTGCCCCGGTCCGGGCTGCGGCAGCGGGACCTCGTGGATGGCCAGACGCCCCGGTCCCTCCAGGATGGCGGCGCGCATGCTGGCCGGCGCGGCGCTCACGCCATGCCTCGCTGGCCGGAATGGGAGGCTCTGGCCGGCCGCGTCGGATCGTCGATATGCATGCGGAATCCCTTGTGGCGCACGAGGTGTTTAAGGGCCGCCCACGCTCACGGTTTCATGCCCGGCAGCATGGACCGGGCGCCGCGGCTGTGGCTCCATGGCTGCCGCACATCAGGAGAGGATGGCACGGCATGTTGCAAGAGGTGGAATGGGCCCGGCTGACCGCGCCCGAGATCCGGGCCGCGGCGGCGCGACAAGGCGCGCTGGCGCTGCTGCCGATTGGCTCGCTGGAGCAGCACGGGCCGCATCTTCCGGTGATCACCGACACGGCGAGCGCCAGCGCCGCCTGCGTCCGCGCGGCGCGGCTCGTCGCGGGCGAGATGCCGGCGCTGGTGCTCCCCGGCCTCTGGACCGGCATGAGCGAGCACCACCTGCCCTTCGGCGGCACCATCAGCCTGGAATTCGACGAACTGCGCGGCGTGCTGCGCGGCATCACCCGCTCGCTGCGCGCGATCGGCTTCGCGCGGCTGCTGATCGTCAACGGCCACGGGGGCAATGTGGAGCCGCTGGCGGTTGCGGCACGCAGCCTTGCGCATGAGTTCGGCATGCCGGTGGTCGCCTGCACCCCATGGTACCTGACCCGCGCACGCGTGCCGGATGTGGCGGAAACAGCCGAAACGCCCGCGCATGCCTGCGAGGGTGAGACCTCCGTCATGCTGGCCATCGCCCCGGAGCTGGTACGGCGCGACAAGTTCGACGAAGCGGTGCGGCAGCGGCCGGAGCCGGTGCCGCGCTATGACGGGTTCAGCCGGTTCTGGAGCTTCTCCGAGCGCGCGCCGGTGACGGGGGTCCGCGGCGATCCCCGTCCCGCCACGCCGGAAAAGGGCGAGCGCTTCCTGGACATGCAAGCCGAGGCGCTTGCCGCCGCCATGCGGGACACGGCCATGTGGCGGAAGCCCGATCCCGTCTGGACCGCGGGCCGGGGCCTGGGCAACACCGCAGGGCACGCGGATGACGGTTCCACCTGAGCCGCGAGGCATGGCGCCTTGCATGGGCATAGATCATGCGCATATCATAAGCCATGCCTTCCTCAGGAATGCCCGAAATGCCGCGCCCTGACCTTCTTGCCCCGGCCACCGGCCGCCGCGCCACCAACGTGACCCTGCCCGACGCATTGCTGCGGGAAGCCCGCGCCATGGACATCAACCTGTCCCAGGCCTGCGAGCGCGGGCTGGCAGCGGCCGTGGCCGAGCGCCGGCGTGAGCAGTGGCTGGCCCGCAACCGAGGCGCCATGGACGCCTGGAACAGCCATGTCGAGGAGCAGGGGCTGCCGCTTGCCGCCTATCGGCAGTTCTGATGGCACGGCTGGACTTCCACCCCATGCCGGGCGGCGGGGCGGGCTATGTGCTCGATGTGCAGGCCGAACTGCTGGATCATCTCGCAACGCGCGTCGTGGTGCCACTGCTGCCGGCGCAATCCGCCCCGGCACCGATCAGCGAGCTGAACCCGGTGTTCGAGATCGGCGGCGAGCGCCACGTCATGCTGACCCAGGCGCTGGCCGCCATTCCGCTGCGCGAGTTGAAGCGGCCCGCAGGCTCGCTGGCCGAGCGGCATGACGCGGTGACGCGGGCGCTGGACACCCTGCTGATCGGGTTCTGAGCGTACCCAGGGGAACCGCCACGCTCCCCGGGCTCTCGGCAAAGGCAGAACGAGCAGTTGCCGGAGGTCACGGACATCCGGCGCGGCAGCTCGTCAAGGGCGGTGCTGTGAGGATCAAGGATGGTTCAACCGCCCCGCACTCCTATCCCTTCGCGAAAAAGCGCCGATCGACCTCGCGCCCTGCCAGCAGGTCCAGCACATGGCGCACCGTCATCAGCGACACTTCGCGCCGTGCCTCTTCCGTGACGCCGCCGATATGCGGGCTGAGGAGCAGGTTGGGCGCCGACCAAAGCGTGTTGTCGGGCGCCGGCGGCTCGGGGGCAAAGGTGTCGAGCCCGGCACCGCCGAGACGGCCGCTCTGCAGTGCCTCCAGCAGCGCGGCCTCGTCCACCAGCTCGCCGCGCGACGTGTTGATCAGCAGCGCGCCCGGCTTCATCAATCCCAACGCGCGGGTGCCGATCAGGCCGTTGGTCTCGGGCGTCAGTGGCGCGTGCAGGCTGACCACATCGGCCTCTGCCAGCAGCGCATCGACGCTCTCTGCGCGCGACAGGGTGGGGCCGAACGAATCCGGCGTGGCGAAGGGGTCGTAAGCGGTGACCCGCATGCCGAGCGCCGTGGCCATGCCGGCCAGGGCGCGGCCGATCATGCCAAGGCCCACCAGGCCCAGCACCTGGCCGCGCAGCTCCCGCCCGCGATAGCTTTTCCCTGCCCAGCCCCCGCCGCGCACGAAGCTGTCCTGGTTGCGCAGGTCCTTGGCCAGGCCGAGCATCAGCGCCAAGGCATGTTCCGCCACCGAATGCGCGTTGGCGCCGACGGCGGCCAGCACCGGAATGCCGAGCTGCTTCGCCGCCGCCACATCGATGTCGTTGGTGCCGGCGCCGTGCTTGGCCACGGCCTTCAGCTTCGGCGAGGCCTGCATGATCTCGGCATCGATGCGGTCGACATTGCGCACGATCACCGCATCGGCCTGGGTTTCCCGAAGCAGGGCGACGGCCTCGCCCTTTGGTGGATAGGGCGCCGTGGCATGCGAGGTGACGCCGGCCTCGCGAAGCATGGCCTCGCCTTCCGGAGCGACGGGGCCGCCCAGGCTGACAACGGTGAAACCCATCGTCAGTTCGCCGCCTCGACGAAGCGCGCGGAGATCTCCTTGATCCTGGCGTCCACATCGGCGGGGATGATGACCGGCGCACGGCTTTGGCCGACATCGGGCATGGCGTGGAACAGGGCGCGCTTCACCATCGGCGGCGCGAAGCCCAGCGCGTAAAGCGTCTTGCGCAACTCGCCGCAATGCGCCTGATGCCGCGCGGAGGCTTCCATGTCGCCGCCCATGGCGGCCGTATGGATGGCGTTCACGGTTTCCGGGATCAGGTTGGCGAGACCGGAAATGCAGCCCGCCGCGCCATTCGCCGCGCCATGGTGGATCAGCGAATCGGGTCCGACCAGCACGTCGAAGTCGTCGCGCCCGCGAGCCACGGCGAGGTAGGCGTCGATGCTCTCCTGCGAGCCGGCACTGTCCTTGATGCCGATGATGTTCTTGTGCTCGGCAAGCCTGGCGGCCGTTTCCGGCGCGATGGTGTTCCCGGTGCGGGCGGGAATGTTGTACAGATAGACCGGCAGCGACACCGCATCGGCCACGGCGGTGAAGTAGCCGATCAGCTCCTCCTGCGAGCAGGGAATGAAGGAAGGCGTCACCACCGACACCGCCTTCAGGCCCAGACCTTCCACCGCACGGCCGAGCGCGATGGTCTGCTTGGTCG
Organism: Teichococcus globiformis; assembly: GCF_042646265.1. Taxonomy (NCBI): domain Bacteria; kingdom Pseudomonadati; phylum Pseudomonadota; class Alphaproteobacteria; order Acetobacterales; family Roseomonadaceae; genus Roseomonas; species Teichococcus globiformis. The sequence goes on from NZ_JBHRTN010000026.1 coordinate 144,317, forward strand.
AGATCTCGCCGATATGCGCCAGAACCGGCACGCGGCCTGCGGCGGCCTCGACGCTGGTGCGAGCGACGGAAACCTTTTCCTCAAAGGACAGGGCGAAGAACTCGCCATTGGTGCCGGCGCAGAACACGCCATTGCCGGCCTTGGCCTGGCGCTCCACCTGCCGGCGCAGCGCGGCGTGATTCACCTCCTCCTCAGCGTCGAAGGGGGTGACGATGGCAACAAAGGGACCCGATACGAGCGGCATGTGTCTCGAACTTTCTCAGAACGCGGTGCGGTACATGGCCAGGATCTCGTCCCGGCTGATGTCGCGCGGATTGTTGTCCAGCAGCCGGCGGATGGCATGCGCCTCGGTCGCCATGCTTTCCAGATCGGCCTCCGGCACTCCGAGGGCGGAAAGCTTCATCTCGACGCCCAGATCGGCACAGAAGCGGTGGGTGACATCGCGCACGGCGGCAACATCCGCCGAAGGGGGCAGCCCCAGCGCCTCCAGCACCAGCGCCGTCTTCTCCGGCATGGCAGGCGCGTTGAAGGCCAGGGTGTGCGGGAAGATCAGCGCGCAGGCCAGGCCGTGCGGGATGTGGTGGCGGGTGCCGAGCGGATAGGCCACCGCATGACCCGCCGTGGTGTTCACCGGGCCCAGGCAGTAGCCGCCGTAGAGGGAGGCAATGGCCAGGCCGGCCCGCGCCTCGGCGTCGTGGCCATCCGCCACGGCGCGCTTCAGGAAGCGCCCGACGAGGCGGATGCCTTCCAGCGCGTAGAGATCGATCAGCGGATGCGCCTTCTTGCTGGTGAAGGCCTCTACGCAATGTGCCATGGCGTCCACGCCCGTGGCGGCCGTCACCGCCGGCGGCACCGTCATCGTCAGCTCAGGGTCGATGATGGCGATGTCGGCCAGCATGTGCAGGCTCTGCACCGCCAGCTTGTTCTGCGTCGCGGGGTCGGTGACGAGCGCGCGGATGCCGCCCTCACTGCCGGTGCCGGCGGTGGTCGGCAGCTGCGCCAGCTTCACGCGCCGCCCGGCCACCTTGTCGGGGCCGACCACGTCGTGGATCATCTGGCCGCTGCCCGGCAGCACGGCGACCAGCTTCGCAAGGTCCATGGCCGAGCCGCCGCCGAAGCCGACCACCAGCTCGGGCTTTGCTTGTTCCGCCAGGGCCAGTGCCTTCTCCAGGTTCGGCACATCGGGCTCGGGCTTCACTTCGCCAAACACCGTGACCTCGCCCGGCAGGTCGAGCTGCGCCACGCGCGCGGCGTTGAAGGCGTCCGAGACAACAAGGGTGCGGGCGATCCCCTGCTCCCGCGCCCAGCGCCCGAGGCGCGGCGCCAGTCCGGTGCCGACCATCAGCACGGGCGGGCGGGGGATCTCGATGGGGGTGGCGTAGGACATCATGCCGAGACTCCTGGACTGCTGCCGCGGGGGCCGGAGAAGGGAGAGGGCAGCCTCCGGCGGGCCGGAGGCTGGGTGCGGTAAGGTGCCGTCGTCAATCCGCGCTGGCGCCGGAATCCTGGATCACCTTGCGCCACATCGGGCGCTCGGCGGCGGCGCGGGCCGCGGCATCTTCGGGCGTGGACCAGACGGCACGAGCGCCCACCTTCATGAAGCGCTCCTGCTGCGCCTTGTCCTCGGTCACCGCGCGCAGTGCGGCGTTGATCTTCTCCACGACCGGCGCCGGGGTACCGGCCGGCGCGATGAAGCCGCCCCAGACGGTGACCACGAAATCCTCCAGGCCGCTCTCGGCCATGGTCGGGACATCAGGCAGGGAGGGCCAGCGCTCGCCGGTGGTCACGGCCAGGGCGCGGATCTCGCCGCCATCCAGCAGGCCCTGATAGGAAGCGACGCCGTCCATGGCAAAATCGATCTCGCCATTCAGCAGGGCGGGCACGATCTGCGCGGCGCCGCGATAAGGTACGTGGATCGTCTCGATGCCCAGGCGGCTGAACAGCATGGCCGAGGAAAGATGCGTGGTCGTGCCGATGCCGGTGGAGCCGAAGGTGATGCCGTTCTTGCGGGCGCGGGCCCACTCGATGAATTCCTGCAGCGTCGTTGCCTTGGATTGCTTCGGCGCCACCACGGCGATGTTGGGAAACTCCCAGCCCAGCGCGATCGGCAGCAGGTCCTTCTCGGTGTTGTAGGGGACGTTGGTGTAGAGGAACTGGTTGATGGAAAAGTTGCTGACCGTGGCGGTGCCGATCACATAGCCATCGGCCGGCGACTTGGCCACGGCATCGACGCCGATATTGCCGCTCGCGCCTGGGCGGTTCTCGATCACCACCGGCTGGCCCAGGGTCTGCCCGATGCGCTCGGCGTAGAGGCGCGCGATCACGTCGGTCGCGCCGCCCGGCGGATAGGGCACCACCATGCGCACCGGCCGGGTCGGCCAGGCCGCCTGGGCGGAGGCGCCGCGGCCGGCGATGATGGCGGGGGCGGCCAGACCGAGGGCTGCGAGCATGTGGCGGCGGTTGAGCATGAAGGCGGCTTTCCTTGGACAGTGTGGCGAGCCCGCGCGGCTGGCGAAGATGGACTTCCTCTCCGCCGGCCGGGCGGCTCGCGCTTGGGCGGGACTTTAGCGGAACGCGCAAAACACGCAATTCTCTATGCGCGATTGATGCAAAAACTTGATGTGGCCCGAATTGCGGTTATGATCACCCGCACGGCTTCGCTGCCGGCTTTCGTGTTCTCCGATCCATCAAGGTGCCCGCTCATGCCGCAGCCGGTTCGCGACCCGCTGGACAGGTCAGGTTGTTCCCTGCAGCGCGGCGGCACGCTGCCGGCAACCCCTTCAAACTGGTTGATCCTGGCCGACGACCTGACGGGAGCCGCCGATTGCGCGGTGGCTTTCGCGCGGCGCGGCCGGCGCGCCGTGGTGGCCTGGGGCGGCACGGTGGAACCCGGCGCCGGGATCCTGGCCATTGATGCCGATAGCCGCCGCCTGCCTGCAGCCCAGGCTTCTGCGCGACACGCGCAAATCCTGCGCGACGCTTACCGGCCGGCAACAGCGCTGTTCAAGAAGATCGACAGCACTCTGCGCGGCCAGCCGGCCGCCGAGCTGGCCGGCACGCTGGAAATGCTGCGCGAAAGCGGCGCCCCTCGCCTGGCCCTGGTGGCGCCCGCCTTTCCTGCCAACCGCCGAACACTGCGGAACGGACGGGTGCATGTGGAAGGGCAGTCGCTGGAGAGCACGCCACTCTGGGCGCGAGACCACAGCTACAACAGCGCCTTCCTGCCCGAGATCCTGGCCATGGCGGGGTTGCGCGTCCGTGCGCTGGGACTGGACGCAGTGCGCGGGGGCGAAGCGTCGTTGCGCAACACCATCCGTGCCGCCTTGGCCGAGGGGCTGGACGCGCTGGTTTGCGACAGCGACACCTCCGCCGATCTGCAGCACGTCGCGCGCGCTGCGTTGCCGCTGGCCGCTGATCTGGTTTGGGTCGGCTCTGCCGGCCTGGCTGACGCTTTGGCCGCCATTCTTCCCGCTTCCGCCGGTCCGGCGCTGCCGGAACGGCGCTTTGCCCGATCCGGCGGGCTGCTGTTCCTTGTTGGCAGCGTTGCCGAGGCCTCGCGTGCCGCGGCGGCCGAGCTGGCGGCGCAGCCGGGCGTCGGCAGCTTCGTGGTGCCTCCCGCCGTGTTGCGGCAAGGCGGCGGCGAGGACTGGCACGTCCTGGCAGACGGCATCGCCGCAACGCTGCTGCGGGGCGAGGACGCGCTGGTGGCGATCGAGACCGGCGATCATCCGGACCTGGCCCATGGCGCCGAGCTGGCCCGGGGCCTCGCCGCCCTGCTGCAAAAGGCGGGAAGCGCCGCCGGGGGATTGTTCGCCACAGGTGGCGAAACCGCCTGTGCGCTGCTGGCCGCCCTGGGCATCCGGGGTATCGAGATGCAGCGCGAAATCGAGCCGGGGGTGCCGCTCGGGCTGACCCTCGGTCGCCGGAGCATGCCCGTGGTGACCAAGGCAGGCGCCTTCGGCCATCCCGACACAATGACGAAGGCACGGCAGCAACTGCGCGCCCTGCTCGATGAGCCCGCTGGAGGGAAGAAAGATGATGACCGTTGACGACAACCGCCCGATCGTCGCCATCACCATGGGCGACGCTTCCGGCATCGGCCCCGAGATCATCCTGAAGGCGCTGGCGCGGCCGGAAGTCTATGCCATCTGCCGCCCCGTGGTGGTAGGCGATGCGGGAAGGCTGCGCGAGGTGGCGGCGCTGGTCGGTGCCGCGGCCACCATCCGTGTGGTGGAAACGCCCGCGGCCGCTGGCTTTGTCTGTGGCACGGTGGATGTGGTGGATCTCGGCCTGATCCCGGCCGGGCATCCCTTCGGCCAGGTGCTGCCGCTCTCGGGCGAGGCGGCCTTCCGCTATATCGAGCGCGCCACGCGGCTGGTCGAGGCCGGACTGGCCGACGCCATCTGCACCGCGCCGCTGTCCAAGGAAGCGCTGCACGCCGCGGGCCACAAGTACCCCGGCCATACCGAGCTGCTGGCGACGCTGACCAACACGCCCGAGGTGTCGATGATGCTGGTGGCGCCGAAGCTGCGCGTGATCCACGTCACCACCCATATCGGCCTGATGGACGCCATCCGGAAGATCGAGCCCGGCCTCGTCTTCCGCGTCATCGAGCGCGGCCGCGCCACGCTGGTGAAGGCCGGCATCGCCGAGCCGCGCATCGGCGTCTGTGGAATCAACCCGCATGCCGGCGAGAACGGGCTGTTCGGCCAGGGTGAGGAAGAAGAGAAGATCATCCCCGCCGTGCGGCAGTGCCGGGACAGGGGCTGGGCGGTGGAAGGCCCGCTGCCCGCCGACACGCTGTTCTTCCGCGCCACTCGAGGCGATTTCGACCTGGTGGTCGCGATGTACCACGACCAGGGCCACGGCCCGGTGAAGGTGATGGGACTGGAGGCGGGCGTGAACATCACCATCGGGTTGCCCGTGGTGCGCACCTCGGTCGACCACGGCACGGCCTTCGACATCGCCGGCAAGGGCATCGCCGATGATGGCAGCCTGGTCGAGGCGCTGAAGCAGGCGGTCGATCTGGCGCCGAAGCGCGCCGCCGCCGTGGCCTGAGGGCCTGCCCCTCCCGCGCCGCCCCGTCCTCGCTTAAGGTGCCTCCATGCGACAAAGGCGGACACGGCGCGACGAGATCCTTCAGGCCATCGCCTCGGGCGAGGTCGACGTCGGCAGCCTTGCCGCGCGCTTCGGCGTGTCCGCCTCCACCATCCGCCGCGACCTGCAGGATCTGTCGGCGCAGCAACCCATTGCGCGCACCTATGGCGGCGCGATGCTGGTGGGCGCATCGCGCGAGCGCAGCCTCAGCGTGCGGGCCGGGCAGAACCAGGCGGCCAAGGCGGCCATCGCCGAAACTGCCCTGCGGCACATCAAGGATGGCGAGACGCTGATCCTGGACGGCGGCTCCACCGTGGAAGCGCTGGGCCGGCGCCTGGGCGGGCGGCGGCTGCGCATCCTGACCAACAACCTGCCCCTGATCCCCGTGCTGGCGCAGCAGCCGGAGATCGAGCTGGTGGTGCTGGGCGGCACGGTGCGGCCGATCAGCATGGGCACCACAGGGCCGCTGGCCGAGCAGACGCTGCGCCACGTCACCGCCGACAAGCTGTTCACCAGCGCCGACGGGTTGATGCCGGGTCACGGGCTATGCGAGGCGACGCTGGAGCAGGTGTCGCTGAAATCCATGATGATGCGGCGGGCGGCCGCCGTGTTCGTGCTGGCTGACCGTTCCAAGCTCGGCCATGGCGGGCAGCCCTTCTGGTCGCCCTTGCCGGGCGGCACCACCCTGATCACCGATGCGCCGCCCGAGGATTGCGCCGCCTTTGAGGCCGAGGGCCTGGTTGTCCGCTGCTGCGGGCCGGGCGCCTGACCTAGGCCGGGTCTCGCGGAAAGAAGGCCGGGTGAAGGGCGACGATATCCGTGACGCGCGACAGCGTGTCCGCCAGATGAGCCCGCAGCGTGGCCTCCGCACCGGCCGCGTCGCCGGCCAGAATCGCTGCCGCCAATGCTCCGTGTTCGCGCAGGATGGCCGTTCCCTTGCCCGGCGAGGGCAGGTGCAGCCGGCGCAGCCGGTCGAGATGACCGCTGCGCCCCCCGATCATTGTCCAGAGCCCTGCCATTCCAGCCGCCTCGTGGAACAGGCCGTGGAACTCCGTATCTGCTTCCGTCAGCCCGCGGTGATCCTGTTCCGCCAGCAATCCCGCCTGTCGCTCCAGGCTGGTCCGTAGCTGGCGACCCAACGCTTCACGGGGCTGCCGCGCGACCTCACGCACCACCTCGGCCTCCACGGCACGGCGCAGGAACAAGGCTTCCCGCGCAGTGTCCAGATCGATCAGCGAAACCCGCGTCGAGGCGCTGGGCACGACCTCCACCAGCCCTTCTCCTTCCAGCCGGATCAGCGCCTCGCGCACCGGCGTCTGGCTGAGGCCGAGACGCTGCGCCAGTTCGGCACGGGACAGCGGCATGCCCGGCGCCAGTTCCAGGTCGATGATGGCGCGGCGCAGGGCACCATAAGCGAAATCGGCCGCGCTCTTCCGCGGGCCGATCGGCTGAAGGGTCGGCGGCAGGGCCGGCAGCGCATCCGGCAAAGGGTCCAGCGACAACATCGATATCCAATATATTGGATGTTGTCATACAAGCAAGGAAACCCTAGCATCCTGCACAGTCACGGCCATGAAGCGCCGGACAGGAGGAAAACACGCCCGCAACGCCCTGCCCGGCCCGCCCCCGGTGGCACGCTGACCGCCCCGCGTCCCACCGGGACGCCCGGCCCCCGGTGAAGCACGCAGGCCTCCTCTTCTCCCCGCAACCCTGGGAACTGCATCATGCCCGCATCGCCGCGTAACTCGCCCCTGCCCCACGTCAAGACCGTTGAGGAGTTCCGCAGCCGGCGATGGTTCGGCCCGGCCGATCTGCGGTCCTTTGGCCATCGCTCCCGCGCCATGCAGATGGGCTACGCGCCGGAAGAATGGACCGGCAAGCCGGTCATCGCGATCATCAACACCTGGTCCGACCTCCAGCCGTGCCACGCGCACTTCAAGAGCCGCGTGGAGGATGTAAAGCGCGGCATCCTGATGGCCGGCGGTTTCCCGGTGGAGTTGCCGGCGATCTCCGTTTCGGAGAGCTTCGTCAAGCCGACGACGATGATGTACCGCAACATGCTGGCCATGGAGACGGAGGAGCTGCTGCGCTCCCACCCTGTGGATGGCGCGGTGCTGATGGGCGGTTGCGACAAGTCCACGCCCGGCTTGCTCCTCGGGGCGACCTCGATGAACATCCCGGCGATCTTTCTTCCCGCCGGCCCGATGCTGCGCGGCAACTGGCAGGGCAAGCATCTCGGTTCCGGCTCCGACAGCTGGAAGTACTGGGACGAGCTGCGCGCCGGCAAGATCACCGACCAGGACTGGCTGGCGGTGGAGGGCGGCATCGCCCGCTCCTACGGCACCTGCATGACGATGGGCACCGCCTCCACCATGACGGCCATCGCCGAGGCGGTGGGCATGGTGCTGCCGGGCGGCTCCTCCATGCTGGCCGCTGATGCCGGGCACATCCGTCTGGCGTCGGAAAGCGGGCGCCGCATCGTGGACATGGTCTGGGAAGACCTGACGCCGCAGAAGATCCAGACCAGGCCCGCCTTCGAGAACGCCATCGCCGTTGCCATGGCCATGGGTTGCTCCACCAACGCCATCATCCACCTGATCGCCATGGCGCGACGCGCCGGGCAGGACATCGGGCTCGAGGATTTCGAGCGCTACAGCCGCAAGGTGCCGGTGATCGGCAATGTGCGCCCGTCCGGCAATGCCTACCTGATGGAGGATTTCTTCTACGCCGGCGGCATCAAGGGCCTGATGTCGCGCATCACCCAGCACCTCGACCTGTCCTGCATGACCTGCACGGGCCGCACCCTGGGCGAGAACATCGAGGATGCGCGCGTCTTCAACGACGACGTCATCCGCACGGTGGACAATCCGATTTATGGCGAAGGCTCGCTGGCCGTGCTGAAGGGTAACCTGGCGCCCGATGGCTGCGTCATCAAGCCCGCGGCCATGGACCAGAAATTCCTGAAGCATTCCGGCCCGGCTGTGGTGTTCGATGACTACCCGTCGATGAAGAAGGCCGTGGACGACGAGAACTTCCCCTTCACCCCCGACACGGTGATGGTGCTGCGCAACGCCGGTCCCCAGGGTGGGCCCGGCATGCCGGAATGGGGGATGCTGCCCATGCCGAAGAAGCTGCTGAAGATGGGGCTGCGCGACATGCTCCGGCTTTCCGATGCGCGGATGAGCGGCACCTCCTACGGCGCCTGCGTGCTGCATGTGGCACCGGAAAGCTGGATTGGCGGCCCGCTGGCGCTGCTGAAGACCGGCGACATCGTCGAGCTCGACGTCGATGCCCGCAGCATCAACATGCAGGTCTCCGAGGAGGAACTCGCCAAGCGCCGCGCCGAATGGAAGGCGCCGCCGGAGCGGTTCGGCCGCGGCTACGGCTGGATGTTCACCAAGCACATCCAGCAGGCGAATGACGGCGCCGATTTCGACTTCCTGAAAACCGAGTTCGGCCGCCCGGTCGAAGAACCCGTCATCTACTGAGCCCGGAAGCGACAGATGAGCCTGAAACCAGAAACCCGCGACAAGCTCAAGGGTGTCAGCACCGCCACCCTGGCCACCGCGCTCTACAAACGTGGCCTGCGCACCCAGATGATCCAGGGGGCGCAGCCCGTTGGGCAGCGCGCCCGCCCGGAGTCGATGGTGGGTGAGGCCTTCACGCTGCGCTACATGCCGGCGCGCGAGGACCTGAACCAGCTGACCGTATTTCGCGACCGTGCCCACCCGCAGCGCAAGGCGGTGGAGGACTGCCCGCCCGGCGCCGTGCTGGTGATGGACAGCCGCAAGGACGCCCGGGCGGCCTCTGCCGGCGGAATCCTGGTCACCCGGTTGCAACAGCGCGGCGTGGCTGGGGTGGTCACCGATGGCGGCTTCCGCGACAGCGCGGAAATCGGCCAGCTCGACATGCCCGCCTACCACACCCGTCCGTCGGCGCCGACCAACCTGACGCTGCACCAGGCGATCGATATCAACGTGCCCATTGGCTGCGGCGACGCCCCTGTCTTTCCCGGCGACGTCATTGTCGGTGATGCGGATGGCGTCATCGTCATTCCCGCCCATCTGGCCGACGAGATCGCCGCCGAAGCCGTCGAGATGACCGCCTTCGAGGATTTCGTCACCGAGGAGGTGCGCGGCGGCCGCTCGATCCTGGGCCTCTACCCGGCGACGGATGAGCAGACTCTGACCGACTTCGCCGAATGGCGTAAGCGCAGCGGGCGCTAAACCAAGGCTTGATCGCGCGGCGGCGTCCCCTCCCGGCGGACGCCGCCCGCCCGGAACGTACCCAGGGAACACAACAATGAACATCACCAAGACCGCGGCCGCGGCCTGCATGCTGGCGCTCGCCGCCACGCCCGTGCTGGCGCAAGGCAACTATCCCAACCAACCCATCCGGGTGATCGTGCCGTTCTCGGCCGGCACCTCCGACACCGTGGCACGGCTGGTCGGACAGGAAATGAGCAAGGCGATGGGCCAGCCCCTCGTCGTCGAGAACCGAGCCGGCGCCGGCGGCAACATCGGCAGCGAGGCCTGTGCACGCTCCCCGGCCGATGGCTACACCATCTGCCTCGGCACGATTTCCAGCCACGCCATCAACCCGGCGATCTATCCCAAGATCCCCTATGACAACGTCAAGGACTTCGCGCCGATCACCCAGCTCGCCTCGCAGCCCAACGCGCTGGTGGTCGCCAATGACTTCCCCGCCAAGGACGTGAAGGGATTGATCGAGACGCTGAAGGGCAAGCCCGGCCATTACAACTATGGCAGTTCCGGCGTCGGCACTTCGATCCATCTGGCCGGCTCGCTCTTTGCTCAGATGACCGGCACTCAGATGGAACACGTGCCCTATCGCGGCAGCGGTCAGGTCATGACCGCCATCCTGACTGGCGAGTTGCCGCTGGCCTTCGATAACTTTTCCTCCGCCTGGCCCTTTGCGCGCGACGAGAAGATGCGCATCCTCGGCGTGACCTCGCTGGAGCGCAACCCTGCGGCACCCAACATTCCCGCGGTCGCGGAAACCGTGCCGGGCTTCGAGAGCCTGTCCTGGCATGGCTTTTTTGCCCCGGCTGGCACGCCGCCCGCAATCGTGCAGCGGCTGAACAAGGAAGCCGTCGCGGCGCTGGCGCAGCCTTCCGTGGCGGCGCGCTTCAAGGAGCTCGGCATCACTCCGATCGGCAACTCCCCCGAGGATTTCGGCGGCTTCGTGGCCAGCGAGACCAAGCGCTGGGGCGAAGTCGCGCGCAAGGCCAAGATCCAGATCGAGTGACGCCCCGCGCCGCGCGCTTGGCCATGGCAGCAGATGCCGGTAGCATCCCCCGCACCGAAGCGGCGAGGAGGATTGCCATGGTCAAGGGCTCGGATCTGCTGGTCGCGGCGCTCGCCAATGAAGGGGTCGACCGCGTTTTCGGCGTGCCTGGCGAGGAGAACCTCGACGTGCTGGAGGCGCTTCGCACCTCTGGCATCGAGCTTGTGCTAACCCGGCACGAACAATCCGCGGCCTTCATGGCGGCGACGCATGGCCGCCTCACCGGTCGCGCGGGCGTCTGCCTCTCCACCCTCGGTCCTGGCGCGCTGAACCTCGCGACCGGTGCGGCCTACGCGCATCTCGGCGCCATGCCCATGGTGATGATCACCGGGCAGAAGGGCATCCTGTCGTCGCGGCAGGCGCGCTTTCAGGTTGTGGATGTGGTGGCGGCGATGAAGCCGCTGACCAAGATGTCGCGCCAGATCGTTTCGCCTCAGATGATCCCGACGCAGATGCGGGAAGCCTTCCGCATCGCCGTGGAGGAACGCCCGGGGCCGGTGCACCTGGAATTGCCCGAGGACATCGCGGCGGAGGAATGCGAGGCACTGCCGATGATTCCGCCGCACCCGGTGGAACTGCCGCTTGCCGGAGCGGAGGCGCTGGACCGCGCGGCCGCCATGATCATGGCCGCCGAGCGCCCGTTGCTGATGCTGGGCGCCGCCGCATCCCGCCCGCGCGCGGCACAGGATCTGGCGCAGTTCGTCTTGCGCACCGGCATTCCTTTCTTCACCACGCAGATGGGCAAGGGCACCGTGCCGGGCGGCACGGAGCTGTACATGGGGACGGCGGCCCTTTCCGAACGCGACTACGTGCACGAGGCGATCGAGCGCGCCGACCTCATCATCACCATCGGGCACGACACCATCGAGAAGCCGCCCTTCATCATGGGGCCGGGCGGGCCGCAGGTGATCCATGTCGGCTACCAGCCTGCGACGGTGGAGCAGGTCTACTTCCCGCAAACCGAGATCATCGGGGATATCGGCCCTTCCCTTCGGCTGCTGGCCGACCGTGTGGAAGGACGAGTTCCGCAAGCCGGCGCTCTGCTGCCGCTGCGCCGAGGCATCCTGGCCCGGATTGCCGACCGTGCGACGGAGGATCGCTTCACGCCGCAGCGCATCGTTCACGATGTGCGGGGCGTGATCCCGGCAGACGGCATCGTCGCGCTCGACAACGGCATGTACAAGATCTGGTTTGCGCGCAACTACCGCACCACCCAGGCCAACACGCTGCTGCTCGACAATGCGCTCGCCACCATGGGCGCGGGATTGCCATCGGCCATGATGGCGGCGATGCTGCATCCCGGCCGCCGCGTGATGGCGGTCTGCGGCGACGGCGGCTTCATGATGAACAGCCAGGAGATGGAAACGGCCGTCCGGCTGAAGCTGAACCTGGTCGTGCTGATCCTGGAGGATGGCGCCTACGGCATGATCCGCTGGAAGCAGGCGGTGGACGATTTTCCCGATTACGGCATGACGTTTGGCAATCCCGACTTCGTTCGCTATGCCGAAAGCTACGGCGCCAAAGGTTGGCGTGTCACGGCGATCGGCGATTTCGCACCAACGCTGGAGCATGCCTTCTCCACTGGTGGCGTGCACCTCGTCACCGTGCCGGTCGACTACACGGAAAATACGCGCGTGCTGGTTGAGGAACTGCGCGAAAGACTGCCTGTCACCTGAGGCTGCTATACGGCGCGAAAGCGTTGCAGGGCGGCGCGGTCAATCTCGATTCCCAATCCGGGTCCATCGGGGATTGGCACGATGCCACCGGAATGCTCGATGGGATGAGCCAGAATGGCCTGTCGGATCGGGTGTTCCGTACGGTCGAACTCAAACACCGGATGCAGGGGCGCCAGCGAATGCGGCGTGTGCGTCGGCAGCACCGCCATCAATTGCAGGGAGGCCGCCAGTCCGATGCCGGTTCCCCAGACATGCGGGTTGTATCGGACGCCATGGACCGCGGCCATGTCGGCGATCTTGCGACATTCCGACAATCCGCCGGCGGAACAGGTGTCAGGCTGGATAATGTCCATGGCGCCGCTGGCCAGCACTTCTCGGAAGCCGTAGCGCGTGAACTCGCATTCGCCACCCGCCACGGGGATGATCAGCGTCGACCGGACCGCCCGGTAGCCTGCCAGATCCTCGGGCGGTACGGGCTCCTCGAACCATGAAATGTCCAGCGGCTCGATCAGGCGGCCGAGCCTGATGGCGGCGACGCTGTCGTAGGCATGGTTCGCATCGACCATCAGCGCGACCTCGGGTCCGATCGCCTCCCGCACCGCGTGAACGACAGCCACATCCTCAGCCACCCCGAAGCCGACCTTCAACTTCACGGCATGGAAGCCCTCAGCGGCATAGGCAGCGGCTTCATGCGGCAGGTAGCGCAATGGATCGCCTTCCGCACGCCGGTACAGGCCGGTGGCATAGGCACGCACCTCCGTGCGAAGCGGGCCGCCCATGAGCCGGTGCGCCGGAACGCCGAAATGCTTTCCCTTGATGTCCCACAGCGCGATGTCAATGCCACTGAGCCCTTGGATCGCGAGCCCCTTCTGGCCATGGTCGCGGAGCCTTGCATAAACATCCTGCCAGATCGCCTCGCTCGACAGGGGGTCGGCACCGATCAGCCAGGGCGCAATGCCGCGCACCACCGCCTCCGTCATTCGCGCCGGCCCGTAGCACTCGCCCCACCCCGTGATGCCCGCGTCGGTCTCGACCTCCACGATCATGGCGGTACGGATGTCATACCAAGCACGGGAATAGGCAAAGGGCGCGGACAACCTTGCTTCCAGCACATGCGTGCGGATCGCGGTGATCTTCATGCTTCCTCCCTTGTGCGATGCTGCCGCGCCAAAATGGCTGCCTGAGAGCCAGCCGGCGTCTGCAGGTCCGAAGATCCGGCGAACCTGCAATGCTTTGATCCCAGGCCGGGACAGGACCGAAAGGCGTTGTGCCAAGTACACGCATGGATGTGCACCGACGCGCGTAGCGCCCTGTTGTTACGGCCTGGGTACCCTCTCCCACTCGGAGGGTGCTGACATCCCCTCGGCGAGCAGCGTGTCATTGGCGGAGATCAGCAGCCGAAGATCCAATCGCGGCGACGCGGCTGCCAATGCCTGCATGCTAACCAAGCCGCATCCTGCCGTATCACTTTTCAGGTTCGACAGATGGCACAGAGGCGACACGCTGCTGACATCAGCTTCAATCAAGCCGCAAGCGGATGACGTTCCAGGAGGCCGGAAGGAGCGTGGCACAGACCCGACCGGCAGAAATTTCTATCCCCTCCAGCGGTGTAGGCGCGATGCGGTCTGGTGAGCTGGCCGAGTTCACTGCCTCAAGATCAGCGTCCTGCAGCTGTTCCGCGCGCTCTAGCCCTGCGAGGCTGAGGCCTCGAAGATCGGCGCGCACCGAAAGACTTTGATCCAGGCTGCGGTTCAGCAGGAACAAGGTGAGGAAGCCCTCCTCCGCGTTATGAACAACGGCGCTTTTGAGAAACGGGACTTCTGGCATGGCAAAGTGGTGGTCCTGGGTGCCACGCGGATCGTAGTAGCTCGCCGAATAGGTGGGTGAGGTGACCTGCGCGCGCAGCACGCGCCCCCGGCCCAAATTGCTCATTTGCGCGAAGGGATGGAAGATGGTTTGCCGCCACGCACTGCCGCCGGTTTCAGTCATGATCGGTGCGATGGCATTGACAAGCTGCGCCAGGCACGCGGCCTTCACGCGGTCGGCATGGTTCAGCAGGGAGATGCAGGCGCCGCCGAATGCCAGCGCGTCCCCCATGGTGTACACCTCCTCCAGGATCTTCGGCGCCACCGGCCAGCCAGGCACCGTCCGCCCTTCCCGCTTGCCACGCGTCCGATACCAGACATTCCATTCGTCGAAGCTGAGCATCAGCCGCTTCGACGAACGCCGCTCGGCCGCAACCGCATCGGCGATGGAGACAACTTCCTCAATGAAGCTGTCCATCAGGTCCGCGCTCGCCAGGAAGCTCTGCATGTCCTCGGCGTAATTGTTCAGGTAGGTGTGCAGGGAGATGAATTCCACATGCTCGAAGCAGTGCTGCAGCACCTCTCGCTCCCAGGCCCCGAACGTCGGCATGTTGCGCGCCGCCGAACCGCAAGCCGCCAGTTCCAGCGACGGGTCCACCCACTTCATCATCTTGGCGGTCTCGGTCGCTACGCGACCGTATTCCTGCGCCGTCTTGTGCTCCATCTGCCAAGGGCCGTCGACCTCGTTACCCAGGCACCAGAACTTCACGGCATGCGGCTGCTCCCATCCATGTGCGCGGCGGAGATCCGACCACGCGGTGCCGCCCGGATGGTTGCAGTACTCGACGAGGTTGCGAGCCGCATCGGCGCCTCGGGTGCCGAGATTGACCGCCAGCATGGGCTCGATTCCGGTGGCACGGCACCAGTCGATGAACTCGTTGGTGCCGAACTCGTTGGTCTCGGTCGACATCCACGCAAGGTCCAGTCGCCGCGGACGCTGCTCAACGGGTCCGACACCGTCTTCCCAGTTATAGCCAGACACGAAGTTGCCGCCAGGATAGCGCATAATGGTCGGCGCGAGTTCCCTGACCAGCGCCATTACATCCTGGCGGAAGCCCTTGGCATCGGCAGTCGGATGGCCGGGTTCGAAGATCCCGCCATAAACGCAGCGGCCCAGATGCTCGACGAAGGCTCCGAACAGCCGGTCATGCGTGTCGCCGATCGCCGCATGGCGATCAATGGTCAGCTGTGCCTCCAAGACGTTGCTCCCTTCGTGGATTTTGTCAGCCATAGGCCGGCTGGTGGGTGTCGTCCCCGGCCGCCTCGACGGAGAGGACGGCTTCCTTCAGCTGGATTGAGTAAGGATGGCGCGGCGCGGACAGCACCGCACGCGCCTCCCCCTGTTCCACCACCTCGCCATGGCGCATGATCACGATGCGATCGCTGATCGTGTAGGCCGTGGCCAGATCGTGCGTGATGTAGATGATGGAGACCTTCAGTCGGTCCCGCAGTTCGCGAAACAGGTTGACGATGGTCATGCGCAGTGAAGCGTCGATCATCGAGACCGGCTCGTCCGCGACCAGCAGCGCCGGCCCCGGGATGAGGGCGCGAGCGATCGCCGCACGCTGCAGCTGGCCGCCTGACATTTCGTGCGGGAAGCGGCCCCTCACTTCAGCCAGCGACAGCCCGACCTGCTGCAGGGCAAGGTCCGCCGCCGTGGCGGCGGCAGCCGCGTCGTTGGCCCCGGCCAAGTGACGTGCCGTGGAAAACAGGTAGCGGTCCACCCGCACCAGCGGGTTGAAGGCTTCAAAGGGGTTCTGGAAAATCGGCTGCACCTGTTGCATGAAGTCGAGCCGTGCACGGCGCCCGCGCAACCGTGCCAGGTCCCGGCCGCGGAACAGCACCTGCCCGCTACTCGCGGCACTCATGCCCAGAACCATACGCGCCAAGCTGGACTTGCCGCTCCCAGACTCGCCGATGATGGCGAATACCTCCGGACGTCCGGCCTCCAGCGCAAAGGATACGTTCTTCACGGCAGGGTCACGGCGCCGTCCCAACAGCCGGGCGCCGTAAACCTTGCTGACTTCCCGAAGCTCCAGCAGTGGCACCGTCATGACGCTGCCGCCTGCGCCACGGCGTGGCATGCGACGCGATGCTCCGGCTGATGCGCCAGCAGGGCCGGCACCTCCTGTCGGCAGATCGGCATGGCCAGCGGGCAGCGGGGATGAAAGCGGCAGCCCGGCGGCGGATCCGCGAGACTTGGCGGACGCCCTTCCAGCCCGTGCCGGGGCGCGTCATCGCCGATGCGCGGCAGGCTCGCAATCAGGTGACGGGTGTAGGGGTGCAGCGGCGTCCGGAACAGCGCGCGCGTCGGCGCCTCCTCCACCAGCCGGCCGGCATACATGATGCCCAGCCGATCCGCGAGATTGGCGTGCACCGCCATATCGTGCGTGACAAACAAGACCGAGGAGCCGAGTTCCCGCTGCAAGTTTCGGATCATGTCGAGTACGCCCTTCTGTACCACGACATCCAGGGCTGTGGTGGGCTCGTCAGCGATCACGAAATCAGGCCGGCATACGGTGGCCAGGGCAATGGTCACGCGTTGCCGCATGCCGCCGGACAGTTCGTGCGGAAAGCGCTCCAGCACCTCGGGCGGGAGATGCAGGTGCGCGAGATGCTCGCGCACACGCCGCAGGAAGTCTGCCTTGCCGAGCCCCATGTGCCTGAACGCAAAGTCCATGAAGGCGTGCCGGATCTTGCGAACCGGGTTCAGCACATTCATGGAGCCTTGCATGATATAGGACAGGTTCCGCCAGCGAATGGCTGAGAGCTCTGTATCCGGCATGGCATAGAGGTCGCGCGGGCCGGTGCCGAAATCGAAGCGCACATGCCCGGCCACGACCTGCAAAGGGGGGCGGATGGCGCGTGCCACTGTCTTGATCAGCGTGCTCTTGCCCGAGGAACTCTCGCCTGCCAGCCCGTAGATCTCGTTGCGGCGGATTTCAAGGCTGATGTCGTCGACCGCGCGGATCTCGCGCACGGTGCCGTAGGCGTTCACTCTGTAATACGCCTTCAAGCCCTGCACGGAAAGCACGGGTCGTGACGCCACATCCGGTGCCGCAGGGGTGTTGGGGGGCAAAACCGCCAGCATCAGCCGCTGCCTCCCATTCGCGCCAGCCGGGAGCGGGGATCGATGTACTCGTTCATCGAGACGGCCAGCAGGAACAAGGCCACGAACACAGCAACCACCAGCGCGACCGGCGCCGCGATCCACCACCAGATCCCGGACACCAGCGCCGCGTGCTGATTCGCCCAGTAGATCATGCCGCCCACCGTGGGCGTGTTGACATCGGTGAAGCCGAGCACCGAGAGCGTCACCTCCAGCCCGATGCTCCAGTTCATGTTGTTCATGGTGGTGGTGAACACCACGGGCATCACATAGGGCAGGTGCTCGCGCGTGACGATGCGGGCCGGGCTCATGCCGCAGAAGGCCGCCTGCGCGGTGAATTCCCGCGTGCGCAGCGACATGGCGATGGATCGGATCAGCCGCGCATCATAGGCCCAGCCGAGGCAGGCGGCGACCAAGGCCAGCAGCGCCCAGCTCATCTGGTCGCGCATCACGAAGTAGAACAGCACCAGGATCGGGAACAGCGGCACCACGATGAAGCTGTCGTTGATCGACATCAGGATCCGGTCCACCAGGCCACCCGCATAGCCCGCGAACAGCCCGACGGCGAGCGAGATCACCCGGCTGATCACAGCCACGGTCAGGCCGAACAACAGCGTGTTGCGGATGGCGAAGGCGAGCTGCCAGAACACGTCCTGCCCGCGGGAGGTGGTGCCCAGAATAAACTGCGCCGAGGGCGGCATGTCCGGCGGAACCACATACACGTCGAGCGGTGGATAAGGCGACAGGAACGACATCGCCGCGACCAGGATGACGCCGAGCAGCAGCGCGCCGCCCAGGGCGAATTCCCAGTTATAGCGGAGCAGGTCGCGAAGGATGCGCATCATGCTCAGCGCGCCTGCACGCGGGGATCGAGCAGCGGGTAGAGCAGGTCCACCAGGAGCACGGCAAACGACACGGCCAGGATCGAGATGGTGGTGACGCCGATGACCAGGCTGTAGTCTCCCGCATGCACCGCGGCCACCAGCAGCGAGCCGAGCCCCGGATATCCGAAAACCTGCTCGGTGATGATGGCACCGTTGAAGATGGCGCCGAGCGACATGGCGAGGCCGGTAACCTGCGGCGCCAGCGCGTTGCGCATCACATAGGACGACAGGATGGTGCGGCGGCGCACCCCGCCCAGCTCCGCATACACGGCATAATCCTCGGTGACGACGTTGGAGACGAGCGAGCGCATGCCCATGAACCAGCCGCCAATGCCCACCAGCACCAGCGAAAGCCCCGGCAGAAGGGAGTGGCGCAGCACGCTGCCGATGAAATCCAGGTTGAAGCCGGGCTGCAGACCCTGCGCATACGCACCGGTGATCGGCAGGACCGGCCAGACGAAGCCGAACAGGATCAGCAGCACAAATGCAACGATGTAGTAGGGCACGGGGTGCACGGCCATGGCGGCGATGCCGGCCACCTTCAGCAGGCGGCTGTCGCGGTAGTAGCCGGCCAAGCCTCCCAGCAGGTTGCCGAGGCCCCAGGCCAGCAGGGTGGACACGGCCATCAGCCCCAGCGTCCAGGGCAGCGCGCGGCCGATCAGGGTGGATACCGGTGTCGGAAAGGCCGATAGCGAGGGCCCGAAATCGCCCACGAGGATGCGCCGCCAGAAGGCCAGCCATTGTTCCAGCGGATCGCCGCCAGTGCCGTACAGATCCTGCAGCGAGCGCCGCATCATCTCGATGGTCTCCGGGCTGGTGGTGCCGAAGGCCGTGGCCGCTGTGATGGTCTGCTCCACCGGATCGATGGGCGTGGCATGGGTGATCGCGTAGGTCACGTTGATGCCGATAAAGGCAACCAGCGCGAACTGCGCCAGCCGCTGGCACAGATGGATCAGATAGCCCTGCATGCGTGCCTTCCCGGCCAGGGGTGAGGGGCCGGCGGCAAAGGCCGGCTCCGCCGCTTGTCAGGCGCCACGCGGTTTCAGCCGCGGCAGCATGTAGCGGGAATTGCCCCAGTTCGGCACGGGATTGGCGAAGGGCGCCTCCGAATTCGGGTATCCCGTCCAGTAGGTGGTGTCCATCGAGGTGAAGACGTTGTAGGCCATGAGCGGAATGATGGGCATCTCGTGCACCATCAGCCTGGCGTAGTCGCGCCCGATCTCCACGACGGACGGATCGTCGAACGGGGTGCGGCGCATCCGCTCGATGATGGCGTCCATCTCCGGGCTCGACCAGCGTTGCCAGTTGCGCCAGGGCTGCGCCCGGCCCGGCGGCGCCACGTACTGCGAATGCCAGCTGTCGAGGAAGTAGGCGAGGTCCGGATGCCCGCCATAGGTCTCGACGCTCCAGGCGATCAGCGTTTCGAAGTCGCCGGCATTGCGCCGGTCCGCCATGGTGGTGCCTTGCGCGACATCGATGCGGCTGTCGATGCCAAACTGACGCCAGTTCTGCGCGATCATGGTGCCGGCGCGGGTCATGACGGGGCGCGTCTCGCCTTCCACCACCACCTTGATGCTGAAGGGTCGCCCATCCGGCATCAGCCAGTTGTTGCCGCGCTTGCGGAATCCTGCCGCCTCCAGCAGCTCCGTCGCCGCCTGTGGATTGGGCTTCCACCAGCCATGTCCGAGCGAGCGGGTGATCTCCGCCGGCTCGGTCGGCACGTTGGGGGTTGATGGACGCAGCATGTTGGCGATGGCCACGCCCACACCGGGGTCGTAGGGGCGGATCTTCTGCTTGCCCGTATCCAGCTCGAACGTCGCGAGCCAGTCCTGCAATGGCGCGTGGTAGTCGCGCGGATGCGTGCCGGTGGGCGGAAGGGCAATGGCGGAAATGGTTGCCGCGCCGCGGTAGCTCGCCATCGAGACGGCGCGGATGTCGATGAGAAGCGCCAGCGCCCAGCGTACGCGGCGATCGGTGAACATCGGGTTCTGCGTGTTGAAGATCAGCGATGGCAAGGTCGGGTCGGGGTGCGCGTAGGGGAAGCGCGGAAACCAGCCCTGGATCTGCTCCGATTGCCGCGCCAGGGTGAACATGCCCTCCGGTGAAACGTCGTGCACCACGTCCAGCTCGTGGTTGAGCTGCGCGATCACGCGCTTGTCCGGCGGTCCGCCATCCACATAGGACAGGTAGCGCGGACCAGGCTGCCCGAACCGCCCGAGGGTGGTTCGCTGCCAATCCTCGCGCCGCTGCCAGGTGAAGCGCCGGCCTTCCGGATCGTAGCTGTGCAGCGTGTAGGCGCCGAGCGAGACGGGCGGGTTGAAGTCGAAGCGGACAGGGTCGGCCACCTTCTCGAAAACATGCTTCGGCATGATCCAGATGGCGTTGAACCGCACCATGAAGTTCGCGTGGAACCGCGCATTGGGCCGCTTCAGCCGGAACACCACGGTCTGTGGATCTGGTGCCGTGACCTGCTCCACATTCAGGATCAGCTGCGCACTCCAACGCATCCCCGGATTGCGGATCTGCGTTTCCACCGTGTGCACCACATCGGCCGAGGTGAACTCGACGCCGTCGCTCCAGTGGATGCCGCGGCGCAGCTTCGCCGTCATCTCGGTGAAGTCGGCATTGTAGATGGGCGGCTCGGCGGCCAGCGAGTTGTCGAAGGCGCCATCCAGGCCGCTTTCCGGGTCGATGTACCACAGCGTGTCCATCGCCACCTGTTGCAGCCCGTTATACTGGCTGCCGGCGTTGATGGCCCAGATGTTGAACCACCCGGCGTTGCGGATGACGCCCTCGGGGTTCTCCAGGATCAGGGTTTCCCGGCGCGGCGGCGCCCCCGGTGGCGCCGCCCCGGATGGCGTCTGGCTTCCCGTGTTCTGGCTGTAGGCCGGCGCGGCGGCGAGCGCCATGGGCGCGGCCAGCAGGGTTCTGCGGCGAAGCGGCATGAAGCATTCCTCCCCGTACCGGCTGCGCCGGCTTGTTGTTGCCAGGGAGGCTAAAGGAGGTTTCGCGAGAGGGTCAATCTGTAAATGGGTATGAACCCGTTTTACCGGATTATTGGCTCAGCCTCAGACGCATCACAATGTCCTGGTCATGGTTGCCGAAGCCGCCGCCGAAGATGTTGACCCCGCCGGGATGCGCCGCCCCCTCCTCGATGCCGATGCGCAGGCGGATCGAATGGTGCTCGGGCAGCGCGAGATCGTCCAGCGTCACGTCCGACAGCCTGACACCGTCGAAGAAGGTTCCGCGCGGCGTGACGCGCCACGTGGTCAGGCGCCCGTACTGCGAGCCCTCGAGCTTCCACCAGCGCGGCGTCAGTGTCCCCCTCCTGTCTCCATAATCGGAAGGCGAGGTCCAGGTCCCGAGCTTCACGCCGTTCACCCAGAGGCTGATGTCCGAGGGCCAGTCCAGGCTCGTGCCCGGGACCTCGGAAGACAGTTCCATGCTGAACTCCAGCCCCTCCACCGAGGCGCCGACCAGCTTGGCGTTGTTGGGAAACTTGTACTCCACGAAGCCGCGCGAGAACCAGATCAGCGCCGCCTCAACGCGCGCGGGATCGAGAAAGAAGTCCGGCACGTCCAGCATGCCGATCACGCCGCGCCGGGAGCACAGGCCGCACGGCGCCGATACATTGCACGAGGTGTAGAGACCGAGCGGCATCGACACCTCCACCAGGTCGCTGCGCTGCGTCAGCGAAGGGCCGTCTAGGCGGATGACGATGTCGTCGAAGCGAACATGGCAGACCTTCTGCTGGCCTTTGCGGGCCTTGATCACCTCGGTCTCGATCAGCGCGCATTCCTCCAGCACCAGCACGTTCGCCGCCACGGTCGATTGCGGCAGGTTGAGCCGTGCGCCGATTTGGTTGACGTTCAGCGGTCCGTGCTGGCGCAGCAGGCCGAGAATGCCGATGCGCACGGCGGAGGCCAGGCCGCGCACCAGGTCGGCATGCACCTCGGGGATCACCGTCAGAAAGGCCCGACTGCGCGCATCGCTCATCGTCATTATCCGCGAACTGTAAAGCTCCACGATATCGGATTTTCGGATACGAATGAAAGCGGCGGATGCAGGCGATCCTGATCGGCACCATGCGGCAGCCGCCTGCATGGGACCGGCGGCTCCTGCCGCAGAGGTTCCGGCAAGGCCATGAGGCATGGCGAGGTCCCGCCGGCTCCGCCTTTCGCGGTATGGGAAAGAGCCCCTCTGGTGCGGCGTGGCCGATGGATTGCCGGCCTGGAGCCAGACTTCCGGCCTGGCACATGCACCTGCGGCGCTTCCCCTGTCAGCGATCCGCCGGCACGCCCCGGTGGGCGCCGCTGGCACGCTGGAAGCTCCGCGGGCTGCACCCCATGGCACTGCGAAACGCGTAGATAAAGGCGGAGCTGGAAGCATAGCCGAGCTGCATCGCCGTACGCGTCACGTCCAGCCCGCCGCCCAGCAGTTCAACCGCCTTGAACAGTCGCAGGCGCCGCCGCCACGAGCGCAGGCTCATGCCCAGCTCCGCCTCGAAGCGGCGGGACAGGGTGCGCCCCGACATGCCGAAGGCGCGGCCCCATTCCTCCGGTCCGCGTGGGTCGGCGGGATCGGCGTAAAGCGCCTCGCAGAGCGCGGCGAGGGGCGCATGGCGTGCCCAGGGCAGCGCGCCGGGCAGCGGCCTCGCGCGGCGGAGCTGGTCCAGGATCAAGGCCTGAACGCGACCCGTATAGCCATCCCGGTCCTTCTGTCCTTCCAGCTCCGCCGCCTCCACGATCAGCGCCTGCAGCAGGGGCGGCACGCTGAACACGGTGGGGCTGTCCGGAAGCCCCGCCTCTGCCGCCCGGGCAATCCAGAGGCTGCGGAATTCCGCGCCCAGAAGCGAGCCAACCCGGTGCAGCAGACCGGATGGCAGCCACACCGCCTGCTCGGGCGAGATCACGAAGGAGCGGCCTTCCACCACCACCGTCAGCGCGCCCGACACCGCATAAACCACCTGGTGCCAGCGATGCGTGTGGTCGGGAAAGAAGTGGCGCGGCGGGATCGACTGGGCCCGGATCGTCACCGGCGCAGGGGGTGCTGCATCGGCCGGCGCCGCGATGGCCTGCCAGATCATGGTCGTGCCCCCTGTTTGTCCGTTGTTCTACACGATTTGGCATCCCATCGAAAGTAAGCCACGGCACGATGCGATACCGTTGCGTTCAGGCCTGGAGGCGGACCTGTCGCCGCGCAACCCGCGAGGGCCTGCTCCGCCCACCGCCTGAGGAACGTCATGCCACACGCCACCACCGCAGACCGGGCAGAGCCGGCCGATCCCTACCGGCACGAAAAGGGTAATGTGTTGCGGCTGGCGGTAGCCCAGGCCTTCGCCGGCGCCAACGCGACCATTGTCTATGCGACCGGCGCCATTATCGGCAACACGCTGGCCCCCGACCGATCGCTGGCGACCCTGCCCATCTCCATCTTCGTGGTGGGAATGGCGGCCTGCACCCTGCCCGCCGGGGCCATCGCGCAGCGTCATGGCCGCCGCGCCGCCTTCCTGGCCGGCACGGGGTGCGGGATGCTCGCCGGCCTGCTGGCGGCGCTGGCAGTGGTGCTCGGCTCCTTCTGGCTCTTCTGCGCGGCGACCTTTTTCGGCGGGGCCTATGCGGCCGTCGTGCTGTCATTCCGCTTCGCCGCCGCCGATTGCGCGCCGCCCGAGCGCCGCCCGAGGGCACTATCGGCCGTGATGGCCGGCGGCGTATTCGCTGGCGTAATCGGGCCGCAGCTCGTCACCTTCACCATGGACATGTGGCTGCCGCATGTTTTCGCCGCCACCTTCGTGGCACAGGCCGCGGTGGCCGCCATCTCCGCCGTGATCCTGCTCGGCGTCCGCCTGCCCGTACCGCCGCGGGCGGAGACCGGGCGCGGCCGCCCGCTTGGCGTGATTGCCCGTCAACCGCGCTTCATCACCGCCGTGGTTTGCGGCGTCGTCTCCTATCTGCTGATGAACTTCCTGATGACAGCGGCGCCGCTGGCCATGCGCATGTGCGGCCTTTCGCAGGAAGCGGCCAATCTCGGCCTGCAATGGCATGTGATCGCCATGTACGGCCCCAGCTTCTTCACCGGCCGCCTGATCACCCGCTTCGGCGCGCCGCGGGTGGTGATGGCCGGCCTCGCCCTCACCGCCGCTTCCGCCGCCATCGGGCTGACAGGGGTGGCGGTCGCGCATTTCTGGGTCACGCTGATCCTGCTGGGCCTGGGCTGGAATTTTGGCTTTGTTGGCGCCTCGGCCATGGTGCTGGAATGCCATCGGCCGGAAGAACGTGCGCGGGTGCAATCCTTCAACGACTTCGCGGTGTTCGGCACCATGGCCCTGGGCTCGTTCCTGTCGGGCGGGCTGCTGACGGCCTATGGCTGGGACACCGTGCTCTGGATGTCCTTTATTCCCCTGATCGCGGCCGTTGCGGCCCTGACCGTTTCGGGCGCTCCGCGCCGGGCCGGCGGCGCGGCCTGACGCCGGGGTCTGAGCGGCACGGCAGGCCAGCGCCCTGCGGCCGAGCAAGCGCCCCGAGTTCGGAAGAGGCAGCAGCCGCAACAGGACGGCACGAGGCGCGGCCGCCGCCGCATCCATCCGCCGCATCTCCGGCACCACGCCGGGATCACGAAGCCCACCCCAACCGGCCTTGCCGCAAGGCTGCCGCAGCCGGGGGGCGGGCGCGGCGCCGGTTCAGCGGCCGATGGCGTAGGCCTGCATCAGGCGGGGCGTCGCAGCGGCGATCAGGAAGCCGTCCTCCCGCCCCACGGCGCAAACCCTTCCGAGCGACCAGGGCGCCTCCACCGTCACCCGGTGGCCGCGCCGCTCCAGCGCGGCAATGGCCTCGGCGCCGAAGCGATCCTCCACCAGCAGTCGCCCGGGCTCGAAGCTGCGGGGATAGAAGGATTGCGGGAAGTGCTTGCTGGTGAACAGCGGCAGATCGATGGCCGCCTGCAGATCCAGCCCGTGGTGCAGGCGCCGCAGCAGCACCGCAAGCGTCCACTGGTCCTGCTGGTCGCCGCCGGGAGTGCCCATGGCCAGGTAGCCCTCGCCGTCGCGCGTCACCAGGGTCGGGGTCAGGGTGGTGCGGGGCCGCGTGCCCGGACGCAGGTCGCTGGGCAGGCCGGCATCCAGCCATCCCATCTGGCCGCGTGTGGAGATGGCGAAGCCGAGGCCCGGCACGGCGGGCGAGGATTGCAGCCATCCGCCCGAGGGTGTTGCGGAGATCATGTTGCCCCAGCGGTCCACCACGTCGAGATGCACCGTGTCCCCCCATTCCACCGGCAGCGGCGCGAAGGTGGGCTCGCCGGCGCCGAGGCCCACCGGCGTCTCGGCGCCCGCCATGGCCAGGACACGCCGCATGGCATCGGCGGCGCCGGGCAGGTCGCCGGGCGTCAGGTCGAGCGCGGCGCCCTCTCCCACCAGCGCGCGGCGGCGGCTGGCATAGTCGCGAGACAGCAGCGTTTCGAGGGGAATGTCCGAGGCGTCCGGATCGCCGTAGAACACCTCGCGGTCGGCGTAGGAAAGCTTCATGCATTCCACCACCGTGTGCACGAAGCGCTCCCCTGCCGGGTCCATGCCGGCGATGTCGAAGCCCTCCAGCAGCCCCAGGGTTTGCAGCAGCGCCGGGCCCTGGCCCCAGGGGCCGGTCTTGTGCACCGTGACGCCCGCGTAGTCGCGCGACACGGTGCGCTCCGCCCGCGCCCGGTAGCGCGCGAAATCATCGGCCCGCAGCAGCCCGCCATGACGTCGGCCGCTGGAATCCATCAGCTCGGCCGTGCTGTAGAAGCGGTCCACTGCCTCGGCCACGAAGCCGCGGTAGAAGGCATCGCGCGCCGCCTCGATCTGCCGCTCGCGGTCGGCGCCGGCGCTTTCCGCCTCGGCCAGGATGCGGCGATAGGTCGTGGCGATGCCAGGGGTGCGGAACCGGGCGCGCGGACGCGGTACCTCGCCGCCCGGCATCCACACCTCCGCCGAGGAGGGCCACTCCGCCGGAAAGAACTCGCGCGCCGGCAGGATGGAGGCCGCAACGCGCGGCAGCACCGGGAATCCGTCCTCGGCATAGCCGATCGCCGCTTCCAGCACGGCGCGGGGGCTCCAGCTGCCGTGGTCGCGCAGCAACAGCATCCAGGCATCGAAGGCACCCGGCACAACCGAGGGCAGCAGCCCCGTGCCCGGCACCTGCCGCAGGCCGAGCGCCGCGAAGCGCGCCGCCGTGGCCGCCAGGGGAAACGGGCCCTGCCCGCAAATCACCTCGGGTTCCGCCGCGTCGTGGCGCTTCAGGATGATGGGCACCTCGCCGCCCGGGCCGTTCAGGTGCGGCTCCACGATCTGCAGCACGAAGCCGGCGGCGGCAGCAGCGTCGAAGGCGTTGCCGCCGCGCTCCAGCACCGACATGCCCACCGCACTGGCCAGCCAGTGCGTGGTGGCCACCGCGCCGAAGGTGCCGCGGATCTCGGGGCGTGTGGTGAACATGCGAGGTTCCTTCTTCTGGAACCAATCTACATTGGTTCCGTTTGCAATGCGCCAAACGGCGCAATGCTCCGCTTCTAGGCTTCCCGGTGCGGGCAGAAAAGCGCTAATGCCTTGCGTCGAGTGCCGGCCTCATCTAGCAAAGGTCCCATGTCCGCCCGTCTCGCGGCCGACCGGCTCGAAGCCCACCTGCAACAGGCTGGGCTGCTACCCGGCGACCGGCTGCTGCCCGAACGCCAGTTGACCGCACTCCTTGGCGTCAGTCGCCGCGCCCTGCGCGAGGCACTGGGCGAAATGGAACTGCGCGGCCGCCTCTGGCGAGGCGTCGGCCAGGGCACCTTCATTGGTCCCAGGCCCGCCGCCCATTCCGCCCGGCCGGAACTCCGCGCCCGCACCGTCAATCCCCGCGGCAGCCACCCGCTCGCAGTGATGGAGGCGCGCCTCACCCTGGAGCCGGCGCTGGCCGCGCTGGCCGCCATCAAGGGCACGGCTGCCGACATGGACGCCATCGCCCGCGCGGCCCGCCGCGGCGCCGAAACGCGGGACCCGCGCAGCTGGGGTGCCTGGGACGGCGCCTTTCACCGCGGCATCGCGCGTGCCTGTCACAACCCGCTGTTGCTTGCCGCCTTCGAGGAGGTCGAGGCCGGCCGGTCGCTCACCGACTGGGGCAGGCTGCGCCATGCCATCACCACGGCGCCGCTGCGCCAGGCCTCGGCACTGCAGCACCAGGCTGTTGCCGCCGCCATCGCCGCGCGCGACGCCACGGCCGCGCAGCGCGCCATGCGGGTTCATCTCCGCTCGGTCTCCCTTGCCATCCAGAGCGAGGGCGCCGGATGGGACGACACCCCGGAACCGCGGAGCCAACCTGCGGACCGGAACGCCGACACGGGCGCATCACCGACGGGCGCCGTTCCGGGGGACACGGCCTCCGGGCCGGCCCCGCCTCGCAGGACCACAGCATCATGACCCGATTCCACCCGTCGCGCCGCGCCGCCCTGTCCCTCATGGCCGCGCCGGCCATTCTCGCCCTGACCCGCGCGGCCCGGGCACAGGGGAGCTATCCCAGCCGGCCCGTCAACGTGATCGTGCCCTGGGCCCCAGGCGGTTCCACCGACATCCTGGCGCGCGTGCTGGCGGAGCCGCTGCGCCTGGCTTTCGGTCAGCCCTTTGTGGTGGAAAACCGTTCCGGCGCGTCGGGCAACATCGGCTCGGCCCATGTGGCGCGCTCGGCGCCGGACGGGCAGACGCTGCTGGTCGGCTCCATGAGCACGCATGCGATGAACGATGCGCTGTTCAACAACATGCCCTTCAACGGCGCCGAGGATTTCACCCCCGTCGCACTGCTCGCCTATGTCCTGAACACCATGGTGGTGCATCCCTCGGTGCCGGCGAACACCGTCCCGGAATTCATCGCCTACGCCAAGGCGAACCCGGGCAAGCTGGCCTATGCTTCGGCCGGGTCGGGCTCCACCAACCATCTCTCGGCGGCGATGTTCGCACAGATGGCGGGGCTCGACATGGTGCACGTGCCTTACCGCGGCGGTGCTCCGGCGACGATGGACACGGTTGCCGGCCAGTGTCAGCTCTTCTTCTCTGCGGGAACCCAGACGCTGGAGCATGTGCGCAATGGTCGTCTGAAGCTGCTGGCGGTGACGGAGGAGAAGCGTTCCGCCTTGCTGCCCGAGGTGCCGACGGTGGGCGAAACCCTGCCCGGCTACGAGATGGCGGTGTGGTACGGCGCGCTGGGCCCGAAAGGCATGCCCGCCGCGCTGACCGACCGGCTCAACGCCGAGATGAACAAGGCGCTGATGCTGCCCGACGTGAAGGGGAAGATGGCCTCCATCGGCGTCGAGGTGGTGAACGAGACCCCGGCGGCCTTTGCGGAGCGGCTGCGGCTCGACACCGCGAAATGGCACAAGGTCATCCGCGACCTCGGCATCGACCGTACCGATGCCTGACATGATGCCCGAACTGACCGACGCCTTCGAGGCAGCGGCCCGCGAAAATGCGCCGCTGCCGCGCATCCGTGCCGCCGACCGCTTGGCGCAGGCGCTGACGGGGCCCTTGCTCTGCACCGCCATGGTGTTCAACCGGCAGGCCATGACGGTGCAGCGCATCTTCAGCTCCCACCCCGCCGACTATCCGGTGGGCGGGCGCAAGCCCAAGCGCGACAGCGAATGGGGCCGCCAGGTGCTGTTGGAAGGCCGCCGGTTCGAGGGTGAGGGCGAGGCCGCCATCCGCGCGCATTTCGCCGATCATGCGGTGATCCTGGGCCTCGGGCTGCGCAGCGTCGTCAACCTGCCGATCCTGAGCGGCGGCGCCTGCCTCGGCACGCTCAACCTGCTCTGGCCGGCACCGGAGCTCGATCCCGCGCATTTGGCGACGGCGCGTCTGCTGGCGCTGCTGGCGATGCCGGACTGGGTTGACGGTCAGGAGACACCCCGCCCACCCCTGTGAAGCAGGGGCGATGTCCCCACATGCGCTACCGATGGCCACCCTGCCGCTCGACATCACGCGCATCTACCTGGAACCGGCCGTGGAGGAATACGCCCGCGGCCGGGACATCCTCGCCCGCTTTCCCGGTGCGGAGCGCATCCCCGTGGCCTCCCACTGGCGCATCCCCGAGCTCCGCGACGCCGACCCGGGCGACTACCTGTCCGCCAAGAAGCAGGCGCTGGTGCTGGGCGTGAAGAAGGGACTGGCGTTCCGCCCCAACGGGCGCAGCGCGGATTTTATCGCTCCTTCCTCCTCCAATGGCTGTGCCATGGCCTGCGCCTATTGTTACGTGGCCCGGCGCAAGGGGCACGCGAACCCGGTCAGCGTCTTCGTCAACATCGAGGCCCTCCTAGCGGCAACCGCGCGGCATGCGGAGCGCCAGGGCATCAAGGCGACGCCCAACCAGGTGGACCCCGAGGACTGGGTCTATGACCTGGGCGAGAATGGCGACCTCTCGGTGGACGCCGCCATCTCCGACAATGTGCGCGACCTGGTCGCCCTGTTCCGCACCCTGCCCAACGCCAAGGGCAGCTTCGCGACCAAGTGGGTGAACCCGGACCTTCTGGGCTACGAGCCCCGGGGCCGGACGCGCATCCGCATCTCCCTGATGCCGGCCGGGCTGGCCCGGCTGCTGGATGTCCGCACATCCCCGGTGGCCGAACGGATCGCCGCCATCCCAGAGCTGCACCGGGCGGGCTACGAGGTGCACCTGAACTTCTCGCCGGTGGTGCTGCGGGAAGGGTGGGAAGCGGAATGGGGCGCGCTGTTCGCCGAGCTCGACGATGTGCTGCCCGCCGCCGTGAAGGACCAGCTCGCCGCCGAGATCATCATGCTCACCCACAACAGCGCCTTGCACGAGGTGAACCTCGCCTGGCATCCGAAGGCGGAGGAACTGCTGTGGCGCCCGGACATCCAGGAGGAAAAGCGGTCGGAGAGCGGCGGCGTGAACCTGCGCTACCGCACCGGCTGGAAAGGGCGCTGGCTGCGGCGGTTCCAGGACCTGCTGGCCGACCGCATGCCCTATTGCCGGGTGCGCTACGCCTTCTGACGCGGCGCCGCTGGTTTCAGCCGCGGGCCAGAACCTCCCGCAGGCTCAGGCGGCGATGGCCGCGAAAGCCAGTGGTGCTGTCCGCGGCAAGCATGGCGTCCATCACCGCTTCCGCCGTGGCCTCGGCCGTGGCGCGGAACAGCAGGTCCATGAGGCCTTCCGCCAGCACATGCCGCGGCAGGAGGGGGGCGGCGGGTTCGTGCGGCAGGTGTTCGGCGGTGGAAAAGGCCACGCCGATATCGCCGCTGCCATGCCCCCAGAAGGAGCCGGTCCACGCGATGCCGGTGCCGGCCCGCGCCGCGACACGGCGCAGCTGCCGGTGCTCCAGCGGAACGTCGGTGGCCAGCACCACGATCACCGATCCCCGCTCCGCCGCCACGGCATTGGGCACCTCCACCCGGCGCCCGTCCGGCAGGCGCAGGTCGCCCGGCGTGCCGAAATTCGCCAGCACCAGCGCACCCAGGCAGAAGGCCATGTCGCCGATGGCAAGCCGCCGGGACGCGGTGCCGATGCCGCCCTTCAGGCCGAAGCAGCTCATGCCGGTGCCAGCGCCCACCGCGCCCGAGGCCATGCCGTTCTCCGTGGCGCAGGCCAGGGCGGCGGCGGCGTCGTCCGGAGTCACCGCCATGGCCTGGATGTCGTTCAGGTAGCCGTCATTGCATTCCAGCACCACGGGGTTGGCGGTGGACAGTTCGCGGCCGATGCGCGGCTCCTCGCGGATGGCGTGGCGAATGAGCGCCTCGGTGCAAGCGGCGACACCGAAGGTGTTGGTCAGCAGCAAGGGAGTTTCCAGCTGCCCCAGCTCCTCCACCTGCATCAGCCCGACGCTCTTGCCGAAGCCGTTGAGCACCTGGGTGGCGGCGGCGACCTTCCGGTGAAACATTCCCTCGCCATGCGGCAGGATGGCGGTGACGCCGGTGCGCACCGCCTCGCCCCGCCACAGCGTGCGGTGCCCGACGCGCACCCCCGGCACATCGGTGATGGCGTTGTCGCGCCCCGGCGGCAGCACGCCCCAGCCAAGGCCAAGGGACCGGGCGCGCGGAAGGCCTTCGGGGGGATGCGGGGGCGGGGTGGTGGGGGACAAGCGCTTCACCTGCTCTGACCGCAGCGTTGTTCCAGAACGCGGCGCCGCTGGCCACCCCGCATTCCGGCAGCCACGCATCGTTGCCGCTCCGCAAAAAACGGCTTGTCGCCCGCCTTGGCCAGACCTTAGGTGTTGCCCCGTCGTGCCGCCGGGGTCCGGGGCCGATGGGAGAAAACGAACCATGATCCACCGCCGCGTTCTCGGCACCGCCGCGCTCGGCCTGTTGTCCGCACCTCTGGCGCTGCGGGCCCAGGGCTCGTCTGCGGCCTTTCCCGCCAGCAACGTCACCCTGGTCGTGCCCTGGGCCGCCGGCGGCTCCACCGACGCGGTGGCCCGCATCCTCGCC
Source organism: Teichococcus globiformis (assembly GCF_042646265.1). Classification (NCBI taxonomy): domain Bacteria; kingdom Pseudomonadati; phylum Pseudomonadota; class Alphaproteobacteria; order Acetobacterales; family Roseomonadaceae; genus Roseomonas; species Teichococcus globiformis. The sequence goes on from NZ_JBHRTN010000026.1 coordinate 175,687, forward strand.
GATCGCCTGAGCCGCGACACGGGGCGCGGCTTCGTGGTGGACAACCGCGCCGGCGCCAATGGCACCATCGGCTTCTCCTCCGTGGCGCGGGCGCGGCCCGACGGCTACACCGTGCTCGTCGGCACGGTATCCACCTACGCCATGGCGCCGCACCTGCTGCCCCTGCCCTATGACAGCGAGCGCGCCTTCACCGGCGTCGGGCTGATCGCTTCCCAGCCGATGATCCTGTGCGTGCCGAAGAACTCGCCACATCGCAGCCTCGCCGAATGGGTCGCCGCAGCGCGGCAGCCGGACAACCGCATGGTTTATGCCAACTCCGGCACCGGTTCCTCCACCCACCTGGCGACCGAACTGTTTCTCAGCGCCGCCGGCATCACCATGACGGATGTGGGCTACCGTGCCGGCGCGCCCGCCGTGCAGGGAACCCTGGCCAACGAGGTGCAGATGATCATCCAGGCGGCTTCGGGGGTGCTGCCGCTGATCCAGTCCGGCGAACTCCGCGCCCTGGCCATCAGCAGCGCCGATCGCTCCCCCGTCGCACCGGGCATCCCGACCTTCCGCGAGCAGGGCTTCGATGTCGTGGTGGCCGAGCATATTGCCGTGCTGGTGCCGGCCGGCACACCGGAGCCGGTGGTGCGCCGCCTGAACGAGTTGTTTGTGGCCGCCGCCACGGCTTCCGACACGCGCGAGCGCCTGGGCGCCCTGGCCACCGTGCCGGAAACCATGCGCCCCGAGGAATGGAGCGGCTACAACGCCGCCGAGAACGCGAAATGGCGGGAAGTGATCCGCGCCCGCAACATCCGGCTGCAGTGAGCCCAGGGGTCCGGTGCCGCGCGGCTCAGCCGCGCAGCCCCGGCGCCTCCTGGCCGGTGCGTGCCACATACTCGGTGTAGCCGCCATCATAGCGGTGGATGCCGTCCGGCGTCAGTTCCAGCACGCGGTTGGACAAGGCGGCCAGGAAGTGCCGGTCGTGCGACACGAAGAGCATGGTGCCCTCGTACTGCGCCAGCGCCGCGATCAGCATTTCCTTTGTTGCCATGTCCAGGTGGTTGGTGGGTTCGTCCAGCACCAGGAAGTTCGGCGGGTCGTAGAGCATCTGCGCCATCACCAGCCGCGCCTTCTCGCCGCCCGACAGGACGCGGCACTTCTTCTCCACCTCGTCGCCGGAAAAGCCGAAGCAACCCGCGAGCGACCGCAACGAGCCCTGCGATGCCAGCGGAAAGGCGTCCTCCAGCGACTGGAACACGGTGCGATCGCCATCCAGCAGTTCCATGGCGTGCTGGGCGAAGTAGCCCATCTTCACGCTGCCGCCGAGCGACACCGAGCCCTGGTCCGGCTCCGTCGTTCCCGTGACCAGCTTCAGCAGGGTGGATTTACCGGCGCCGTTGGTGCCCAGCACGCAGCAGCGCTCGCGGCGGCGCAAAAGGAAATCGAGCCCCTCATAGATCACCTTGCTGCCATAGCGCTTGTGCACGCCTTTCAGGTTGGCGACGTCATCGCCCGAGCGCGGCGCCTGGCCGAACTCGAACATCACGGTCTGGCGGCGCTTGGGCGGCTCGACCCGCTCGATCTTGTCCAGCTTCTTGACCCGGCTCTGCACCTGCGCGGCGTGCGAGGCGCGGGCCTTGAAACGCTCGATGAACTTGATCTCCTTGGCCAGCATCGCCTGCTGCCGCTCGAACTGCGCCTGCTGCTGCCGCTCGTTCATGGCGCGCTGCGCCTCATAGAACTCGTAGTCGCCGGAATAGGAGTTCAGCGACCCGCCATCGATCTCCACCACCTTGTTGATGATGCGGTTCATGAAGGCGCGGTCGTGCGAGGTCATCAGCAGTGCGCCGTCATACCCCTTCAGGAAACCCTCCAGCCAGATCAGGCTTTCCAGGTCCAGGTGGTTGCTCGGCTCGTCCAGCAGCATGACATCGGGGCGCATCAGCAGGATCCGGGCCAGCGCCACGCGCATCTTCCAGCCGCCCGACAGCCGGCCGACATCGCCGCCCATCATCTCCTGGCTGAAGCCAAGCCCCGCCAGCACCTCCTGCGCGCGGCCCTCCAGCGCGTAGCCGCCGAGATCCTCGAAGCGGCCCTGAACCTCGCCGAAGCGCTCGATAATGCCGTCAAGGTCGTCGGCCTGCGCCGGATCGGCCATGGCGGCTTCCAGCGCCGCCAGCTCCGCCGCCACCACGCTGACGTCGCCGGCGCCGTCCATCACCTCCGCCACGGCGGTGCGGCCGGACATTTCTCCGACATCCTGGTTGAAGAAGCCGATGGTGACGCCGCGATCCACCAGCACCTGTCCTTCATCGGGCTGTTCCCGGCCGGTGATCATGCGGAACAGGGTGCTCTTGCCCGCGCCGTTCGGGCCGACCAGCCCCGCCTTTTCGCCGCGCTGCAATGCGGCCGAAGCCTCGATGAACAGAAGCTGGTGGCCATTCTGCTTGCCGATGGAGTCGAGGCGGATCATGGGAACTCTTGGGCTGGATGGGGAGCGGAGCGGTCCGAGACCACATCCAGGCACCCCACGTCAACCGCCGCGGCAAAGCACGGGAACGGCATTCCGGCTGAGCGGTTCCGCCCCCTCCGGCCAAGGGCGGGCCGGAGCGTCAGGTGCACTGGGCAGCGGGGGGACGGTGCGCGCCCCAGGGCCGGTCTTCTTCCAGCAGGGCGCCGATCCGCAGCACGTCCCGGTCGGCGCCCCATGGCCCGATGATCTGCACTCCGGTCGGCAGCCCGTCGCCGGCGAAGCCCGAGGGCACCGTCAGCGCCGGATGGCCCGTGAGGTTGAAGGGGTAGACATAGGCGCTCCAGCCCTGGCGGGTGATGCCGCTCTTCTCGCCCTCCACCTCGACCTCGTCATGGGCCGCGTCAAAATCCACCGGAAGGGCTGTGCGCGTCAGGCTGGGCGACAGCAGCACATCGAACCGCTCCATCAGGCCCTGCACGGCGCGAAACAGCGCGGTGCGCGCGAATTGCGCCTCGCGGAACTGCGTCAGGCTGAACCCGGCGCCACGCTCCATGAAGGCAAGCAGCGACGGATCCATGGCGCCGCGCCACTGCGGCAGGTGCCGGGCCATGGCGACGGCATAATTGGCTTGGTAGACGATGCGGCCGGGGAACTCGCCCCAGTCGATCGCCGGCGCTTCCTCCACGGACGCGCCGCGCGCGGCCAGCGCGGCGGCCGAGGCGCGCGCATTCGCCTCCATCGCGCGCTCGACCCGCGGATTGCCGGCGCGGGCGATGAAGCCGACCCGCAACCCTGACAGTTCGCCCCGCGCCAGAGCGGCGGAAGGCGGCCGGGCGGCGGCGCCCAGGCTCCAGGGGTCCTGCGGGCTCGGCCCGGCCATGACGTCCAGCATCGCCGCCGCGTCCCCGACACTCCGCGCCATGGGCCCGGCATAGGTGTAGTTGCCAAAGGCATCGGCCGCGTTGTCCCACGGCACCAGCCCCAGCGTGGGCTTGAAGCCGACCACGCCGCAGCAGGCGGCGGGAATGCGGATGGAGCCCGCCCCATCGGTGCCAAGCGCGATGGGCCCGAGGCCAGATGCCACGGCCGAAGCCGCGCCGCCGCTCGACCCTCCGGTTGTGCGGGACGCATCCCATGGGTTGGGCGTGGCGCCAAAGGAAGGGCCGTCGGTCAGTGCCTTGTGGCCAAATTCCGGCAGCCGTGTCTTGCCGAAGATGATGGCGCCGGCCTCGCGCAGCCGGGTGACCAGCGTGTCATCCCGGTTCGCCGTGTGATCCGCGAAGATCGCCGATCCTTGTGTGGTGGGGAAGCCCTCTACGTCCAGCTGATCCTTGATGCTGACGGGGATGCCATGCAGCGGACCAAGCGGCTCCCCCCGCACCACCGCGGCCTCCGCCGCCAGGGCGGCCTGCCGGGCCTCGTCCGGCATCAGGGTGACAAAGGCATTGAGGCGCGGCTGCGCGGCCTCGGCCGCCGCCAGCACGGCCGCCACATACTCGACCGGCGACAGCGCCTTGCGGCGGATAAGCTCCGCCGCGTCCCGGGCGGCCAGGAAAAGCAGGTCGGGCTGCGTCATGCGGCGTGTCTCCCGGGCCGGTGCTGCCCTGTTGATCCCCCTTGCCGAGCGCGGGGTAACGATATTTGATATATCAAACCTCTCGGTGTCCAGGGAGCCGCTCGATGTTCTTCGCCTCCAGGACCATTCCGACCGCACCCCGCGGTGGCCGCGCCCCGGCCAGGCCGCCCCTTGCCCGAAGGAGATCTCCATGCTGACGCACCCATCCGGGCGGCGTGCCGTTCTTCGCGCCGGCGCCGCCGCTGCCGGCTTTGCCGCGGCTGGCCTTCCCCTGCTGCCCCGCGCCGCACAGGCTGCGGGCACGCTGAACCTCGTCCTCGAATCCGAGGTGGTCATCCTCGACCCGCACGCGACCACGGCGGCCATCACCCGCACCTTCGGGTACTTCGTCTGGGACACGCTGTTCGCCATGGCCGAGAATGGCGCCATCCGGCCGCAGATGGTGCGTGAGCATTCCGTTTCGGCCGATGGGCTGCAATGGCGCTTTACCTTGCGGGACGGCCTGCGCTTTCATGACGGTGCGCCGGTCACGGCGGCAGATTGCGTTGCCTCGCTCCGGCGCTGGATGCCCCGGGACCCGCTGGGGCGGATGCTGCAGGCTTCGCTGGCGTCGCTGGAGGCCGGCGATCCGACCGGCTTCACGCTGACCCTGAAGCAGCCCTTTCCGCTGCTGCTCGACGTGCTGGGCAAGCCCAATGCGCCGGTGCCTTTCATGATGCCCGCGCGCATCGTGGAGGCTGCCGGCAGCGCGCGCATCACCGAGATCATCGGCTCTGGACCGTTCAAGTTCCGGCCTGATCTGTGGCGTGCCGGGGCCAGCATGACGCTGGACCGCAATCCGGACTATGTGCCGCGCGACGAGGCGCCGGACTTCCTCGCCGGCGGCAAGCGCGTGAAGATCGACCGTGCCGTGCTGCGGGTCATCAGCGACGACGCCACCTCGGCCAACGCGCTGACGGCGGGCGAAGTCGATTACGTGCAATATCTCGGCTTCGATCACCTGGCCTCGCTGGAGAAGGCGCGCGGCGTCGAGCTGATGGGGCTGACCGGCATCCACATGTTCCAGGGCAATTTCCGGCTGAACCACGCGAGCGGACCCTTTGCCGACCCCGCCATCCGGCAGGTGATGTGGCATCTTGTCGATCAGGCGGCGATCCTGCAGGCGATCGGCATCCCCGCCCGCTTTGCACGAGCGGATTGCCCGTCCTTCTGGATGTGTGACGCGCCGCTGGAAAGCCGGGCGGGCAGCGAGCCGGCGCGATACGATGTTGCCGCCGCGCGGGAGATGCTGAAGCGCACCGCCTATAAGGGCGAGCCGATCGTGTTCCTGGAAGTGTCCGGCTCGATCTCGCAGACCGCGGCCAATGTTCTGGCACAAAGCATGAAGGAAGCGGGCTTCAACGTCGACGAGCAGGTCATGGACTGGGGCACGGTGCTGGCCCGGCGCGGCAACAAGGAAGGCTGGAGCCTGTTTCCGGTGTATTCCAACGGCGTCGACATGGTGTCGCCGCTGAACCACTTCTACATTGCCAGCACCTGCGCCGACTATCCCGGTTGGAGCTGCGACAACCGCATCCCGCCCCTGCTGCAGCAATTCGCCGCGACCGGCACGCCGGAGGAGCGCCGGCGCGTCGCGGACGACATCCAGCGCATCGCCTACGAGCTGGTGCCGAGCCTGATGTGGGGCCAGTTCTCACGCCCCGCCGGATACCGCGACCGGATGAAGGGGCTGATCCGGTCCAGCTTTCCGATCTTCTGGGAAGTTTCCGTCTAGGCCGCCTCAGGCCATCTTCGCCACGGCGGCGAAGCCTGCCTCCGCCGCCGCCAGCGCCGCGTCGATGTCCGCAGCCTCATGCGCGCAGCACAGGAACATGTTGTGGCGCGGGTGGAAGTATGCGCCGTGGCGGAGCGCCTCGGCGCAGAACGCCTCGCCCAGCCGGGCTTCGGCGTCGCCCGCGAATTGCAGCAGCGGCATGGCGGGCGGTCCGCTCTGGAGAATGGCCAGCCCTTGCCGCGCTGCGAGCCGGTCGAATCCTGCACGCAGCCTTTCGCCCATGGCCTTCATCTTCGCCGGCCCGTCGATGCGGCGCAGCTCCCGCAGCGTTGCCAGCGCGGCGGCCATCGGCACCGCCGTGCACCAGAAGGAACCGGTGGAGAAAACCTGCGTGGCCGGATGGCGGAACCGCTCCACGCCGGTGATGGCGGCGAGTGCGTGGCCATTGCCGATGGCCTTGCTGTAGGCGGCGAGGTCCGGCCGGACGCCCAGCGGTTCCCAGGATCCGCCGAGATCGAGCCGGAACCCGGCGCGCACATCGTCCAGGATCAGCGCCGCGCCGGTTGCGTCGCAGGCATCGCGCAGCGCCTGGGCAAAGGCTGGGTCGGGCATCTCCAGCGTGGTGCCGTAATCGTGCCGGAAGGCGCTGACGATGACCGCGGCCAGGTCGTCGCCGGCCTGGTGCAGCGCGGTGTCGAGACTGGCCGGATCATTGAACCCGTAGGGGATGAGATGTGCCCGGTCCTCCGCCGTGACGCCAGCCACCGAGGGCGAGCACCAGGGCACCGCGCCGTGATAGGCGCCGCGCGCCACCAGAACCTTGCGCCGTCCGGTGCCGGCACGCGCGATGGTGACGCAGCCTGTTGTTGCGTCGGTGCCGTTCTTCGCCAGCTGGCACCAGGCGGCGTGCGGGATCATCTGCACCAGCAGCTCGGCCAGTTCCACCAGCACCGGGCCGGGGCCGTTCAGGCAGTCGCCCAGCGCCGCCTGCCGCGCCGCCGCTTCCTCCACCACCGGGTGCCGGTGGCCGAGCACGATCGGTCCCCAGGAACACATGAAGTCGACGAATTCCCGCCCGTCGACATCCCACAGGCGGCAGCCTTCGCCGCGGGCAAAGAATTGCGGGTAGCCCTGCGGCAGGCGCGCCGCGTTGAGGTGGCCCCAAAGGCCGCCCGGGATCACCTGCCGCGCCCTTTCGCGCAGGGCGCTGTCGGTGCCGCGGTTGGACAGGCTGGCAAGGGTCATCCGGCATTCTCCTGTTGCGGCGGCCCGCTGCTCAGCGGGCGGGGCGGGGCGGGCTTGCTTCCAGCGCGTGCAGGTGGCGCACCAGCCCTGCACCGCCCTCGGTCATGTCGGCAGCCAGTGCGGCGCGGGTGGCGACGGGGTCGCGTTCCCGCAGCCCGTCCAGCACGTCGAGGTGACGGTGCCGGCCCGGATAGGTAGGTGCCGCATGCGGGTAGAGATGTGCCAGCACCGGGCCATTGCGCAGCCAGATACCCTCGATGATGGCCAGCAGCTCAGGCATGCCGGCGGCCAGGTGGATGCCGTGGTGGAAGGCCCAGTTGGCTCGGTTGGCGGCAACGGCGTCGCCGATGCGCTCGGCGGCGACCAGCCGGTCATGCGCGCGGGCCAGCTCGCCGATTGCGGCGGGGCGGATGCGCAGCGCCGCCGCCTCGGCCGCCAACCCTTCCAGTTCCAGCCGGATGGTGCGCAGCTCCAGGTACTGGTCGAGTGTCAGCCCGGCCACCGTGATGGCCTTGCCGGCTTCCATGCGCAGGCCACGCTCGCGCACCAGCTGCATCACGGCTTCCCGCACAGGGGTTTCAGAAACGCCCATGGCGGCCGCGAGGTCGCGGATCTTCAGCCTCTCGCCCGGCGCCATGCGGCCTTCCAGCAGCGCCGTGCGCAGCTCGGCATAAACCCGCCCGGCCAGGTTGTCGCGGCCGACCGGTGTCAGCTGGCGGGTGGCAGGCATCTGGAGGGTGTCACGCAAGGCTCAGGCTCCCAAAGGCCACAATGGCTGGCCAAGTTGGATATTTGATATATCATCCGACGGCCGCTTGCCACTGGAGCCTCCATGCCCGTTTCGCCCGATGCCCCGGCGTTCAGCGCATCCCTGCCAGACCTCAAAGGCGAGCTCCGCCTGCCCGGCCTCAGTGCGGCAGCCACCGTGCTGCGCGACGACTGGGGCATCCCCCATATCCGCGCCGGAAGCGAGGCGGATGCCTTTTTCGCGCTGGGGGTGGTGCACGCGCAGGACCGCCTGTTCCAGATGGAGCTGAACCGCCGGCGGGCCCTGGGCCGCGCCGCGGAATGGCTCGGACCCGCCGCCGCGGAGAGCGACGCCCTGGCCCGTCGGCTCGGCGTCGAGGCCGCCAGCCGACGTGACCACGAGGCCGCCTCGGCCGAGGCGAAGGCCATGCTTGCCGCCTATGTGGCCGGGGTGAATGCCTGGCTCGCCTCCGGCCCCCCCTTGCCGGTGGAGTACCGCCTGCTGGAGGCCGAGCCGGAGCCCTGGGAAGCTTGGCACCCCATCGCGGTGATGCGGCGGCTGGGGCTGCTGATGGGCTCGGTGTGGTTCAAGCTGTGGCGCGCTGCCGCCTTGCCGGTGGTCGGCGCCGAACAGGCCGCCAAGCTGCGATACGATGATGGCGGTCGCGACCTGCTCTGCATCCCGCCCGGAGTCGACGCGGAGCGCTGGGCCGCGGATCTGCGCGCGCTGGCACCGGCGATTGCGGCGCTGGTGGAGGCGTCAGGTGCTGATGCCACGGGGGGCGGCAGCAACAACTGGGCCGTGGCGCCGGGCCGCAGCACGACGGGCCGGCCGGTGCTGGCAGGCGACCCGCACCGCGTGTTCGAGATCCCCAACATGTATGCCCAGCACCACCTGGCCTGCGATGCGTTCGACGTGATTGGCCTGACGGTGCCGGGTGTGCCGGGCTTTCCGCATTTCGCGCAGAATGGCCGCGTCGCCTATTGCGTCACCCACGCCTTCATGGACATCCACGACCTGTTCCTGGAGCGCTTCGACGCTGCGGGTGACAATACGCTGACGGCCGGGGGCTGGGTGCCCGTGCAACGCCGAACCGAAAGTGTGCTGGTGCGCGGCGCCACGCCGCGCGAGGTCGAGATCGTGGAAACGGTGCATGGGCCGGTGATCGCCGGCGATCCCGCGCGCGGCACCGCCCTCGCCCTGCGCTCGGTGCAGTTCGCCGAGACCGACCATTCCTTTGACTGCCTTCCCCGCATGCTGCGCGCCGATGGTGTCGAGGCGCTGTTCGAGGCGACACAGGGCTGGGGCGTGATCGACCACAACCTTGTCGCTGCCGACACGAAAGGGCGCATCGGCCACCTGGTGAGGGCAAGGATGCCGCGCCGCCCGCGGGAGAATGGCTGGATGCCCGTGCCCGGCTGGACGGGAGCGCATGAATGGCAAGGCTGGATCGCGCATGAAGCGATGCCCCGTGTCATAGACCCGCCGGGCGGCATGATCGTCACCGCCAACAACCGGGTGGTCAAGGATGGCGCAGGTGATTACCTCTGCACCGATTGTCATCCGCCGCACCGCGCCCGTCGCATTACGGAGCTGCTGCAGGCCGCGCCGCATGCGCCGGAAGCGGCGGCGGCTCTACATGGCGACACCTTCTCCCCCATCGCGCTGCTGGTGCGGGAGCGGCTGGCGGCCCTGCCGGAACCGGCCGGTGCCGCGGAGGCGGCGCTGAGGCAAAGGCTGCTGGACTGGGACGGGCACATGGTGGCGGAAAGCGCCGCGCCCACCGCCTATGTCGCGCTGCGCCGCGCGCTGACCGGCATTCTGGCGGAACGCAGCGGGCTGGCGGCGCTGTCCGGGCATGAATGGCTGTCGCCAGCGCCCGGCGTCGCGCCGCAGAACCAGCTCTGGTGGACGCTGCCGACACTGCTGCGGGCGGATGACACGACTCTGCTCGGCGGCTGGAGCTGGAACCAGGCGCTGGGTGCCGCGCTGCGCGCCGCGGCGGCGGAGGCGCTGGATACACCTTGGGGCGAAGCGCACCGGCCGCGCTTCGCGCATCCGCTTTCCGCGCTGTTCCCCGAGGCAGCGGCGGTGCTCGACCCCCCAGCATTGCCGGTGGGTGGCGATGGCGACACCGTGCTGGCCAATGGGCTGCTCGGCGCCGGAGGATCGGCGGCAGCCTATGGCCCCCTGGCGCGCTACGCCTTCGACGTAGGCAACTGGGAGCAGAGCCGCTGGGCGGTGTTCCACGGTGCCTCGGGCCATCCCGGCAGCCCACATTACAACAACCAGAACCGTGCCTGGAGTGCCTGCGAGATGGTGCCGATGCGCTATGATTGGGACGGGATCGAGGCCCATGCCACCACCCGGCAGAAGCTGAGCCCGGCATGACCGACGCGATCGACCACACCGCCGAGGCACGCGCCGCCGAATGGCTTGCCGCGCTGGAATCCGCGCTGCAGGAGGGCGACATCGCGCGGGCCACCGCGCTGTTCGGCCCGCAATGCTTCTGGCGAGACCTGCTGTCCTTCACCTGGTCCATCGTCACGGCGGAAGGGCACGATGCCATCGCGGCACTGCTCGCGGACGGGTTGCAGGCGGCGGTGCCGGCGGGCTTCCGGCTGGAACCCGGCTCGGCGCGGGCCGAGGGCTCGGCGGTCGAAGCCTGGTTCCGCTTCGAAACGCAGCTTGCCACCCATCGAGGCCACCTTCGGCTGCGAGACGGCAAGGGCTGGACGCTGTTCACCGCCATGCTCGACCTCAAGGGGCACGAGGAACGGGAAGGCGACACGCGCGAGGCCGGCGTGGAGCATGGCGCCGTTCGCGGCCGCGCTTCCTGGCTGGAAGAGGAGCAGGCGCGCGAGGCGACGCTTGGCACCACCGAGCAGCCCTATTGCCTGATCATCGGGGGTGGCCAGGGCGGCATGACGCTGGCCGCGCGGCTGAAGCGCCTGGGCGTGCCTGCGCTGGTGATCGACCGCAATCCACGCCCAGGCGACGCGTGGCGGATGCGCTACCGCAGCCTCTGCCTGCACGACCCGGTGCATGCCACGCACCTGCCCTACATCCCCTTTCCCGCGCACTGGCCGATGTTCACGCCCAAGGACAAGATGGGCGACTGGATCGAGGCCTATGCCAAGGTGATGGAGCTGGACATCTGGAACTCCACCACCGCGCAGGCGGCGGAGTACGATGCGGGTGCCGGAGAGTGGCGCGTGGCGTTGGAGCGGAACGGGTCGCCGGTCACGCTGCGGCCGAAGCATCTGGTGATCGCGACCGGCATGTCGGGTGCGCCGAGCATCCCTGGCTACCCCGGTGCCGAGGATTTCGGCGGCACGCAATGCCATTCCAGCGCCTATCGAAGCGGGAAAGCGTTTGCCGGCAAGGATTGCGTGGTGATCGGCTCCAACAACTCGGCGCATGACATCTGCGCCGAGCTTTGGGAATGCGGCGCCCGGGTGACGATGCTGCAGCGTTCCTCCACCCTGGTGGTGCGTTCCGACAGCCAGATCCGCAACTTTCCCGGCAAGCTCTATTCCGAAGCGGCCCAGCGTGCCGGCATCACCACCGAGCAGGCCGACTTCATCGCGGCGTCCCGCCCCTACGCCACCCTGCCGGCGCTGCACAAGCCGGTCTATGACCGCATCCGCGCCGAGGATGCCGGGTTCTACGCGCGGCTGGAGAAAGCCGGCTTCATGCTGGATTTTGGCGAGGATGAGACCGGCCTTTCATTGAAGTATCTGCGGCGCGGCTCGGGCTACTACATTGATGTCGGCGCGTCCGATCTTGTGGCCAGCGGCGCGATCGGACTGCGCAGCGGCGTCGCGGTGCGGCGTATTCTGACGGATGGCGTCGAGCTCGACGATGGCAGCGCGCTGCCGGCCGATCTGATCGTCTACGCCACGGGCTATGAGCCGATGGAAAGCTGGATCGCGCAGCTGGTCTCGCCCGCCGTGGCGCAGAAGGTGGGACCGGTCTGGGGCCTGGGCTCCAACACGCGTCGCGACCCGGGACCCTGGGCCGGGGAGCTGCGCAACATGTGGAAGCCGACGCGGCAGGAGGCACTTTGGCTGCAGGGCGGCAACCTGCAGCAGGCGCGCTTCTATTCCCGCTACCTGGCCTTGCAGATCAAGGCTCGCATGGAGGGCCTGCCGACGCCGGTGCATGATCCGAAGGTGTTCGCCCCGGTCGCCTGAGCGCCCGCGGGCGGAGTCTGCCCGGGCCGGACTGCCGAGCAGTGCCCGCCAATAGCTTCGAGATTTTCTTGCGGTATCGTACCATTCTTGCGGACGCGGGCTGTGGACCTGATAGGGTCTGGCCACAGGCGGGTGTCTCTGGTGCCCGCCGGCCAGCACCGATGAACAGCCCTGGGAGATCACGGCATGTTCCACCCCTTGTCCATTCTTTTGGCGGCCGGGCTGACATTGCCCTCGCTGCCTGCGCAGTGGCGCGCGGCGGGACCGGCCACGGTCCGGCTTTCTCCCGGCGATTTGCGGGCGGTCGGCGAGGCAGCCAACAGCCTGCTGGCGCAGGAGCCCCCGGCGCTGGGCCAATCCGCCCGCTGGAGCAACGCCGAAACCGGGCGGAACGGCGCCATCACCCTGCTGGACGCATCGGTGTGGCGCAACATGCCCTGCCGTCGCATGCGCTTCGAGGTGACGGCTGCCGCCGACCTGCACCACTATGAGCTACGCCTCTGCCGCATCGCCAACGGGCAATGGAAGATCGCGGAGTGAGCGAGGCCTCGGCGCAGGGGATCCGTGCAGAACCGGTCTGTGCAGCAGCCAGGATCGCCGCGATCCCGGGCTGACGTCCTGCGGTGTCCATCGGGGGTCGCGGCAGAGGCCGACACAAGATCACGTATCCCCCGTCAGCAGTTCGCCGGAGGGGGCGTGGCACGGGCGAGCTGCCGCGGCGAACAGACGGCCGCCGCAAAAGCTGCTATTGCGAAAGGCTCGCAACAACGGATCGATTCATGCCAATCCGACCTTTCCTGACCTTGCCGCTGGCGGAAAGCTCTTCCGCAACGCTCCTGCGCCGCCGCCACCTCGCTCCGCTGCTGGCGGGGCTCTCTGCTTTCCCCGCCCTGGCGCGATCGGCCGAGCCTGCCCCGCTGCAGGTGCCTGGCACAACCCAGCACGATCTTGTCGCGCGTGGCAGGCAGCGCTTCCGGGTGTTTCTGCACATCCCTGCCGGGGAGCCGCCGCCGGGTGGATGGCCCATGATCACCGTGCTCGACGCCAACGCCGTGATGGGCATGGTGGTGGACGTTGTTCGGCTTCTCGCCTTTATCCCGCGGGAAGCGGGAGTGCGGTCGGCAGCGGTGGTGGCGGGGATCGGCTACGCCACGGAAGGGCCGTATGACCTTGTGCGACGGTCCTTCGACCTGACGCCGCCCCCCGGCCGCGACATTCCGGCGGAGGATGGCCGGCCGGCCGCGAGAACAGGCGGCGCGGATGAACTGCTCGACTTCATCGAAACGGAGGTGAAGCCGCTGGCCGCGCGCTCGGCGCCGATCGACCCGGAGCGCCACGCTCTGCTGGGGCATTCCTTTGGCGGATTGTGCGCGCTGCACGCCCTGTTCACGCGCGGGGCCGCCTTTCGTGACTATGTTGCGGGCAGCCCTGCCATCTGGTGGGAAGACAATGCCGTGCTGGCCTCGGCAGAGCGCTTCATCGCGCGAGCCGACCGCCCCGCGCCACGCCGCCTGCTGATCACGGTGGGCGAGTATGAGCAGAGTCTGGCGCCGTGGCACGACCCGGCCTGGCAGCCGCGCATGCAGATGATGCGGATGGTGGAGCAGGCACGGGCGCTCGCCGACCGGCTGCGCCCTCTTTCCGGGCTGGAGCTCCGGTTCGACAGTCTCCCGGGAGAGGGGCACATGTCCGCCTTTCCCGTGGCGGTGCAGCGCGGCGTCCGGTTCATCCTGGCGGCCTGAGCCGCCGGGACGATGCGCGGGGCGTCGGCCGCCAGGCACCCCGCTCCGCGGACGCGGCAGGCCGTCAGAAGTCGAAGGAGGCGGACACCAGAACCGTGCGCGGCGAGCCCACGGTGACGAAGTTGCCGGTGGTCAGCCAGTAATCCTCGCCGAAGGCGTTCTCCAGGCTGGCGCGCAGCGTGACCGGCTTGTTGGCGATCTCCGTTCTGTAGCGGGCGCCGAAATCTACCCGAGTCCAGCCATCGAAGCTCACCGTGTTGGCGTTGTTCAGGTAGGCGCCCGAGGTGTAGATCAGGCGGCCATTCAGGGCGAGGCCGGGCATGCCCGGCACATCCCAGTCCAGCGCGCCGGAAAAGGTCCGGTCCGGCACGCCGGCGGCATCCTTGCCGCGCTCGGCGGGGTTGGCGGGGCTGGTCAGCTCGGGCTTCAGGAAGGTGGCGCTCACCAGCGCGCGCAGGCCGGGCAGCGGCTCGCCAAAGGCGGAAAGCTCAAGGCCGCGGTTCCGCTGCTCGCCGTCATAGGCCAGGTCGTCGTCGGCGGTGCGGATGGCGCTCGGCCGGGTGATCTCGAACACCGAGGCGGCGGTGGTGACGCGGCCCCAATCCACCCGCACGCCGGCCTCGTACTGTTCCGACTTATAGGGGGCGAGAACATCGCCAAAGTTCCGGTACCCAGCGCCCACGATCTGCCCGCGTGTCAGCCCCTGAGCATAGTTGGCGTACAGGGAGACGTTCTGCCAGGGTTTCACCACCAGTCCGAAGAGCGGTGTGGTGGCATCGGCATCGTAGCGGCTGGAACGCGCACCGGTCGCCGTGTTGTAGCCGTTGACGGATACGTTCTGGAACCGCACGCCGCCGGTAAACAGCAGCCGGTCATTGAGGAAGGACAATGTGTCGGCCACTGCGAAGCTGGAAAACTCCGTAAGCGACGCGCGGCGTGGATCATTGCGCGGCGCGGTGACGGCCGGCAGCGGCGATGGATTGTAGATGTTGGAGCGGATGGAGGTGGAGGAAGCAACATAAGCGTTGCCCGCCTCCTGCTGCAGGCCGGAATAGCCGATGTTCAGGGTGTGGCCGATACCCAACGTGTTGAACCGCAGATTGGCGCCGACTGTGCCGCTCAGGGTTTCGCTGTAGGAATCGTAATAGGCGTTGGTGAGCGGGAAGTTGCCGAACTGGTCGGCGCCACCCGGGCGGGAATCCGGAAAGGTCTGCTCGTTCCAGCCATCGCGGTAGCCGAGCGCGGCATAGGCCGTCACCCACTCCGCCACGTCGTACTCCACGCGGGTGGCGAGGGTGCTGTCCTGTTGGCGAAGCTGGGTGCCGGGATACCAGTTGCCGCGCGAACCGGGCGGCGACGGGATGTAGGGGATGGCAGCATTGAGAGTAAGCTGGGGGCGGAAATTCTTGGTGTCGTCGCGCTGGTAGATGGCGTCGACGGACCAGCGCAGCCGGTCGCCGCGATAATCCAGCCCAAGCGCGGCGAGGCCGCTGCGCAGGTTGCCATTCTCGATCGAGGCCTCTCCGTCGCGGTACAAGCCGTTGAAGCGGACGCCCCACTCGTTGTTGACGCCGTAGCGCCGGGCCAGGTCGGCGTGGATGCCGAAATTGCCGTCGCTCATGAACATGGGCGTCAGGCGCGTCAGGGGCTGCTCGCCGGCGCGCTTGGTGACGATGTTGATGGCGCCGCCGATGCTTCCGCTGGGTGCGATGCCGTTGATGAAGGCACCAGGCCCGCGGAGCAGGTCGATCCGCTCGATATACTGCGCCTGGGCCCGGTTGGAGGAGATCAGCCCGTACAGCCCGTTCAGGCCGACATCCTCGGAACGGACAGGGTAGCCGCGGATCGAGAAGGTGTCGTCGAAGCCGTTGCTGCCGGTGGTGAGGCGGACGGAGGAGTCGTTAATCAGCGTGTCGGCGGCGGTGCGACCCTGCTGATCCTCGATCAGCTCTGAGGTGTAGCCGGTGGTGCTGAAGGGCGAGTCCATCACATCCCGCGCGCCCAGCAGGCCCAGCGATCCGCCCCGCGCCACCTGCCCGCCCGCATAGGCCGGTGGAAGGCCGGCCGGCGTCGGTGAGGCGCTGACATCCACCCTCGGCAAGGTCAGGGTCCCCGGTTGTGCTTCACCGGGATCAGCTGCCGGCTGGGCGTGGGCAGCCGCGGTGAAGGACAGGCCCAGCACCATCACGGCTCCGGCCGCGTGCCGGGCCAGCGCGGCGCAGGATGGGCGCGTGGAGAAGGTTGGATCGGGGGTGAAGCTGCCGGGAAAAACGGCCGGCGATGTGCCGGTCTGGCAGAAGGTTCGAGACATTCAGGCAGCCTCACTGACGATCAAGCGATCACGAATTGCGAATGCCTCGCATTACCATCGATCATGAACAACAGGCAAGGTCGCGGAACCGCATCTTTCACGGTCGGATCAGCAGCTTACGGTCTTCCCCGCCCACGCGGATAATCGGTTGAATGTTCCCGCCGCGCGGGAGATCCAGACACTTGCGCGTGGCCCTTGTGGCGGCGCGATCCCGCGGGCGGGAGCGGGTCGGTCAAGGGAGACAGGCTGGCGTGCCGCAACCATTCCGACGGCGAATGCCAGCAGCAGGCGCCAGGCGCGCTCCGCCCCTAATCCGCCCGGATGCCTGCATCCCGCGCGATCTGCTGCCAGCGGCTGCTTTCCGCGGCAATCCAGGCGGGCAGCGTTTCCGCCGGAATGGCGAGTGGCTCCACAAAGGCTCCTTGGAGGCGCGCCGTGGTTTGCGCCGTGCGGGTTCGCATCAGCGCTTGCCGCAAAGTGGCAACAATGGCGTCGGGCGTGCGGGCCGGCACGAAGAAGCCGAACCAGATGCCCAGCTCATAGCCCGGAAGCCCGGCCTCCTGCAGCGTCGGAACATCCGGCAGCGCCGAGGCGCGCCGCGCGGTGGTGACGCCCAGCGGCCGCAGCGCACCGGCGCGCGCATGGGCGGTGGAGGTCGCGGTGGTGTCGAAGCCGAAATCGACTTCGCCTGCCAGCATGGCAGCCACCAGGGGCGAGGAGCCGCGATAGGGCACATGGGTGGCCTGAATGCCCAGCATCTTCAGAAACACCACGGCGGACAGGTGCGACGAGCTGCCATTGCCGACGGAGCCGTAAACGAGCGGGCGCCGTTCCGCCTCGGCGGCGAGCTCGGCCACATTGCGGGCCTGGCTGCGGCGGGGCACGGCGGACACCACGTTGGCGACCTCGCCGATGCTGCCGAGGCAGACGAAGTCCCGTGCGGCATCCACGCCGGAGTTGCTGTACAGCACGGGGTTGACGCCGAACATGGCGGTGGTGCCGAACAGAATGGTGTGGCCGTCGGGATCGGCCTGGGCGGCGGCCAGGGTGCCGATGTTGCCGCCAGCACCGGCGCGGTTCTCCACCACAAGCGACTGGCCCAGCGCGGCACCGAAAGGCTCGGCGACGATGCGCCCGACAATGTCGTTCACGCCTCCCGGCGGGTAGGTGACGATCAGCCGCAGGGGGCGGTCCGGTTTCCAGCCAGCCGCCCGCTGCGCCCGCAGCAGCCCCGGAGCCATGAGGCCTCCCGAAGCCAGCATCGCCGTTCGCCGCGTGATCATCCTCGCCTTCCTTCCTGCTGTGCCCCGGTCAGGGCGCGGAGACCTTGGGCCCGTAAGGAAAATAGGGCGGATGGTCGCCGATCGCCGTCATGTCCACCTCGACCAGCGCGGGGCCGCGCACCGCCAGTGCATCGGCCATGGCGCACCTGAACGCCCCGGCCTCGCTGACCCGCCAGAAGGGAATGCCGGCCAGCGCCGCGACGCCCGCGAGGTCGGGCGCGGCCAGCCGGTCGAAGCGCCGACGGCCATCCGCCACGGCATCCTGGATGTGGCGGATGACGCCGTAGCCGCGATCGTTCATCACGAGGATCACCAGCTCCGCCTGTTCCTGCACCGCCGTCCACAATTCGCTCATGTTCAGGAAGAAGCCGCCATCGCCGGTCATCACCGCGGTTTTGGCGCGGTCGACGGCCAGCGCTGCGCCGATTCCGAGGCACAGGCCCTGCCCGATGCCGGCGCCGACCGGGTAGATGTTGGCGGTGGTGCGGTCGAGCGGGAAGAGTTTGTTGCCCCAGGTGCTGTTGTTGATCGTGATGTCGCGTGCCCACACCGCATCGCGCGGCAGGACGTCGCGCAACTGCTCGGCGAAGCCGGCATAGGGGCCGAGGGATGCGCGGAACGCCTCGCGCGTCTGCTGCTTCAGGGCGCGAAACGCCCCGCCGAAAGCGGGATCGGCCGCATAACGGCCATGCAGCCGCGCCGCCATCCGCGCCAGCGTCAGCGCCGCGTCGCCACGCAGGAACAGGGTGTTGGGGTAGGTGCGGCCATCGGCCAGCGGGTCAATGTCGATCTGCACCAGATTGCGCGGCAGCGGCACGGAGAAATCGCCCGTTTCATGCCCGCGCAGGCGGGAGCCGGCGACGATCATCAGGTCCACATCGCCGTAGAAGGACTCGACTCCCGCCAGCCCCTGGCCGTTCAGCGCCCCAAGGTTCATCGGGTGGTCTTCCGGCACCACGCCCCGACCGGCCCAGCTTGTCACCATGCCGAAACCCATGCCCAGCAGGTCGTTGGCCGCCTTGCCGGCCCGCGCCGCGCCGCGCCCGAGCCACAGCATGGGCCGGCGGGCCTGCAGCACGCGCTCGACCAGCTGGTTCAGTGCCGCCTCCTGGGGTTCGAGCAGCGGCGCGAGCGGCAACACGAATGCGTCGAGCGTCGCCGGACGGGACAGCGTCGCGCGCTGGATGTCGATCGGCACCTCGACGCTGACCGGCCCGGTGGGGGGTGTCAGCGCTTCGGTGGCTGCGCGGGTCAGCACGCCCAGGGCTTCGCCGGCGGATCGGATGCGGAAGGCGGCCTTGCCGGCGGCGCGCAGCATGCCGAGTTGGTCCGGAACGTCATGCACCGTGCCCATGCCGCGATCCACGAAGCGCGTCGAAGTCTGGCCGGTGATGTGGAGAAGCGGCGTGCCGGCGAAGCGTGCCTCCACCAGCCCCGGCACGGCGTTGGCGGCACCCGGTCCGGTGCTGGTGAACACGCAGCCCAGCCCGCCCGAGGCGCGCGCATGGCCATCCGCCATGTGCGCCGCCCCGGCCTCGCCGCGCGTGGTGACGAAGCGGACGGCGTTGCGGCGCGCGATCGCGTCCAGCATGGGGATGTTGTGCACCGAGACGATGCCGAAGGCCGTTTCGACGCCGCAGGCATTGACGAACTCGGCGACAAGATCGCTGACGGTGTAGCTGTTCGGCATCAGGCGGGGTTGTCCTGCCGTTGCCCGGTGCCGATCAGGGTCGCGGCCAACGTGGCCGGATGCGGGGTGGGACAGCAGCAAGGCATCGGGGCCGTGCCCCCCGGCCAGCACGGCGGAACTTGCGGAGCCGCAGCCATGACGCCCTCCCGATCTTCTTCGGAACAGTGTGCGTGCGGGACCCGCCGCCTGACCAGAGGCTTTTCGGTCCAGGCAACGGGCCGTCCCTATTCGACCCGGATGTTTGCGCCGCGGATCACCTCGCGCCAGCTTTCCGTTTCCCGTGCCAGAAAGCCGCGCAGAAACGCCGCGTCGCCGGATTGAAGCGACACCGCCTGTTCCGCCAGCCGGGAACGCAGCGCCGGATCGTCCGTGGCCTTCTGCAGCGCGGCCTCGAGGCGCCGCAGAACCGGCTCCGGCGTGCCGGCCGGCGCGAACAGGGCCTGCCAGTACACGGCCTCGAAGCCCGGCAGGGTTTCGCCGATGGTCGGCACCTCCGGCAGCAGCGCGGCGCGCTCGGCGGAGGTGACGCCCAGCGCACGGCTGGCGCCCTCGCGCACCAGAGGCAGGGCTTCCAGCACCGCCGAGAACATGCCCTGGATGCGCCCGGCCTGCAGATCGAGCAGCGCCGGCGCCCCGCCGCGATAGGGCACGTGCTGCAAGCCAATGCCGGCGACGTGGCCGAACCGGGCGAGCGCCAGGTGATTGACGGCTCCCGTGCCCGAGCTGCCGAAGTTCAGCCGTCCGGGATGGGCCTTGGCATAGGCGATCAGCTCCGCCACGGAGCGCACCGGCAGGTCCCGGTGAACGTGTAGCACGAAGGCGGATTGATACCCCATGCCGATGGGTGCCAATTCCTTCTGCGGGTCGCGCGGTCCGAGATCGGGTTGCAGGGTCGGGTTGATGGCAAGGGTGGTCGCGCCCATCAGCAGGGTGTAGCCATCCGCCCGGGACTGGACGACATGGTTGGAAGCCAGTGCCGTTGCGGCGCCGGCCTTGTTCTCCACCACCAGGGGCTGGCCAAGTTCCCGCTCCAGCCGCTGCGCGATCAGGCGGGTCGCCGTGTCGCTGACGCCGCCGGGCGGGTATCCCATCACGATGGTGATGGCACGGCTGGGAAAGGTTTCCGCCCTGGCAAGGTGGGACCCGCCGGCCAGCAGCAAGGTGCCGGCCGCCAGCATCCGGCGGCGCGATAACGGGATCATGGACGTAAACTCCCTCTAACTCTGCGTCGATGCGCCCTTCTCCGGGGCGCAAAGCCAACGCTGCCATGAAGGGCCGCATACAGCCATGGCCTGTTCGGCCGGAGCCATCCTGAACGCGGCCCCGGCAACCGGCTCCGGCGGTGGAAGTCGGTCCGCCCCGATCATCGGGGGCGTCGGGACGGTGGTGATGGGGGCCTGGCGGCATGCCGGGAAGGCCGCCGGGCACGGTGACGTGCCGGCCACACCGCGCAACTTGTCGCGGCACGGGGGTTTGGAGGGCCAGTCCCTGCTGACCGAGGAGAATGCCCCGTGTCCGGCCCATCCGCTTCGTCCCGTCCCCTTATCGTCATCACCGGTGGCTCTTCCGGCATCGGCCGCTGCACCGCCGTTCTGTTTGCCCGACAGGGCTGGAATGTCGGCCTGATCGCCCGTGGGGAGGCGGGGCTGGAAGCGGCGCTGGCCGAAGTGCGGGAAGCCGGCGCCGGAGGCGCCTACGCGGTGGCTGACGTGGCCAGCCCGGCCGCGCTGGAACAGGCCGCCGCCGAGCTGGAGGAAAAGCTGGGCCCCATCCAGGCCTGGGTGAATGGTGCCGGCGTCAGCGCCTATGCCAGCTTCATGGACCTGACCGAGGAGGAATATGCCCGCATCACCGCCGTGACCTATCTCGGCCAGGTGCATGGCACGCGCGTCGCTCTGAAGCGGATGCTGCCGCGCAACAAGGGCAACATCGTCAACATCGGCTCTGCCGTGGCGATGCGGGCAGTGCCCCTCCAATCGGCATATTGCGCCGCCAAGTATGCCGTGGCGGGCTTCACCGAGGCTGTGCGCGGCGAGCTGATCCATGACAACAGCGCGGTGCAGCTCGGCATTGTCCACCCCCCTTCCACCAACACTCCCTTTTTCAATCACGCCCTGTCCAAGCTGACGGATGGCGTGCCGCGCCCGCCGCCGCCGGTGTATCAGCCGGAGATCGTGGCGGACGCCATCCACCTCGCCGTCACCACCGGACGGCGCGAGGTCAAGGTGGGCGGTCAGACAGTGGCCTTCGCGATCGCCAATGCCCTGACGCCGGGGCTGGTGGACTGGGCGGCCGGGAAGTTCGGCCCTTCCCTTCAGGCCTCGCACAAGGAAGAGGTGCGGGCCCAGCGGGACGAAAACCTCTTCGAGCCCTCGACCCGCGCTTCCGGCACCCACGGTGCCTTCGACAGCGAGGCCCTGAGCTTCAGCCCGCAGATGGCGCTGAACAAGGTGCCGTTTATCGGGGTACTGGCGGCGGGGGTCACCGCGCTGGGAGTGCTGGCGCTGCTGGCCGGGCCGCACCGCCGCTCCTGAGAACGGCGGGGGATGGCGGTGCCCCCCTGCCGCGCCTGCTACAATCCTTCGAGCAGCCTGATCTTCAGGTCGCGGAACAAGCGTTGGGCGCGTGACGTCCGCTGCTCCTCCAGCAATTCTTCCAGCGTCCTGCCCATCTCGCGCAGCCTGGCATCCCCCAGGCGTTGCGCTTCCAGGAACATCGAATTCTCCTCCGAGCTTGCGTGGTGATCCATTGCGGCGTGGAGCGCCCGCAGATGCTCCTCGAATTCCGGCGTTGCCGTGTTCAGCTTCAGGGTCTTGGCCAGCAGGTCCGAGAGCTGGCGGTGCTCGGAATGGGCGATGGGCACATCCTCGCTGACGGGATGGACCGCGGGATAGAAGACGTGATCCTCCACGTATTCGTGGATCTCCAGCTCGGAGGCGAGGGTCCGCATCAGGTCGCGTCGCTGCGGGTCGTCACGCGGCGTGTTCCTGATCGCCTGGAACAGGCGGCGGATCAGCTGGTGATGCTCGAACAGGACCTCGTCGGCCTTGCGGCCGGCACCGGCGGACGAAGCCGGCGGTGCGGGTGCCCTGGCCGGCTTGCCGCCGGCCTTGGCAGCGGTGACGACCTCGTCGCCCGGTTCCTCTTCCCGCCGTATCTCAACCATGCCATCCCGCAGCCGGACCGCGTAGCGCGGCTGCGGGCAGGTGGACGGGCCGCTGGTGGGCCATCCGGTTTCCAGATCGTAGCGCGAGCCGTGCCAAGGACACACCAGCGCGCCGTTCAGGATCCAGCCCTGGTCCAGTGGCCCGCCCATGTGGGAGCAACGCGCGCCCATGGCGTGCACCCGCGCTCCCTGCCGGACCAGAACCACGCCGATCTCCTGCCGTGTGTCCTCGTCGCGAATGTCCACGCGCCGCGGCCGGCCTTCCTGCAGCTCAGCCAGCGGCAGTACGGGCTGGAAGTCGCGTGGCTCCGGGCTGCGGTCGGCATGGTCGACGCCGATCCGGCGGCGATACACCATGTGCCCGCCCAGATACCCACCCACCAGCATGCAGGCCCATCCGGCGGCACTGGCCAGCCGGCCGCGATCGAGGTCGCCGCGGTTGCGCAGCGACACGGAGGCGAGGTGCAGCGCCAGGGCCGTGCCATTGGCCAGCGCATGCACGGTGCCGATGCGGCGGTCCCGGCCATTGGTGTGCTGCCAGTCCGCCAGGCCCGCCGCCGCGGCCGCCACGGCGCCCGCCGCCCCGGCCTTGATGGCAAGCTCCGCGCTGCGCTCCGCGCCCTTCCGGCGAAAGCCCAGCATCGACAGCAGGTCGAGCCCGAAGGCAAAGGTCCAGGCCCCGATCGGCAAGGTGACCAGCATGGGGTGGATGGGATGGCCATACCAGGTGCCGTGGAGGGCGTTGCCCGCCTTCTCGGCGGGAGAGCCGACGATCTGGGCCGGCCGCGCCATGGCGGTTTCCGCGGCATAACCCGGCTTGTCGAGCAACGTGGCCTGCTCGATGCGGCCGAGCCCCCGATTGGCGATCCTGGCGAAGGTCGGTCGTTTCATGCGTGATTCCCATGGGTAAGGCCGGAGCTACGCCGCCGACACCCTGTCTCAACGCCTGAACGCTTCCGGGGCTTCGCGCACCCCTCCCACCAGCCGCCTCAGCAAAGCTCCATCAGCTGCTCGTGCAGGCTGCGCGACACCAGCACCCCTTCTTCCCGGGCACGCGCCCGCGCCGCGTGCCGGCGGGTGCCAGGCAGGCGCGCCGGACGATGCTGTTCCGCCAAGGCGGTGAGCCAGGCATCCGCCTCGTTCAGGCGACCGGCACCGCCGAAGCGGGCCGGATCGATGGCCAGCATCAGGTAGCCGCCGCGCAGCGGCCCGCCGTCCCGGGTATCGACGGCCAGCGCCTCGGCACTCCGCAGATCGCCGAGCAGGGGCCCTGCCAGCAGTTCCACCATCAGGCCGAGTGCGGCACCCTTGTGCCCGCCGAAGGGCAGGATCGCCCCACGCAGCGCCGCATCCGGACTGGTGGTGGGGGCGCCGTGCTCGTCCACCGCCCAGCCTGGCGGAAGACTTGCTCCGCTTCTGCGGCGCAGCTCGATCTCGCCCTTGGCAACCGTGCTGGCGGACAGGTCGAACACAAAGGGCTTTCTGCCCTCGCCGCGGGGATAGGCGAAGGCCAGGGGGTTCGTGCCGAAGGCCGGGGCGGAGCCGCCGGCCAGCGCCACGCTGTGCGCGCCGATGGTGCAGGCGAGCGCCACCAGCCCGTCTTCGGCCACCGGCTCCACATCCCCCCACAGGGCCGAGAAGTGGTAGCAATGATTTAGCGCCAGCGCGGCAATGCCGAATTGCCGCGCCCTTTCGGCCAGCAGGGGACGGCCGATCCGCAGGGGGTGGAGCGCGAAGCCGCCCTTCGCGTCGATCCTGACCACCGCCCCGGCCGTGGAGGTCACCTCCGGCACCGCCACCGGATCGACCTTGCCGGACCGCACTGCCGCGACGCAGCCAAGGATGCGGTACAGGCCGTGCGATCGGGCCTCGTCCGCCTCTGCCAGGGTGACCACCTCCGCCATGGCGTCCGCATGGTCGCGGCTGATGCCGCAGCGCAGCAGGGGCTGCTCGGCAAGGTGACGCACCTGCTCCAGCGAGAGCCTGATGTGATCCGCGCCCTTGGTCATCGTTTTCTTCCCCGAGGAATGTTTCACAAGCTGCCGCGCCACCAGCGCCGCGTGAACCAGAGCGCCAGCAGGCCCTCCAGCGCCGAGATGGCCACTGCGTTGTGGGCACCGATCGCGTCGGCCAGCAGGCCGAGATGCAGGAAGCCGATCGGGCCGACGCCGATGCAGACGGAAAGCAGGCCCAGCACGCGGCTGCGCATCTCGGGCGGGGTGGCGAGAAACACCAGCGTCGTCTGCATGATGCTGAAGCCCGAGCCGCCAAGCCCCAGCAGCATCAGCGCCAGGCCCGCCGGAACGGCATGCGGCGCCATCGCGAACACCGCCGTCATGACGCAGTAGGCGATCACGCCGCCAACAAAGAACTGCCAGTACCGCTCGGGCCGCGCATACCAGGCGATCAGCAAGGCGCCGAGCAGCGCGCCGACGCCATCCATGCTGGCCAGCACGCCGATGCCTTCCGGCCCCAGCAGCAACCGGTCCTGCCCGATCACGGGCACCATGCTCGTCGTCGGCCAGGCGAAGATGTTGTAGATCACCGTGATGATCATGACGCCGGCCAGCCGTCGGTCGGCCAGGACCAGCGCGATCCCGGCGCCCACGCGGCCGAGCACCCCTTCGCCCGTTGGCGCCTGGGCATCGTTGCGGTAGCGCAGGCGGAGCGTGGCCCAGATCGCCACAAGGTAGAGCACCGCGCTCAGCAGGAAGACGCCCTCGATCCCCGCCGCCGCCAGGATCAGCCCGCCCAGCACCGGGCCGAGCATCCGGCTGGCATTGTTGGTGCCGACATCGACCGACATGGCGGTGCTCATGCGCCCGGCGCCCACCACCTGCCCGAGCATCATGCGCCGCACCGGGTTGTCGGCTGCCCAGCCGATGCCGTTGATGACGCTGGCCAGGGCCAGGTGCCAGATCTCCAGGGCGCCGCCCAGCGCCAGTAGCCCCAGGGCAAGGGAAGTGACAAAGGAGCTGGCCACCACCAGCAGCAGACCGGTGCGCCGCTCGATCCGCTCCGCCCACGCCCCGAGAAACGCGCCGAGCAGCGCCATGGGCAGCAGGCGCAGCAGCATCATGGTGGCCACCAGCAAGGCCGAGCCGCGCTGCTGGTACACGAACACGCCAACGGCGATGGTTTCGATCCAGCGTACGCCGAAGATCACCAGGCCGACGGCCCAGAGCCTGCGAAAATCGGGATCGGCGAAGACGGCGCGCAGCGGCGCGGGGCCCGCGGGGATGGGACCGGCATCTGGCACCTTGGTTATCACTCCCGGATCGTTCTTCGAATCGTTCTTCCCGCCGGTTCGGCGGGAGGTGCGGGCATCATCGCGCGCCGGGCTCTGCCGCGACAAGCCGCCCCGGTTCCCTCGCAGGCGTTGCGGCGGGCACCGCGCGGAGCGGCGGACGGGTGGAGAAAACGGGCGAGAGGTTGCCCCCCCGGTCAAAAGGCGCCGTGCGGGAGGCGCTGGCCGGGAGCATGATTGCCCCGACCGCGGGAGCCCCGATGGCGAGGATCAACACAGCGGGCCGGTAAAATACGCGATGAGAGGGCCGCGATCGGTTGGCGCGGCGGCATGCCCGCCCTATAGGGCTGCGTGGATCGGGCTGTTTTGATCCAAACCCCCTTGTAGAAGTCGGCATTCGTCATGGCCAAAGCAAAATCAGGAACCATCGCCGAGCGTCTGGAGGACGCTGCCAAGGCCAAGCGAGCGATGCTGGAAGCCTTCCGCAGCCGGCCGGGCCTCGATGACCCGGAGGTTGCCGCGCGCCGCGCGGAGCGGATGGAAATAGCCAAGGCCCGGGAGGCCCGGATGGAGGCCCGGCGCCAGGCGCAGGAAGCCGAGGCGGCCCGCTTGCGCGCCGAGCAGGAAGCAGAGCGTGCGAGGCGCCGTGCCGAGGAAGAGGCGCGCGAGGCCGAGCGGAAGGCCAATCTGCGCAAGAAGCCCGGCCTCGCTGCCGTGCTGGCGAGCCACCAGGCCGCCAAGGCCGCCAAGAAGGCGCGGAACTGACGTTCCGTCCGTTCGGCGGGGGAGGATCCCCGCCGCTTCGCCGGGCCTGATTTCCGCGCCTCGAATTGGCCCGTCCGGCCGCGCAGTGCTGGCCGACTGGATGGTGGGAACGGGAAGGCCGGCGGGAAGCGGTTCCGCGCCCCGGCGGTGCCGGCGGCGAATAGCACCTTTTGACAGGCGGAATGTCCGACCTGGGCGGCCCCGGCCGACAATTGTGTTGCGGAACAGAAACAATCGGCGCAATGCTGTTCGCCCCTGAAGATCCCTTCAGGCCGATGCCTTCCTGCAACGTTTCCGTGCCAGGTGCCGGGCGGAGCACGGTTCCTCCTTCGGGCTCATTGAAGCAAGAGCGTTCGACATGGTCCCCTCCGCAACCGCGGCGCGGCTCACCCTGTTCGGTGGCGTGCGCCTGGAAACAGCCTCGGGCGCAGCCGTTTCCTTTCCGACCCGCCGCGCGCAGCGGCTGCTCGCCATGCTGGTTCTGGCTCCGCCGCAGGGCTTGGCGCGGGACAGTCTGGCGGAAGCGCTGTGGCCAGAGGCGGCGCCCTGCGACAGCCGGCATGCCCTGGCGACCGAATTGTGGCGGCTGCGCCGCGTGCTCCACCATGCCGGCGCCGCCGACTGGGTGCAGGAATGCGGCGGACGGCTGCTGGTGAACCAGGCCGCCCGCGATGGCGCCGATGTGCATGCCTTCGAGAGCGCTCTTCTCCACCTGCGCAGCTCGGCGTCTCCAGCCGCGCGCCGTGCCGCCGTGGCGGAGGTGGAGCGCCTGCATGCCGGCGACTTCATGGCCGGGGACAGCGACGAGTGGAGCCTGTCCCGCCGTGCCTTCTTCACGGCGCAGCGCATCGATGCCCTGGTGGTGGGGCTGGAACTGGCGCGGGACGCCGGCGATGGGCCGGAGGTGATCCGGCTGGGGCATGTGCTGATGCTGTCGGACCCGCTGCTGGAGATCGTGTCGCAGGAGATGATGCGGGCCTACCTGTTGACCGGCAACAGTGCTGCGGCGCTGGCCGTGTTTCACCGTCTGGAGCGGGTTCTGCAGGCGGAACTCTCGGTTTGTCCGGCGGCGGAAACGCGCGCGCTGCGGGACCTGGCCCTGGCCGCGCGGCAATGGCCCGCGGCCCTCGCACCCGCCTCCAGAAGCGCGGCGTCCACCGCGCGGCCGCTGCCGGAGCGGCTGCACCGTCTGGCCGAAGAGCTGCACGCGCTCGCCGGCCAGCTGCGGTAGTCTAGCGCGGGATCTGCAGGCGGATCGTCGCGCGGCGGTTGGCCTGGTCGTTCGGGTGGGTTCCCACCGCGCCATCCGAGCCCATGCCCTGAAAGCGGATATTCGCGGCCGCGCCGAGCAGGCCGCGCAAGGCCTCGGCCGCGGCACGCGCGCGCCGGGTCGACAACTCCATGTTCTGCACCGCGTTTCCGGCGCGGCTGGCATGGCCGGTCACGAACACCGGCACGCCGCCGTTGCGGATCTGCTCCACCACGGCCGAGCCCAGCCGGTTGAGCCATGTCTGCAGCCGGTTGCGTTCATTGGTGGTCAGTTCCGGCCCCGAAGTCAGAAAGAAGACATGCGTGACCTCGGGCCCGGCGGGGAGCAGGTGGCGGCTGTCGGGATAGGGGGCCGGGCGTGCCCCGCCGCCGCGTGCGCCCCCCGATGCGCGACCGCCCCCCTGGTCCGGCGGCGCGATCGGCACCGTGCCGGGGGCGCCAGGATCCGCCTGGGCCGGAACCGGGCAGCTCTGCCCCGGGCCGAAGCGCGACACGCCTTCCACCCGCACCCGGTTGCCCGGCGCGTTGATGGTCAGCTCCGCCGAGCCATCCGCCTGCACCAGCAGCCGGCCCGAGAAATCCTCGTCGCCCGCAGGGCCGGTCGGGTCCCAGCGGCCCTCGATCCAGAAGGGGATGTTGGCCCGCGTGGTGCCGCGCACCTGTTGCGCGTCGGGCCGCAGCCGGATGTTCAGGGTGGAGTTGATCAGAAAGGCCGAGCCGGCCTCGTGCCGCACGATCGAAACGTTGTAGATGTTGAAGCAGTCGGCGGTGATCGCAACCTGGAAGGCCATGATGTCGTCGCTGATCACCGGCTGCACGCAGCGCAGGCGGAAGATCCGCGTGGTGGTGAATTCGGGGCCGAGGCCGCGCGGCAGCGGCACCACCCGCGCTTCCTGGGTGCTCAGGGTGAAGGCGCCGGTGAAGATGCGATCGCGGCCGAAATCGATCGCCTTGCCCAGCACGTCGATCCCGGCGCCGATGCCGCCCAGCACCCCGGCGAGGCGCGCCGCGCCGGCCGCCACGGCGGGGTTCTCCTGCAGGCCCACGCTGCCGTCCCAGCCGGGCGGGCGCGCCCGGAAGGCTGTGGAATGGGTGTACATGGCCGTTGTCTCCTTCGCGGCGGGGGTTTGGGGGGTGACACCGAGCTCACGGGCCCGGCGGATGGCGCTGCATGGTTCCACCAGCCCGGCGCCGGCGCGCAGCGCTTCCCGCGCGGGAAGACGCAGCGGCCTCGCCGTGCCGATGATGGCGGCACGGGTTTCATGGATGGTGAGCGGCCGGCCCGCGGCCTCGAAGGCCAGGGCGATGGTGCCGGCAACGTAGGGCGCGGCCTGGGAGGCGCCGCTTTTCCGGGTCAGCCCGCCCTCCGGCGCCGCGGCGGAGCGGGAGCGGGTGGCGAGGATCGCGACGCCCGGCGCAACTAGGTCCGGCTTCAGACGGCCGTCCCGCGTCGGGCCGCTGCTGGAAAAGGGGGCGATCGCCGGATGGGGCGGCGCGCCGGCCGCGGCACCGACGGCGATGGACAACATGCCGTTGCAGATGGCACCGAGCGTGTGCAGCGTTTGCAGATGGGGCCCGAGCAGCACCGACTGGCATCCGGCGCAGCCGCCATCGCGCTCGGCGGAAGCGTGCCAGCGCCCGTCCGAAATCTCTTCGCCGCGCAGCAGCAGCGTCCAGTCGCCGGCGGGCGCGCCGGGGCGCAAAAAGATGTCCACATGGTGGTCCGCCGAATTGGGATCGAAGGCGCGGTGGTAGAGCCGCCCGACCTCCTGCCCGGCAACGGTGATCGGCTGGTTGTGCCCGAGCGGCGCCTCGACACGCGGCGTGCCGAGGGGGCCGAGCAGAGTTACATGCAGCCGGTCCCGGTCGGGATACCAGAGCTCCAGCTCGTTGCCGGTGGGATCGTCGGCGCCCACGCGCCAACCCAGCTCCTGCTGCCGGCCAGGCCGCAGCACGCCAGCGGCATGGGCCCGCGCCAGGTGATAATTGCCGGTGGACATCACCACCGCCCGCCCGGGCGCAGCGCCGAGCAGCGCGTCGATGGCGCGCTCGACCAGGGTGGTGCCGTTCTGCGGGCCGGCATGGCGGCCGAGGCTGAGATTGACCACGAAGGGGCGCCGGCCGGCGACGCGCCGCACGAAATCCAGCCCTTCCAGGATGCGCACGCTGTCGCCCAGCCCGGCCAGGCCGCCGAGCTGCCCCGCGGCGAGGTTGACGAAGACCAGCCCGGCGCCCGGCGCCATGCCGCCTTCCCGGCCAGGGCCGGGGGTGCCGGCGGCAATATCCGCCACATGCGTGCCGTGGGCGCCGGAGCCCGCATCGGCGTCGGCGGCGCGGTATCTCAGGGCGGCTTCGGGATCGGGGCGGCGCAGCGCCGCGTCGATCTCGGCGCGGCCGATCATCCGGCCATAGCCATAGGAAGGGCGCCGGCCCGGCAGAACATGCCGCCCTTCCCGCTGGTCCCACAGGGCCAGCACGCGGCTGCCGCCATCCGGCCGGCGAAAGGCGGGCGCGGCGAGGTCGAAGCCCCAATCCAGCACGCCCAGCACGATCCCCGCGCCGGTCTCCGGCCCCCGCCATCCGCGGGCGGGAAGCGCTGCGGACTCCGCTGGCGCCGCGGGGATGACGGCATCCTCGGGATAGTCGAGCAGGCGTGGCGCCTTCAGCGACAGCACGCGCCGGTCGGCCCAGACCCGTCCGACCTCGGAGCGAGGGATGCGCGCCGTGACCACCTCCCCGAAGCGGGCCACCACCCGGGCCTCGCGCGGCACCCCGACCGGGTCCGCGAGGCGCATCAGCACCTCGAGCACCTCGTCCGGGGGGCCTTCCAGCATTTCCTGCAGGGCGGGGTCCATGGCGGTGGTCCGTCCGGCGGCGTCAGGGAATGTTGACCGGATTGCTGGCCAGGGTCTTCTCCTCACCCTGGTCGCCGATCTCGGCCGTTTCCTTGACCCGCAGCGACTTGCCGGCATCGTCGGCCACAACGGTGTAGGTTCTGTTGGTTTCGCCGGGGATCGGCTGATCGCCGCGCATCCATTGGTAGGCACGGTTGCGGCCCTGGCGCTCGCCGGTGAAGGTTCCCGGCTGCGCTTCCAGCATGGCGCCCGCCTGGGCCTTGACGGCGATGCCGGGAGGAGCGTCCGCAGGCTGCGCGGCGGCGCCGGCGGCCGCCACCACCGGGCCCGGCACGGCAATGCCCGTGCTGGTGATGGCCACCTCCCCCAGCTCGCTCTGCAGGGTCTCCTGCACTGCCAGGGTGTGGCCGGCATCGCCGCGCCTGACCACGTAAGTCTCGCCGGTCGCACCGGAAACCGGCGTGCTGTTCAGCAGCCATTGCCGGCCTTTCAGCCGGGGGGCGGCGGTGCCGGAATAGCTGCCGGCCGCCGCCTTCAACTCTTTGCCGATCTCGGCCGTACCCGTGACGGCCGGCGCGGAAAGCACCACCAGACGCTGCGCGGCCACCTGCCCGCGCAGCCTTTCCCGATCGGCCAGCATCTCCGCGATGTCATCCGCCGCCCGGATGTTGAAGGCCATCTGCGCCACCGGATTGCCGCAGAACAGGCCGGAGATCACCAGGTTGGTGCGGAAGGCATCGCTGCCCGGCACGTCGCTCAGCCGGTTCGCGGCCAGCATGCCGGTCAGGGCGGTCATGGCGATGGACATGGCATCAGCTCCTCCGCGAGGCCATCAGGGCGACCGCCAGCAGCATCATGTCGTTCTGCCCCGACGCGCCCGGCGTTCCGCCGGCGGCGGCGCCCCCGCCCATGCCGCCGCTCAGCATCATCGGCAGCAGCATCATCATCATGTCGGGCCTCTCGTACTGCACGGCGGTCGGGGTCAGGGCCACGTTGGGCTTCACCGAACCGCCCTCCCCAGGCAGGGTGATGCTGGTGATCTTCGGCGCCGGCTGCAGCAGCGGCAGCAGGGTCATCATCATGCTGCCCTGCTGCATGGCACCGATGCGGTCGGTGGCTTCCTTCAGCTTCCGGTCTGTGTCCGCTTTCATCCGCGCCACGTCGGCGCGCACATCGGCGATGGCCTTCTGCGTATCCTGCTTCAGGCGCTCGATGGCCTGGGCGCTGGCGACCGGCTGCGGGAAGCGCACGGACATGGCGCCGCCTGCGGGTGCGGCGGCGCCGACCCTTGCGGCGCCCACGCTGGGCGAGGAGCGGAAATTCGCCGCACGGCCGAACCGCCGAACCGGCGACGCTTCCGTCGCATCGTCGTCCCAGGCGTCATCGTCGCCGCTGTCGCCTAGCCAGGCGAGATTGTCCCCGTCATATTCCTCGGCGAGGCGGCGGATGGCTTCGGTGTCAAAGGTCATGGTCAGGGCTCCCTGTTGAATGAGGTCACGGGGCGGAACCCCGGGCCGGCCTGGGGGCCGGTCCCGGGGCCGGCGGCGCGCAGCCGGTGCCGGACAACAACCGGCGAAGGGCCGAGCGCCCGGATCACCGGCAGAACAAAGGCCTCGAAAGCGCCGCGCTCCGGCGGAAAGGTGCCGGGATGGCCGGCGCCGCCACAGGCGCAGCCGGGGTCGGCGCCCCAGCAGGCCGGGCAGGCGCCGAGCGCGCCCGCCAGACATTCCGTGAAGGCCAGCAGCGCGGTGTTGGCGCCTTCCAGCCGCACCAACCTGGCGCGGAGCTCCTCGACCTCCGGGTGCGCAGCCGGGGCCGTGGAGGCGGCCTGCTGGGTGAGCAGCAGCCGCAGCATCGCCAGCGTGCGCGGCTCCATGCCCTCGGTCTCCATCAGGTCCAGCAGGGTCGGGCCGCTGGCGCCTTCCGGGAGGGACATCACGCGCGCTCCACGGCCTGGGCAAGATGGTCGGCCAGCAGGTCGAGGCTGTCGGGCGACAGGCTGTCCCGCGGCTCGTGCCAGCTCTCGGTGCCGGACAGTGCTTCCTCGGCTGCGTGGTCCGCGAGGCGCGCCAAGCTGCCGAGCAACTGCGCCAGCCCGCCCGGCGCGCTCGCGCTGCCCGCCGATCCGCCGATCGTGCCCTGGGCCAAACCGGCCAAGGCGCCGATCACCTTGGGGTTTGTCAGCAGGTTAAGCAGCTGCCGGGCGGCCCCCGATGTCGGCGCCACGCCGGCGGCCGG
>NZ_JBHRTN010000027.1:0-926 GCF_042646265.1 Teichococcus globiformis
CATGTTCATGCGCGTGGACAAGCTTCAGGCTGAGCTACCGGCGCCGAAGCGCGCGGACCCGAATGCCGGCGCGGCGTTGCAGGAGCTGCTTGGCGGCAAGTACGGCGAGATGTCGACGCTGGGCAACTACATGTTCCAGAGCTTCAACTTCCGCTCCAAGAGCAAGCTCAGGCCGTTCTATTCCCTGGTCGCCTCCATCACCGCCGAGGAGCTCGGCCATGTGGAGCTGGTCAGCAACGGCGTGGCCATGCTGAACAACGGCCCCGACGTGCCGGATGGCGATGCCGGCGCTGGCGGCGACATCTCCAAATCGCCCTTCGAGGCGATGAAGGACATCCGCTCCTTTGCCAGCTTCGCTTCCAATGCCGGCGGTGCCTTGCCGGTCAACAGCAACTCCATGTCCTGGAACGCCGACATGGTGACCACCACGGGCAATGTGGTGGTGGACCTGCTGCACAACTTCCACCTGGAATGCGGCGCGCGGCTGCACAAGCTGCGCGTCTACGAGACCCTGTCGGACCCGACCGGGCGCGAGGTGTGCGGCTACCTTCTGGTGCGCGGCTCGGTGCATGCGCACGCCTATGCGCTGGCGCTGAAGCAGATCACCGGCGTGGAGCTGGAGAAGTTCCTGCCCACGCCCAACATCCCGCTCGACAAGATCCCCGAATGCCAGAAGTACCTGCAGGAAGGATCGCACCGCCGCCTCTACACCTGGAGCCCGCAGGACTACAAGGAAATCGCCGGGATCTGGGAAGGCGAGCAGGCCCTGCCGGGCGATCCGCCGGGCGAGCTGGAAGTTGTCGACGGCATGCCCGAAGGCGGCAAGATCCACCAGCTGACCGGCGTGCCCTCCGCCTTCACCCCCGACTACGCGCCCGAGGAAATGTTCGAGATCGCGCAGAAGCTCTACAAGGCTTCCCGTTGAT
>NZ_JBHRTN010000028.1:0-36186 GCF_042646265.1 Teichococcus globiformis
ATCCTGGACAGCAGGACACTCCGCTCCACGCCCGAGAGCGGCGCGCGGGCGGGGTATGACGGCGCCAAGCGGAAGCAGGGTGCCAAGCTGCACTTGGCGGTCGACACGCTGGGCCATCTTCTGGCCTTGCACGTGACGTCCGCCGGTGCGGACGACCGCGCCGAAGTCGGGCGCTTGGCCCAGGCGGTGCAGGCTTCCACCGAGCAGAACGTCGAACTGGCCTATGTCGACCAGGGCTACACCGGAACAAGGGCGGCCGACGCCGCCAAGACGCACGGCATTGAACTGGAAGTGGTCAAGCTGTCCGAGGCAAAGCGAGGCTTCGTGCTGCTGCCAAGGCGCTGGGTAGTTGAGCGGTCCTTCGCCTGGGCAACACGTTTTCGGCGCTTGGTGAAGGACTATGAGCGCTACGCCAGCACCCTTGCCGATCTCCACCTCGTCGCCTTCGTCTGCCTCATGCTCAAACAGGCCGCTCTACTCGCCCCAGGTCCATAACAGCCTCTAGTAGCCCTCTACAACGCTTCCTATGCGCAGCGGGCTTGGAGCTCTTCAAGTAGCGATCAACAACTCCAATCCCACATCCGACAATTCGGTTCTATCCACTAACGTCGCTCCCCAATGGCTGGGCCTAAGCGCCTCTCTGCACTTCCACTGCTCGGAGCTGAACATGGTCGTGCCTGCGGCACCCTCCTGACCTTAGGACACGGCGTCGTACCGAACCAGCCATCAGGCCGGAAAGGCCAGTAGCATCCTTCCATAGGCCCAGCTGCGGGTGCTGCAGGGCGGCCGAGAGGCTGCCGCTCACCAGCGGTAGCTGAGCGTGCCCAGCACCAGTCGCCTCGCGCCCCAGTAGCATTCACCGGCCGAGATGCAGGTGGGGTCCACCTCGTCGCCAATGTTGGAGGCGTTCACCGCCAGTCGGAAGCCCTGCAGGTTCTGTATCAGTGCGCCAAGATCGTAGCGCAGCGCGGCATCGAACAGGGTGGTGGCCGGCACCGCAAAGGCGCCCGCCGTGTCGCCATAGGCGCCGCCTAGATAGCGGACACCGGCGCCCAGGCTAAGACCCTTCAACAATCCGCTCTTCCAACCATGATCCAACCACAGCGCCGCCTGGTGCTCCGGCGTTTGCGGCAGGCGCTGGCCGCGTTGGGCGGCGACCGTGGTGCGCGTCACCTTAGAATCGGCGTAGCCATAGGCGGCGATTAGGCTCAGCTGCTCCGTGATTTCGGCCGTGGCCTCGATCTCAATGCCGCGCACCTTTACCTCCCCCGTCTGCACTTGGAACAGCGTGTTGGCGGGATCAGTGGTCGGCACGTTCTCTTGGCGCAGATGGTAGGCCGCGAGGGTGACGAAGCTATTCCGCCCAGGCGGCTGGACCTTCACGCCAACCTCGAACTGCTCGCCACGCGAAGGGTCGAAGGGAGCACCGGAGGCGGTTGTGCCCACCTGCGGCTGAAAGGATTGCGACCAAGCGGCGTAGGGAGCGATGCCGTTGTCGAAAATATAGCTCAGCCCGACTCGGCCTGAAAAGGCGCTGTCCTCCTGCTTGGGTCGCAGACCGGTGTTGCGGTTGCGCGTGTCGGTTTCGGCCCAGTCATGCCGCCCGCTCAGTGTCAGCCGCCAGCCGCCATAGCGGAGCTGATCTTGCAGGTACAGGCCGAGCTGGTCTTGCACCGTCAGTGTGTTGCTGACGTTGAACGCGGTAACCGGGGCGAAGGGGCGCCCATAAACCGGATTGAACAGGTCCAGCCCTGGAGCGTTGACCCGCCCCAGCCCATAGTCGCTGGTGCCGCGCCGGTAATCGAGACCAGCCAGAAAGGTGTGTCTCACAGCGCCTGTGGTGAAGCGCGCTTCGGCCTGGTTGTCGACGGTGAACGCGTCCGCATGGTCGCGGATATCAATGTTGGCACGGGTCAGGGTGCGCCCGTCCGCGCCCACCCCGAATCCGCGCACAACGCCCATGTCAAAATCAACCCGCGAATAACGCAGATTTTGCCGCACTACCCAGGCTTCATCGAAACGGTGCTCGAACTGGTAGCCGGCGTTCCATTGGGTCCGGTCGAAGTTGTTGGCGTCACGCTCACCGCTAAAGAAATCTACCGGAATCGAGCCGAAGCGGTTTGGCCGCAGCGTGCCTTGGGAGGGCAGGAACTGGATCACCCCGGAATTGTCCTGCTGCCAGGAGCCGAGCAGCGTGAGGCTGGTGAGCGCATCGGGCTTCCAGGTTAGCGCGGGAGCGATGAAGAGGCGGTTGTCGCCGACCTCCTTCACCTGGGTGCCGGCGTCGCGCGCCAGGGCAGTCAGGCGGTAGAGCCAGGTGCTGTCCGTGCCCGGCACCGGCCCGGTGACATCCAAAGCCGCCTGCTTGCGGTCGTAGCTACCCGCCTGCAGGTTCACCTCGCCGGACGGCACTGCTCCGGGTCGGCGACTGGTGTAGGAGAGTAGCCCACCCGGCGGAATCTGCCCGTAGAGCACTGAGGAGGGGCCGCGCAGGATCTCCATCCGCTCCACGCCCCAGAGTTCGACCTGGGGCGTGGCATAGGTGCCGCTGGGCAGGCGCAGCCCATCCAGGAACTGACTGTTCTGCAGGTTGAAGCCCCTCACCCGCGGCCAGCCATATCGGATGTCATTACCGAAGGGCTCCGGCAGCACACCGGCGCTGTAACGCAACGCTGCTGCGCTATCGACAGGCGCCTGGGCCTCGATCCGGTCGCGGGTGATGGTAGAAATGGCTTGCGGTGTTTCCAGCAGCGGCGTGTCCGTTTTGGTGCCAGCGGCGCTTTCGGTGGCGACAAAGCCTAAAGTGGGGTCGCGGGGGGTCGGCCGGGCAGCCTCAACATCGACGGTCGGAAGAGTAATCGCTGATGCGGCGCCACTCTCCTGGGCCGCTGCCGGAGCGGCGAAGAGGCAGAATGCCGCGAGCCCTGCGATGCCACGAGCGATGGCGCAGATCGCCCGCCTGTTGTTCGTCACCTGCTTCATGCCACTCCACCAACATCGATCAAGGCGAATGATAACAAGAATGAGTTGCATCATCTAACCCGATCGTTTGCTTTTGGAGGCACTGAGTGCAGCACCTCTTGTTTAACTCAGACCGACGAAGGACCTCCGGTGAATTCAGACGCTTCAAGTTGTTCAGAAGCACGGCAATGGTGTGGGGCTTTGCGATGCCGTTTTGTCTTTGGAAAACTGCCGACCTCGGAGACAAGGTGCCAGAACAGAGCCTTTGCGCTTATCGCAAAACCCCACACCTGAAGAACATCAGGCGAGCTTGCTGATCGGAGGGGGGCTTGGATGCAGCACGATGTGCGTGTCTTCGACATCTACGCGAGCTTCTGGATAGGCGGCGACCGCCTCCGCCAATGAAGCGAGGAACCGTGGCTTGAACTGAAACAGGTTCTTGTAACTGCCCCCAAACTGTTGGTGCAGGTCCTTCCAGCCGATCGGGGTGCGTCTGTCGAGGTGGTGCAGCCGGTAGGCCAGCCAGACATAGATGTCGAGAGCTGCCGCACTGTCTTTCAGCTGGCGGATTGCCGCGTCTTGCAAGGGCACGGGATGGCGGCGTAACTGGTCAAAGAAGTCAGCGTCCAGCAGAACGCGGTCCTCGAAAAGACTGCCTTGCCGCTCGTCCTCTGCGGCTTCTTGAAAAAACAGGCCGGACTTGATGATGCGTTCATTAGACATCATCGTAGGCCGGCCCGGTTTGTTAGGCTCGGTATGCCATGAGAAGCGCATGCTACAGGTCGCGATACGCCGAGCCTGTTCACGCAGTGTAGACGCCGTTTCCCCACCAACTGACAGGCCGAGCCGCTTCATCCACTCCCGCATAGACCGGCCCAGGCTTACCTCGCGGCTATTGGTGAGTACGGCCTGAGTTTGCAGGTAGATCAGAATCAGGCGGGCTCGTGCCCCGAAGGGCACGCCCATAAGCTTAGGCTGACCGTCTCCCATCATGATTCGGCCAGGTTCGATGATCAGCGTTAACGGTCCGACGGTGCGGATCCACGCTTCATCGTCACGAGGTTTTCTGTGCGGCAACGATGTCAGGCACAGGCCGGAATAGCTGTAGCCTTTTTGCCCACTTTCATCGCCGAGTACTTCGCTCGCGATCTTAACCAGCGGCCGATGATCTGGGTCCACCAGCGTATGAGCTTGATCACGGCCATGCAGGAGGACGAGTTGCCTTACCCCCTTCGCTGCATCGGTCATGGTGTCGCTCCGGATCTCACCGTTCCATCGATCTGGAACGTGATGGTTTAGGTTAGCTGCCGCAAGCGTGGGATTTTGCGATCAATCCTATAGTTAGAATTAATTGCTTACTAATTGGAGTCCTCTCAAAACCCCACGGGATAAGCGCGGTTTTCTCGCAAACTCCCACGGCGCCATCGCAAATCCCCTCGGGACATTCTGGTCGATGGAGATAAGTGGGGCTACCGAATCGGGCGCGCAGTAAGGCTAGCCTGCTCATCCTGATTGCACCGACCACAAGCATCATCAAGTTAGCCTTTTAGCCTTTTAGCCTTTTAGCCTTTTAGCCCTTTAGCCCTTTAGCCTTTTAGCCTTTTAGCCTTTTAGCGTTGAAGAAATTTTTACTCAAAGATTTAAAGAGCCGGTCTAGCTCTGCAGATTTCCCAACAAATTCCGGATTTAAATCAAGGCATCTTGTACATATTGCCTTATTTCTTTAAAACTTTGATTCTTGATCGCCTTTATGCCTTGTGGCTATATTGCTTTCATGAAGGAAGGCACTAATGGTAACGATCTCAGTCGCTAGTGATAAAGGAGGGCCAGGCAAAACCACCACGGCCATCCTGATCGCATCAGAACTAGCTCTTGGCGGCTACCGCGTGACTGTTCTTGATACCGACATCAACCAGCAGGCTGCCGCGTTCGGGCGTAAGGCCGACATCCCCGGTTTGACGGTGGTCGGTGAAGTGCGTGAAGACAATATTCTGGCCGAGCTTAGAAAGGCTGAGGCGGAAAGCGAAGTCGTCATCGTCGACTTGCCTGGCGGCTCATCGACGCTGGCGTTAAAGGCCATGCACCGCAGCCATTTCGTCCTGGTACCGGCACAAGCTGCCTTGCCGGATGTGAAAGCGGCTATGAAGACCATTGCCCAAATTGACGACGCGCAGGAGTTGTCTCGTACACCCATCGCGCGCGCCATCGTATGGACGCGTATTTTGCCAGGCTTCGAGAGCCGCGGCGCCCGGCATGTCCGCCAATCGGTGGAAGCGGACGAGACGCTGCCTATCTTGAAGACCTCGCTGATGGAGCGTGCAGCGTTCCGCGAGATCCATATCACTGGAAAGGTTCCACGACAGGTGGATCCCAATAGCGCCGCGTCGGCCAACGTGGCGGCCGTTACGTCCGAGCTGCTCCAACGTATCGCCCAGCTGGCGGAGGCTGCATGACCAAGTTTCCTTCGATTACTGATGAGATCCGCCAGGCGGGCAAGAAGGTGGAGTTGAACCTGAAGCCGCGTCCCGAGCTACCTGATGAGGCTATTGATGCAAACTCTCGTTCTATCGGCGAGCGATATGGCTCTAGCACTCAGATCACCGCCGGGCCTGATCGCTCGGCATCTCGGACAAGCGTTCCGCCACTTCCGGCAATGGCACCGCTCACCAGCGTGCGCTTTGATTGCCCGGATTACCTAGATAAGGAATTAGCGATTCGAGCGGCAGAGCAGGGAGTAACTAAGACTTACCTGATCCTCAAGGCGCTAGGCTCTGCAGGCTTCCGGTTGGACGATGCCGACTTGGTTAAGGACCGCCGCCGCTCAAGGCGGTGAGGCAGCGTCGCCTTGTCGCATCTTGTACAAGATGCTTTTACGCCTTTTGGCATCGGAGCAATAATGCTTCATAGCCTAGGTCAGCTCCCTCTTAAGGTCTTGGTCCCGGCCGGCCTGCGGCACTACGAGCACGGACGACAAGGTGGCGGGGACCGCGATGGTGGTAAATCGTGCAGAGTGTCATAGCCGGAACCACGCATGATGGCGGTGTATGAGTCCCAATGTGGCCTCCACCAGGGTGTAGCCATCAGCTGGAGCCTGAACCACGGGAGCCATCCCGATGGCGCCATTCGCGCCACGCCGCTAATCTCGCCCATCACAGGCTGACCAGGCCAACACGCCGTCATGAGGTGAGCCGTTGCCCATGCCACACCACCGCTGATGCGGCAGTGTATGGAGCGCTCGTCAGCCACAATTACTGGCCCAGCGGCCAACGCTTCTTAGGTATCGCGCTTTGGCCCGCCCGGCCCATCTGGCAGGCGTGCCGTTCGACACAGTGTCCGCCATGATCCGCCAGCTGCGCGCCGGCGGCTTCATCAAGCTCCGCCAAATCCCGATCCGCGTGCCGGGGCACGGCCTGCGCTGGGCCCACTCCTACCGTCTGGTGCCGGAGCCCGGAGCCGGGCGTGAGCCGGAGCGGACCGCGCGTTCGGCGTTTGACCTAAAACCAGAATCCCTGAAGATTCTAACTGGGAAATATGCGGGACCAGCAGCTCCAGCCGAAGCGTGCAGGAGCAACTGGCAGTCCTGGCCGCCTATATCGCGCAGGAAAGGGCGGAGGAGGGTGGAGCGGGATGTCAGCCTCTTTGAGAGGCCGCTCGTCCCAGGCGCCGGTTTCTCAGCATCCCATCCCTTCATTCTCTCCGCGCAGCAGCAGGAGCCGAGAAACATCGAGCTTTTCAGCCCGACGCATGCACTCGCCATATGATCCTCACGACGGCAGAGGTTGCTTGTCAGGGCATGCAAAGAACCGTCGGAAACGTGTCAGTTCGGCGTCCAGGGCCCGCTGAAACGCTTGGCTGCGCGGAGCAGATCCCGCAAAGCCCAAAGCCACCTGCAGCTGACCCTCGACCTGCGCGAGATTGGCCCAGCCGATCACCGCATCGCCCCAGAGCAGCGGCATGGCGTAGTAGCCGAACTGCCGCTTCGCCGGCGGCGTATAGGCCTCGAAGCGGTAGGCCCAGCCCCAGAGATGCTCAAAGCGGCGGCGGTCCCAGACCAGCGGGTCAAAGGGGGCGAGGATGCGGACGTCGCGCGGAACCGCTTGGTGACACCCTTCGGCCGTCCCGCCTGGCCAGAGGTACCGATCGCCTTCCACGACGTCCTGCTTCAGCGCGCCGACTTTGAGCAGGTCGCGGACCACGGGTGCCAATGGGCCCAGTCCAGGATTACGCCTGGCCATCAAAGCCAGCACAGCACCCAGGCTCGGCGGGGAGATCGGCGCCAGGATCCGTGCGACCAGCAGCACCGCCTGCCGCGCACGCTCCGCCCCTTCGAGAAGGGGAAGGGGTTCCGGTGCTGCCGCATAGATGCGGATGCCATCCTGGCGCCTGGCAATCCTGAGAAGGCCGTAGTGGGGCAGGCTTTCCAGCGCCCGTGTGGTCGCCTTTGAAAAGCCGCCCCAGCCATTGATGGCACGATCCCGGCCGAAACGCGTCTCCAGGTCCCGGGGATGGGTCGGACCGGTGGCCCGCACGAACTCCAGCACCGCGGCGGCCAAAGTGTCCGGCCGATGCAGCCAGGCTTCATCGGCCGGATCGGCGCGAAGGTGCAGCAGATGACGGGTCTCGACCGGCATGAAGCCATGAGCGTAGAGGAAGTCCTCTTCCAGCTCGAGGCGCTGAAAGGCTCGGTCAAGGTCACCAGCCCGGTAGCCGCGCACCCGGTGCCGCAGGATCAGGTCCTGCGCCCGGGCCGGGGCGCGGATCGGATCGGGCTGCACAAAGCCCATGCGTTGCAGGGCTCCGGCAAGTGTTGAGGGCGGTCCCAGGGTGGAAGCGCGCGCCTGGGGGCGCAGCTGGACCAGGGTGAGAGGGCGGTTCGTCATGGGGGCGGGCAGGGTGGCAGCCTGACTCCAGATTGCAATAGCCAATAAATGTAGCTACGATAAATTCTGATGAGGATCACCTTCAACAGCGACAAGCGGGACCTGACCCTGCGAGAGCGAGGGTTGGATTTCGCTGACGCCAGGGAGGTATTTGCGGGGCGGCATGCCACTTTGCCGGATGACCGTAAGGATTATGGCGAGCCACGGTTCATCAGCGCCGGCCTGCTGGGAAGTCGCCTGGTCGTCATCG
Source organism: Teichococcus globiformis (assembly GCF_042646265.1). Lineage (NCBI taxonomy): Bacteria > Pseudomonadati > Pseudomonadota > Alphaproteobacteria > Acetobacterales > Roseomonadaceae > Roseomonas > Teichococcus globiformis. The sequence continues at coordinate 8,092 of NZ_JBHRTN010000028.1, forward strand.
TCTGGACCCCGCGCGGCGCGGCTCGTCGCATTATTTCCATGAGGTATGCCCATGAAAAAGAAGTCCGTCGTTGGCGCATCGAACTGGACGGATCCTGACGACGCTCCGGAGTTGAACGCCGATTGGATGGCGCGCGCGGAGATCCGCGAGGGCGATAAGGTGATACGTCGCGGACGACCAAAGCTGGCCGTCACCAAGCAACTGGTCAGCCTGCGCATTGACCAGGATGTGCTGCAGGCCTTCCGGGAGACTGGCCCAGGGTGGCAGAGCAAGGTGAATGCAGCCTTGAGGAAGGCTGCTCCCAAACGGAAGGCTGGATGAGCCCGGCTGGCATCTGATCAGCCGCAGCGGCAATTAGAAAACCTGCCGATGGCGCCGCTTGTCGCCAAGGTCAAGCGATCCGGTAAGGGGGGATTACCGGATGTTTACCGGCGCCTGGTACAAGGATCTCACTGCGGCGGCGTCAGCGAGGCCCTAAGCGAGGACAGACCCTAATTGGATCGCCACCAGCCGCCAGCATTTCAGACGCTCGGTCTGATGCGATAAACCCGGGATCCCATGTAGCTTCGAAGGAGTGCCTCAATGTCGGTCCGAAGCGATCCAGTGCACGCCCGTGTTGCCTACAACGAGCCTGGATCGACGGCTAAGCACTCAGTCCGGTCACTGGATGCATACGCCGCCGTTTCGCAAGCGGCTGGGGCGCACCAGCTTTGGCGGACCACAGCGGCTACCATCAGGATCGCCAGGACTTCCTTCTCAAGCCCGCATCACCTCCAGGAAGGCGCGGAAGGCGGCGCTCGGCTGGCGACGGCTCGGGTAGTACAGGTGGTTGGCCGCCAGCACCGGGGCCCATCCCGGCAACACCTCCGTCAGTGACCCGCAGGCCAGGTAAGGGGCGGCCTGAAGGCGCAGCAGGCACACGACGCCGAGCCCAGCTAGCGCGGCGTCCCGCATCAGGTCGACGTCGTTGGTGACGAAGGTCTCGGGCACCGCGCGCGCGAACATCTCGCCGTCGTGCACGAACTCCCAGCGGTGGAGCGCCCCGGACGAGGTGTGGCGATAGCTGATGCAACGGTGCGCGCCGAGGTCGTTGGGCGTCGCCGGCGCACCGTGCGCCTCTAGGTAGGCGGGCGCAGCCGCGAAGACGAGTTCCATCGGCTCGCTGATCCGGACGGAGATCATGTCGCCCTGCAGACCGCCCTCGTGCCGCACGCCGCAGTCGAATCGCTCGGCGACGATGTCGATCAGCCCGTCATTGACGACCAGTTCCACCGCCACCTCCGGACAGCGCTGCGCGAGAGTGGCCATCCGGGGCAGGACGAGGTGGACGGCAGCCGGCCGGTGCGCGTTGACGCGGACCCGCCCCACTGGGCGGTCGCGCGCCACGTCCAGCTCGGCCAGCACCTCCTCCACCGAAGACATGGCGGGGTGCAGCCGCAGCAGGAGCTGCTCGCCCGCGCCGGTGGGCGAGAGCGAGCGGGTGGTGCGGTCCAGCAGGCGGATGCCCAGCCTGCCCTCCAGTGCCCGCATGGCGTGGCTGAGCGCCGAGGCCGACAGCCCCAGCCGCGTCGCTGCCTTGGCGAAGCTGCCCGCCTCCACAATCTCGGCGAATACGGCTAGGCCCGACCAGAGCTCGCGGTCCATTCCTGAAAATCCTTCAGCAGCCCGTGTGCCCCTGAGGCACTAATCGACCCTGTGGCTGCAGTCCATCATGGGCCGGCGCAGCCAGACAGGAGCACCGTATGAACCTTCAAACCTACCACCCGCTCGGCCGTTCGGGCCTGTTGGTCAGCCCGCTCGCCCTGGGCACGATGACCTTCGGCACGACACGCTGGGGCGCCGACGAGGCTGGCAGTCGGGCCATCTTCGAACGCTACGTCGAGCTGGGCGGCAACTTCGTCGATACAGCGGACGTCTACTCGAGCGGCCGCTCCGAAGAGATGGTTGGCAGGTTCGTCGCCGAGCACGGCGCGCGCGACCGGATGGTGATCGCCACCAAGTCGGGCTTCGCCACGGGCCAGGGGTTCCACCAGGGCGGCAACGGCGCACGGCACCTCCATGCGGCGGTTGAGCGCTCATTGCGGCGGCTGGGCACCGACTTCATCGACCTCTACTGGATCCACATCTGGGACGGCGTCACGCCGGCAGAAGAACTGCTCCAGACGATGGCGGCGCTGATCCAGGCGGGAAAGATCCGCTATTGGGGCATCTCGAACGCACCGGCCTGGTACGCGGCGCAGCTGGCCACGCTGGCATGGGTTCGTGGACTGCCGTCGCCCATCGGGCTGCAGTACTTCTACTCGCTGGTCGAGCGCGGGGTGGAGAGCGAGCACGTCCAGCTGGCCCGCGCCTTCGGCATGGGACTGGTGCCGTGGAGCCCGCTAGCCTACGGCCTGCTGACCGGCAAGTACGACCGCGCTGCCGTGGAAGCCGCCGCGCCGCGCAGGGGCGGCGTGCCGAACCAGGCAGAAGCAGGCGACCGGCGGCGCCCGGAGGGGGACAAGCGGCTAGATGGCAACAACCCGTTTGGCGACACGCTGTTCACGGACCGCAACTGGGCCATCGTCGAGGCGCTGAAGCGCGTCGCGGAGGCGATGGGCGAGCGCCCGGCCCGCGTCGCGCTGGCATGGGTGGTGGGGCGACCGGGCGTCGCGTCCACGCTGATGGGTGTGAGCCGCGCTGAGCAGGTGGCGGACAACGTGTCCGCGCTCGGCCTCGACTTGCCGCCCGAACAGTTGGGAGCGCTGGACGCGGCGAGCGGCGGCGATCAGAAGTTCCTCTACGGCCTTTTTCAGCCGGCGGTACGCAATCAGGTCGTGTTCGGTGGCGCCGACGTGCGCGGGTGAGCAACTTTATCGCAGCGGACGGTGTCCGCTCTCCGATCTTGTTCCCTGGAAGCGGTTAGGCCGCTTACTAGATTACATGACATGGATTCTTGCTTTGCCACGAATCCAAAGAAGGCTGACGCAGCCACCGGACTTGGCGGCTAACAAACTCCAAGCCGTCCCTGAAGTGTGGTGAAGCAGATGAGGGAGCGACTGAGCGTCGTGGATGTCGAGCCTGCATCTTTGCCGGATGGTGAGGCCGCGGAACCAGCCCAACCAGGCGGATGGCGTTCGATAATCTATGTGGACTGACGCAGTCTCTGGTTGATGGAGCGCTGTTCCGCAAGATTTTACGCTGGACAGTGTATTCCTCTGAACTCACAGTCAGTTCGCTTCCTGTTCCAGCTTTGCTCGGAGGGATCTGTCCACCGGTGGCCGCACCGCGCCAGCTTCGGACCCATCAGCGCCAGTTGGCGGGAATTGTGGCTGCCATTGCTTCCGGCGCCACGGAGGTGCGCGACATCCTGGCCGCCGTCACACCGGGAGGCGGCAAGTCCCTGTTGCCGGTGATCGCGGCGGCCCGCTTGATGCAGGCAGGGCTAGTCCATCGGGTCTGCTGGGTGGTGCCGCGCGACAGCTTGCGCCAGCAGGCGGAGGAAGCCTTCGCGGACCCGACTTGGCGGATAGCGCTGGATCACGGCATTTCGGTTCGTGCGGCGGAGAACGCGCCCGATCCCTGTCGGGGGTTGGAAGGCTACGTCACGACCTATCAGGGCATCGCGGCAGCGCCGGCCCTGCATCTGGCCGAGTTCCGCCACCATCCGACCCTGCTGGTGGTGGATGAGATCCACCACCTGCCCGCCCTGCCCGACACTGATCCGGTGGCGGCGCGTGGTCCGGCCGAGGAAACGGAGGAGGATCTTGCCGGTGCTTGGTCGCGTGCCTTGCTGCCGCTGCTCGAATGCTCCGCCGTCCGGTTGCTGTTGTCCGGCACGCTGGAGCGTGCTGATGGACATGGCATTCTGTGGCTGCCCTATCGTGCAGGCAGCAAGGCGCGCACGCGGGAGGTGGATCTGGATGCACCGGGCTGGGCCGTGATCGGCTACAGCCGCGCCCAGGCCCTTGCTGAAAGGGCCGTACTGCCGGTGACGTTTGGCGCGCTGGATGGTGAAGCCAGCTGGCGCATCCAGGAAGGCCATGAAGTTGGTCCCCATCGCCTGTCAGGCTTCTACCCGAACGAAACCACTCGCCCAGCCTTGTTCACCGCGCTGCGCACCGGCTTCGCCGAAACGCTGCTGCGCGAAGCATTCCTGGCAACGCGCGCCTTGCGATCCGGCCGCCGGCGCGAACGCGGGCTGACACGGAACGAGGATGCGTCTGGCTTGGGCAAGCTGCTGGTGGTGGCGCCGGATCAGGCCACGGCACGGCACTACCTGTCCGTGCTGCGTGGTTGGGTTCCTCCTGAACAGGCAGAGGCGGCGGTCGGCCTGGCCACCTCCGAAAGCCCTGACGCGCCGCATCTGCTCGCGGCATTCCGGTTGCGGTCGCAGCCCTCCATCCTTGTCACCGTCGCCATGGCCTATGAGGGACTAGATGCGCCGGAAGTGACGGTGGTGGCGGCGCTGACGCATATCCGCTCCCGCCCGTGGCTGGAGCAGATGGTGGCCCGCGCCACACGGATCGATCCGGCTGCTGGTTCGTACGAAACACAACAGGCGCTGGTGTACCACCCGGACGACCCGCTGTTCGGCCGTTTCCGCCTGCGCATGGAAACCGAGCAGGGGACCCTGGCCCGTCAGCCGCGCCTACGCCGCGCTGGTGGCGTCTTACCGCTTTGGTTGCGCGAGCAGTTGCCTCCACGGGAGGGCATCACCCCGCTGCAATCCAATGCCTTGACCCTGAGCTTCCATACTCTGGCGCCGGGACCGGACCTCGCCATGAAGCGGCCAGAGGTGGAGCCGGGGCAGGATAACCTGTTCGAAGCTCCCTCTGTTACCGAGCGCCGGTTGCGCGGCCGCATCGGAGCGATGGTGGCATCGCAAGCGGTGGAGGATGAGGCCATGCTGCAAGCTCCGCGGGCGCGCCTGACGGGGCCGGGGCTGTACCACCGCTACAACGCCATTCTGAAGCGAGTCATGGGCAACAGGGCGCGCTCGCAGATGATGTTGATGGAGCTTGAGGCAACCATCGGCTGGCTGGAGCGCAACCGCATCTCCGACCATGGGCATCTGGTAGCGGATGACCCGCGTTATGCCTGGACTGCACGCAAACGGCGCGATTGGCGGCCGCCCCAGGGACAGTCCCAGGCTCCTGCGGAAGGCGGGTCCGGCCAGGCCGCAGCCGCCGGCAAGCGCGGGACTTTCTGAACATCGAGGAACGATGCCTCACGCCGTCGACAGGCTCAGCGCTCTAAGAACCGCCGCATCCTGGCCAAGTGGCTTACCAGAAAATACAAAAGCCAGTCGCATCGGCAGTCCTGCGGCTTCAGGTCTCGGCGGACCCTTGGCCCATTCGTGACACAATACGACGGGCGTAGAAGCTCGGTTTGTTTCCCGATCGGTGCTAGGCTGCCCCTCCCTTACGAGAGCACCACTCTTGATCGAACAGTATGGCTGGTCCGAGGCGTTGCGGCTGGCCTTCGAGCCACACGCGCGCGCGGGCTACTTTCCTGGGCGTATCATCGTGCAGCAGCGAGAAATGCATTCGGTGATGACGGACGGAGGCAGCCTGAACGCCAGGCTCTCCGGCCGCCTCCGCCACGAAGCCCGGGAGGCAGGTCATCCAACGGCCGGCGACTGGGTGGCTTTGTCGGCCAAGTCCGGCGATGGCAAAGCCACGATCCACGCCGTCCTGCCTCGCCGCACCGCCTTCGTGCGCCGGGCGGCTGACAGCGTGCAGACGCTGCAAGTCATCGCCGCCAACGTCGACGTTGTCTTTGTCGTCACCTCGTTGAATGCCGAGCTCAATCCGCGTCGGCTTGAGCGCTTCCTGGCGGCGGCCTGGCAGAGTGGCGCGAAGCCAGTGGTGGTGCTGACCAAGGCCGATTTGTGCGAACAGCCCGAGAGCCAGGCCGCCGGCATCGCTACCCTGGCGGCAGGCTGCCCGGTGCTCGTTGTCTCGGTACGCCAGGGTGTTGGCCTGGATAGCCTTATGGATCACGTTGCGCCAGGCAAGACCTGCGTTCTGATCGGTTCATCAGGCGTCGGCAAATCCACCCTGGTGAACGCCTTGCTCGGAGAGGAGCGGATGGCAACCCAGGCCATCCGCGCGTCCGATGCTCGGGGACGTCACACCACCAGCTATCGGCAACTTGTGCTACTTCCAGGGGGCGGGCTCATCCTTGATACGCCCGGTATCCGTGAGGTGGGACTGATCGACGCGGAGGAAGGCCTTAACACGGCCTTCGACGACGTCGAGCACCTGGCGCAGCATTGCCGGTTCCGCGACTGCGGGCACAGCAGCGAGCCGGGCTGTGCGGTGCGCGGCGCGCTGGACGAGGGCCGGCTCGACCCTGCCCGGTGGGCGCATTTCCAGAAGCTGACCGGGGAACTGGCGGCATTGGGCGTGACGAGAGACCGCATGGCGCAGGAGATAGAGCGCCGCCGCCAAGCCACGCTGCAGAAAGCATACCGGTTCAACAAGAAGGCGCTGCGGGACCTGTGACGTCAGGCCGGCCTTGCGCGAACTGAACGCCTCGAGAGATTGCACGACGCATCAAGTTCGACGCTGAGGCGTGAAGCCGGTGGAGGCCTGCTACGCACGGCTGGCCCGGCCTTCCAGACAGCCCTCCCATTCCAGCAGGGTGTCCACCCCGCTTTGAGACATGGGGAGCGGAGCGACGATGCTACAACAGGTTACAGGCTCCCTGCTCCGGATATCGCAGCAGCCAATCGAGTGGCCTTTTGGCTTGAACACCGCTGCCCCAAACGGCGGCCGGAGCCATCGTGCGGAATCCTGGTCCAAGAGCTCAGGCCAACGTCAATGCCCTGCGGCAGTTGGAGCGCCTCCGCCTTGAGGTGGTGTCAGCCGGGAAGCGCGGCACGCCTCCTTGTGTCCAGGCCGCCGGCATGGCCGAGCAGCCCAGAGGAGCGGCTAATTCGGCACCTGCTAGTGATCTGGCAGCAGCCAGAAGCCGATCGGAGGTCAAGTCGATTAGCGGTAACCCGGCCTTTACCACATGTCATGCTCTGGCTTTGCCGCTCGTTCTTATTCTGCTTTGACCACGTGCCTAGGCCGGGTGTTTCGGGTTCATGGAGAGACCCAGCCCCAGGGCTCCAGCACTTTCATGATGGTGCCGAACTCTGGGTTTCCCTCGCCGCTGAGCGCCTTGTAGAGGCTTTCCCGCCCTATGCCGGCCTCCTGTGCTACTGCCGTTATACCGCGTGCCCGCGCCACCGTGCCGATGGCCAGGGCAATCTCGGCCGGGTCGCCGCCCGCCATGATCTCGGACAGGTAGGCGGCCTGGGCTTCGGGGCTGTCCAGCAGCTCGGCCGCATCGAACGTGAAGGTCTTGGTTGCCGCGATCAATCCTCCAGGTCCTCGGCAAGGGCTTTGGCCAGGATGATGTCCTTGGCCTGGGTGCTCTTGTCGCCGCCGCACAGCAGGATCACCAGCACCTGAGCCCGTTGGGTGAGGTAGACCTGGTAACCGGGGCCGTGGTCGATGCGCAGCTCGGAGACCCCATTGCCAACAGGTTAGATGTCGCCCATCAGGCTGCGGCCGACGCGCTCGATCCGCACGGCGATCCGCGCCCTGGCCACAGCGTCGCGCAGGCTCGTCACCCACGCACGGAACTCCTCCGTCTGGCGGATCTCAGTCATTTCCGTATCCTATGACGTATGAGCTGTACGGCGCAGGCGATATGGTCCAAGTGCCCTTGGCTGGCAGCACAGTAAAGGCTGCTCTCTTTGCTACCAGCTGGTGTCACACTACCGCCCAACCCTCCTCAATGATGAACCGTCTTCTCGCCCTGGCACAGCTGCGTGTCGAGGAAGCGCAGAGGTGGATGCCTGGGTGCGGATACCTGCGGCAAGCATCGGCTCAGAGGGACGGGCATCCCCCCGATCCTCCCTTGCCCTGTCCTGCGCACCATAGGCGGCCAGAATTGCCAATTGCTCTTGTACGCTCCGGACTGGCGCCGCTGGCCGCGCATATCTTCTAGGTAGAATCTTCAGGGATTCTGGTTTCGAGCCAAACGCTGAACGCGCGGTTCTCTCCGACACGCGCTCGGCGCTGGGTTCCGCAAGCAGACGGTAGGAGTGGGCCCAGCGCAGGCCATGGCCTGGCACGCGAATTGGAATCCGTCGGAGTTTAATGAAGCCGCCGGCGCGCAGCCGGTGGATCGCGGCGGACACGGTGCCGAGCGCCACACCCGCCAAGCGCGCCAGAGCCCGATAGCCCGGAAAGCACCGGCCACTAGGCCAGTGATTGTGGCTGACAAGCGCACCATACACCGCCGCATCGCTGGCAGCGTGGCGGAGGTGACGGCTCTTCTCATGGCGGCGTGTTGGCCCAGCCGCCAGCCGCAGTAAGGCGAATTCATTCGTTCGCGCCTCGGCGCGCGTGATCGATCGCATGTTCGGTCCTTGTGGCTAGGACCGTCAGCCACCGGACAAGCCTCTAGCGTTCCCGCAAGTTGGCGCTTGCGAGATGAGGCTCACTGAGGCAGGATGCGACTGCAGATTTGGTTCGCATCTTGCCTCCTCGGCAGTGACGGGAAAGCTCTTACGGTTGGCGCCGTGAGGGCTTTTTTCGTTTACGGACTCTCTTAGGTGGAAAATCTCCTGTGGACCGAGAAACCCTAATGTCGTGTCACCATAGAGACAACTAAGTGATTGCTCTATAAAGCAAAGTCACCCATGTAGACACGCATACACGTCGACGTGTTGCGGAGTAAGGCATTGTTCTTCAATGGTTGACGATTCTCTAACATGTCGACATGGTTGCGCGTCTACATGTTGGGGGGCATGGAATGCATGTTGTTGCGCTGATGAGTCAGAAGGGAGGTGCGGGCAAATCTACCCTCGCCGTCCATTTAGCAACTGAGGCTACCTCTCGTGGGGTTAAGACGTTGCTCCTGGATCTTGACCCTCAGGGCAATTTGACGAACTGGGCGCAGCGTCGTGGCGACGCAGCTCCGGATGTCGATGCCATCCATGCTTCGAACTTGGCTCAGACTCTCAAGGACGCCAAGAAAGAGGGCTATGAACTTGTGTTTGTCGATACGGCGCCTAATGCTGACCGCACCACTATGCTGGTAGCACAAACCGCCGATCTGGTGGTTAGCCCATGCCAGCCGGCGCAGTTTGATCTCGATGCCCTGAATGCGACTGTGGACCTCTGCCTTGCTCTCAAGCGGCCGGTAGTGGTCGTTATCAATGCCGCTCCTCCCCGCGAGAACTCCAGTGTTGTGGCCGACGCCGTAGCTGTGGTGAAGGAGGCCGGCGCCGAAGTGTCACCTGCTGTCATATCCTACCGCGTAGCCTTTCGACATTGCCTAGCTAACGGCAGCACCGCTGCCGAGTATGAGCCGGGTGGAAAGGCCTCGCATGAAGTCTCAAAATTATACAACGACATGTCGGCACGACTACGTGACGACGTGTCGACACGTTGAGGTATGCTATGGCTCTGCGTTCTCGCCCAAAGCTCAACTCCTTACCTCGACCAGCTCTCGCGCAGACGGACGTGGTGCCGAGTGCGCCAGTTCCGAACAAGGTTCCTGTCCCTCCGTCTCGCCAAGGCAAGAGGCAAGTAGCCTTCTTTGTAGACACAGCGACTAAGCGTCAACTTGACCGTATGGGCTTGGATGAAGGGAAACGTATTCAGCACCTCATGACTGAAGCTCTCAATCTGCTTTTCCAATCGCGTGGGCTAGCGAGGATCGCCGAAACCAAGGACTAACACGCAAACAGCGACACGACGACGTATCGATGTGATCGAATGTCGACACGTCGACACTCATACAGGATAGGGTAGTGAGGTAGTGGTCAGCTAAGGATTGATAGGCGGTTGCCACCGTGAAGCGGAGAGTACTGAGGAGAGGCCAGATAGCCTCTCATGGCATGGCGTAATTCGTACTGTTCTCCTGGCGGAATCCAAGGTTACCAGGACGAGAGTGGCTACTGTAGACCCAGCAAAGAGGAACGGCGCATAAGTTTGATCGTGCGGGGTAGTGCTCACAGTACGTGCAGCAGATCCGCTCGCCTGAGGCACCGGACGCTTAGAGCCTGCTATGGAGCTGCGGGTTGGTGGCGATCAGGCTGCGGGGATGCGTGTCTGGAAGCCGTACCCGTCGATGTCTCCAATGAAGAATGAACGCTTGTCGCGCTCTATCTGGACATCGCTGCCGGGGGGCAGCCGGGCAAGGCGACACAGGTTGTGCGAGGTGTTCAACGGCCTGCGCTACGTCATCAAGACCGGCGCACCGTGGCGCTGGATGCCGATGACCTGCCGCAATGGCTCAAGATTGTCAGAACCACAGCGCCGTTTTGTCGCTGTTCTGGCAATCCTTGCCATTCTCTAGTCGACATGCCGACATGAGTGCGTGTGCGCATGTAGACCTGTCGACATGTTAGATATGAGGTGTCTGATAGCAGATTAGTAGCAGTCTCGCTTCATCCAATGTCGGCGAGATATGAGGCCCGCTGGGTGCCAGCCCAGCCAATCACCAGCCCTATGCGCCAGTTCGGTGCGCAAGTGCCCGGTGGCGCGCGTCGCGCCTGCGAGAGCGCCGCCGCCAGCGCCCAGGCCAGGAGCACCGCAATGACCACCGCCAGCAGCGCCGCGCCGATGCCAACTCACCGACAGAGATCGCCCGGCGCCGCGGTGGCAATGACCGGCTCCAGCTCCAGACTGATCAGCAGAAACGCCAGCATGTTCAGCAGCACGACCACCGTGCCCCAGACGGCGAAGGACGGGATGAAGCCTGCAAAGGATTGAGCCAGCGTGTTCTTGGGGAAACACGGTGGCTGGCTGCGGCCTGGATGGCGGCGACGCGGCTTCCAGGCTTTAACACGCGGTTCTCAACGGCAGGGGAGATCTGCCTGAAGATCCGGTCCCGCTTCAATATCGCTCTCATCGGAGAATGCTGAGTGATGGGGATCTCGCTGTCGATCCTGGATGCCGAATCTGCCCAGGCCGGATCCGTGTAAGCCTACCTGACATCGCTTCCCTCAAGGACCATGGCCTCAGCAAGCCAGGACATGAACTGAAAAATATACCGGAGCGGGAGTTTACCCTATATTGTGACATCTAGGTTGTGTCAGAGGCGAAGCATCAACAAGAACGGGTATTCACGGCCCAGGTTCAAGCGCCCTGGGGGAATGCCTTCGCGCATCGGCACGGCCTGATGGGAAGGGTATCCGTGGAACCGCTTTCAATCGGAGGGGAGGTCAGGTCGATGGTGGCGGCACAGCGATCGGGCAGGACTTGCCCGTGAGGGTATCCTCGATCCGGCAACTGATCAGCATCAGCTTCGCTGTCGTGCTGACTTCTATGGTCGCAATGGGTGTGATTGGCTTTCTCCGCATTGGAGATATCGAGGAACAGGCCCGTCTGGTCGAAAACGATACCACGGTCGACTTGTCTTCCGCCGCCGAGCTGGCCATCGCCTGGAACCAACGATACGCCATGTTGCGCTCCTTCCTGTCCTCCACCGACCCCGAGGCGATCCGCGCGGCCGAGGAACGCCTCCGAGCGAACCGCGCGACGCTGCAGCGGCTGGAGCAGCTACAGGAGGAGGGCGACCGCGACTCCGCCGACCAGAAGTATTTCGCCCAGATTAGGGCATCCAGCGATGCGTTCCGCAGCGCCGAGGCCGAGTTGATCAGGCTGGTGCAGGCGAGCCGGCCCTCTGAGGCGAACAGCCTCTTCCAGACCCGTCTGCTCCCCGCCCAGGGCCAGGTGCTGTCCACACTGCACGAATGGGTGCAGTACAACAAGCAGCAGGCCGATGAGGCAACCCGGCGCATCGCCGAGGCCGGATCGCATGCGCGGCTCGGCATGGGACTTGCGCTCGGTGCCGCCATCCTGCTGGCACTCGGCGCCGGTTTCTTCCTGTTGCGCGCCATCACAGTGCCGCTTGGGCGGCTGAGTGCGGCGGCGGATCTGATGCGGGAGGGAGATTTCAGTCACCGGGTGGAGCTAGACCGGAAGGACGAGTTCGGCGTCTTGGCGGCGGCCTTCAACCGCATGGCCGACGACCTCACCGCATTGATCGGGCAGGTGCAGCGTTCCAGCATCCAGGTTAGCACCTCCGTCACCGAGACCGCCGCGACCGCGAAGCAGCAGCAGGCGACGGCCAGCGAGATCGCCGCCACCACCAGCGAGATCGGTGCGACATCGCGCGAGATCTCGGCCACCTCGCAGGAATTGGTGCGGACCATGGTGGAGGTTTCCTCCGTCGCCGATCATACGGCAGCGCTGGCGGGGGATGGCCGCGCCGGCCTCGCGCGGATGGAAGAAATGATGCGTCAGGTCGCCGCCGCGGCAGGCTCGATCAACGCCAAGCTCGGCGTGCTGAACGAGAAGGCCGGCAACATCAACCAGGTGGTGACGACCATCACCAAGGTCGCCGACCAGACCAACCTGCTGTCCCTCAACGCGGCGATCGAGGCGGAGAAAGCCGGCGAATATGGCCGCGGCTTCAGTGTCGTCGCCACCGAGATCCGCCGCCTGGCCGACCAGACTGCCGTCTCCACCTATGATATTGAGCAGATGGTGAAAGACATCCAGTCCGCAGTTTCGGCCGGCGTCATGGGCATGGACAAGTTTTCTGAGGAGGTCCGGCGGGGCGTGCTGGAGATCCAGCAGGTCGGTGGCCAGCTTTCCACCATCATCGAGCAGGTGCAAGGCCTGGCGCCGCGTGTCGAGAGCGTCAACGAAGGCATGCAGGCCCAGGCGCTCGGCGCCGGGCAGATCAGCGACGCTTTGGCGCAGCTCAGCGATGCCGTAGCGCAGACGGTGGAATCCCTGCAGCAATCCAGCCTCGCGATCGACGACCTGAACCAAGTCTCCGCCGGGCTGCGCGGCAGCATCACCCGCTTCAGGCTGCACGCCTGACGAAGACGGGGACGCCGCCATGCTGTTCCTCATGTTCCGCGCCGGCGAGGATGCCTATGTGCTGGAAGCCGGCCGCATCGAGGAAATTCTGCCCCTCGTGCGGATCAGGACTCTGCCCGATTCCGCCCGGTCGAGCGTCGGCATCGTGCATCATCGCGACATGCCGCTGCCCGTGGTCGATCTGAGTGCGCTGCTGCTCGGCCGCCCTTCCCGCCAGAGGCTAAGCACCCGCATCGTCCTGGTAAGTGCCGAGGCCATGGATGACCCATTGCGCCAATTCGGCCTGGTGGTGGAGGAGGCGACGCAACTCCTGCAACTCGATCCCGCCGGCTTCGTGCCGCCGGGCTTCGCGCGCGACGCGGCGCCTTATCTGGGACCGATCATCGCCAGCGCGCATGGCCTCCTGCACCGGATCGAGCCGGACCGGCTGCTCGCCCACGCCTATGGCGGGAGCCCGCTGCCGCAGCCGGCGGGGGCGGCCTGATGCTCGGCGAGATTGAGGCACTGCTGAAGCGCACCATCGGGCTGGAGGCCGCGACGGTCGGCAGCTCTGCCATCGCCCGCGCCGTGCGCGCCCGGCAGGCCTCGCGCGGTCTTGGCGACATCGCCTCCTACAGCGCGCATCTGCGGGAATCGCCTGAGGAATTGCAGGAGCTGGTTGAGGCGGTCATCGTTCCCGAGACTTGGTTCTTCCGCGACCGGGGCGCCTTTGAGGCCGTGGCTCAGCTTGTCCGCGAGCGGCTGCCGGAGCTGCTAGCCGGCCGCAGGCTGCGCCTGCTTAGCCTGCCGTGCTCCACGGGGGAGGAGCCCTATTCCATAGCGATGACCCTGCTGGACGCGGGTCTCACGCCCGAGCGTTTCGCCATTGACGCCATGGATGTCAGCGGCCGCTCCATCGCCATCGCCGAACGCGCCATCTATGGCCGGAACGCCTTCCGCTCCGGCGATCTCGGCTTCCGTGATCGGCATTTCGCGCCCGTCCAGGGCGGTTTCCGTCCAGGCGAGGCGGTGCGCCAATCGGTGCGCTTCATCCAGGGCAATCTGTTCCACGCGGCGACACCGCCCGGCAGCGGCGGCTACGACATCGTCTTCTGCCGCAACCTGCTGATCTATTTCGACCGGCCGATGCAAGAGCAGGCGATCGGCGTCCTGCACCGGCTGTTGCTGCCGGATGGCCATCTGTTTCTCGGACCATCGGAGACCGCCCTGCCGGAGCGGCGGCAATTCACCTGGGCCAAGCTGCCCATGGCCTTCGCCTTCCGCAAGGCGACCGCAGCGCTTGTCCCGGCCACACCCATGCCACGGGTCGAGACGTCGCAACGGCCCCCGCCGGAGCGGACGATCCCACAACCCCCGGCGCCTCCGCCCGCGACGCAGCCGGAACCGGAGCTCGCCGGGGCACGGCTGAAGGAGGCACAGCGATTGGCCAATGGCGGCCAACTCGCAGAGGCGGCGCGACAATGCGAGGCGGTAATCCGGCAGCACGGCCCGTCGGCGGAGGCCTTTCACCTCCTCGGCTTGGTGAAGGATGCGGCGGGGGACCGGCCGGCGGCCGTGGCGAATTACCGCAAGGCCCTCTATCTCGATCCGCACCACCAGGAAACCCTGGCGCATCTGGCGCTGCAACTCGATTACGTGGGCGATGACGCGGGCGCGCGGATGCTGCGTGGCCGGCTGCAACGTTCGGCGCTGCGGGGCGCGGGTTGACCATGGCGCCCGACACCGCGCCCAATAACACCCAGGGCAAAATACCGGACATCGACCCGTGCTGGAACCGCATCGGCGTCACTGGCGACGCGACCTGCCCTAACCTGCCATCGCACAACCATTGCCGCCACTGCCCGACACAGGCAGGCGCCGTCTCGGTGATGCTGAACCGCCCGCCGCCCGAGGATTACCTCGATGAATGGACGCGGCATGTGGCCCAAGGCCGTACCTTCGCCGGCACTTCCGGCCGGGGGTGGGACGAGGCCGCCGAGGCGGGTGGGGATCTCTCGGTACTCATCTTCCGCATCGGCGGCGAATGGCTGGCCATGCCGACCCGTGTGCTGGAAGAAGTGGCCGAGATCCGCCCGGTGCATTCCCTGCCGCATCGCCGCAGCGGGGTGGTGGCCGGTGTCGCCAACATCCATGGCCGGCTGCTGATCTGCGTCTCCCTCGCCGCTCTTCTGAACCTGAAGGCCGAGACGCGGCCGCAGGAGCGTTCGCTGGTAGCGAAGCGACGCATGCTGGTCATCGGCCGCGATCCCGGCAGCTTCGTCTTCGCGGCCGATGAGGTGGAGGGCATCCACCGCTTCAAGACCCGCATGCTGCGCGCCGCGCCCTCCAATGTCGCCCGGGCGGCGCTCAGCTATACGCGTTGGGTAATCCCCTGGCGCGACCGCACCATCGGATGCCTGGATGCCGAGTTGTTGTTCGACGGCCTGGCCCGGGGCATCGCATGAGCGGCGGGGCCGGCGATTACAGCGAGTTCTCGCTGCTGGAACTGTTCCGGCTGGAGGCGGAGACGCACACCCAGGCGCTGACCGCCGGGCTGCTGGCGCTGGAAGGCGGGGCCAATACCGCGCAGCATCTCGAACTCTGCATGCGGGCGGCGCATTCCCTGAAGGGCGCGGCACGGCTGGTCGAGGTGATGCCGGCGGTCAATCTGGCGCATGCGATGGAAGAGATCTTCGTCGCCGCCCAGACCGGTAGCCTGGTGTTGCGGCGCGACCAGATCGACCTGCTGCTGCGCGGCGTCGATCTGATGGGTGCGATCGCCAGGGACACGGCCGGGGCGCCGGGCGGCGAGGCGGCGGTGGCCGAGGTGGCGACGCTGGTGCTGGCGCTGGCCCGCTCGGTCGAGGGTCCGCCGGAGGAGTCGCCACGCGAACCGCCGGCAGAGCCGCCGCCCGATCCCGCCCCGCCGCCCGAGGTTCCATTGCCGAGGGTGGCCGAGGCACCCAGGCCCGAAGCACCCAGGGCCGAGGCGGCAGAGCGCATCCTTAGGATCACCGCTGACAGCCTAAGCCGCTTGCTCGGTCTGTCGGGCGAGGTGCTGATCGAGGCCCGACGACTGCGTCCCTTCAACGACCGACTCATGCGGCTGCGGCGCCTGCATGACGAGGCGCTGCGCGCCTTCGACGCCGTACGCGACGCAGCGGGGGCGGGGATGGCGGGGGATGCGGCGCAACTCGCCCTGGCCGCCGCGCGGCAGCGTTTGATGGATTGCCAAGACGATCTCGGCAAGCGCCTGATGGAAATGGATGCGCTGGACCGACGCTCGGTGCAGCTCGCGCACCGCCTCTATGACGAGGCGCTGGCCAGCCGGATGCGGCCCTTCGAGGATGGCGTCCGGCGCTATGGCAGGACCGTGCGTGACCTCGGGCGCGAACTCGGCAAGCAGGTCACTCTGGAGATCGCCGGTGGCGGCACGCCGGTGGACCGTGACATTCTGGAACATCTCGACGCGCCGATCGGCCATCTCCTGCGCAACGCCATCGACCATGGCATCGAGCCCCAGGCGGAACGGGAGGGCGCCGGCAAGCCGGTCGGCGGCACCATCCGGCTGGAGGCGCGGCATCATGCGGGCATGTTGCAGATCGTCGTCGCCGATGATGGGCGCGGCATCGATATCGACCGGCTGCGCGCCGCCATCCTCGCGCGCGGCCTGGCCCAGGAACAGACCGTCGAGCAGTTGAGCGAAACGGAGTTGCTCGAGTTCCTGTTCCTGCCCGGCTTCACCATGAAGGGGGTGGTGACCGAGATCTCGGGGCGCGGGGTCGGGCTCGATGCCGTGCGGGCGCTGGCGCGGCAGGTGCGCGGCGTGGTGCGGGTAACGACGCAGGCGGGGCAGGGCACGCGCTTTCAGTTCGAGTTGCCGTTGACCCTGTCGGTGGTGCGCACCCTGCTGGTCGAGATCGGCGGCGAGCCCTATGCCCTGCCGCTAGCGGCCATCGAGCGCGCCATGATGTTGCCAGCCGCCGCCATCGAATGGCTGGAAGGGCAGCAGCATTTCACGTTTGAGGGCCGGCAGGTCGGGCTGCTCGGGGCGCACCAGATCCTCGGCTGCGCAGGCAGCGCCATCGCCGGGGAAGACATCGCTGTCGTCATCATTGGCGACCACCGTAACAATTACGGCCTTGCGGTCGACCGACTGTTGGCGCAGCGGGAGCTGGTGGTGCAGCCGCTCGACGCGCGGCTCGGCAAGGTCACCGGCATCAGCGCCGCCGCCCTGATGGAGGATGGCACGCCGGTTCTCATCCTCGATGTCGAGGATCTGCTGCGCGGGGTGGAGAAGTTGTCCACCTCTGGCGAGCTGGACCAGGTCACGACGGCACAACCCAGCGCCGGGCGCTCCCGGCGCCGCGTCCTGGTGGTGGACGACTCCCTCACCATCCGCGAGCTGGAACGCAAGCTGCTGAGCCAGCATGGCTATGAGGTCGAGGTCGCGGT
Source organism: Teichococcus globiformis (assembly GCF_042646265.1). NCBI lineage: Bacteria > Pseudomonadati > Pseudomonadota > Alphaproteobacteria > Acetobacterales > Roseomonadaceae > Roseomonas > Teichococcus globiformis. The sequence goes on from NZ_JBHRTN010000028.1 coordinate 25,410, forward strand.
AGACGGCATGGATGGCTGGAACGCTGCCCGCGCCGGCCGCTTCGACCTGATCGTTACCGATGTCGACATGCCGCGCATGGACGGGATCGAGCTAGTGTCACTGATCCGCAAGGACCCGCATCTGAACGGCATCCCGGTGATGATCGTTTCCTACAAGGACCGCGAGGAAGACCGCCGGCGCGGGCTGGAGGCTGGTGCTGACTACTACCTGACCAAGGGTAGCTTCCACGACACGACGCTGTTGCAAGCGGTACTCGACCTGATCGGGGAGGCGGAGGGATGACCGGTGCCCGGCCGATGCGGATCGGCATCGTCAACGCCATGCCGATGGCGGGGGAGGCGCTACGACGGACCATCGCCACGATGGCTGAGCATCGCGTGGCCTGGGTCACTTACGGCGCCGCGGAAGCGGTCCGCTTCTGCCTGAACGATCGGCCCGATCTGGTGCTGGTGGACCTGTCGCCGCCCGGATCGGACGGCATCGAGGCGACGCGCCGGATCATGGCCGAGGCGCCCTGCGCGGTTCTGCTGCTGACGCCTGATGTCGACGCCAATACCTCGGGCGTCTTCGAGGCGATGGGCCACGGCGCCGTGGATGTGGTGAGTATGGCATCGGCACAGGATGGCACACTGTTGCGGAAGATAGAGGGTATCGGGCGGCTGGTGAGGGAACGCCTCTGCTCCACGCCCGGAGCCGGACTCGCCCGTCCGGCCAGCCCCAGCCCTCATCTCGTGGCGGTCGGGGCCTCGGCCGGCGGGCCGGCGGCGCTGGCTGCCCTGCTGCAAGGCCTGCCGGAGAATTTCCCGGCCACCATCGTCATCATCCAGCATGTCGACGAGCGGTTCGCCGCCGGCATGGCCGAATGGCTGGACGGGCAGGCGCCGATCCCCGTGTCGCTGGCGCGGGAGAACGAGGCGCCATTGCCAGGGCGTGTGCTTCTGGCGGCGGGCGATCAGCATCTGGCACTGAGATCCTCTATCCTGCTGGGCTACACGCCGGAGCCGAGAGATTACGTCTACCGGCCCTCGGTGGACGTATTCTTCCACAGTGTCGCCCGGCTTTGGAAAGGTGCCGCGACCGGCGTGCTGCTAACGGGCATGGGCCGCGATGGCGCCGAGGGCCTGAAGGCGCTGCGCCAGAAGGGGTTCCACACCATTGCCCAGGACCGGCCCACTAGCGCTGTCTACGGCATGCCCAAGGCCGCTGCCGATATCGGTGCGGCCACCGAGATCCTTCCGCTTTCCAGCATCGCACCGCGATTGATCAGGGCCGTCACCGGCCGCCGTCCAGAGGAGGCCCCCACATGAATTCCAGGACCCGGCATCTTCTCCCGGCGGGGCAGTCGAAAGAGGACTACCCCATCATGGTCTTGCTCGTAGACGACCAGCTGATGGTCGGCGAGGCGGTCCGACGGTTGCTGGCGTCCGAGCCGGATCTCGACTTCCATTATTGCTCCGACGCGAACGTCGCCGCCGCCGTGGCGAAAGAGATGAAGCCCACGGTGATCCTGCAGGATCTGGTCATGCCGGGCACGAGCGGCCTCGAACTGGTGCGTCGCTACCGATCCGATCCCCTAATCCGCAACATCCCTGTGATCATGCTGTCGACGAAGGAGGAGGCGGCGACTAAGAGCGAAGCCTTCGCTGCTGGCGCAAACGACTACTTGGTCAAGCTTCCCGACCGGCTCGAACTCACCGCCCGCATCCGCTACCACTCTAGGGCCTATCTCAATCAGATCCAGCGCGACGAGGCCTATGCCGCATTGCGGGAAAGCCAGCAGGCGCTGCTGAACATGAACATGGAGTTGCAGCGCATCGCCAAGCTCGACGGTCTCACTGGTCTCAGCAATCGGCGGTATTTCGATGAGTATCTGTCGGCCGAATGGCCCCGTGCAGCGCAGGATCATGAAGCCCTAGGGGTGCTGATGATCGATGTGGACGACTTCAAACGGTATAACGACACCTACGGGCATCTGGCCGGCGACGAGGTTCTCAAGGCTGTGGCGCGTACGCTGGAGCACCATTGCCGACCGTCATCGGACCTGATCGCTCGGTTCGGCGGCGAAGAATTTGTCTTCGTCTCCGCGGCACTCTCGGCCGATGGAGTGCGGCAATTGGGCGATACCCTCTGCCGCGCTGTTGAGGCGCTAGGATTGCCGCACCGCGCTTCGCGCGTCAGCCCGAATGTCACGATCAGCGTGGGCGGCGCGCTGGCCTACCCGGCTCAGGGCGGGACGCCGATGTTTCTGATCGAGGCGGCGGATAAGGCACTCTACCAGTCGAAGGAAGCGGGGCGGAACCGAACGAGCGTCATCTTTTACGGCTGAAGCCGTAAGGCACTTGGCGTGCCGGTATGCCCACCTCGGACAAGGAGAAGTGCCCTGCCGCTTTGGATCAGCGCCGTCGCGGAGGTCCGCTCCGATGAGCATAATGCCGGCTTCCGCTGACTGTATGGCTGTGAGACGCCTTTGGCGTTCTCAATGGTTAGGCGAACCACGGCGAAGTCCTGCGGTCCGGCCTGCCCGTCAGGCTTGGTGCTGCGTAGCTTCCGTCGGGCGGCACGGCACTTGGAGACGACCTAGTTTGGTGTTCGAACACTGCAGAACACGTTGTCGTCGGGTGTTATATGCGGCGATGAACCTGCACAGCAGCAGCCTGAAGCCGCAGCGGGAAGATGGTTGATGCCCGGCACCTCGCTCTCGATACGCCAGCGTTATCGGATTGAAGAGAACCATAATCAGGCCGGGAGCAAGGGCTCCCCTGGTCCTTTCCGTAGAAGCGCTAGTCTCGACCTCGGCAACGTCTTGCCGGAAGCGGCCTAACCGCTTCCGGGGAACAAGATCGGAGAGCGGACACCGTCCGCTGCGATAAAGTTGCTCACCCGCGCACGGCGGCGCCACCGAACACGACCTGATTGCGTACCGCCGGCTGAAAAAGGCCGTAGAGGAACTTCTGATCGCCGCCGCTCGCCGCGTCCAGCGCTCCCAACTGTTCGGCGGCAAGTCGAGGCCGAGCGCGGGCACGTTGTCCGCCACCTGCTCAGCGCGGCTCACACCCATCAGCGTGGACGCGACGCCGTTCAGACTGGATTGCTTGGTTCCCGTCAAGAATGGCGGAAAAACTCATGCACCCTGTTGACTCTCTTCGTGGAAGGCGAAGCTCAGCTGGATGTTTACTGTTCGCTCTCTTGTACGCGGTTCCAGCCGGGATCCGGATCAAAGGTCGTGATCCGCCGAGCTTCATCCGCCGTGCGTGCACCGAACTCGTGCTCAAAGATCACGCCACGATGGTCCATGATGAAGGTCGAAAGGCCAGTTTCACCGGGCCGAACCGGCCAGGCGACGACTGCATAGCCTTCAGTTAGCCGACCATTGACCAAATAGGATCGCGCGCCGCCTTCGGCATGTGAGCCCTGGCCAGTCAGGATCTTGTAGGTATAGCCCCCCGGCGGGATCAGTACAGGTTTCTCAGGGTCGTCCTCCGCCCGCGCAAAGGCCTCGTTCAGATGGTCTATGGACGGGCCTGGCACGAAATGACTGGCCACGAGGCCGTCGGACTGCCCTGGCGAACTGCGGATCCGCCGTGCGTACTGGAGGACTCCGTCACCCGTCCTGTCGGTAATCCGGAATCGCTCTTGCGCCTGTGCCAGAGCACGCAGACCCCGGATCGCATTCGCCTCGTTGACACCGATCCGCCGCTCCCGCATCGCGCCAATCGTGGCCTGCTGATCGAAGGCCCAGCCGCGGGCTAACCGCGTCAGTACGGCCGGCAATGGTACCTGCGCCGCGCCGAACAGGGCGACAGCACGACTCTGCGCCTCGTCCGGATACGTGATTGCGGAGGACTGATCCGCAAGCCAGGCGCCAGCTGCACGCCGCATTTCGGATCTCTGCCGCTCATCACGTGGCACACTGTCCAGTACCCGCTGACCAAGAATGGCAATAAGAGGCTCCACTGTTGGAGCCTGAAGAGCCGCGATCAGGGCATGCACCGCCGCCTCCGGCGTCGCGAAGGCTGGGGCCTGCACTTGGCGCAGGACAGGGGGCGGCGTTCCGGCGATTGGCTCTGGCTGCCGCGGTGCGGGTTGCGCCGATATCGGCATGGCGGCAGCAGTCAGAAAGAGGAACGCCAAGGCGGCGTGAAGCAGTACGGCCCGGAGCTGATCGGTGGTGAACGACATCGTACCCTCCATCCTACCTAGTTACGCCCTGCGCGACCGCCACCTGGACGCGCATCACCGCCGCGGCCAGCCGCGCCGGGTCCGCGCGACCGGGCAACCTCCTGGCCGCCGGACATGCCACGTGCAGGGCCCCTGTCGGGCGTGCGGGCAGCCGACTGCGTGCTGGCCCGTTGCGGCGCAACGGAGGCTCTCTGCTGCGCTGCTGCTTGCCGCTGCGGGGTTGCCCTGGGCTGCACGCGCGTTTGCTCCGCCGTTGCGGCCGCCCGGCGCGTTGGTCCGGCCGGCGCGTTGGTCCGGCCGGCGCTCCCGTGGGCGGCCGGGCCGCGGGCATCTGGCGCCCTGTCCCACCACTGGCAGCTTCACTGCGCCGCGCGCCCTGCCGTTCCTGGGTAGCATCCTGGCGCCCGGCCTGATTCGCCTGAGTGGTCTGCTGGCGGTCGCTCTGGCGCTGACCGGCGGCCGCCTGTCGCTGCTGCTGTTGGCCAACGGCGAAGCCCTCCAAGTCTTCACGCCGTCCGGTGGCATAGGACTGCTGACTTGCCTGGGCCTGTCGGTTAACCGTCAGGCGGTCTCCTGCAGCGCGCGGGCGCCGTTGTACCGCGCACCGGATTGGGTGCTTCGATAAAGTGCGTAAGGCGGTGGCACAACGTAAGCCGGGTGGTGGCCGTAGCTCTGACCCCAGTCATCGTTGTTGTTGTTGACCAACTCGGAGATCAACAGGCCCGCACCGACGCCTACCAATCCGCCGACCAGCGCGGCGCCCGCCGCGTTGGTTCCGCTTTCCGCAGGTGCTGGTATCGCCGCAGCCTGCAGGGGTAGCAGCGGCACTGGCATGGAAGCATCAGGCGGCGACACGGGTGCAGTATAGGCAGGCGCTGGGTCGGCAGGCCTCTGAGCCGACGTGCTATGGGCAGGCTGCTTCGGCGGACCGGCAGCCTGGGGCTCAGATGCGGGCACGGCGTCCTGTACTGCCATTGCGGTGCTGGCTGCCGGTGAGGCACCCGCGCCGCCTCGCGGCGAGACCGGCTGTCGCTGCTTCAGTCACTCTGTAGCCCGCCCGTACGCCATCCAAACATCGTTCGGCTGGTGCTGGTAGGCGGATCCGAGCGCGGCGGAGGTTGCGATGTCCTGCGTCAAATATTCGAGGACCCGCGGAGCTCACTCCGCCAGCAGGCGCACCGTAGAGGGCCAGTCCTCCTCCACCGCGCCACGCGTCGCCGCAGGCTGCCGCCATTACCGCGGATCTATCCGGGCAGCTTGGCGCCGGTGGTGCGGCAAACCGAGGCCAGGCGCGAACTAGCGATGCTGCGCTGGGGTATGCCGGGTCCGGGGCAGTTCGACGGCCATCCGGTGACCAACATCCGCAACACCGCCAGCCCGCACTGGCGCCGCTGGCTGGGCCCGGCGTATGGCTCCTGGTGCCGGCGACGTCGTTCTGTGAGTGGAAGGACACCAACCCGAAGAAAACCCCATCTGGTTCGCGCTCAATGAGCAGCGGCCGCTCTTTGCCTTTGCCGGGATCTGGACCACCTGGACCGGCACGCGCGGCACCAAGGCCAATCCAGTGGAGGGGGAACACGAGCTGTACGGCTTCCTGACCACCAAGGCGATTGGCGTGGTGAAGCCGATTCATCCCAAGGCCATGCCGGTGCTGCTGACCGCGCCAGAGAAAATCGACAGCTAGCTGGAAGCACCCTAGGAGATCGCCAGCGAGCTACAGCATCCGCTGCTGGACGCGCAGATGAAGATCGTGGCCAGGGGCGAGCGGCAGGATGTCGGCGAGAGTGCGACCGGCTGACCAGGCCGGCAGCGCCTGGCTACTCCCCTCGGTCCAGCACACGGCTGATCCGGATGCGATCCCTCAGGCGGGCACGTCGCACCAGGGCGGCAACCTGGCTACCGGGCCGGAGCGTCTCGTAATGCGCTGGCCACACCGCGGCACAAGGCCGCTGATCCTCGAGCTGCAGGTAGGCCTCGTAGCGCTCGGGACCGGTGGTCGGCACCATGGTGGTGCCGACCTGGCCGCTTGTCGTCACCACGGCGACAGAGGCCATGGAGCCGGAGGCGGCACGCCAGCTCCGGTTCGCAACGACGCCCTCTATCCGTTCCAACGGCCGTCCCGCGAAATCCACGATGAAGAGGCCGAGAGCCACTACCGTGCCGAGGACCGCGAGCGACATGAGCCATAGGAGTGCGCTGAGAAACGCGAACAACGTCTGGTCTTCGCCGGACCTGCCGCGCCGGACGCGTCAGCGCATGAGCGCCATCGAAGGCGCAAGCTGCCACTGATGTCTGCCTGAACGCAGACCTTCAAGGTCCCCATCGGGACGGGGTTCCGACGATGCCATGGTTAGGACTGTTGCCAAGCTACGGTCGAGCACGCTTATGAGATGGGCGCGTCGCACCCTGCATTGGACCAGCATCATGTTGGCAGCCCTCTCGCTGACCACGGACCGAAGCTTAACCCGGGACGACCTCAGACGACGGACCACGTGGCGCAGCCGCAGTGATCAGAAGCCCGAGCCGTGACGAAGCCGCGACACAGCTTACGCACGCGGACCAGATCACGCCCAAATACCGGCTTGACGGGAGGTGCCTGGTTACCACAGTCCGGGCCGTAGAGCGTCAAGCCGTGCATGCAGCAACAATAGTGCTGCTCTCGTTCCCTTACCGGCGCACCACGTCCTGCCATTCCGGATGGCGGTCGAGTTGCGCCTTTGCAAACGGGCAGAGCGGGATGATAGCGATCCCATCCTGCCGAGCATCCTCGACGGCCTGGCGCACTAGCCGTTCGCCGAGCCTGCGGCCACGCAGGGCCATAGGAACCTCCGTGTGATCGATGATGATCAAGCCTCGTCCCGCACGACTGTAGGTCATTTCGGCCTCAATGCCGTCGACGACGATCCGGTACCGCCCCTTGGTCACGCCGTCCTCCCGCTCGACGCCTGTGTCCTCTGACGGAACGACGCTCTTGGACCGCTCGGCGTCCGGTGTCCGCACTTGGCCGGGGCGTCCGGGCGTGCATTCCAGGAGATCGCGGTCCCACCTGCCCAGATCGGCGGCGGCATCGTAGGTCGAAACCAGGAAGGCCATGAGTGCGGCATCGGGATCGGCCGCGGAGCGGACGGCAGCGTAGGGCAGGACGAACTCCGACAGCCCTTCGTGCCAGAAAGCCGCCTCCGGCCGGACCGATGCAGCTCGAAAGCCGTTAGGCACCGGATAGGCGTAGGCATAGAAGGCGGGATAGTCGATGCCGCCGCCGCCTGGCCAGAAGCCGGCCGACGAGACTTCACGGTCATAGGCCTCCCGCGCGACGTCGTCTGGCAGGGTCGGGATCCCCGCGGAATGGAGTGGCGCACGCCGCCCCGAGAAGCGCGTGACTGCTAAGTCGAGGGCGCCCCAGAATAGGTGGACGGGGCTCGACTTGCCGAGAAACGATGTGCGGAACGTCTTGAACACCCGGTCGACGGAGATCAGCACTTGATGGAAGCGCTGCACCGCGTCGCGGTCGTAAGGGCGCTCCCGATCATCATTGGCGAACGGCACGGCAAACGGTATCTCGTTCGGGCTGCCGTTGAAGGTGGGTGTGCCGCCAAGGTCGGAGATTAGCCGCACGAAGTCGGCGTGAAACGCCGCCACCGTGGTGGGCCTGAGCGCGATCGATGCCGTGCGGCCATCCCCACTCGTGCCGAGAACCACATGGCGCTGGAGATCTATGAAGATCTCGATCCCACTGCCATCGGGGATCGGCGAGGAGGCTAGGCCGCGAGGCGTGACGTAGAAGGTCGCGTTCCAGGAATGATTCAGCCAAGGGCTGTGCGCCAGCCGATACTTGCCGGCGATCTGCAGGTAAAGGTGCAGGGCGGAGCACGTCTCACGCCAGCCGAGATAGTCGAAGTCGGGCCAGTTGTTTCTCATCGAATCGCCTTCCTTACGTTCTTCGTGACGAGCAGCCTCGTTCATGACCGTGTGTTCCTAGCATGGAATGTGACGCCGGCGGTCGACATTGGCTTGAATGCCAAGCGAGGCGCCTCTGAACAAAATGGCGTACGGCCCATTCCTATCATACGCCGGCAACGCCATCGGGCCACCCCTGCACCGATCTGGCAGGAAGCACCATTTCACCGCAGTGCAGGTGCGATCTCGCGTCCAAGAAATTCAATCGCCCTGATCATCACGGCAGTTTCGGACGCTACCAACGTCATCTGCAATGCCACCCGCGAAATGCCGCGCACACATCGCTGGCATAATGGCTCTTGGTTGCGCCCGTCGCCTGAGCGCCGACAAGAAACGCGCCATGCGAGCCCGCCCTCTCCTTCTGCGCTCGAGTGGGTTTCGACCAGCCGCATTCAAGCGCACAACTTCCGATCAGCTGCGCCCATCCCGGGAGGAAAGCACTTCGCGCCTCATCATCGCTAGCTGCGACAAAGCCCATTGCATGAACACCTACTTTGAGCTCTGCAGGATTATGGCCGGCGCGCTTACCTGCCTGGCGGAAGAGATCGACGAGGAGACGAAAGCCTTCGAACGTTCCGCCAATGATGGCGATCATCAGCGGCAGGCCGAGCCGGCCGGCACGTCCGAACGATTGCAGCGTCCCCGCAACGCCGACCCAGATCGGCATCTGCGCCTGATGCGGTCGCGGGAAGACGGCCCCACCGGACAGCGCGGGGCGGAACTGGCCCTGCCATACCAGTTTGATCGTCTCACCAAGCTTCATAAGCAGGTCAAGTTTCTCGACAAGCAAGTCGTCGTAGTCGCTCATGAACAAGCCAAACAGCGGAAAAGCTCCGACGGAAGATCCCCGCCCGGCGACGATCTCGACATGCAACGCGAGATGAGATCAAGCGTGGCGAAGTCCTGGAAGATCCGCACCGGGTTGGACGCATTCAAGTCGGTCACAGCGCTCATCAGCCTGATGCAGTTGGTGCGGGCCGCTGCGGCGGCCAGGATAGCGACCGGTGAAGAGTCTAGAAACTCAGCTCGGTGGTGCTCGCCAATGCCGAAGAAATCGAGTCCGACGCGTTCCGCGTGTTCAATTTCTTCAAGCACGCCGGCCATCCGATCGGCGCCGGTCGGAAGCATTCCAGTTGCCGGATCGGGGAAGATGGCGACGGAACTGCGAATGCCGATGTTCATTGGAGTTTCTCCGCTTTCTTCGAAGCCAATTTCGCCGAGGTCCTTGAGGCCGTCCCCTCGTGCGTGCTGGTCATTCACAGCGAGGACGATCAAGCGGCCAGCCGATGCCTCCTGTACGATCAAGCTTTCCCGGCACGGCATGCTCGAGACTCTCCAAGGCTTGCCGTACGAGTTATTCGCATCCCGGTCACCAGTTGCGATAGCTCGGTAATTTGGGATTCCGTGTTGCGCGTTGAGGAACGCCGCCAGGCATCCTTCTCGCGGCTCATCTTGCGGACGTGGTGCGGCTACACGCTCTTGCGCAAATCGCAGGGTGGCGTTCCAGAAAGGGCTACACGGAGTTCGCCGGATCGGCAGTACCGCCAGCCGATCAGTGATGTCAGACTTTGCCCTGTGGATTGCGGCCGCAGCGTCTGTAAGCCGCGATCTGCCCGCCCACCCAGTCGCCCGCATCCTTTCGGAGACGCCCATGCCAGACGATGAACTGCATGAATTCTTCGGACGCTACGTCGCCGCGCTCAATACCCATGAGTTCGTGGGGCTGAGCGAGTTCATGGAAGACAATCTTATTGTGAATGGTCGCCCTGCAACTCGTGAGCAGGTGATCGCAGGACTAGAAGGGCACATTGCAGCGGTTCCCGACTTGGTATGGCGGACTGAGCACGTCGCTGTTGAGCGCGGCCAGGTGGCGGCACGCTTCATCAACAAAGGCACTCCGATCAAGGAATGGCTTGGGGCCGAGCCTAACGGAGCAACGGTTGAGTATGCGGAACACACGTTTCACAAAGTCCGCGACGGCAAATTCTATGAACTCAACTTTCTTCTCGACGAAGCGTCAGTGCGAAATCAGCTCGGCTCTTAGCCACATTGTTGGTCCCGGAACACTAAGTTCGATAAGCTATTTGACCACCTACTCCGAGCCAGAAGACGACACCTACGATCTGCCACCACTGCACTCGCCGCCAGCTTGTCTGGCTGCAGAACCACCGCCGCACAGCAGCAGGTGAACCTCCAGGAAGACCACAGGACGTGCTCCGTGTTCGGGTCCGCGCTTGATTCGCATGTCTACAGCGATTGCATGCTGGCCCAGCAGGGTCGGCGCGACACGGCGGATCTCGACTCGCCAGTGAAGACCCGAATGATCAACAACGGCACCAGCGACGCGTACGCGGCGGCTGATCGCGCTCGCCGAGGGCGCTGCGATCGGGACCCGAACCGTCGCGAGTGCAGGCGGCAGATCGGCGTGGCGACTACGGACCCGGTCGCTTTGTTCATCCGGTTTCTTCCGGTCGCGCGCTGCTGGCTTTTCGCCGCGGCCGCCTTGGGTGGTTGTTGGCTACGGTCTCAACCTCATCATCCAGTCACCTGCGCACGTCGTCCAGGGATTGGCCATGAAAACGGTGGAGGCGAAATGGACAATCCGCCGAGACCCGTCAACGCGTCACCTTCCCCCCCCCC
>NZ_JBHRTN010000028.1:36367-77773 GCF_042646265.1 Teichococcus globiformis
GAGGGCCGCAGGCTTCGCTGGAACGCCGTGGAGGAGGCACGGAAGGCCCGGGCGTGGGTGGCTCGACAAGCGCCCTTATGCTGATCCGGTCCGTGACAGACGGAAACAGCCAAGCGAATGTCAGCCCTGTTGTAGCCGCCGGGGCACAAGTGCCAGCGGCGCATCGACCGCCGCATCGATCGCCTCGCGCATTATGTGATGGTCCGCCGAACGGTGGCAGGCAGGATCGGTTCGGGCGGCATCGCCGGCCAGCGCAAGAGCCTGACAGCGGCAGCCGCCCCAGTCGATCTCCCGTTGGTCACAACCTCGGCAGGGCGCTGGCATCCAGTCCGTGCCGCGGAAGCGGGTGAAGGCGTCCGAGCTGGCCCAGATCGCGCCCAGCCCGTGATCGCGCACCGATGGGAAGGTGAACCCGGGCAATGTCTCCGCCGCATGGCACGGCAGCGCCTTGCCCGAGGGCGAAATGTTGATAAATCGATTGCCCCATCCGCCCATGCAGGCTTTAGGCCTGGCCGCATAATAATCCGGCACGACATAGTCGATGACAACTCGCCCCCTGAGCCGCTCCTGCGCGGCGGCGACGACCTGATTGACCTGTTCAAGCTGGGCGCGGCTAGGCAGCAGCGCGTTGCGGTTAAGCAGCGCCCAACCATAGTATTGGGTATGCGCGATCTCGATGCGCTCGGCGCTCAGTGCTACCCCCAGCGCGATCATCTCCTCGATCCGCTCAATATTCTGGCGGTGGATAACGAAGTTGGCGGTGAGCGGCAATCCGGCGTCACGAATGCGGCGCGCTGCTTCCAGCTTCTTTGCGTGGCTGCCCCTGTAGCCACTGAAATGATCGGCCTCCTCTGAGCGCGCGTCCTGAAAGCTTAGTTGAACATGGTCAATGCCGGCCGCCAGCAGGTCCGCCATGGCGGACCTGCTAAGCAGGACGCCAGAGGTGATGATATTGGTATAGAGGCCGGCGTTCGATGCATGGGCGATCAGCTCGCGCAGGTCGCGCCGGGCCATCGGTTCGCCCCCGGAGAAGTGGACCTGCAAAATGCCGATCGCGGCGGCCTCATCCAGGACGCGAAGCCATTGCTCAGTCGAAAGCTCCGATTTCGGTGCGTCCATGGCAAGCGGATTAGAGCAATAGGCGCATTGCAACGGACAGCGATGCGTCAGTTCCACGATCAGCCCGAGCGGTGGCCCGAGCGCGGTCACAGCTGGATGCCCCCGCGCGCCGAGAGATCGTCGAGCACGGCGATCACATCGGCGGCGATCAGGTCGCGCGCAGCATCGAAGCGGACGGAGAGAGTGTCCGCGATCGCGCCGATCGAGCGCTCTCCGTCGACCAGTTTCAAGATTTCAACGGCGATGTCGTTGGGCACGTATACTCGTTCTGGCGCGAGCAGCACCCAGCCCTTCCGCACGGTATCGAAACGGAACTTCACCCCGCGCCCGAAGGCGGGAATGGCGGTCTCGTCACTCATGCGCCATCACCCGGCATGAAGGCGCCAAGCTGAATCATCCCCGGCGCGACATAGGCAAGGTAGCGACCGTCGAGCTGGCACCAGAGCACGTCGCATTTGAAGTGCAGCGCAGCCAGCACCGCCTGTTGCTTCTCGACCGTGTCGGCACAGCCTTCCTGGCTGACTGCAGGGCCCGCCTGTGTGCGGGGCGTTGCTATTGGATCACCCGCGCGGGCGCGACGGCATCCTTCCGCATCGGAATTCCACTGGGGGAAGCCGCCATTGCCGGCTGCCCCCAGGACGATGATTTCCACGAGATGTCAGGCCGTCAGGCCCGCGCTGGCGTAACAGTTGATTTCGGCGCCCAGAGCGATCTCGCGGACCTCGGGTTTCTTCCAGGACATCATCACTCTATCTCCTTCAGGGTCGGTGTCGGTCCATCAGGGATGAGCCTAACATCCAGTCCGCGCTAGTGCCGCTTCCGGCTACATTGTGTTGCGTTTTGCGAGACGCCGAACCAGCCACAACCCGGACGACATATCGGGCCAAAGAACTGGGGCCAGCTCGTTTGGTGATACGGCTGCCTCCCGGTTCAGACCGTGCCGCTGACAGGAGGGGACGCGCGCCGGCGAAGCCGGGCCCGTCGCACCGACGCAGCAGGATCGTTAGCGGCCTGCCAGGCGGATCCGGCCCGGGGTCCGTCGTCGACGATCCTGGTCGAGTAGCTCGGCCACTTGGCTCTGCTCTCACAGATCCGGGCAGGAGGCTCTCGCTCGACCAGGCCTTGCGCGCGCATGGCGTTGAACCGCACAGCCCAGTCTCAAATGATCTGCAGCGTTACGGTGCCGATCCGCGCTGCTTCGGTGCGCCAGGCGTCGTCATAAATGGCCGCCAGCGCCAGCAGCCACCGGGCCTGCATGGCATCTCTGCATCGGCGCACCGGGGTGCGCAGGGCTGGACCATCATAGTCGGGACGGAGAGGAAGCGGCTGGCCCATCGCAAAGCTCCAATGCTCGCCTCCTTGAATCGGATCGCTCCATGTCGGGAAAGCGCATTCGCGAGTCACGTCCGCCAGAACTTGATATTATGTTCATTGCTCTGAGAGCCCGCCCCGTTTGAAGTTATCGCCACTGGCGGACGCGGTCACCCGGCGGATGGCGAGGCCGCCTTCGTCGGAGGTTGGCGCGTTAGGACGGGAGCGGACGCCGATACGAGTGCCTACACGATGAGACCTGATGTGAGGACGATGCGAGGAACTTCCGATGGACACTGAAGACATGCGCACCTTTGTCGAAGTGGCGGATGCCGGAGGCGTTTCCCATGCGGCGCGGCGACTCGGTCTCTCAAAGTCTATCATCAGCCGTGCGCTGGCCCGGCTCGAGGTCGACCTGGGCACGCAGCTTCTGGCGCGCAACACGCGCGGGACGGTCCTGACGGAGGCCGGCGCAATCTTCCGCAACTACGCAGTCAAAGCCGTCGCCGACATGGACTTGGCGCGAGAGACCATCCTGCCGGAAGGCGAACTGCGCGGCCGGCTGCGGGTGTCCGCGCCGTTGACATTCGGACCCAGGCATTTCGCACCGGTGCTGGCAAAGATGTCGAGGCTTCATCCCCGTCTGCACATGCAAACATGCTACACCGACCGCTTCGTCGACCTCGTCGCCGAAGGGTTCGATTGCGCAATACGCGTGGGATACCTACAGGATTCCAACTTGGTTGCCCGGCGCATTGGGCCGGTCACCGGCAAGCTTGTAGCCAGCCCCGCTTATATAGAGGCGCACGGTGCGCCCGAGAAGCCGGAGGAGATCGCGGGGCACGAAGCGATCATGCAAGGGACGGAGACCTGGTCATTCCTGGATGGCACCAGGATCGTGACCGTCCATCCACATGGTCGGTTCAAGGCGGACAACGGCAGCGCCCTGATATCGGCGGCGCTTGAGGGTGTCGGGCTCGGCTGCCTGCCTTCCGACTTCGTCGACGAGCACATCGCAACCGGCGCCCTCGTCGAAGTCATGCCCGGTTACCCTCTTCCCCCGGCGGGCGCGTACGTGCTTCGCCCTCCGGGCCAGAACCCCTCGCGGAAGATTCGTGTTTTGACCGAGCTTCTGATTGAGCACTGCAATCCCGGAGAGCGTAACTAAATCGCCGGTGCACAAGGACGGGGCGAGTAAAGCTGGCGGACTTCTCTGCTGAACTAGCGGATTTCGGCCGAAGTTCCCGTCATTTCCGACTCGCCTCAAAACTAAAGAAATTTTTGAAGTAAGCGCAGACTCGGAGCGCTTATGATATTCTTTTATCAGCCGATTCAAGCGGAATCAGAAGTACAAAGCAGCGACCAAGTTTAACGAGAACCGTGAATACTTCTGTTTTACATTCATTGGTCAATTCGTTCCTCAAAGTGCAACGTGACTGTGCGGCCGCCGCACCTTCTCCTGATTCGAGTTCAAAGCAAAGCTCACCGCACTCGCCTGGTCACGCCTGGCTTGAGGAAAATGCTGACCGATCGGCTCCGATCCGCAGCCCGAACAACGCCATGCAGGAGATTCACAATGCGTAAGCCCATCCGGAACATTCTGCCGCTCACGGCCCTGACCCTAATCCTGTCGTCGGTGGCGACCGTCACATGGGCCGCCGGTCGCATCCAAAGCGCGCAGGATGATGCGGACTGGCCAGCCTACAACCGGACCCTCGCCTCGGATCGGTTCTCCCGCCTCGACGCGATCAATCGCGAGAGCGTCGGAACTCTCGAACGCAAATGCGAGTACACGCTCCCGGTTCCGACGTCTTTCCAGACCGGCCCCCTTGCAATCGACGGCGTCCTCTACTTCACCACCCCCGATGCCTCCTACGCGATCGACGCCGCGACCTGTGAAGAGCGCTGGCGCGTGACGCACCCCTCCCCGACGGGCGAGGGGGTCATCTCTTCCAACCGCGGCTTCGCGTATCTGGACGGCACACTGTTCCGGGGCACAATGGAGGGCGACGTCCTGGCGATTTCGCCAGAGGACGGGCGCACGCTTTGGAGCGCCCGGATCCCGGACGCCGGCCCCGGCGTCTCGATCCCGATGGCGCCAATCGCCGCAGACGGCAAGGTTTTTATCGGCAACGCCGGAGGCGACCGTGCAAACGTGACAGGCCATGTCTATGCCTACAACGCGGCGACCGGAGAGATGCTGTGGCGCTTCGAGGTGATCCCCGACACGCCCGAAGTACGGGCCACATGGCTGATGCCGGAAGGCAATCCACTTTCTGGAGGCGGCGTTTGGGTGTCGCTGAGCTATGATGAGGAGATAGGCGTCGTCTACGCTCCCACCGGCAATCCCGCGCCGGACTTCGACGCCGAACTCCGCCGCGGCGACAATCTCTACGTCAACTCGATCATCGCCATCGATGGCGACACAGGCCGGATGATCACCCACAACCAGATCGTGAAGGAGGACTTCCACGACTGGGGTGTGAGCGCCGCGCCTGCCCTCGTCACCACCGCCGGTGGACGCCGCATCGCCGCTTCCGCGAACAAGGACGGGCTGCTTTCGGTGCTCGACCGGACCGATCTCGCTGCCGGTCTTCCCCTCATTTACGCTCAGCCGGTGACGACGCGCGAGAACGTCGATGTCCCGCTGTCGCGCGAACACCCGACCCGGTTCTGCCCCGGGATCTTCGGCGGTGTCGAATGGAACGGCGCCGCGTTCAACCCCTCGCTCAACACCTTGTTCGTCGGCGCCGTAGACTGGTGCGCCACGGTGACGCTCCAGTCCCGTGATACGCCTGTTCCTCCCACAGGCGACATCTGGCTCGGAATCCGCGAAACGATGGGACAGGCGCTGGGGGACTGGTCGACCGCCCGCGGATGGCTCACCGCGTTCAACGCGGACACCGGCGCCGTACGCTGGAGGATCGAGGCGCCCAAGCCCGTGCTGGGCGGCGTCACGCCGACGGCGGGCGGCCTGGTGTTCGCCTCGGATCTCGCCGGCAACCTCTTCGCCGTGGATGCTGAGGACGGCCGACGGCTATGGAGCATCAACGTCGGGCAGCCCATCGGGGGCGGGATCATCACCTATCAGGCGGGCGGGAACCAGCTGGTCGCGGCGGCGGTCGGCAACGGCGGCGGCGCGTGGCCAGTCGAGGTCACCCGCAGCAGCATCGTGGTCTACGGCTTGCGATGACGAGATCGCCAACCACCCGCCTTCCGGAGGCCGATCTTCTCGCCGTCCTGGCGCGCTCGCCCATCTCACCCGACGCGCTTTGCGGGCCGGTGGACCAACGAGGGATGCTGGCGCCTCCAGACAACACTGTTGAAATCAATCAGGACAGGAGCCTGTTGTGACCTATCACATCCTGCTGGCGACACTGGCCGGCCTAGCTTTGTCCGCCTGCGACGCTCAATCTCGGGGTACCGCTCCGGAAGACGTCTCTGCACTCTCGGCCCGTCCGCTACTGGACGCGATCGCCTATCCCGAAGGCATTGCCTACAACAGCGCCGGCGTCTACTACGTAGCGAGTGCGGCCGACGGCGCGGTGACGCGGGTCAACCTTGATGACAATACCGCGACACTGCTCGTGCCGGGCGGGAGGCTTGCCCCTGCTGGGGATAGGGACTTTCCGGTGGCCCTGGGCATCAAGCTCGATGAATCCGACCGCTTGTGGATCACAGGCGGCGTGCGAGGCGATCTCCACATCATCGATGCGCAAAGTGGCCGAACGGTGATCAGCCTCGCCAAGCCGGATGGACCTGCAAGCCTGCTCAACGATTTGGCTCTGACACAGGACGCGGCCTACATCACGGATTCGTCCAGGCCTGTGCTGTGGCGGGTCAACCGCAGCGGCGGCGAGATCGGAGCCCTGGAGCCCTGGCTCGAGTTGGAAACGGCTATTCCGTATTCGGAAGGGCCCAATCTTAATGGCATCGTCGCGACGCCCGACGGTTCGACGCTGGTCGCGGTGCAGATGAACACAGGATTCCTGTGGACGATCGACGTCGCGGAAAGGACCGCGACCCGAATCGACTTGGGCGGCGCACTGCTGCGCGGTGGCGATGGGCTGGTTCTTGACGGGCAACGTCTCTACGCCACCCTGCAGGACACCCATGAGGTCGTCGCCATAGACTTGGCGCCCGGATTTGTATCCGGAACGATCGTCGGCCGCCTGCAGGATGAACGCTTCGCGGCGCCCGCCACGGCGTTCGTCGAAGCAGGCAAGCTCTACGTCGTCGTCACGCAGATGAACCGGTTCGCCGACAACTCGGCCGTTAGGCCATTCAATGTTTACGAGATGCCGCTCTCGGCCATTCACCCGGAGGGTCGACCGTAAGGCCGTGTGCTGGGCCTTGAAGGAGAGCGCAAGGTGGCGGACTGCATCCCGCACTTCACCAACACCGCCTCCTCGTCTGCGGAAATGCGCCGCCACCACGCCGCGATCCGTACCCGGAGCCGGGAGCAGGCGCTCGACTTCTATGTAAGCAGGTTCGACTTCTGCATCGTCGCTGCCGACGATCGCGCCGAGCACCCGATAGCCGCCGGTGCAGAAGCTTTCCAGCACGGTGCCCAGCAGCGCTGGCTTGCCGCCGAACAACCCGTCGACGCCTGTGATGTGGAGCAGCAACCCGTCCGGCGGGTCCACCGCCGCCGGTAGCGTGAAGCGCAGCGCCCACAGCGCCAGCCGCTCCAGCAGAACGGCATCGGACTCGGGATCGGCATCATGCAGGATCAGATGCGGCCGGATGGCCTGGGCGTTGGCCAGCGCCTGGCGTGAAACCAGCCCCGGCACGTCCGTGGTGTTGAGCCGGCGGTTGCTGACCACGTCCCACACGGTCATTATAGAACAAAGAAAGAACAACAAGGCGGCTGACAGGCTGTCTCGGAAGGTTGAGGCGTCATGCACGAGCCTACGGTTCGCCACCGTTCCTGCTTTCGTTGTCAGCATCAGGCTGCCAGCCACGGGCGGGCTGCCCGACGACCAGGCAGGCTGAAAAGATCGGAGTCGACGGACCACGCTTCCTTTCCGGGCTGATTGGTCTACCGTAAAGCGCAACAAAATCGGGAGGAGACGGTATGGCTGTCACCACGCGGAGAACCGCCCTGCGCAACTGCGTGGGGATGTGGGCAGCGCTCGGTTTGACCGCTCTTCCGCTTAGGTCGGCCCTGGCTCAAGCAGGATCGACGGCGGGGGCAAGTTCCGCCTTGGCGGTGGCCCCGGAATTTCAGGTCGACCCCTTCTGGCCAAAGCCGCTGCCCAACAATTGGATCATCGGCGCCGTCGCGGGCGTGGCGGTGGACAAGCGCGACCATATCTGGATCGTCCAGCGGCCGGGCACCATCGCCCAGCGCCAGCTGATGGCAGAACGCAACCCACCGGAAACGTATTGCTGCGTTCGCGCGCCGGCGGTGCTGGTGTTCGACCGGCAAGGCAATGTGCTGCGCCATTGGGGAGGTCCGGGACAGGGGTATGAATGGCCCGAGGTGGAGCACGGCATCTACGTCGATGCCAACGACTTCGTCTGGCTGGCTGGCAGCGGGCCCAAGGATCACCAGCTGCTGAAGTTCACCCTGGACGGGCAATTTGTGATGCAGATCGGACGATCGGGTCAGTCCAAAGGCAACGCGGACACCGCCAACCTCAACCGCCCGGCCGATGTCGAGGTCGATACCGAGGCACGGGAGGTTTTTGTCGCGGATGGCTACGGCAATCGCCGTGTGATCGTCTTCGATAGCGAGACCGGAGCCTACAAGCGGCACTGGGGTGCCTATGGCCAGCCGCCGGTCGATGGCGGCCCGGAAGCCTATGGCGGCACGGCAGCCTATACGCCGGGCCAGGCACCATCGCGCCAGTTCGCCAGCCCCGTGCACTGTGTGCGACTGACCCGGGACAGGCAGGTCTATGTCTGCGACCGGACCAATGACCGCTACCAGGTCTTTCAGCGGGACGGCAGCTTTGTGTCCGAGCACTTCATCGCACCGGAGACCCGGCTGAACGGCTCGGTGGCCGACCTCATTCCCTCGATGGATCCATCGCAGGAGTTCCTGTTCAGCGTGGACAACTCGAACGGCGTGGCGCGGGTCATCCGCCGTCGCGATGGTGAGGTGCTTTCCACCTTCGGACGCCCCGGCCGATGGGCGGGGCAGTTCCACGTGCCGCACAACATCGCTCAGGACAGCGAAGGGAGCCTCTACATCACGGAAGTCGATAATGGGCAACGTGTGCAGCGCTTCGTCCGCCGTGGACCCTCCTGACCGAGCTTGCCGCCGAGGTTCGCGCCCCTGGGCTGGGGCAACCCCCAATTTGATCAACGTTGCCGTACCCCGGGCAAAACGTGCGCTTCACGCGGTGAGCAACCGTGAGGAGTGGCAAGGTGCAGGAGTATTTGCCGAGGCAGCACGAACGCTGCAGCCGATCTCCGCACACGACTGGCAGGACAGGAGACGAGGTACCCTCTGAGGCGCGGTATGGTCCTGGAGATAACTTCTCTGGAGCCTTAGCGACGGAGGGATCTCTGAGGCTGAAGATCTCAGAGAAGTAGCTTGCGGAAGGCGTCCTGCAATCAGCATGCACCAGTAACGCCGATGCGCGCCGTTTTGTCGGGACCATCCTCGGATGGGCTGCCGCCACACCTGCGGGCTTGGCGGAAGCCGAGATGCCTGCTGGCCGGCCACCGCGCTGACTGAGGTAAGCAGCGATGCGCAAAGCAACGACCGCAAATCGCGCTACCGCTCTCTCTCCGGTTACAAATATGGATCAAGAAGGGCGTCGTTGATGTACTCCATGAGGCGGCAGCCATCATGCCGATGGCCTCCTGCGACTTGGAGGCCACGAACGCATTCGGTGCGATAGCCTCCCAACGACCCCTCCAGGCTTGGAAAGCCTCGCTCTGCTGGGCGTCATCGCGCTTGGCCCGAATATGGAAGACGAGGTGCTCAAGATTAACAACTGTGCCGCCGCATTGTGTGGAACAGCTGCTTGAGCAGAACGCCTGCCCTAAGCTTGCCAACCGTTCAGCACCCACATCCAGGCATAGTATCAACTCAACGTTTCTGGCAACTCTCAGCCGATGTCATAGCTCAGACGCACCATTCCCTTGTCGAGCGTCCTGGAGGTCCTGAGGATCAGATCACGCGACCGCTCCTGCCGTGGAAATAAAGGTAGTCCATCCCCCAGCAAGATCGGGACGATGAAGAGGTCGAGATGGTCTAGTTCGCCTGCCTCAACGAAGGCGGCTTGCAACTTGGCGCCACCAACGATCCAGGCATCGCCAACCGCCTCGGTCCTGAGATGCCGGGCCAAGCTGAGAATGCCGTCGTGCCAGCCCTGCACGTCCGGGTACTTGCCCGGAATAGGTTGAGACGTGACAACAATCCCCTGCTTGCCTTGGTAAGGCCAACCGACACCGAAGGATGGGATCTGATCGTAGGTGACGCGGCCCATGACAACGGTCGAGATCGAGGCGATGAAGTCCTCGTATCCGGCCTCCTCATGGACACACAAGGGCCATGAGAGGAACTACACGCTTTCCGAGGCCGTACTCATCGGCCATCGACCTAAAGCAGCTCTTGCCGTCTAGCCACCCACGACCCGCCGACCTACCTTTCCGTGCATGCCCCGCTCTCCTGCTGCCGACCTCGCTCCCCTGATCAAGCTCCTGCAGGCGGGCGTCCCACCCGTTCGGGCTGCCGCCGAACTCTCTCGCGTTCTGGCAATCTGGAAAGCTGAACTGAAGGACGACGATGAGCAGCTCCAGGAGCGGCTATCCGGCCTGGCCGAGCAGATGGCGACGGGGATCGAGGAGATGCACGAGGGCATCGCCGAGGCGAGCGACAAGGGGAAGCCGACGCTGCGGCGAATCCTGGCAACGCATGAAGCAGTGCTGGACGGGGTGCGGAAGGCCCAGGGGACAGGGTAAGCATCTCATGATCTGCCAGGAAGGCGACCACGGCATGCGGCCCTTAGCGATCTTTCGAGCCGCCCAGCAGCGGACGTTCCATGACCATCGTGCGCTCCTCCCCGTGAAAGCTGTCTCGGACCGAGGTAAAGCCTAGCGACGGCATCCCTTGTGAGAGCCTCTGCCGCTAGGACGACGCACCCCATCGCTGGATTTGGCAGCGGCGGGAACCGGCGGCGATACTTGGCCAATGTCCTGGTATGACGCACAAGCCGAGACGCTGGTGCCGCGCTACGAGGCGATGCGGCTAGAGGCGCTGCATGGCTGGTGCCGTGATCTATTGCCAACGGCCCCATGGCGCTGAGTCATTCGCTGGATCTGCGCCTTCGTCAGCCAGAACAGGTCAGCCATGGCAGCACCTGCGTGCCAGCATGGAATCACAGCAGGATCAAAGTACAAGAGATTCGCCGATAGGTCCTGAGCCTAGAAACCCCGTAGGTTACGCAATGCAGCGCTCTCCTCCGCCGGCTCCAGCGGCGCGCTGATCCCTCGGCTGTCCAGAAATGCATCGACGACCGAAGCGGCGGAACCTGCGGGAGTGAAACCGCCCTGCTTCTCCGCTGGCATAGCCAACAACAGGGAAGGCTGCCACGCATCGGCGTCGCGACACGCGATGCCCAGCAGGTTGCTGGCGCCAGCCAGCTGAAACTCACGGCAGAGCCGCCCCGAGGCGTCGCGAAAGCTCGCCACGGCCTGGAAGCGACGACCGTCAGGGAAGGTCCGTGTCTCACCTGACATAACCACATCGAAGGCGCCAGACAGCTCCTTCGGCAAGGCTTGGCCCAGAGCCAGCACGGCGAGACCTGTTGGTTGACGCGGCGGTTCAGCGGGGCCGAATTGCAGCAAGGCCGGAATAACCAGGATGGCGGCAATGCCGGCGGCCATGGCGGCGCCGTGCCATGCAGGACGGGTCGCTGATGTCTTGGGCTTTGGCCGTGGACGCAGCGCGATGATCTCCGCCTCTCGCCGGGTTTCACCATCAGCCTGGCTCTCAGGCGCTTGGGCCGTGCCGACCATGGCCTCCACCTTGCGGCGCAGGCCTTCAGGGACCTCAGGCGCGGTCCCGTGCAATTCCCGCATCAGGCGGCGCCCTTCCCTGAGTGCTTCCAGCCGCGCGGCAAGGGCGTGGTCTTGCTCCACGGCCTCGG
The DNA here is from genome assembly GCF_042646265.1 of Teichococcus globiformis. NCBI lineage: Bacteria > Pseudomonadati > Pseudomonadota > Alphaproteobacteria > Acetobacterales > Roseomonadaceae > Roseomonas > Teichococcus globiformis. Next base: position 47,905 of record NZ_JBHRTN010000028.1, read on the forward strand.
CCACGGCCGAGAACTCCGGCTCCTCCAGCACGCCGTCGCCGAAGGCCATCAGCATCGCGTCGTCGAATTCATGCGGCATACGCTTAGAACTCCGTGGCATCGGCGCCGACGCGCTCGGCAACCGTGCGGCGCGCCCGCGCCAGCCGGCTCATCACGGTGCCGATCGGCAGGTCCAGGATCTCGGCCGCCTGCCGGTAGCTGAGTTCCTCGACGCAGACCAGCAGCATCAGGCTGCGCTGCTCCTCGGGCAGTTCGCCAATGGCCACCGCCGCGCGCCGAAGCGCAATGCGCCGTGCCGGCGCCAACTCGGCGCCCATCGCTGGCAGATCGTGACGTGTCTCCACATCCACCTCCTCGCCGCGGGTCCGCCGGCGGCGCATGCGGTCTAGCCACAAGTTCCGCAGGATGCGGAACATCCAGGCCTCGGGACTGGCTAATCCCTCGCTCGGCAGGCTGGCCGTCAGCGCACGCTCGCAGGCCGCTTGCACGAGATCGTCGGCTTCATCAGGTGACCGGCACAGCCCCAGCGCGAAGCGGCGCAACCGGGGCAACAACCCTGGCAGCATACTCCCGATATCCTGTGGCAACCGACCTCCTTCCCTCCATCAGACGCGGCAACGCCGCCGTTATTCCACCGCCAGCGATGCAATTCCAGTCATGCCCCTGAACTGCGGCAAGCCTGTGCAAAGGGAATAGAAGGCCGGAATGCCGCGTCCTCCTTCTGTCACCGGATCGAAACAGCAGGCAGCGCCATGTCATCCACCGCCCTCAACATCCTTTCCAACGGCGTCACCGCGAAGCGGAGCCGCGTGCTCGTAATCCTCTTCGCCCTATGCCTAATCCTGGCCACGGCAGCGCTGCTCCTGTGGTCGCCTGGCGAGGCCGCACTGTCACGCGAAGCGATGCTGACCCTGCTGGTATTCACCGGAACGCTGCTGGGCTGGACCGTGTTGCGCCTGCCAGAAACCCCTGTCGCCCTGGCTGGCGCGCTGGCCTTGATCCTGGGCGGCGCGGTGGAGGAAGATGCACTGGCCGATGCGCTCGGCCATGACATCACTTGGTTGCTGATCGCCGCGTTCGTCATTGGCGGTGTTCTGCGGCGCACCGGTCTGACGGAGCGCCTCGCCTTCGCGCTGCTGGCCCGCTGCGGCAGCGTCGGCGGTGTGTTCCTCGCCTGCACGGGGATCATCCTGGCAACGGCCTATGTCATTCCCTCGACCTCGGCGAGAGCGGCGGTGCTACTGCCAGTCTTCCTTGGCCTGTCCGAAACCATCGACCAGCCGCGCGTGACCCGCGCCCTGGGCCTGCTCTTTCCCTCGGTCATCCTGTTCTCGGCCTGCGCCTCTCTGCTCGGCGCCGGTGCTCACTTGGTAGCGGTGGACTATATCGACGCGCTGGATGCCGGGCCGGAGCCAAGCTTTGCGACCTGGGCAGCGCTCGGCCTGCCCTTCGCTCTAGGTTGCAGCGCCTTGGCCTGCCTAGTCATCCGCCTGCTGTTCCTGAGCGGTCCGGAATGGAGCAGTCCGCTGTCCCGGCGCCCGGCGGCGGAGGCCCGGCGGGACAAGGCCACCACGCGGCGGGACAGGGTAGTGTTGGTCGTTCTGTGCGTTACCGTCGCCTTTTGGTGCACGTCGTCTTGGCACGGGATAGGGGCAGCCACCATCGCCCTGGTGGCGGCGCTTCTGCTGGCCAGCCCAGGAACCTCCGGCGTGAGCTTCCAAGAGGCACTGAAGGGCATCGAATGGGGCCTCGTTGTATTTCTTGCGGCCTCCATGGTGATCGGCGAGGCGCTACTCGATTCCGGGGCCGCCGAGTGGCTGGTCGAGGGCACGTGTTCAGTCCTGAGCGCGACCTCGCCATCGCCCGCCTTCATCGCCCTCGCAGTGGCAATTCTCTCCGCACTGGCGCATCTCCTGGTGGTATCCCGCACCGCCCGCGCGGGGGTGTTGATCCCCGCCCTTGCCTTGCCGCTCGGTAGTTTCGCCGAGCCGGCGGCACTGATCCTGATCGTCACCATGGGCAGCGGCTTCTGCCAGACCCTACTGGTCTCGGCTAAGCCGGTGACGCTGTTCGGCGCGGGCGACGCCCCACCCTTCGCGCAAACCGACCTGCTGCGCCTGTCGCTCTGGCTGCTTCCTGGCTTCGTTTTGCTGCTCACCGGCTGCGCGCTGGTCCTATGGCCTTGGCTGGGCGTGCCTCTCGTGCGCGGCTGAGGGTTTCGCGAAGTTTCGTCCAGCCGCCGGGAATAGAGCGCTGCAGGCCACGTCTCCAGGATAGGGCCACCCTACAAGGCCCGGCCCACAGGAAAGGAACGGCCAGATGCCGCTCACCGTGCTGATCGCGCCCTCCGGCTTCAAAGAATGCCTCTCGGCCGATGAGGTGGCGGATTGTATCGGGCGGGGCGTGCTGCGCGCCATCCCAGATGCCACCATCCTCAAGGCGCCCATGGTCGATGGCGGTGAGGGCTTTACCAAAGCGCTGGTCGCCGCCACCGGGGGAACGCTGCACCACCTCGCTGTCACCGGCCCTATAGGCGATGCCGTGCCTTCCTTCTTCGGTTTCACAGGCGGCGCCGGTCCGCGCACCGCAGTCATCGAGATGGCCGCCGCCGCTGGGCTGAGGCTGGTGCCGCGTGATCGTCGCGACCCGACCCGCACGACCAGCCGTGGCGTCGGAGAGCTGATTCGCGCCGCGCTTGATGCCGGCGCCGAGCGCATCCTGCTCGGATGCGGCGATAGCGGCATCAATGATGGCGGGGCAGGCATGGTCCAGGCGCTCGGCATCCGGCTGCTGGATATGGGCGGCCGCGACCTGGCACCGGGCGGCGGCGCACTGGAGCATCTGGCGCGGATCGACTTCAGCGGCCGCGACCCTCGGCTCGCGGATGTGAAGCTCGATGCAGCGGTGAACTGGCACAACATGCTACTGGGCGCTTCCGGCGTGGCGCGGGTCTTCGGGCCGCAGAAAGGCGCGACGCCGGAGCAGGTGGAGCGGCTCGATGCCGGGATGCACCGCTATGCCGTGGCTATCGAGGCAGCGACGGGGATTGCCGTGGCCGAGGCGCCTGGGGCCGGAGCCTCCGGTGGAATGGGGGCGGCGGTGCTGGGCTTGCTAGGCGGGCGGCTCCATCCCCGTTACGATATCGTCATGCGCTACATGGATCTCGACCGCCTCATCGACCGGGCTGATCTGATCATCACCGCCGAAGGCAGCATTGATGGCCAGACGCCCTTCGGCAAGATTCCTGCCGAGGTGGCCTTTCGGGCCAAGCGCGCGGGTCTGCCGGTGATTGCCCTAGCCGGAACCATCGGTAAAGGCGCCGCCAGCAATTTTGAGCATGGTATCGACGCTTTCGCCAGTATCCTGAAGCGGCCTTGCAGCTTGGAGGAAGCCATCGCCAAGGCGGGCAAGCTGCTGGTCTGCGCCGCCGAGGACGCCGCCCGGATGGTGAAGATCGGCATCGGTCTTGCGCCCTTTTGCGAAGCTACCGGCAAGTCCGGCCGTAGCGGCCTGCGCTTGCGTCCGGTCAGCCGCACCGCCTGACTGAAGCCCTGATGCGTAGCACCCGTCTGTTTCCGCTCCTTCTCCGCCTGTTGGTCGCGGGCGCGCCGGCCCTACAAATCTTTGCGCTGCCCGGCACCGCCATAGCCGATGATGGCGGTGGGAATAGCGGAGGAGATGGCGGCGGCAGCGGATCGGGCGGCGACGGCGGGCAGGGTTTCGACGGGCTGCCAACCACTCAGCCAGGACGCGGCCTCGATGAGCTGTTCGGACGTGGCGGTCTGTTCGACCGGATATTCCAGGGCAGTCCACCGGCTCGGTCGCCCACACCTCCCCGCACGGCCGCTCCGGCCACCGCAGCGAGCGGCGAGGTCATAGCCTTCGGCCTGACGCAAGCGCAGCTTGGCCGACTCAACACCAGCGGCTTCGGCATCCTTGCGCAACAGGACATGGCAGGCGCCGCCGTCATGGCTCGGCTCCGCGTGCCGCAAGGGCTTGGCACCCAAGCTGCCATCGCGCGAATCGCCACCTTGGCACCGGGTGCAGCGGTCGCACCAAACCACTACTACCGGAACCAAGCCGGCGCCGATGACTGCACCGCTTCGATCTGCGCGAGCTGGTCGCAGGTCGGGTGGCGCGGAGCCGGCCAGTGCGGTGAAGAATTGCGGATCGGTGTGATCGACACCTCGCCCGAACTGGCTCATCCGGCCTTGCGCGGCGCCCAGATCACAACGCGGCGCTTCGTCGCCGGGGAAGCCTCTCCCTCCCCCGGCAGCGGGCATGGCACGGCCATTGTCGCCATATTGGCTGGTGCCAGCGACAGCCCGGCACCGGGCCTGCTACCTGGAGCCGACATCCTGGTCGCGGACCCCTTCATCCGTGGGCCGGGCAGCGACGAGCGGGCCGACAGCTTCGACCTCGTGCGCTCGCTGGAACATCTGGCAGGCAGTGGCGTGCAAGCCATTAATCTCAGCCTGGCCGGACCCGAGAATGCGGTGCTGCGCCTGTCGGTGGAGCGGGTGCTGCAACAAGGCGTGGCGCTGGTGGCGGCGGTGGGCAACGCCGGCCCCCGGGCACAGCCGCTGTACCCGGCCGCCTATCCCGGCGTGATTGGCGTCACCGCTGTCGATGCCGCCGGGCAGCTCTACCGGCGTGCCCTTCGTGGAACACAGGTGGATTTCGCGGCGCCCGGCGTGCGGCTGCCAACCGCCAGCCCACCGGACGGGCTGCGGATGCAGAACGGCACCTCCTTCGCGACGCCCTTCATCACCGCCGCCATCTCCGTGCTGCTGGCTGCCAATCCAAAGCTTGGTCCGGCCGAAGCTGAACGCCTGCTATCCAACAAGGCGCGCGATCTGGGCAAAGCAGGCCGCGACAACAGCTTCGGTTGGGGCCTATTCCAGGCGATGCCTCACTGCGAAACGAGCGCAGGTTAGGCGTTCGATGCCGATGCGACAGTCATGTTGGCAATCACCTGGGCAGACGATGGTGTATAGGACGACAACAAGGCCAAACTAAAGCTCTTAGCACTACCTGGGCATCTTCATTAAGTGTGATGCGACCGTGTGCGACGTTGCCTTGTGGAGGCGACATCGGTGACGAACATTCCTGGCGGTGGGACTGACCTGGATCGCTGGCTGGCGCCGTTCCTCGAGGTGACGCGCCGCAAGACCCGCCGCATCTGGGCGCCGCTCTACCTGCGGGGTCTGCTCGGGCCCGGTGAGCGCAAGAGCCTGCAGCCGATGGCGGCCCGACTTGGCCTGGGCGGCCACGACCAGCTGCAGCACTTCATCGCCAGCACGGCCTGGGACGACGCGCCGCTCTGGTCCGTGCTGGCGCAGCAGGCGGATCGGTGGCCCGTCGGCCTTGCTGGTGATCGACGACACGGCGCTCCCCAAAAAGGGCACCATGTCGGTGGGCGTGGCACCGCAATACTATGGCCAGCTGACCAAGAATGCGAACTGCCGGTCGCTGGTGTCACTCACTTGGCGCAGAGCAAGGTGCCTGTCCCGGTCGGCCTGCGGCTGTTCCTGCCGGAGGAGTGGATCGGCGACCCGTCGCGTTGCGCACAAGCTGGCGTGCTGGAGGCGGCAATGGCCCTGCGAGCCAAGAGCGAGATCGCGCTCGACGAGTTGGACCGGCCTGCCCTGTATCGACACGCGCTGATGACGTGCATCGCCTATGCCTATCTGCAGCACCTCCGCCTCGCCGCGCACCGCCGGACGAGGCGGGGGGGGGACAATGCAGACCTTGATGGCGGGTCCGCCACCCTCGCCGAGCCTACCCACGGTGCGCCGCGCCATCCTCGACTGGCTGTTCGCGCATCTCACCGCCGATCCAAGGTCCGCACTGCCGACGCAGGTTCCTGCCACCTCCGTATAAAGTGCCCAGGTAGTGCTAGAGGTAAGTCCACTTCGTAGGACGCAGCGCGAGACCGCAAGTTCTCGCGCTGCCAGCCATTCTACCCCCCGATCAGTCCAATCGGTTCACGGCCCTCCGCACGGCCCCACTCGAGGTAGTGCGCAAGAGGATCTAGTTCGGCCGCCACAACATCTGGATTGCTTTCCAGGTAGAAGCTGGTGTCGAAAGCAGCACTTGGGTCACGATCCTCTCTCCATCCGTACTGATGGTAGTGCTCCGTGGGAATCAGGCCGGCTGCAGCTACGTCAGGCTGGTTCTCTAGATAGTAACTGGTGTCAAAGAAGGCATTGGGATCTCGCCCCTCCTTCCATCCCCACTGGTTATAATGCTGAGTTGGATCAACGCCGGCAGCGGCAACATCGGCATAGGTCGAGAAGTAGAAGGCGGAGTCGACCAGTGGCGCCTGTGGGCCGGTGGGATGAACGGCCCCTGCGGTGATCGCACGGTCCTCGTACTCACCGTACTTGAGGTAATGACCAAGCGGGTTCAGTCCCGCTGCTGCAACGTCGGGATTGGCTGCCAGGTAGGCGCTGCTGCTGAAACCGATGCTAGGATCACGCCCTTCCGAAGCGCCCCATTCCGTGTAGTGTCCGAGCGGATTAAGGCCAGCGGCGACCACATCGGGGTTCTGGTTCTGGTAGAAAACGGTGCTGAAGAGGACGTTCGGATCGCGGCCCTCGCGCCAACCATAGGTCTCATAGTGCTCGAACGGATCAAGCTGCGCTTCGGCCACGTCGGTGTAGCGAGCCAGATAGAAGGCACGATCAAAGCTCGCTATATCGAGGGAAAAATCAGCTGGATCACGAGGCTCGAGGATTGTCAGGTTCAACGCTGCGGATGCAACCGACAGATTTCCTGCCGCATCGGCCGCGATCGCAGTGAGGCTATGCGCCCCGCCGCTTAAGGGAGAGCTGGTGATGGACCAGGTGCCATCGGCGGCCGTGGCCGTACCGAGGATGGTTGTTCCATCAGTGTCGTAGAGCGTGACGATGGAGCCCAACTCGGCCGTGCCAGTTACTGTCGGGCTGTTGTCCGAGGTGCGGCCGTTGTCCGGAACTCCGGTATCGCTGCCGGGATCGAGGACGAGGATCGGCGCGTCCGGCGGCGTGACGTCGGCCTGAACGTCCAGCACAAGTGAGAGCGAACGGTCGGATTCGACGCCATCTACCGGAGTGGCGGTCGCGGTGAAGTTGTACTGGCCAAGTGCAAGGGCCGCTGTGGTGACCGACCAGCTTCCATCCTCACCTGCCGATCCGGTGCCGAGAGGTGTTTGGCCGCTATAGAGCGTGATCAAGCTCCCGGCCGGAGCTATCCCGTTCACTGTTACGGTATTATCCGTGGTGACGTTATCGCCCGTTGGAGGAGTGTCGTCAGCGAATCCGGTGATGACTGGGGCAGAGAGAGCTTCGGCGCTGATCGTGAAGGTGCCGCTGGTGGCACCCGAACCTGCAACCTGGATGTAGTAGGTCTGTCCTGGCTGAGCGATGAAGGAGACGCTCGACTGCAGAGCGTCAGTGAAGAAGTTGTTGCCCACAGCCTGTAGGCCGGCATCCGTGGTGGCGTTCGCAGGCCCAGAAAGAACGGTCAGCGCGCCATCAATATCGGGCTGGGCATCCCAGGTTTCCGATCCGGCCAGCCTGATGGTGACAGGGCCTGCTTCCGCTGCCGTGTAGCTGTACCAGACCGTGCCCTCGGCACCGAAGTAGTTGACCTCACCCTCATCCAGCGTCGCGTCGACGGTCGTGCCTTCCGCCGAGGCGCCGAGTGCCAGGGGTATCGCCCCCGCGATGGCGTCATTGTCCAGGCCGGCGGTGATGTAATCTCCGAAGGTCGCGTCGAAAATACGAAAACCACCAAAAGGAAAGGCGGCTTCGGACAAATAGAAGAAACGTTCGAAGGGGCCTGAGGCAGAGTCCGGCACCTCAACGATGAAGCCCTCGGCGTCATCATAGGCTGTGGCTGTGACGATGAGCTGAGTGCCATCAGGCAAGGTGAGGGTACCCTGATCGCCCTCAGCTCTGATGTTGCCCGTGAAGCGGCTCTCTCCCGTTATCGGGAGCCCTGCGTGGTATGATCCCGGCCCGTGGAAATGGCCGGAGGTAACGTCTTGGAAGATGGCCTCGTTGAAGATGGTCACGCAGCGCTTCCTTATGGTTGTGTTGCGCGGCTATCGTGCCTTCAAAAGCAATTTTAGTGCAGTAGTAAATCAACCAGTGGCATGGCCTGTGTGCAGAAAACTTCAGCATTCTGGCTAAGGTTGCTTGTGATCTCCTCCTCTTCCAACTTGAATTATCTTATTGGTAGAATTAATGTTCTCGATATCTACTTACAATTAGGTGCTGTGATCGTTCCGGAGCTCGCTATGCCGTGACAACGGGATTGACTTAATTCGGGCGACACCCAGAGGCCAGCTGCTTCTGGACGCGAAGACGAAGGCATAACGCGAGAGTAGGCGACTCTGGAGGCTGGCCAAAGGCAGAGAGGGTTGCGCTCTAATAGCGCTTCAAGTGAGCGGCCATCGCAGTCACTGCAGTTCAATCCAGGACTGTCTCTCGAAATGTCCGAGACCAATTTTTGCTTGAGCTTCTGATGTGCCTGCTCACAGATCCAGCGTGCTTTAATGCTGACCGTTAGGGCGTGTAGTGACGTGCCAGGATCCAGATTGCTAAGGTCGTGATTCCGTTTATCGCTTGTCTGCCACTCGCTACCAGCCAGACCTCGTCGCCCGGCAGGTGCCGGTTGTTGGCGCATACGTCTCCATCATCCACCTAGACACGTGCTGCGGCGAACTGGGCAGCCAGCGCATCCTCCATACCCTGCGTCGGGTTAGATCGAGACGCCTTGAGAGATCCCCTGTTCCATCCCGCTTTTGCGTTTCTCTTACGCCTCGCGCGAGGCAACGGTACCCGAGCAACGCCGCGAACTCGTCCCCAGGTCGGCCGCAACGGGCTGGACAACGCAACCATGCTCTCGGCAGCCGTCGCGGTCTAAAGCTCCCATATGGCCATATGCACCGTCGGCCCGGCCCTAGATCTGCTTCATGCCGTCCACCAACTTGCCGACCTAGGCACCAACCTACTTGCCGAGCCATCGCGTGCTGATCGCTCCACGAGCGCTCGCCATCATCACCTCGCCAAGATCCAACTTAGACAATGCTTTAGTCATGACCTGCGACACGCACCCAGGCTCATCTGGCAATCGTACATATTCACCAGCTCACCACCCCCATCTCTCAGGAATGTCATCAGCGCGGATGTTAAAAAAAGCTTAGCTTCCGTTTTCTTTAGCGGTCGGCACCGCCGATCCTGTCAAACCCGATTGACGGTAGCCGATGTCGAAAATCCACATTTCTGCATTCAATGTCGCACGCCATGCTGTCGTCTTGGGGACGGAAGGGGAAACGATCACCCTGAACGTGTTCCGCGAAGACTTCACGCTCGAACAGGAGTTCGAGATTCGGTTCGCCGAGCCAATGCAGCACGGCTTCGGGCTGATCACCAACCACGATCTGAGCCAGCCCATCAGGGTGCGGTTCGACGCCGGGGACACCCAGCCGAAAACGATTATGCTCGACTTGTTCGACGATGATGTGGTCCGCAACGAGAGCTTCGTGCAGTGGCTCAACGTCATTCCCGGCATGAACACCAGCGAGGGCGACTTCACCTCTCCCGGTTACACTGGCCGGTGGGGCGACAATCTGAACTTCGGCATCTCCATCGCCGAGGATGACCATCCCGGAGTCTACGCCACCCTGCTAACCAATACGCTCGATGACTCCACCATCACGGCGCTCGAAGGTCAGCAGATCAGGTTCAAGTTCGAGCGGCAGCACGAGACCGGGCGGGGTGAAGTGTTCTTCATGCCGACCAACGAGGAGGATGCCTATTTCGGCGCCTTGAAGCTGGGCTACGATCCGGCCGATCCCTTCAAGGTGGTTTGGGAAGACGGTGACACCTCAGCCAAGTTCCTGACCATCGACGTACGCGACGACGACATGTATCTTCCCTTGAATAACTACATGACGTGGGCGCTGGTTCCGGGCGAGAACGTCAGCCGCGTCATCGGTCCTGACATGATGTACGGGGGTCACACAAGCGACGGCAGATGGGAAGGTCCAGTCTACTTCATGGACAACGACAACATGCCGAGCCTCGGCATGAGAGTGCCGCGCGTCGAGGTCACCGAGGGCGTTCACAGCACCCTGTCCTTCGAGGTAACCCGCACCGGCAGGACCGACTTCCAAGGCACCACGAAGGCGTGGATCAAGCTTGAAGGCATGGGCGACAATCCGGCCGAGTTGTCTCGCTTCGGCGCCATGCCGGATGTGGAGGTGTCCTTCTCTTGGGGCGAAACCTCGAAGATGATCACGCTCAACCTCCCAAATGATTCCATCTATCAGGGCACTCAGCAGATCAAGGCCACCGTGGTCCGGGGCGAACATCGCTGGTGGAACGACACCTTGATCCAAGACACGGTCGAGGGCGTCAGTTCGGCGGCGAGCGTGACGATCTACGACAATGATCGCGCACCGCCTAACCTGCCAGACCCGCAGCCGCTGCCCAACACGAGCATCGATGTCTATCGGTATTACAACAACGATACCGGAATGCACTTCTACACGCGCAGTGACGATGAGATGGCGCGCATCAAAGCGCAGATTCCGCAGATGACGCCGGAAGGTATTGGTTTCAACGCTTTCGCCGATGAGGTGCTGGACGCGACCATCGCCTTCCGCTTCTACAACAAGTCCACAGGCGTCCATCTCTACACAGCGAGCCTTGAGGAGCGCGCATTTATCAACGAGACCCTGCCGAACTGGACGGAGGAAGGCGGGGCGTTCCGCGTGTCCACCAAGGCGGGTGCCGGGCTTGATGAGGTCTACCGTTTCTACAACACCCATCTGGACTCGCATTTCTTCACGGCGAGTGAGGCGGAGAGGGACAAGGTCATGGCAACCTTGCCGCAACATACCTACGAGGGCGTGGCGTTCTATGTGCCGGAGACGGTGATCGCCTGATGGTGTCGCGGGAGGTCTTGGCCTCCCGCACTCATCAAGCCCCGACCGGTGGATCCGCAGTGCGATCATCCGCACTGGTGGGCGTGACATGAAGGGCCAACAAGTGGCCCAACGTTTCGAGCGTCAGGTGCCGCTTGGAGTTCTTCTTACGCTTGGCGCTGTCACACGCCGCCCGTCCGCCGCTCTCGGTAGGGAGCGTGTCGTCCCACCATCTAGACGCAGCGCTGTGCTGCGCCCTTCGTCCGCCGGAGAAGCGCAGCACCATCCGGAAATTTCCGGCCAGGCTTTGCTGTGACGCCGCCACCAAGCTCAGCAACAGGGGAGCACTGTGGCATGGCTGGCATGGCCTGCAGGTGCCAGGATCGACGGCCATGGTATCCCAACAGGCAGCCTGCGTGTCGACCCAGTTCACCAGCAACAGGCGGATTCCACAGTGTCAGTTGACCCCGCCGAAGGATCGCCAACCTTACTCCTGGGCGGGTGCCCCCTGCCCTGCTCGCAGGATGTCTGGGGCACAATGCCCCTCCTCGACCTCGTTGATCAGGAACACATCCCCCTGCGCGTTACGCCGCCGCAGCGGCAGCAGCGCCTGGTAGGCAACAGAGCCGTACCAGGCTCGGGCTGCCATCCGGTCTGGAAAGGCGATGACGATCAGGTCGCGTTCGCAGCGCCCTTCGAGCACCTCGCGCGGTCCGCCATGGATCAGAAAGCGGCCGCCAAAGGTGCCAGCGTGGCGTCGATCCCCTCCAGGTAGGCGACGATGTCTGGCCCCATCCGCACGTCGTGCAACAGGCCGATGGCGTAGCAGGCCATGGCACGATCCTCCTTTCCGGTTCAGGCCACCGCCGGAGCAGACCGCGCCCCAGCTTCCAACCAGGCCAGCAGGGCCACTGCGCCGGCCTGCCCCAGCAGGAACAGCCATCCCGGCAGGCTGGGCGAAACCAAGCCCAGCATGGGCAGCAACACGCTTCCCATGGCCCAGAAACCGTTGCCCGCCACCACCAGGCTCAGGCCCCAGCGCGGAACGGTGGGCCGAGAGGCCAACCACGCCACAAAGGCCGCAATCAGCAGCAGCGCCAGCCCGGCTTCTCTTAGCAGCGCAGGCGGCAGGGCCATCCAGCGGCCAAGCTGGACAGGCGCGGCCAGCAGCGCGGTGCCCATGGCAGCGCAACTCAGCGCGTCGAGGCTCAACAGGGCGCGCAGGGACAGGCGGGAAGTCAGGTGGCGCATGACACGGTCCTCGCAGATCTGCGGCGCCGCGGGACGCGGGCCGGTATGGCGAGGCTGGACCCTGCCCCAACAGCCGGTCGATGACCTCGCGGGTCATTGTCGGGCTTCGGAGAGGCCGGCTAGGCTCCGCCCATGATGAACAAGGAGCGGCCGACGGCCGGCACCCTGCTGCGGCACTGGCGGCAGCAAAGGCGGCTAAGCCAGATGGCTCTGGCGCTGGAGGCCGGGATCTCGCAGCGACATCTGAGTTGCCTTGAAGCCGGACGCGCCATGCCCAGCCGGGCGATGGTGCTGCATTTGACAGAGCAGCTTCGCGTGCCGCTGCGCGAGCGCAACGCCATCCTGGTGGCGGCGGGTTTTGCACCGTTCTTCCACGAGCGGTCATGGCAGGCGCTGGAACTGTCAGCGGCACGGCAGGCCATGGAGCGCATCCTGCAGGGCCATAACCCGCACCCGGCGCTGGCGGTGGACCGTCACTGGAACCTGATCTCGGCCAATAAGGCCGTCTTCGCTCTGCTGAGCGGGTTGTCAGGGTCGCTGATGCAGCCACCCGTCAATGTGCTGCGCCTCAGCCTGGCTCCGAACGGGCTGGCGCCGCGCATACTGAACTTCACCGAATGGCGCGCCCACCTGCTGGCACGGCTGACGCACGAGGTGCAAACCAGCGCGGATGCAGTGCTGCTGCGGCTGCTGGAGGAGCTGAAGACCTATCCCATACCGCCCCAGGCCCGCGGAACCCGCGCTCCACCACTTGAGGAGGCCACCATCGCTGTGCCGCTGAGGCTGGCAGGGGCTGAAGGACCGCTCAGCTTCCTCAGCACCACGACGGTGTTCGGCACGGCAGTGGATGTTACCCTCGCCGAGGTGACGATTGAGACCTTCTTCCCAGCCGATGACATGACCGCCATAGCGATGGCGAGGCTGACTGAAACGTTGCAGTAAGTGAACTCCGATCACAGATGTATGTCAGGAAGGTTCGCCTGATACCTACATGAGATGAGGGCATAGCAACCACCTTCTGCTTCGGAGTTGTCAACAGGCGCTAGGCATTAGGTAAGGTTAAATAGAATCTTTGTTAAATAATTGGCGTAGAAAAAACGGTTCGTACTACATCGTTATACCTCATAATTTCATAGCTCTGGTGCGCCTGATAAGCCGATCGTCATGCGCCTGACAAACCAAGGCATCCCGTGCAGCTTCGAGTAAGTGCCTTACGTTACCGCCCGCTGACGATCAGCGTCACGGCAGCCCCTGACCTGTGTGGCGATGGATCTGCTGCTTCGCGCCCCTATCAGTCACGGCTCGACCCCGCTCAGCATCCCAGAAGCCGACCCGTCGTTCGGTTGGACGTGAGGCTGGATCATCCAGCAGTTCGGGATCAGACCTTCCACGTCCTTCGCCGTGGAGAATGACCAATCACGCGCTTGTAGGCGTGGCCGAAGGCACTCTGGGACGTGTAGCCAACGCGGGCGGCGACGCCTGCGACATCCATCGCGCCCTGCTCCAGCAGGCGGCGCGCCAGCGTCATGCGCCAGTATGTCAGATAGTCCAGCGGCGGGCGGCCGACCCGCCTGGTGAACAGGGCGGCAAAGGCCGAGCGCGACATGCCGACCCGCACGGCCAGTTCCTCGACAGTCCAGGGATGGGCGATGTCGCCGTGCAGGAGGCGGAGCGCCCCGCCGGTCCGGCGGTCGGCCAGGGCGCCGATCCAGCCCCGGCTCTCCTCCCCATGGTCGGCGACATAGGCGCGGATCGCCTCCACCAGCAGGATCTCGGCCAGCCGTGCCATGATGAGCCCGCTGCCCGGTCCGGGCCGCTCCGTCTCCGCTTCCAGCAAGCCCAAGGTTCTCACCACCGCGGCGGCAGAGGGCGCCTGCCTGGCGATGTGCATGAAACGGGGCAGCGCATCCAGCAGGAACGCGGCGTCGTCGTTGGCGAAGGCAATCCCGCCGCCGACTAAGATGGTCTCGGCGCCGCCCAGGTGAACCACGTCCTGGTCCGAAGCAGTGAACAGGGGCGTGCCGTCGACAGCTTCGACATCCGGGCGGCTCGTCACCGTGTAGGCGGTGTTGCCGAGCAGGAAGGTGTCACCCGCCGAAAGTCCCAGTGGCGGCTGCCCTGCCACCAGCATCCAGCAATCCCCGCGCAGCACCGCCACGAACTTCAGCCGCGCCCGTGTCGGAAAGGTGAGCGCCCAGTCTCCCGCGGCTTCCAGCCGCGTGCGGCGAACGCTTCGTGCGCCGAGCGTGGCCAGCACGTCGGACAAGGGATCACCGGCACTCCTGGACGCAGACGACAAAACCATGGCGCCTCGAGCATAGATCATCCGGCAGCCAATCCATACCTTCTCACCGACAAAAGGAGGCAGCCATGAACATCGAGAAGGTTGTGGTGATCACCGGAGCTGGCAGCGGCATCGGACGGGCCAGTGCGCGGCTGCTCGCCGCTCGGGGCGCCAGGCTCGTGCTGGGCGGGCGACGGGAAGCGCAGTTGGCGGCCGTGGCCAGGGAGATCGAGGACGCAGGCGGAACCGCCGTCCACCGGCAGGCCGATGTCACGCGACGTGCGGATCTGGCCGCCCTGGTCGGGCTGGCCTGCGACCGCTACGGCCGCCTCGACGTTCTCGTCAACAATGCAGGCATTGGCCCGATCTCACGCTTCGATGCGCTGAGGGTCGACGATTGGGACGCGATGATTGACGTCAACATCAAGGGCGTCCTCTACGGCATCGCCGCTGCGCTCCCTGTGTTCCAGCGGCAAGGTTATGGCCACATTGTCAATGTTGTCTCAACGGCGGGATTACGGATCGTGCCGACGATGGGGGTTTATGCCGCCACCAAGAACGCAGTCCGGACCATCACAGAGGCCTTGCGGCAGGAGGCGGGTCCCCATCTGCGGGTGACTGAGGTGTCGCCAGGCATGATTGCCACCGATTTTGTGGACTCGATGACCGATGATGCGGCGAAGGCGGCCGCGCAGGAGCGGGTATCCACCATCGCGATACCGCCAAACGCCGTCGCGCGAGGCATCGCATTCGCGATTGAGCAGCCGCCGGAGGTGGATGTCGGCAGCATTGTGATCCGTCCTACCGCACAGGAATGAGGAGCGGCGAGGGAGCGAGAAATGCGGCACCGGCCTCCATCACAAACGTCTGCTCTGGTCATCCGATTGCCTGAAAATAGCTGTTCCATTTTCGACCAGCCTTCGCCCACTTCGACAACCAGCGCCTTTATGGAAAGAGCCAGGAGGCCCTTGCCCTGCGCCTGACTATGGCTTTGTTCAATCGGATAAGACCGGCATTCAGAGGCACCCTCGACATGACGCTCTGGAGCGCAAGACGAAGAGATCCCGGTAGCCATACGGACAAGCCTCACTTTGACTGATGGTGAATTGCGCATGAGCTGGACGTGCCGGGGGCTAAGACGTGCCGGAACCTGAAAGCTTGGCCCCCCAGACCGAAAGCATCTCCATCCTGGTGAACCGGCATGACTGGTCGACAACATCGCTTGATCCGCGATCAATGTAGCCCAGAGCCTGAGAACCGCGGTTGATATGGTTCTCGCACCGGGGCATCCCATGTGCCTTGCTTGGGGGCCGGACCGGACCCTCCCCTATAACGATGCCTACGCGCCCATTCGGGGCACCCGTCATCCAGCAGCGCTGGGTACACCCATCGCAGCGGTCTGGTCGGATGTCCGGGCGAAGATCGCGCCCCTGCTACAGCGCACCTTCTAGGGGACCATCGCGACGTACCGTGACATGCCCCTGCTGATGACCCGGCATGGCTATGCTGAGGACATCTGGTGGAGCTTCTCCTACTCTCCGGTGCGGAACGAACAGGGCGATGTGGCGGGTCTGATGAATGTCACGCTTGAAACCACGGAGCGCGTGCTGGCCGAACGCGAGCGGGACGCGGCCGTCGAACGCCTCCACCGGCAGGCCGCGCTTGGTGCGGCGTCAACAGCCCCTGTTTGATCAGGCTGGCCCTTGCGCCCGGCAGCGCGGCGAAGACGCGGTTGAACCCGCCCATGTGGCTCCCAGCGATGAAGCGGCTGTTCAGCGTATCGTGTGAGCCACACTCGGCAGGCGCGTCATGCCAGCAAAGTCCGTTGGAAACGACGTGGATAATGCCGCCAACAACTCACGAGCCGTTGACCCGCGGCGATCCGCTCGACCTTCGTTCTCGTGAGCCAGAACGCGTCAGCCATGGATGCACCTCCGGCAGCGACGGAATCAAAGCATGATGGAAGCGAAAGAGACGGATTAACAGGTCCTGAGCTTAGCATGCCTCCGCTGGAAGAATTTCTTGGAGGCTGCATCCGATCGGCATTCCAGCCCGTATAGTTTATTAGACGGCGAACATGCCTCTACGCCTTGAAGGAGGTCCTCATGGGTATCGGTCGACTAGAACCGCTCGTTGCGGGAACTGTGGCACTCTGGGCAACGCTTTCGCCGGTTGAAGCCGCCACATTGCTCGGCTTGACCAATGACAACCGTATCATGGTCATCGATGCCGAGGCGAGCCGCGCGCGAAGCCCGATGGCGATCCAAGGGCTGAACGGAACCTTGCTGGGCATCGACCAGCGGCCGGCCGACGGCAAGCTCTACGGCGTCACCGATCGTGGACAGATCGTCACCATCGATCCACAGACCGGGCGTGCGCAGGAAGTCAGCCGCCTGTCGATGCCGTTCAGCAGCGGCGGGCGCGCGGTGGTTGACTTCAACCCCGCCGCCGACCGCCTGCGCCTGATGGGAATGAATGGCACCAACTTCCGCGTGCATCCTGACACCGGCGCCGTGACGCAAGATGGAAGCTTGAAGTACGCTGCGGGTCCATTGGGTGAAACCACGCCTCGCATCACGGCAGGCGCCTACACGAACAGCGTTGGGAAGCCCGCATCGACCGAGCTCTACACGATTGATGCAAGCCTCGGGCAGCTGAACCTGCAGGCCCCTCCGAATGACGGGGTGCAGCAGGTCAGGCACATGCTGGGCTCGCTGCCTCCAGGCATCGCCTTCGACATCGTGCCGCACGCCGATGGCCGGAACCAGGGGATCCTCTTGAAGCTCGGCACGCTGCACAGCGTGGATCTTCAGACGGGCGGCCTGAGCGAGGCCAAGCCGATTGCCCAGCTGCACGATACCGAGATCATCGATATCGCGGCCATGCGCTAAGCCACAAGGGTGTGCGGCCGACAAACCAGCAGCAGCATTGAGCCAGCCCAGGGGCTCAGAAGAAGCGCGAGGTTTTCATCGACAGCAGCCTTTTCTTTGATTGCGACTTGCCAAACTTGTGTTGGCCGTGGCTTTTGCTGCGGTCCCGCGCATTGCTGACGCGGGAGTGGGGAGGGCGCATGGCTGACGATCATGACACACTGGAGGAGTTGATGCTGTCGGTCGCGCGTGGTGATTCTCCAGCCCTCAAGATCATTTACCAGCGCCAAGCCGGGAAGATGATGGGTGTGGCGATCTCCATCCTGCGCGATCGGGAGGCTGCGGCGGATGCATTGCACGACGCCTTCATCAAGATTGCCGAGCGTGCGCGGCAGTTCGATGCCGAACGTGGCGCGGCCGCGGCGTGGATGACCGGCATCGTGCGCAACGCGGCACTGGACCGAGCCAGGGCGCGCGGGCGCGAAACACTTTCCGATGATCCCAACCTCGGCGATGCACTGCTGGAGCCCCGCGCCCTCGAACGCATCACCGAGAACGAGGATGGGCAACGCCTGCGGGACTGCCTTGAACAACTGGACGAGCAGCCCAGGGGTGCCATCCTGCTGGCCTTCGTCCACGGCCTGTCGCATCCGCAGATCGGGACGCGGCTCAAAGCGCCGCTGGGCACGGTGAAGTCGATGATCCGTCGAAGTCTGCTTCGGCTGCGGGAGTGCCTGGCATGATGCCCCGTGATGAAGAGGACATGGACCTGTTCGCCGCCGAGTACGTCCTCGGCACCTTGGAGGCGCGCGAAGTGATGCAGATCGAAGCCGCTCTGGCGGGCGATCCGCGGTTGCGCGAAGCGGTACAGCGCTGGCAGCACCGTCTTGCGGCGCTCAACATGATGCCCACGGTGGAGAGCGTGCCGCCTGAGTTGTGGTCGCGCATCGAGCGCAGCTTGGCCGAACGCCGAGTTGGCGCGATCGTAACGCCCATCGTCGCGGCGCGGAAGCCGTTCGTCCGACCTGGACTGTGGCGTGGGTGGGCCTTTGGAAGCACCGCACTGGCCGCTGGCCTGGCCGCCTTCCTCTGGATGCGTCCCGCGCCGGAACGCTTGACCACGGTGCTGCTCAGCGAGCGTGACCAGCCTGCCTGGCTAGTGGAGGCACGAGGCGGTGCGTTGCAACTTGCGGCTCTCAACCCCCGTCCGGTTGATCCGTCACGGGTGCTGCAGCTTTGGGCCCTTCCGCAGGGGGCGACGGCTCCGACCTCGCTCGGTCTTATCCCGCCTAGTGGCCAGTTTAGCGTCACGCCGGGTGGCATCACTCCGTCGGCCGGCATGCTGGTGGAGATCACGCTGGAGCCGCCTGGCGGATCCACCACCGGCAGGCCCACCGGGCCGGTCCTTTTTATCGGCCGGCTATCGCCCGTCAGCGGCTCCTGAGAGCAGCGCGGCTGCAACGCGACCGGGGTTTCATGGCCTTGCCATAAGGCCCCGGCGCCGGAGGCGCCGGTGGTGCTGTTCGCTCCCCTTGGATACGTCAAACCTCGCCGCGCAGTCGTTTCCATCGCTCGGTTAGCAAGACTGCATCATCTATGTTGATGTCCAACCTGCGCGTTAACGTACTTTGGTTGCACAGTCATTGCAGGATGCAGGAACGATTTATGCCAGCATCATACTTCGGCTTTTCTGTTCACACGGATGCGAGCACCGCATCCGTTGGCGCGCACCGCTCGTAAGTTGGGTGGCGGGTCCGAAATCGAGGGCGTCCATGACTCCTCGCTCCCGCTAGCATCGGCCTGAGTTCTTCAGGCTGTGTTCTCCCCACCAAAGGCCTCCTTCCGGAGGCAGAACCAAGGAGAAACCCAATGCTTGGACTGTTCGGCAAGGGCCACGGCGGCAATGACCACGGCGGCAATGACCACGGTGGCAAGGGTGGCGATTGGAACGTCAGCAAGGACGACAACAGCGTCAATGATTCCCATAACGACCACAGCGTGAACGACTCCTACAACGACACCGATTTCCTTTCAGGCAACAGCTTCCTGAACGGCAACAGCTTGCTGTCGGGTAACGAGACCTCGCTGACCCTGATCGGCTCCAAGGGCGGTGGCTATGGCGGTGGCCATGGCGATTGGGGCAACGACTACCACTAAGCGCCCGCTCGCTGATCAGCGCGGCGGCCAGTTGGCTGCCGCGCCTTTGTGCCTCGTGCGACACCGGACGAGGAAGCTTCATCAGCGGGAGCACGTCATGCCCCAACCCGATGCCGCCTCGGCCCTGGAGCCGCAGAACGATCCAGGCCTGCGCCGCGCGTGCATGCCCTACTTCATCGCCGCCGCCGTCTTCAGTGGCGCCATCAACCTCCTCTACCTAGCATCACCTATCTACCTGATGCAGGTCTATGGCCGCGCGTTGCCCGGGCGCAGCGAGGCGACACTTCTTCTCCTGACCCTTGTGCTGCTGCTCGCCCTCCTGGTCATGGCGCTGCTCGATGCCGTGCGAGCCAGGATCCTCGTCCGCGCTGGCATCCGCATGGACCAGATGCTGGCGGCGCGCTTGCTGGCGACGCTGGCCGCGCGAGGCACGCGGCGGGAATCCGGTGGCGGAGAGAAACGCGGCGAGGCGCTACGCGATCTCGATCAGCTACGACAGGTCATGACGGGCGCCGGGGTGCAGACGCTGTTCGATGCCCCCTGGACGCCGATCTACCTCATCATTCTGGCGCTGATCCATCCCGTTCTGGGCGTAGTGGCGACAGCGGGCGCACTGCTGCTGCTGCTGCTTGCCATCCTCAGCGAGTTCGCCATCCGTCGGCCGATGCGCCACGCCACCGAGGCGGCCAGCCGCTCCTACGCCTTTGCCGGGGAGGTGCTGCGGGGTTCCGAGCCGGCTGTGGCTATGGGCATGCTGCCCGGCCTTGTCGCACGCTGGCAGGATGACCGCTGGGGCATGATCGGCGGTCAGGCCGAAGCCAGCGACCGCCATGCCGCCTTCTCCGCCGCGACGCGCTTCCTGCGCCTGTCCTTGCAGAGCCTGATGCTGGGCGTTGGCGCCTGGCTTGCCATCGAGCGTGCCGTCGAGCCAGCCGTGATCTTCGCTGGTGTCATCCTGATGGGGCGCGCCCTGGCGCCGGTCGAGCAGGCAGTGGGTGCTGGCCGCCAGATCAGCGCCGCCTGGGACAGCTGGCGCAGGCTGCGTGGCGTCTTCGCCGAGATGCCGGCGCAGAAGCCGCGCATGTCCCTGCCGCGCCCCGACGGGCGGCTTGCGGTGGAGAAGCTCACCTATCACTTGTCCGGCCCCGGCGGGCGTCGGGTACTGCGCGACGTGTCCTTCTCCGTCGCAGGCGGGCAGGCGCTGGGCATCATCGGCCCCAGTGCTGCGGGGAAATCGACCCTGGCCCGCATGCTGATCGGCGCACTGGCGCCAGGCGAAGGGCGTGTGAAGCTGGGTGGCGTCGATCTCCGGCAATGGGACCGGCAGGCGCTGGGGCGCCATGTCGGCTACCTGCCGCAGGAGGTCGGCCTGTTTGCCGGCACGGTGCGCGACAACATCGCCCGCTTCGGCCAGGCCTCGGATGAGGAAGTTGTCGCCGCCGCACTGCATGCCGACGTGCACGACATGATCCTGGACCTGCCGCAGGGCTACGACACGCCGGTCGGGCCTGGTGGCGCCGTGCTCTCCGGTGGGCAGCGGCAGCGGATCGGGTTGGCCCGCGCGTTGGTCGGCCTGCCCAGCCTCGTCGTGCTGGATGAACCCAACGCCGCGCTCGACGCGGAGGGCGAGATGGCCTTGCGGCAGGCCCTCATCGCCCTGAAGGAGCAGGGCGTCACCTTCGTGGTGATCGCGCATCGTCCGAACATCATCGGCGCAGTGGACGACCTCCTGGTGCTGGAGGACGGAGCGGTGAGCATGACCGGCCGCCGTGCGGAGGTGATCGACGCCCTTCGGCGGCAGGCGGTGCGTCCCGTCGACCACAAGGAGGCGGAAATCGGGGAAGAAAAGCGGGACCAGTCGGCGGGAGGTGCGCCATGAGTGGAACTGACGGGCTGCTGCACGGCCAAGCGGCCCGCCCACATTCCGATGCGCGCGGCTCCATCGTCTTCGGCACGGTGGTGATGGTGTTGTTCTTCGCCGTCGCCGGTGGCTGGGCAGCCCTGGCGCCGCTAAGCGGCGCGGCAGTGGCCCCAGCCTCTGTCGCGGTTGATGGCAACCGCAAGACGGTGCAGCATCAGGAGGGCGGCATCATTCGCGAGATCCTTGTGCGCAATGGCGACAGGGTCGCGACGGGAGACCCGCTGCTGCGCCTGGATGGCACCGCCACCCGGGCCCAGGTTGACGTGCTGGAGGCGCAGTACAATGCCCTGGCCGTGACGCAGGCCCGGCTGGTGGCCGAGCGCGAAGGCACCCAGGATCTGGTGCTGGACGATGCCGAACTTGTGGCACGGCCTGGCGGGCTGGCGCCGGCTTCCCTGATCGCTGCGCAGGCCGCGCTCCTGGTGGAGCGGCGCCGTCAGCTGGAAAGCTCGGTCGCCGTGATCGGGCAGCAGATGGTGCAGCTGCGCGAGCAACTCGCCGGCGGGCTGGCCGAGTTGGATGGCATCGACCGCCAGCGCCGGCTCATCGCCGACGAGGTGGAAGGCTTGCGGGACCTGCTGCGGCAGAGGCTGGTTCCGCGCACACGCGTACTGGCGCTGGATCGCAGCGCCGCCGCGCTGGATGCCGATCGGGGGCGGGTGGTGGCCGACATGGCCAGGGCTCGCGCCTCGATCGGCGAGGCGGAACTGCGCATCCTGCAACTGCGTCAGCAGCGTCTGACGGAAGTATCAGATGCCCTGCGCGACACCGGCGACCGCATCGCAGAGGTCCTGCCGAGGCTTCGCAGCGCGCGGGATGCGCTGGCGCGAACCACGATCATGGCGCCGGCGAACGGCGAGGTGGTTGGCCTCAGCGTCTTCACCGAGGGCGGGGTCATCGCGCCCGGCGCGGCGCTGCTCGACATCGTGCCGCTGGGGGCGCCGCTATTGTTCCAGGCGCGTCTGCGGCCGGAGGACAAGAGCCGCGTCGCATCCGGCATGGCAGCCGAGATCCGGCTGTCCGGCATCTCGGAAATGCGCGACCCGGTGCTTCGGGGCTACGCGACGACCATCTCCGCCGACCGGCTGACGGAGGATCGGACCGGCGAGGCCTATTATGCGGTCGAGCTGCGAACCGATGCCAGCGACCCGCACACCGTGGACACCTTGCGCCGGCTCCGGCTGCAACCGGGCATGCCTGCCCAGGTCACCATCGCCACGGAGCCGCGCAGTGCCCTGGACTACCTGGTCGGACCTTTGCGCGACCGGCTCGGGCGTGCCTTCCGGGAGGAGTGACGCATGGCGGATCGCGAACCTAGCATTCGGCGGGCGTCTATCATCGACCTCGTCGACGAGCAGGATGCGCTGCCCGCCTTTCGCAGGCGCCGCCCGTCCCGGGGCGAAACCGTTCCGGACGTGTTGACGCCCGCCAGGACTGGCGCCGGCACCAAGGTCGAAGCGAAGCTGCCGGGCGAGGCCGATACGCCCGCCAGCGGGTGGTTTCGCCAGCAGCGGCGCCCGAGAATAATGACAATCTGGGCGGCCGGAGGCACAGCTTTAGTGGCGACTGTCGCAGCGTTGCTGAGCATGAATGGTCTGGAGAAAGATGGCCCCGGTCTTCCACCATCGCCGCCAGGCCGGTATCCCCAGGTGGCGCTGATAACAGAGATGCCAGGGATGCTGATGCCCGAGCCGCTTGGCACTGCTTCACCGGAGGCAGACACGCCCGAGCCGGTCGCCGCGCCCCTGCAACAGCCTGCCTTCGCGCCGGGCGTGCAAACCTATCGCCTCGAGGTCCATCGGCTTGCTCCGGTCGGACCTGACCGCATCGTGCAGGCAGCAGAGCCACCGGCGCAGAAGGCGCCCGCCGCGGCGTCCGTAGCACGAACCGAGGACGCGTCCCCGGCAAGAAATGCCGAAGCACGGGACGGCGACGGTTCTCAGCCGGCGGTACGGAGCCAAGCACAGGCCACGGCGCGCAACGGCAGCCCGACACTGAAGGCGGTTGCCCGCCAAGTAGCCTCTGCCAAGGGACGTGGCTTGGCAAACTGCCGTGCCGTCATTGTCCGCGTGCAGCTGGGAGAGAGGCTGACGGCAGTGGAGCGGCGTCAATTGCAGGACGGATGCGGCTGAACGGGCTGCGCTTCAGACAATGCACTGTTGCTGCTCCGTGCCTGTCACCGCCAGGACAGAAGATCCAGGTCGAGCAGCTTGCGGAGCGATGCATCGGGGATACTGTTGATGGACCCGGTGAAATCTGGCTCGCAATCGCCGGCGAGAAAATCGTCCACGGGGGCATTGATGGCACGGGCCGGACGGTCCTCGACAACGGCCAGGGAGTGGGAAATGCGTTGCGCCAGCATGCACGCGAGAACGGCATCAACATGGATGGAAACGAGCTTGGTTGAGGCGCTTGGCTCAGGGCGTCTCTGATCTGCCTGCAGTCGCATCCGCACAAAGCCAATGACCTCGTCCTGATACAGGAACCGGTAGATCCCTTGATGCTGTCCCCTTTCTTCTTGGACCTCGGATATAGCCTCGGCTCCGCAATCGCGAAGGATCAGCGCGTAATCTGGGTCCTGCGTGGTTAGGAGATCGGCCATCCGCGCAAAGAGCTCGAAGCTATAGCCGCGCATGAACTGCTCCAGTGCGGACTGGATGCCGCGCGGAGATAGGGTGCGCAAGCTGGGCATTAGCAACAAATCTGCAACCGTGGGGGCTTTGAGCATCGCTGGCGTTCCATTCTGGAGAGGTCAAACTTCTGGCGACTTCCACCTTGCCCCGGTGTTGGCCCCGGGACGTCTTCGCCAATTCATCTACGGGGCGCAGCCCTTCGCAGATGCATCAAACCCGATCTACTTGTCACGGTAGGCCAAAATTTCCCGGTGCAATTGGTTGGAACTTGACGCTGGTGGATACACGATGAAAAGGACACCACATTGAATGACTTTTTCGTGTTGTCCGGCGTCCATCTTGTTGTTCCCTCCGTAGGGAATAGTGACGGGTCATCCTGGCCCGTCTTGACGGGGAAACCCCGCTGCGGAGGCACAACACGCCATGAACTGGAAGAAGTTCAGTCCCGACGCCATCAAGGAATGGCTCAGCCCCGAGAACGACTTTACCTTCCTCCATCTTTCCAGGAACGGGCCCGTTGAAAAGGATCTCGGCGCCGGCAGGGATACTGTGCTGGTCTACGGCGAGCAGGCAGGGCAGGCTCGGGTGACCTTTACGAGCGCCGAGGTCGGCAATGGCAATGCGCGTGACTCGAACACCATGGCCAACCAGGATGGCGGCCTGGCAGTGCGGCTTCAGAAGGAGGGCAGCAACGGCGATCTTATCGGCCCCGTGCACCGCTTCGACGACGAGGGCATCACCTTCAAATCCTTGAATCCGGGTGTCACCTTCGACGTGCGTGATCTCGTCGCTGGGACCGAGCGGGGCGATCAGTTCAATGTCGTCAGTCTCGGCACGGAGAAGAGCGACCACTTCGATCAATCCGGCTCGCCGCTCTCCTCTTACATCAATGGCGGCATGAGCGATGATGTCATCACCGGCGGCAAGAGCGATGATTTCCTGGTTGGCGGCGCGGGCAATGACACGCTGAAGGGCGGGCCCGGCAACGATTCCCTGCTGGGCGGTGCGGGTGACGACGTGGCGCTCTTCAATGTCTCTCGTGACGGCGCCGATATAGCCGATCTTGGCCCTGGCGGCGATGTGGTGAGCGTGGGTGCCGATGCTGCTGGCCAGGTCCGGCTGACCTTTACCAGCGCCGAGGTGGGCAATGGCAGTGCGAACGATGGCAACGCTCTGGCAAATCAAGACGGCGGCTTAGCTGTCCGCCTCCAGGCAGAGGGCAACAATGGCGAGTTGAAGGGGTCGGTAAGCCGATTCGATGATGAAGGCATCACTTTCGAGGCGGCTAAGAAGGGCCTCACCTTCGACGTCCGCGATCTAGTTTCCGGAACCGAGCGCGGCGACCAGTTCGATGTTGTGCGTCTCGGCACCTCGGAGTCCGACACGATTGACGTGTCCGCCTTGGCCAAGAGCTACTACATCAACGCCGGCATGGGTGATGACATCATCACTGGTGGCAAGGGCGATGATTTCCTGGTTGGGGGCGCTGGCAACGATCTGCTCAACGGCGGCACTGGCAACGACTCCCTGCTCGGCGGTGTCGGTGCCGATACCTTCGCACTCAGCGCGCCGCTCGGGCTCACGGGCAGCTCCGACAGCATTGTCGACTTCAGCGTCGGTGAAGACAAGATCCAGCTCGATATCAGTGTTTATGCCGGGTTGCCCGTGGGCCAGCTGGCGGAGGACGCCTTTGCTGTCTCAGGGACCGCTGGTGAAGACAACGCCCGGATCATCTACGACACGGATACGGGTGACCTGTTCTTCAACGGGTATGGCGCTTGTGGCAGTGAGACTATGGTCTTCGCGACGCTGACGACCAAGCCGGCGGATCTTTCTGCCAGCGACTTCTTTGTCGCCTAAATGGAGAACGGCCGGGCATCAAGCCCGGTCGACATTCTCCAAGCGCTGTCTCTATAAGCAGGAGCCGAAGTTTCACGATCAGCGCACTCGCTTGAGCCAGGACTACGAAGCTGCACTCGTTGCCGCTCCTTTGACAGCGTAACGCCATTAAGCCAAGCATTTCGGTAGGAGATGTCCCTTTTCCAATAGAGGCTCATCCTTCAGCAGCACGCCGCGATCTTCTTGCTTCTCGATTCCGAGTTACCCCCGCATAAGTCGCAACTCCAACAAAGAGCGGCATCGGCTGCCCCGATCCGATCATCCGGTCCCATCAGCAGGATGCGACACGGCCTGAGGCATGATCCTGCTCACAGAAGCTGCACTGCAACGGGTACTTCGAGGTGTCCGAATGCTTCTGGATGTTATCGGCGGCTGCAGTCCAGAAAGATCCGGGTCGTTCCCGTGGGTGCGGTTGAAGGGAGCGCTGCTGACAAGGTGTAGCCGCAAGGCTGCTGTGTGGAGATCCAGCTGTTGACGGCGTGGTACTGCTCAGCTGTCGTGGATGGCTGACGTGGGAAGGGGGTCTGCAATTCTATTTGGCACTTCGAACTTCTGCAGTCGATGGTCCGCAAGCTGTCCCGCGGCAGGCGGGAGTCGGCAGCATATGATGTGCGCAGCGTTGCTTCTTGTGCACGGGCCCAGGCATCATTCCGCTGTTCGTTCTGGACTTCCCGCGCCAGGCTATCCAGGAAGCGGACTTCCTCCTGGCTGCGGCTCTCCAAGGCTGTGCGGTATTGCTCTGGGGAAAGGTTCGCTGGCCAGTCCTGGGCCGGCGCACAGGAGAGAAGCATCAGGGCTGTCAAACCTGTGCCGAAGAACCAGACTGGCCGCTCGCATGACATGGGCATCGCAGCACCTCCAGGACGCTTTCGCTAATCTACCTTATCCAGACTGGCACTAGCTGCCGAACGGATGATACGGTTCCCCCCGGGAACTGGAGCTGCACGAATGCTCCTGACGCAGAGCTCGGCACCACAGGCGGCTGTACCCATTGCAAGGTTGCGCCCCCAGAAAGGGTGCGTGGAGCGCCACAGGTGACGGTGAAGGTTCCTGAATGCACGCATAGGCGTGCCGTCAGGGTGCCGCTAGACAGCGAAGCATTGAAGAGGACATAGGAAAGATCGTCGACCGACCAGCCGGGCGGCATGGTGATATGACAGAAGGCAAGCTCCCTGAAGACATAGAGCCAGTGCTGGTAGGGGACGGCCGACGTGGTGTCGTAGGGCGGATATGAGATACAGGTAGCCCCATTGATGACCTCCGTGGCGGTTTCCGCACGCGCCGGAAGCTCCAAGCCGGTGGTTAGAACGATGAGTGCAGCCTGCAGGCATCTACTGAGTTTCATGGCAGAACTCCCTGTATGGGAATGCACTGCGTCTATATGCCGTTTCGTACCCGGAATTATATGTTTTTTCTCGATCGGCGACCACAAGAGAATGACAGGCAGCATCAGACCCGCGTGGATGCCTTGAGCGACGCAGGGGCCGGCGAACCAAGATATGATCTTCTCAACGCCGGCCAGGAGAATGGCTTGATCTGCACAGGCTTCACGCTCGACCGCAGTTCCATTGCAAAATGGTCGATAGCCGGGAATAGGCACGACGATGGCCGGATCAGGCGGTGGACTAGAATGGCTTGCTGATGAAGATAGCCGATCCAACAACGGGCGACGTCGTTCCAGGGAAAGCCGATGGGGAAAATCCATGTCCAGCTTCGTTGCCGAAGCCTATTCCCACGTGCCACGAGAGATCGGCCCTGCCATCGCTGAGCCGATGTGCCAGCTGTCGCGGTGCGAGTTCGAGCATGCCTCCAGGAACTCGACGACCGGCGCAGCGGATTATGACCTGGATCTAGCGAAGTTCAGCCTGCACTACGGCAGCAGTATACCTTGATACCGGTCCTGTGCTGGTGAGGTGCGTCATCCTGTGCCGCCTTCGACGGGACGCCAACCCAGGTCGCTGAAGAAGCGAAGCAGGTAGCCATCTGGATCAGCCATGACGAACTGCCGGCTGCCTGCCTCAGTCTGATCTTGTCGATACCAACGCTCTTCAAGCGGGATAACGACCATCAAACTCGCCTGCTGGACACTCGCGTACAGAGTGTCAACATCGGATACCTCGATCTGCAGGTTGATCCCTCGGCCGAAGGGATACTCGAGGGGGGCGGTTCGGAAGCGTCTACCTGGTCCAGCAGCCTCTTCCAGCATGAGGTGAACCCCTTCGCGGATCAGGTAAGCGAAGCGCTCTTCAGGGCGACTTACGTGACACCTGAAGCCCAACACATCAATATAGACGGACAGCGAGTGGTCTAGATCGAAAACATCAAGCTCAGGGACGAGAGAAGGAGTGGCGGGCATATCGCATCTTCTACCTGCGCCGTTTACCGCTACGCTTATGCCTTGTGTTTTCACCGGCTTCTTACCCATCGCGACCGTGCCCGACAGGCATTCAGTCCCAGCCTACAAACGTTTGCTGCCGTTCATCGAGCATTTTACTCCGCCTCAGCTGCAAGGATCTCACTACGGCGGCGCAGCAAGCACCTTAAGCGAGAACAGATCTTCATCGGATCGCCACCAGCCTCCGGGCGGTGTAGAGTGAGCCCGCTAAAACACCGCCCGGCCGGAGGAAACCACCGGGCGGTTAGCATTCGGGTGACACCCTTGCACTGACCCTGCCCTATGCTTGCCTGCCATGGCCTAAGCGGTCGCAAGGCTGGTCTCGATTGACGATGCGTCGAGCTGGCGAGGTTGTTCTCCGCCTTTCCGATAAGGAAGTAAGCATCAGAGCGAAGGCCGCGGCAGGCAGGATGCATGCAGCGGCTTTCTGGATGGCTGGAAACAGGCTTGTCTCGGGCGCTGCTCCCGCAGGATCAGCGGGCGATCGGCAGCCCTGTCCGGCGCATCCAGCTGTCGAGCGCGTACCGCCCCGCGCCGGTGACATAGAGCAGCAGAAAGCCACCTATGATGCTGAGGTTCTTGTAGAAGTTCACCGCATCATTGTACCGGACCGCGCCCTCTGTTGCCCAGAACGGGTGCCCGATCAGCCCGGTGCCCAGGGTGTAGAGCACCATGAGCAACGCCAGTGGTCGCACCCAAAGTCCCAGGCCGATGGCCAGGGCCACGAAGACCTCGACAACCAGTGCGACAAGGGCCGCCAGGGACGGCATGGGCGCGCCCACCTGCGCCATGTAGGCAACGGTTGCGGAGTAGCCGATCAGCTTGCTCCAGCCAAACACCAGGAACAGCACGATCAGGAGGATGCGGGCGGCGAGGATCACCTCGTCACGCATCCGGTCGGCAGCGAAGTTGGTCACGGCTCACGATCCTTTCGGAGCATGGGTTGTAAGAAGGGCCTTATTGTTCCTTGGCGATCGGCGTGGTGAGCGCGATGTCGTCCGTATCCACCACAAAGACGGCGAGCAGCTTGGCAGGTTCGGTCTGGCTGGCATTGGCGCTCACATCGTGGCGGTCACCCGGCAGCTCGGTGAAGTTCTGGCCTTCGGTGAAGGTCCGCAAAGCACCACCATTGAGCTGGTTCAGCACGGCGCCCTGCAGCACGGTGGCGTAGATCAGGGCCGAGCGGGCATGCGTGTGGGCGGGGTTCGCACCGCCGGGCGCATACTCCACCAGCACGCCCTTGATGCTCTTGTTCGGCAGGCCAGGCAACTCGTGCTGGTACACCAGCGTCACCGTCACGCCGGAACTCTGCGCGATCTGCGGCACCGGCGCGGAGGCCAGCTGATGGTCATGCGCCGCCGCGGCCTGCAGTGGCAGGGTGGCAAGCAGCAGGGTGCGTAACAAGGTCTTCATGGATGGCTCCTCGCTTCTCGCTGGTTCAGGCCGCGGCCGCGCGGCGTCGGAGCCAATCCTCGAGACTGGTCTGGCCGAGCCGCGCCTCACCCAGCGGCACCAGGGACAGCTCACGCACCTCGCCGCCG
>NZ_JBHRTN010000029.1:0-112949 GCF_042646265.1 Teichococcus globiformis
TTCCTTCTTTGCTGTGGTGCACAGCAAAGTTGCGGAGGCGTCGCACGAGTTGCGCGAGGTTTGCTGGCGAAGTGGCCGCCCGCCAGGCGCTCGGAACGCACAAGCCCTAGCCGTGGCCTCACGGAAACGCGAGCTTTTTTAAGGAGCTTTTAAGGCCGGATATCCATCACCCTCATGGGTGTGCGATTTCACCTGTTACATTCAGCGAAATCTCGAACGTTTCAAAAAAGATTTTACGACAGCAGGGGATCAACCCGATGGTTTGCACGGCAGAGAGGAAGCTGTGCGGCGATCTGCCCTTGCAGGAGAGGGCTTTTTCTACTTTTTAGTTTATAGAGGAGGCAGGGTCCGCAGGCGTCCCCTGGAAGCACTTCTTCCAGATACGCCGTGAAGCGGCATCAGAGACTTTTCTATGTATTATTTGCTATATTGAATATAATTCCGCCATGGCGACGTTCTTTGTTAGATAAGAACCCTACTTTCTGCGCATGATGCTAAATTGCACTCAGGGATGATCTTACTATTTATTTTATAGTTTTAGGTGGCCTCAAGGTGATGACTTGTCCAGACGACGAGCCAATGCTTACAATCACTGACTTCAGCTAGATCTGAATTTTAGACCCTTGCTCCGAGCAAGTGAGACATCCTGGACGGCCTAGACTGAAGCTTGCGCTGGAGACTTCGCCTTCGTTCAAACGGAAACGCATCCTCAGCGTCCAGGCCGTCTCGTACTTTACCGACCCGTTTAGGCCGGTCGTGCACCCATGGATGGCTCCACGATCCACACTCAGGATCGTACTAAGCCGACCGATCCTCGTACCAACCCGACGAAAAGCGAGTCGCCCCTCGTACCTGACCGGCCCACTTCTAATAGGATTCTAATATCTCTATTGGAGCGGTCGGCTCGGTACGAAACCAAGGCTACCGACGGAAAGCCGGTCGGTCAGGTACGATCGCAGAAAAAAGAATTGCTGAAGCGGGCCCGCTTTACCCCCGGTCGGCAGAGTACGATTTGACTTATCCCAGCCGCAATGTTGACGGTGGCCGGGCGAGCAAAGAAGGCGACTCCGATGGCCCGCCCCATCCCTTTCGTGGCCCAGGACATAACGGATCACGAACCCGACCAGCCTTTATCTTGGGGAGCTGGAATCGATGACGCTCTGGCGGGCCAACTGCATCGTACCATTGAAGCCATTGGCATCGACCGCGCACGCGAGTTGGCGGTCACCAGCCGCGATCGGCTCTGTGTGGACGCGGCCTACTCGGTCATGTCGGAAGAAGATCTGGCTGCTGGCTTTGTTCATGCCGGTTTCGCGCTTACAGCCTTGCCGCATCGCCGAACCGACGAGCCGGAATGGGTCCGCGAGGCTGTGGGTCTCACCCTGCGGGTGGAAAGCGGCAAGGATCAGAAGGGTAGCCGTGTTGGCATTCCCTATGGCTCGGTAGCGCGCATGATCCTGCTCTACCTGCAGACCGAAGCCGTGCGCACCCGGTCGCGTGAGGTTGAGCTGGGACGCTCCATGAACAAGTGGCTGACCAGCATGGGGGTCAATAATGGCGGGAAAGGCTACTCCCTTGTACGGGAACAATCTCGCCGCTTGAGCCTGTGCCGACTGACCTTCTATGCCACCTCCGAAGAAGGGATGCGCATCACCAATGGCAGTTTCGTTCGCAATGCCATCCTGCCCAGCAACGAGAACGATCAGCTGTCCCTGTGGCGTGAGCGGGTCGTGTTGGACGAGGCCTTTTACGACTCCCTCATCGAGCATCCCCTGCCGGTGCGGGAAACGGCGATCAAGGCGCTGGCAAGCCGCTCCATGGCTATCGATGTCTATGTGTGGTTGGCTTACCGCCTGTGGGTGCTGCGGAAGCCAACACCGATCCGTTGGGCCGCCCTTTTCGAGCAATTCGGCGGCGGTTTCAAAACAATCAAGCACTTCAAGGCGCATTTCAAGGAGCCGCTGGCCCTCGCTCTCTCGGTTTACCCCGAAGCCAGGGTCGAGGTGACGGATACCGGACTGGTTCTTAAGCCCTCGCCCTCCCCGGTGCCCGAGCGATCACAGGTTTTCCGTGGCCACGAAGCGTCGGTGGCCCGCTTGAGCTGAAACGTTTCGTACTGAACCGACCGAGCGGTTCGGTCGGTTCAGTACGATCCCTGAACCTTTCGAAACACCATTCGCCATGCCTATCGACAAGCTCGGTTCGTACTTTACCGACCATCCGGCCACAGCTCCGTTCCGGACCCGGATCCATTGTGTGCCGCGCCGCAACATGCTTGAGTGCATCCCATGCGCGTCGTGCGATCCATACTCTTGAGCACAGGTGGCCTGGGCCTCGCTCTCGGCCTGTCCTGCGCCAGCCTCGGCGGTGTTGCACAGGAAATCCGGAGCTTCCTGGCACAGCTTGGCTTGGCAGAGGGTGGAATCACATTACGCACAGACCTGGCCCGGCTGGCCCGCCAACTCGGGCCGCAGCTGCCGATGGCGATGCAGCCGGGAGAGCACCTGATCGCCATTTCGGCGCAAGGCAGCCGCCTGAACTGTCGCAACCAGGCAATCTTTTCGCTCCCTTTCCGGGAACGGGAAGAGCAGGCATCAATGATCACCCATCAGCAGCAGCAGACCGATTGCCGGATGTTTGGCGCGCAACTGGCCCGCGGGGCGGTGGTCGAGCACGACATCACTGACGCCGCCGGCTTTGCCTTCCGTACGCGCACCACTGCGGAGGACTGCGCCCGCATGGCACGCGCCGTCCCGGAACGGTAGCAGCGGACCCTCAGGAAGAATGAAGCGGCAGAATCACTGCCGGGGCAGGAACTCCGCTTGACGGTCTCGCGCGATTCCCTCGAACGCCACCAGATTTCCATCAGCTTCGCCGCAACGCTGCTGGGCATTTGGGGCGCCTTCGCCTTGCCGGGCCAGACCTGGCGTGCGTTGATCAATCCGACCCTGGCCGCATTGCTTTACGTGACCTTTCTGCAAGTTCCCATCGTGGAATTGCGGCGGGGATGGACAGAGCGGCGCTTTCTGGCAGCCTTGGGAACAACGAACTTTCTGATCGCACCCCTCGCCGCCACGTTGCTCACCCTGACGCTTCCCGATGAGCCAGCGGTGCTGCGGCTCGGCGTTCTGCTGGTGTTGCTGGCCCCCTGCATCGACTACGTCGTGGCTTTTACCCACCTTGCCCATGGAAATGCACGGTTGTTGCTGGCTGCCACTCCGTTGCTGTTGGTGGCCCAGATGATTTCGCTGCCACTCTTCATCGGGCTGGTTCTGGGACAGGACGCCGCCAGGCTGATCCGCGCGGAGCCCTTTCTTCAGGCGCTGTTCTGGCTGATCATGGTGCCTCTGGCGCTAACCGCAGCCACGCAATTCTGGGCGGCGCGGCAAACGGCCGGACGGCACATGGTCCGCGCATTGAGCTGGCTGCCGGTGCCCCTGACGGCGATGACGCTTTTGGTGATTGTGGCGGCGGTCCTGCCCGACGTGTTTGCGCAGGCTGATGAGGTGGCACGGCTTGTTCCCCTCTATGCGGCTTTCACCTTGGCGATGCCGCTGGCAGGCGCGCTTGTGGGGCGCGGTTTCGCCCTTGCCGCACCCGCCGCCCGCGCTCTGGCTTTCAGCGGCGCGACGCGCAACTCCCTGGTCGTGCTTCCCGTGGCCTTCGCCCTGCCCGAAGCGGGGCTTTTGCTTCCGGCGATCATCGTCACCCAGACCCTGGTGGAGCTGGCTCTGATGCCGCTGCTGCTCCATGCCATACCAAAGCTGCTGCCGGGTCGAAGCCATATCCGCTCTTAGGGCAAGTGCCCGGTAGCAGCCATTCGGTGCAGGAAACGCTCGGCGGCCACGCCTGGGGCCCAGGGCTGCCACGGTGCATAGCCGGGAGGCAGCACGAGGGCGAGCGGATCATCGATCAGCACAGGATGTCCGGCGAAAATGTCGGCGACTTCGTCGGCTGGCCAGCCCGCGACGTGCAAGGCTTCGCTCGCGGCGGCGGCCCGATCCGCCGCCTTGTGCGTCGCATGGGAAGAGTTGGTCCAGGCCGGCAAGCGATACCGCAGCGCTATGGCCCGGCAAAGCCGCCGTGTCAGCGCGGCATAGGACGAGCCGAGCCGCGGCTTCAAAGGGGTGATGCAGTCGAAGCCGAGCAGTCCCTCATCGGCATCGTGCAGCAGTTCGCGCAAGGCTTCCGCTGGCGTCAGTGGGCCGGAGCGTTCCCGCAGTGCCAGAACCAGCAGGGAATGCTGCGCAACTGAAAGCGGAAGAGGCCAGGAGGAATGACCCCCCCAGCGATAGGTCCGCGACAGGCCGATCGCCAGATCAGCATCCGACCATGCATCCGGCTGTGGATCGAGCAGGTTCAGGCGCCGCCCCGAGGACAGGCGGACCCAGGCCCGCTCCTGCATGTGCTGTTCCGACGTCGCAACCTCCTAAGCCCGACCTCCGGCGGATCTTACAGGTGCATGACGGTACTGGCGACCGTCAGGCGTTCGAAGGCATTTCTTCCGGCATGGCGGGGCCGAGGCCCTGACGGTGCAGAGCGGAAAGCACGTAGAACACGGCCTTGAAAGAGAGCACCGGAATCATGGCGCGCCAGTTGCCGCGAAGGTTGCCTGCCAGCATGTTGATGATGCCGTCTCGCATCCACAACGTGTTGCGCGGTGCCATGAAGAGCGAGCGCATCACCGGATCATTCACCCGGTAGATCAACCAGGAAATGCGGTCCATGGCATCGGCCAGCTCGCGATTGGTGCGTGCCGCCAGACGCTGCCCACGTACGGGATCGTCAAGCCAGGTATCCGCCGTCCTGGCACCCATCTCGCCCGCCGTCATCGCCATCAGCACGCCGGTCGAGAACATGGGATCGACGAAGCCGAAGGCATCCCCGATCATCAGGAAGCCATCGCCATGGCCTTGCCGCGCACGATAGCTGTAGTTCGCGGTGCTGAAGATCTCCGAAACCATTACCGCACCGTGCATGCGGGCCGACACCATGGGGCTGGAAGCGATGCGAGCCAGAAACAACTCCTTCGGAGTTCCGCTCCGGCCTTTCCAGGCAGATTGATTGCCGACGAAGCCGACGCTCATGATGCCGCCAGGCAGAGGAATCAGCCAGAACCAGCCATCCTCGGCCAGGTGGATGCTGATATAGCCCTCCAGATCGCCCTCGCGCCGGGTGACACCGGTGAAATGAGCGTAGATCGCGGCCGTGTTGTTGTGCTTGTTGGAGTCCTTCACCTTCAGCCGCGTCGCCATAAAGGCATCGCGGCCTGAAGCATCCAGCACATAGCGCGGGCGCCATGTCAGCGTGACACCATCGGCACCGCGCGCCTCGGCCTGGGCCCGCTCGCCGGGTGCGCCCGGCCGGAGGGCGGTGACGCGGGTTTGTTGAAAGCCTTGCGCGCCGCTGCGGATGGCGTTGCTGAAGAGCAGCGCATCGAGCTCGGCTCGTTTCACCTGCCAGGCATGGGTACGATCGCGGTTCAGCGCCTGAGCGAACGGAAAGGCACAGCTGCGGCCGGTACGATCGGATACGAATTCGGCGCCCGGTTTGTGCACGCCGATACCGCGCACCTGGTCCAGCACGCCGAGGCGCTCGAAGATGTCGAGGTTGCGAGGCAGCAGACTTTCGCCGATGTGAAACCGGGGATGGGCCTCCTTTTCAGCCAGGATCACCGAGCGTCCAGCCTTGGCCAACAGGGCGGCCGCCGTGGAGCCGGCGGGCCCGCCGCCGATCACCAGCACGTCGGGTTCGCTTGTTGTCTGGCGCATGCACATCGGTTCCGCTGTTGTCACGACATGAAGGGCGAGGCGAGGATCAGCGCCGCAAAGGTGCCGATAGCGGCGGCGCCGATACGGGGAATGATCCGTGGGCCGCTGGAGGCGCGGGCGGCGACCTGCCCCAGGCCAGCCCCCGCCATGATCCAGCTCATCCCCACCACGACCAGCACGCCCATGAAGCCGGCCATGTAAGCCCAGCTATGCGGGGAGCCGAAGGGCACCACGCCCAGGGCAAAAATTAGTGCCTTGGGGTTCAGGAGGGTGGTTACAAACACCTGTCGCGGACGGATGGCGACCGCTTCTCCGTGCAACACGGAGCCCTGCCGCCACAATCGCAAAGCCAGCAGGATCAGATAGGCGCCGACCGCGACGCGGAGCGTGATGCTGATCAGGGGCGATGCCGCGACCACCGGCCCGAGCACCAGCCCCAGGAACAGGATCGAGATGAAATAGCCTGCTGCCTCGGCTGGCAGCAGCCGTAGGGAGCGCCGCCACCCGGAGGCTGCCCCGGATGTGGCCAGAAGCGTATTGGTGGGCCCCGGGGTTCCGAGGATCGCCAGAACGGTCAGAAGAAAGAGGATGGGATCCTGCACGGCGTTACCGCTCCCGGGTCGGTTGCTTTGTCATGCTGCGACCATGGCCCGCAGCTTGCGGATGGCACTGTCGGGTGTGGTCAGCACCGGACATCCGGTGCTGGCGGCGATCGCCTGCGCAGTCGGGGCCAGGCTGAACTGGGCCAGAGCGATGACGTCGCAGCCTTGCAGCCGTGCCGCAGCCTCCACCGCGGCCCGTTCATGGCCCACCGCATCCCCCCGATCCAGCGCGGCCAAGGCGCCCTCGGCCCACACCGGCTCCAGCAGCGCATCGCCCGGAAATTCCGGACGCATCGACTCCAGCGCTGGAGCAAAGCTTGCCAGAAGGCCGATCCGCCGGTCGGGCGCGTAGGCTTCCTCGATCATTGCCTCATTTGGCTTGAGGATGGGGATAGTGGGATGCGCAGCCTTGCAGGCATCGATGCACTTGCCGAAGGCGGAGCAGGTGAACAGCACGGCATCCGCGCCCGTGCCGAGCGCATAGGCTGTGAGGTCCAGGAAGCGCCGGGTCATGGCCGGCGTGATGCCGCCATCACGGGCCAGATCCGCCGACAAGCTGGTGTCGAGCAAGTTCATCAGATCGGCATCCGGCCACAGGCGGGCAAAAGCCGCCTCGATCGGGGGCGGCGAATGGCGTAGCGCATGGATCAGCGCGATCCGCATGGTTCGATCCTGGTTCGAGGATGGTAGCTGAGGCCGGCGGAATGATGCGGAACAGAAATGCCATGCCGCAACCGCGACGCAAAGCCCGCGGGTACGAAGATGCTGCCGACAAACTGATGTGATGTCGCATGACGGTTGAAATCGGGGCATTTTGAAGGCATTATCTCTCTGCGGCGAGGACCCTGCAATTCCGGGCTCCTTTGCTCCCCTGAAATCCGGAATGCGTGGTGGCTCAACCCGCCACTGCTCGCCTGCCGGTTCGGTCAACTGCCTGTTTCCTCTGACACGCGGTCGTGCCGGTGCCGGGTCCATGCTAAGGAGGCGTCGCCATGCTGCGCCCTGTGACGTATTCACCTTCCGGAACTGACTGCGCCGGCCAAGGAAAGATCTGATTGCCCCAACACTGGCAGGGGCGCGATCCCGTGGCCCGCCTTGAACACGACCTGCCGCCCAATGCCCGATGATTTCCCAAGGCTGCCCGATTTGAACAACAGCATTTCCTCCGATGCCGACAGCCTCTGGCACCATGCCGAGCTGTGCCGGATGGCGCTGCCGCTGACGCCGCATTCCGGCCAATGGCGGCGGCGTGTGGACCAGGCCGGCTTGACCATCGAAGGCGCCTCCGCCGATCAGCCCTTGCCATATGGCTGGGCCTTGCGGTTGCTGGTGATGGCCCTTTGCGATCGCGGCCTGCGCAATGCCGACAACCCGGTTGTCGAGCTTGGGGAGGACGCTTCGGAACTCGCCGCTGCCCTCGGCCTGCCGCAAAGCGAAGTCGTTCTGAACACACTTCGCGAACAGGCCGAGTTGGTGTCGCGTTGCCGGATCCTGTTGCAGATTGGTGAAGGCTCGCCGGTTCCCCTGCTCGATGCACGAGGCCTCGGGCGACGTGCGGAACCCGGCTGGCGGCCGCGATTCCGGCTTAACAGCCGGTTCCAGGCTTCGCTGCGCGCAATGCCCGTTGCGCTGGACCGGACGATCGTTGCGCGGCTGGCAGCCGAACCAATGGCGCTCGACGCCCATGGGTGGACCCGGGAGCGGCTTCGGTCGCAGGCGGGGCAGGAAAGCATCGCCTCCTGGGCCGAACTGGAGGCACGCTTCGGCTTTGGCCAGCCTGCCGACATGTTCCGGATCGCTTTCGAGGACGCCCTGCGGATGGTGTTTGCCGCGGACGGCTCCATTCTGTTGGCGGCGGACGATGAAGGGGTGGCTCTCGCGCCCGCCGCTGCAGCCGAGACAGTGGACGTGGCACCGCAACCCGCTCCTTTACCCCCCGCACCGGATAGCGGGCCTTCCGCCCAGTCTCGATCCCCTGCCGAAGCGCCCAGGCCCAGCCAAGCAGAAGCACCCCAGCCGCAAGAGGCTGCCCCGCCATCTGACGAAGCCGAACCGCGCCGGGCAGGTCGTGCGGGCACGGTGGGGCTGCCGCAGCACCTGACTGGCCTTCCGGTTTATCTTTGGCTGCGACGTGGCCGCGATGACGAGCCGGTGGTCATCGGCGCCACCCCTGGCCACAGGCTGGAGCAGCACCTGCTCACCATCTTGATGCTGGAGCCGATGACCATGCAGGTCGCTGGTGGTCTGCAGCAAAAGGAGTTTGATCGGGTTGCCGCCTGGATCAACGCCAACCGCGACGTGATTGAGCAGGTCTGGGAAGGCCAGCTCGCCTCGTTGGACGAGGTGGTACCGCTGATCCGCAAGGTGGCGGTCTCCGTCTGGGGCTGATCCTGCCCATGAACCCTGCCCAACGATCCTGGCCTGTCTGGCCGCCGCGTTGCGCCACGCATGTCCGGCGCGCCTTCACTGGAATAACAGAATGACGAATTTTGACGGTTTCGGCTTGTGCGCTCCGCTGCTGCAGGCGGTTCAGGAGGAAGGCTACGCCACGCCAACTCCCATCCAGGCCGGAGCCATCGGCCCGTTGTTGCAGGGGCGCGACCTGATCGGCCTGGCGCAGACGGGCACCGGCAAGACCGCCGCCTTCACCCTGCCGCTGCTGCACCGACTGGCCGAGAAGCGCAGGGCACCGCCCCGGCTCGGCGCACGGGTACTGATTCTGGCGCCAACCCGCGAACTGGCGAGCCAAATTGGCGACAGCGTCAACCGCTACGGGCGTCATCTTGGTCTGTCTGCCACGGTTGTGTTCGGCGGTGTCGGCCAGGGCCGGCAGGTTGAGGCTCTGCGCCGCGGTGTCGACGTGCTGGTTGCGGCACCGGGACGCCTGCTGGACCTGTGCGGTCAGCGCCTGTGCGACCTTTCCGGCGTAGAGGCGCTGGTGCTCGACGAGGCGGACCGGATGCTCGACATGGG
Source organism: Teichococcus globiformis (assembly GCF_042646265.1). Taxonomy (NCBI): domain Bacteria; kingdom Pseudomonadati; phylum Pseudomonadota; class Alphaproteobacteria; order Acetobacterales; family Roseomonadaceae; genus Roseomonas; species Teichococcus globiformis. Next base: position 9,347 of record NZ_JBHRTN010000029.1, read on the forward strand.
CTTTCTCCGTGACATTCGCCGGGTCATCGCCCTGTTGCCACCGGAACGGCAAACGGCATTGTTCTCCGCCACCTTGTCGCCGAGCATCGCGACCCTTGCGCACAGCCTGCTCCGAGATCCGGCGCGAGTGGAGGTCACGCCGCCGAGCAGCACGGTGCAACGCATCCGTCAGACGGTGATGTTCGTGGAAGCGGAAGCGAAGAAGGAGGCGCTTCTGCACCTGGTGTCCCAGCGCAGCGTGGAGCGTGCCATCGTTTTCACCTTGATGAAGCACGAGGCCAACAAGGTTTCGGACGCGCTGACCGAGGCCGGCATCTCCGCCGCAGCCATCCATGGCAACAAGTCGCAGAACCGCCGCGAGGCGGCTTTGAACGGCTTCCGCGACGGCAGCGTCAAGGTTCTGGTGGCCACCGACATCGCCGCCCGCGGCATCGACGTCGATGACGTTACGCATGTCTTCAATTTCGACCTGCCAAACGAGCCGGCGAGCTACGTCCACCGCATCGGCCGTACCGGCAGGGCTGGCCGGGAAGGCTGGGCGGTTTCGCTTTGCGATCCTGATCAGCGGGCCTGGTTGCGCGATATCGAGCGCGAGATTGGCAAGCCGATCCCTGTTTTTGCCGGCCACCCCTGGCATTCCGAAGCGGCTCAGAACTCCACGCGCCCTGCGCCGAAGCTGGGGGGTGGCGGCGGGCGGGGTCGCACAGGCCGCCCCGGCGCTCCGCCAAGGCAGGGTTCAGGACCGTCGCGCGGATCGGGCGGACGGGGCCCCGCTGTGGGCGCGCCAAAGCGCGGCGGACCGCCGGGCGGCTCTCGGCGTCGCTGAGGCGAGGTCAGCGTTGCTGGAGGAAAGCCTCCAACTCGGCCAGAACGGCCTCGGGCGCTTCCTCCTGCAACGTGTGGCCGCAATCCAGCGCCCGGCCTCGCACATCCGTGGCCTTGTCGCGCCAGGTGGCCAGCACGTCGTAAAGCTGCCCAACTGTGCCTTTCGCGCCCCAGAGCGCGAGAAGTGGGGCCAGGATGCGCTTCCCGGCATCGGCCGCGTCGTGCTCCAGGTCGATACTGGCGGCGGCTCGGTAATCCTCGCAGATCGCATGGCGCGTTGCCGGATCGCTGTAGCATCGAAGGTACTCGGCGAAGAGCGCCTCGCTGGTTGCGCCGGGTGTCTTGCTCTGCCCGTCGAGATGTGCCCGCAGAAAGAACTCGGGATCGGCGCCGATCATCCGCTCCGGCAATGGATACGGCTGGATCAGGAAGAACCACCAGAAATAGCGCCGGGCGAATTCCATGTCGGTGCGGGCGTACATTGTTGCCGTGGGCGCGATGTCGAGCACGGCCAGCCGTTCCACAACATCGGGATGGTCAAGCGCCATCCGATGCGCCACGCGGCCACCACGATCATGACCGACAACTGCGAAGCGGCGGAAGCCGAGCATGTGCATGACCTGCACCTGATCGTTTGCCATGGCGCGCTTGCTGTAGTGGATGTGGTTCGGACCACCTGTCGGCTTGGCGCTATCGCCATAGCCTCGCAGGTCGGCCGCGACAACGGTATGTCCGGCGGCCAAGCGAGGCGCAATCTTATGCCAAGTGAGATGCGTCTGCGGATGTCCATGCAGCAACAGCACAGGTGAGCCGCTGCCACCCACGGCGATGCGGATACGTGTTTCCGCCGTTTCGACATCCCGGTCGATGAAGCCCGGCATGGAAGGACTGGTCACCCGGCGTGCTCCCTTCTTTCTTCCGCGACATTGCGCGGCGGGGCGCCGATGGCGTCAAGCCGCCTCCGACGCCTAAGCAGGAGCGAAGGGCTTCAGCGATCGCAAGGCGCGGCGAACCTTCCAGCGGCAAAGGACCCTAGGGCTGCAGCGCGGCGACGTTCGGGCACAGCAATGAATTGCTCGAACAGGAAGATGGCCCCTGACAGACAGGACATGCTGATGAAGAAAGAAGCGACACTCATGGCGAAACTCCGGCACGCCGCCGCCCGATGGGGCACTATGCCGGTAGCTTAGCGGCACATCCCTGGCAGCGGGTTTCACAGCTTCTTTGAACGACTAAAAAAGAACGTGTTCGAAGAAGAAAGAGGACGTGGTTTGGCCGCAAGAGCTGAAATCCTGCTTTAAGAACGCCGCTCAAGCTTTGCGTCTAACACGATGAGTTCCGCTGCGGCGCGACCTGGAGGACCATGCACATCTGCCTTGAGGTCAGGACGTCAGGCAGCTCCACCTATGTGGATCAACGAACGAAAATGGAAAGATGGGACCCGCTTCGGCTCTTTCGAACTGAAGCGTTCGACATTCGAGCGCACTGCGCCTCCTCCTGAAGCCCGGCTTACTGAAGGAGCACCCGTTGCCTGTACCCGGCGCATGGCACCACACCATGCCGGCCCGTGGCTCCCGCAAAGGCGTAGCGACGTTGCCCGTCGAGCCTCGAGGCTGTCCGAACATGCCATGCCGCGTCGCCGCTATTCACATCCACAGCTCGACACGGCATTCCGTTAACGCCGCGAAGGCGTGCGCAGAGCGAGGTAGGCTGAGATTCCGTTGACCCGGCGCCTCTTCGCTGAAGCATCAGAATCACAGACTCTTGATCTCCTGCATGGGGAGCGGTCGCTCAGCACCGCGAACCAGCAGGGAAGTCTTAAGATGCCGTAGGGATGATCACCTCTCATGGAAAGACTCCGGGAGTAGGCTGTGCGTATCCGTACCTTCATTCTCATCTGCTTCTGCGGTGTCGCCGTTCCAGGCACGGGTGCTTCCTTGTGGCTCTCGTCAACATCCTGGACCGCATGGCAGAACGCGGAAGAAGCGCGTCTGCTGACCCGCGCGATCAGCGATGCGCAACGGGCGCAAACAGCCATTGCGGTGGAAGTGGGCGCTTTTGCTTCCCAACTGCGCATTCCGAACCCTGATTTGGCGGCAACGCGCAATGCAGCGCCGCAGACGGATGCACGGCTCAAGGCAAGCGAGGAAAGCGCCGCTCAGGCCGGCCTCCGCGCCGATGTCGTCAGGGCCGTCCGCGACCGCATCCTTCCTGTTCGGCAGCGGGCGCTTCAGGAGATGGAGCAGCCTATCTCTTCCCGTGACACCGGCCTCCCCACCGTGACACAGGCCACGCGCAACGAAAGCATCGAGGCGATGAAGCGGCTGGCAGCGGAAGCCGGCATCCGGGTCACCGCCCTGGCGCCCAGTGCCGCCATCGTGTTGGAGGTGGCCAATGCCACCATGGATTTCCGCGACTATATGGGACGGCGCAGCGTGCCGGTCACAGCCTGGATCGGCAGCCTGCCGGTGCAGCCTGCGACCTATGACGAGATGCAGCTGCACAGCGGCAAGATGGAGCAGGCCCTTGCTACGGCCCAGCGCCTCATTGCCGCCTTGCCGGACAGCGCGAGGCTGCAGCAGGCGATGCGGGAGCAGCTGCGGATTCAGGAAGCCTCTGAGCAGCGCTGGCGCCAGATGCTGGTCCGTGCCCGTGCAGCGCTGGCTGGCGAGGTTCCGGAATGGGGCACCACGGTACCTGAGTTCCGCCCCTGGTCCCTGCAGTCACAAGCGCAGATCCTCTCCTTGCGCGACGCCGCGTTGGACGAGGCCACGGAGCGCACGACGGCCGGTGCGGCAGCGGCGCGGGGCAGCTTCCTGCAGGCCCTGGCGCTGGCCTTGCTGGTTTGTGGCCTGGCCGCAACGTCGGTGGCCTTGCTGATGCGCCGGATGGTGCGGCCATTGCGCAGCCTCACGGGCATCGTGGCCCGGATCGCTGGCGGTGAGCTGGCACTTGCCGTGCCGGAGCGGGGACGCGGTGACGAGCTGGGCGAGATGGCCGAGGCGATCGAGACGCTTCGTGCAGGCTCCCTGGAGCGTCATGCAATGGCCGAGACGCAGCAGGAGAACCAGAAGCAGCAGCTCGCGCGGGCGCAGAGGGTCGATGCGCTGCTGCGCGAATTCGAGGAAGAAACGGCCGGTGCGCTTCGTTCGGTGGCCGCAGCTGCCACCGAGATGGATGCCACGGCGGGAGCCATGTCCGAGATTGCGGCCAGCGGCAATGTGCGAGCCGCCGCGGTGGCCACCGCCTCGGAACAGGCCAGCGGCAACGTGCAGACGGTGGCAGCGGCCACCGAGGAATTGTCGGCCAGCATTGCCGAGGTGGCGCGGCAGGTGCGCGATGGCGCTTCCCGGGCCCGCGAAGCTTCGGAAGCGGCGGAGCACACCGATCGCGCGGTGCGCGGATTGTCCGAGGCTGCGGCGCGTATCGGTGATGTGGTGCAGATGATCACCGGCATTGCCAGCCAAACGAACCTTCTGGCGCTGAATGCCACCATCGAGGCCGCGCGGGCAGGCGAAAGCGGCAAGGGCTTTGCCGTGGTCGCCGGCGAGGTGAAGAACCTGGCCAGCCAGACGGCCAAGGCCACGGAGGAAATCGGGCAGCAGATCGCCGGCATGCAGGCCGAGACGCAGCGCACTGCACAGGCTATCAGCGAAATTGCCCGCATGATCCGCGAACTGAACGAAGCGACGGGGCTGGTGGCCGAGGCCGCCGGCCAGCAAGCCGAGGCCACTCGGGAGATCGGCAACGCTGTTGCTCAGGCGGCCTCGGGCACGGAAGAGGCATCGCGCCATGCCAGCGGGGTCAGCGACGATGCGGAGAGCACAGGTCGGGCTGCCGGCGAGGTGCGGGGCGCCGCGAGTGAGCTTTCGCGTCAAGCCGAGGCCCTGCGAAGCAAGATGGACCACTTCCTGGATAGATTGCGTCACGCTTGAGCCACGGGATCAGGGCCGCCTCCAAGGGCAGGGCGTCCCTTTCCACCGAGCTAGTAAGCCTTGCGGCCGTTATCGTCACGACGGAAGCGGCGAAACAGTGTCCGTCCCAGGCGGCGAAAGCCCGCAGCCTGTTGCTGAGCCCAGCTCCCCGTCGCCATGGCTTCGGGAATGCGGGGGTCGCCGGTTTCCGGAAACATGTGGCGGCGGAAATCGGCGGTGCCAAAGATCCAGTCCCAGACCGGGAGCAGCACGCCGTAATTCTTGCCGTCCTTTCCGGCTCCGAGGGCGCTGTGGTGCAGTCGGTGAAAACGTGGCGACACGAGCAGCCGCTCGCCCACTGCGCCGAAGGATAGCCGCACATTGGCGTGGCTGAACGCTTCCGCCACCCGCAGGATGACGACAACGATGGGAAACTGGCCCGGCGGCACCCCGATCGCCAGGGCAATGGCGCCAAACCAGAAAGCACCGATCAGATCATCGAGTATATGGTTGCGGTCATCGGTCCAAAAGGTCATCTGGCGCTGGGCATGGTGAACGGCATGCAGCGACCACCACCATGGAAACATGTGCTGGAAGCGGTGCCGCCAATACTCACCGAAGTCCAGCACCACCACATAGACGGCCAGCGCGAGGATCGGCCAGTCGCGCAGCATGGGAAACAGGGTTTCCAGCGTTGGCGGCACCCAGCCGCTGCTGGCGACAAGCCCGGAGAAGCGGGACTCCAGCGCCGAAAAGGCGATGAAAGCAAGGAGCGGCAGCAGACCCAGGCGCGTCAGGCCCGTATAGAGGATGTCGGTGCGGATACTGCCTCGGTCGGTGCGCGGCTCCACCGGATTCCAAGCCTCGAGCGGACGGCAGATGACATAGATGACGAGGATCTGCACCAGTCCGAAGAGCGCGAAGTCGATCCATTCGAAGGCGTCTTCCGCCCAGGCCATCAAACCGAGCGCGTAAAGCGCCGGCTGCACCAGGACCTCGAAAATCCAGCCATTCAGGCTGTCCCATCCATCCTGCAGCAGGCTGATCACGGCGTGCTCCCCCTTAGCGGGCCGCTAGGCCGCCCCGATACCTTGCGCCGGCAGCAGGGCGAAGCAGAAGCCCTTTGCCTGCAGGCCTGCCACCAGATCCTCGAAGACCTCACCGAACGGTTCGCGCCGGCTGCGCACGCCCCAGTGCATGATCAGCACCTCGCCGTCGCGGATGTTGCGCAGGGCCTGACCCAGGAGCGCGCTGTTGGGATACTTGGCACTGTCCAGCTCGTCACCCAGGAAGCCGCGTGCGGTCCAGCCCTGATGCCGTAGCCCGCAAGCAGTGCCCAGACGCAGCGCGTTTGGCGTTGTGCGTCCGCCTGGAGCGCGCCAAAGCGGCAAGATGCGCGCAGCCGGTGCGATCTGCCGCAGCTTGTCGGTGGGCCGGGCCAGCTCGGCGCAGAAGGCAGACCCATCCAGGATCTCGGTACCCTCTCCACGGCGCGAGGCGTAGCGGACTTGGCCAGGCCCGGCATCGGCGGTGAAGTACCAGTGACGCCAGGTGTGGCTGGCAAAGGCATGGCCATCTGCGGCACGGGCACGCCAGAAATCGGCCCAGTTGCCAGGACCCAAGGTGGTGTCGCCGCGCCATCCAGGTTCATTGGCCACGAACAAGGTCGCTCGCACCTCACGGCGTTGCATCGTGGCAGCGATGGCCTCCGCCTCCCGGCCCCATCCCGTATCGATGGTCAGGTAAATCGTTCCCGCCCGGCATTGCGCCAGCGAGGGGCGAGCCAGACCTGCAGGCAGCAGCCCTGCGGCTCCTGCCGCCAGTGTGCGTCTGGACAGCATCAATGGGTTGCGGCCGGTGTAGACGGCGTCGCGGCATAGAAGATGCCATGCGGCGACCGGCCAACCCGTTGCGTTTCCATGGCACCCGTCATGGGATCCACCACGCCGATTCGTCCCTTCCAGCGCAGGGTCACCCAGAGACGGCCCTGCGGATCGAAGGTGACGCAGTCGGGGCCGCCGGGGACCTGCAGGGTGCGAACGATGTCCAGGCTCATGGGATCCAGGACGGTGATGCGGCTGTCCACCCGGCTGGTCACGTAGATCGCCTTGCCGTCCGGTGCGGGAAACAGCGCGTGGGCGCCGCGTCCGACGGTGATCCTACGTTCCACTTGGCGGGTCGCGGGATCGAGCACGGCGACATGGTCGCTGCCCATGATCCCGATCAGCAGCTTGCCCTGATGCCAGATGATCCCGGCCGGTTCCGGCCCTACTTCCGCCGTCCAGAGCGGCTCCATGGTTCCGAGATCGATGGCGACCACCGTGCCGGTCCCCTGCAAGGTGACGTAGACCTGCTTGCCATCCGGGCTGTAGGCCATATGGCTGGGCATGTCCGGCATATCGAGCCGCTTCGCCAGCTGCAGTCCTTGGCCATCCCAGCGATACAGGTCCACTTGGTCACGGCGCAGGCTGGTGATGGTGAGCAACGTCCCGTCCGGGCTGAACCCGAGATGGTACGGGTTCGACAGTGCTTCGCGCCGCAGCAACGCTCCCGTTGCGGGATTGACGAACAGCATTTCGTTGGCACCGGAATCGCCGATCATCAGCGTGCTGCCGTCGGGCGTCAGCGCCAGATGGTGTACCTCCCGCAACACGGGAATGCGGGCGCGCGATTGGCCTGTGCTACCGTCCAGTACCTCGATCGTGGCGTCGCCGGAATTCAGCACATAGACGAGGCCCTGCGCCGCCACGGGCGAGGCGACCATCAGCGCAAGGCTGGCCAATCCGAAAAGGAGGCTTGAACGGAGCCGCATGGCGCTGCTTCCACAAATCGCGCCAGGAGGGAAGACGGCGCCGGACATCCCGCTTCTAGCAAGACCAGGCGCTACCTTGCCAGCACGCTTTGCATCAATGCCAAGCTGACGATCTGGCGCTCGGCGCTAGAGGGCGGAAGTCTTGTCCTGATACACCGCCATGCTGCCGATCGAGTTGCCGCCATCGACCGCCAGGGAAGTGCCGGTGATGTAGGAGGAAAGGTCACCCGCCAGGAAAAGGGCGGCCTGCCCAACATCCTGTGGAGCGGCAGGGCGCCCCAACGGGATACCGGCAATGGTGTTCCGGATGTGGGCGTCAGTCAGCGGGTTCGCGGTGCTGCCGGCCGCGAAACCGGGTTCGAGCGCATTCACCCTGATGCCGTATTCCGCGAGCTCCAGCGCGAAGCCTTTGGTCAGGCGATCAAGGGCAGTTTTGGACGTGCAGTAGGGGACCACGGTGCGCCGCATCTTGCGCGCCGCACCGGAGGAAATGTTGATCACGCTGCCGCGTACCCCGGTCTGGATCATCTGCCGTGCGATTCCCTGCGTCAGCAGGAAAGGGGCGCGCAGGTTGATGTTGAAGATGCGGTCCCATTCGGCGGCATCGGTGTCGAGCAGGAACCCGCTGGGATACACGCCAGCATTGTTCACCAGCACGTCGGCGGAACCCCAGTGCCTACCAATGGTCTCTACCAGACCAGCGATGGCGGCGGCGTCGCCAAGATCGGCGGCGTGGGTGAAGCTGCCTTCCGGCAAAGCGCCGGCCAGGGGGGTCAGGCGCTCGGCCACGGCATCCGTGACACAGAGACGAGCACCCGCCGCCGCGAAGGCATCGATCAGCCAGCCACCGATGATACCGCAAGCGCCGGTAATAACGACGCGTTTTCCTTCCAACCCCTGCAGCATTCGGCCCGTCCTGCTTATTGATGCAGCGGAAGCAAAGCGCGCCGCAGCAGCGTTGACCAGGGGCTCCCTCGCCTATGGCATCGGCAGGGATCGTCTCCATATGGATGCTGCGGCGCAGCATCGCGATGTGGCGGTGATGGCGCAAGCCAGGAAGGACAAGCTTTGCCATGACCGAAACCTCACCGGGCCTGGATGAGCTGGTGCGCCTGCGGCAACGCTGGTCCCGATTTGTAGGGCGGGCGCACGCACCCTCCCCCGCAGAACGCGCAGCAGCGGAGGAGGCTCGCCGCCGATTGACCGAGATCACGGAGTTCGGCTCCAATCCGGGACAGCTTCGCCTGCTCTGCTACCTTCCGCCCGACCTTCCGCCGGGTGCGCCGCTGGTGCTGGCTCTGCATGGCTGCACCCAGAATGCTGCCAGCTTTGATCTTGGCTGCGGCTGGTCGTTCATGGCGGACAGGTTGGGCTTCGCCTTGCTGCTTCCGGAGCAGCGCCGTGAGAACAACCCCAACCTTTGTTTCAACTGGTTCAATCCCGAGGACGCCCGGCGCAACTCGGGGGAAGCTGCCTCGATCCGCCAGATGATCGAATGGATGCAGACGACACACGGGACCGACCCGACCCGCGTCTTCATCGGCGGGCTGTCCGCGGGTGGAGCGATGAGCTCGGTGATGCTGGCCTGTTATCCTGAATGCTTCTCGGGCGGCGCGATCATAGCCGGACTTCCCTATGGCGCCGCACAGGGCGTGCCCGGCGCCTTCGACGCCATGCACCGCCCTGCGAAGCTGCCCGCCCGGCAACGCGGCGACGCGGTGCGGACGGCGTCGGACCATGGCGGACCCTGGCCCCGTATTTCGGTCTGGCAAGGCGGAGCCGATGTGACAGTGAAGCCCGGCAATGCTGCCGAGATCCTGAAGCAATGGCTCGACCTGCACGGGTTGGCGATCGAGCATCCGGCGGTGGAGCAGGCAACGGATCTCGGCCGGTACCGGCTTTGGCGAGACGCAGGCGGGAACGGGATCGTCGAGTGCCACGAGATTGCCGCGCTGGACCATGGAGTGCCTCTCCACGCGGGAGAGGATGAAGGTCAGGCCGGCAGGGCGGGGCCGTTCCTGCTGGAGGCAGGCATTTCCTCAACCCACGAGATCCTCCGCTTCTGGGGGCTCGGCACAGACCGTGCCGATGAGCGAAGGCGCTTCGTGGTCGATGCTGGCGGCGATGCGCGGGAGGTCACGCCCCGACGCTTCGGGCTGCTAGACCGTGCGCTCCGCGCTGCGGGTCTGCGCTGAACTTCCGGGCCGCCCACTCATTGTGGTCCGTGAGATCACGGTTGGAGGCTGGCCACCATGGCGCAGAACAAGGCACCGCCGCTCGGCGGAATTCTGGAAACCGGCCTCTACGTGGCAGACCTGGAGCGCGGTCGGCGGTTCTACGAAGATATTATGGGCCTGCGGCCCGTGTTTGCGGATGTCAGACTGGTCGCCTACCGCGTCGCACCAGGCAACATGTTGCTGCTCTTTGCGATAGGCACCACCGAGCAAATGGTGCGGCTGCCCGGCGGCTCCATTCCACCGCATGGCGGCCGAGGCCACCTGCACTACGCTTTCGGTATCGAAGAGGCCGAAGCCGAGCCCTGGGCGGCGCATCTGGCCCGCCACGGCATTGCCGAGGAGGCCCGCATGCGCTGGCCGAGCGGTGCCTTCAGCCTGTACTTTCGTGACCCCGACGGTCATCTGGTGGAACTGGCAACGCCGGGGCTCTGGCCGGAGGAATGAGGCTCAGCCCTTGAGGCTCGTTTCCGCGATGCGCGCGTAAAGCGCGGCACCGTAGGGAATAGCCTCGTCATTGAAGTTGTAGTGCGGATTGTGCGGCGCCGCACCGGGTCCGTTGCCGACATGGATGTAGGCTCCGGTGGACTTTTCCAGCATGAAGCTGAAATCCTCAGATCCCATCAAAGGCGCCCGCTCCCGATTGACCATCCCCTCCCCCACCAACTCGGCGGCGGCATCGGCATAGGCCGTGGTGCAACTGGCATCGTTGACCAGCGGAGCGAAGATCATGCGGTAATCCACCTCGGCGGTCGCCCCGAAGCCGGCGGCGACGCCCTCCGCCACGCGGCGCATGGCGGCCTCGATCTGCGATGATACCTCGGCCGAGAAGAACCGCGCGGTTCCCGACAGCACCGCCGATTGCGGAATAACGTTGTAGGCGTCGCCGCCAGTGACCTTGGTCACGCTGACCACGGCGGTCTCGCGGGGGGACAGGTTGCGCGCCACGATGGATTGCAGCGCCGTGGCGATATGGCACGCCGTCAGCACAGGGTCGATGCTGCCTTCGGGTCGCGCGCCATGCGAGCCCCGGCCTTGCACGGTGATGTCGAAAAAGGCTCCGCCCGCCATGAAGGGGCCGGCACCGATGGCGTAGCGCCCGACATCCAGGTCAGTCGCGTTGTGCATGCCGTAGAGCGCATCGCAGGGAAAGCGCTCCAGCAGCTTGTCCTCCAGCATGGCCAGGGCGCCGCCACAGCCTTCCTCTCCCGGCTGAAAAATCAGATGCACCGTGCCGCTGAAGTTGCGCGTTTCGGCCAGATACTTCGCGGCACCCAGCAGCATCGTGGTGTGGCCGTCATGGCCGCAGGCGTGCATCTTTCCGGGCACGGTGGAGGCGTACGAAAGCCCTGTCATCTCGCGCATCGGCAAGGCGTCCATATCTGCCCGGAGCCCGATCGCGCGGTTGCCACTGCCCCCGCGCAACACTCCGACGACGCCGGTCGTGCCAACGCCGCGATGCACCTCATCGACCCCGTACTCTTCGAGCTTGCGCGCCACGATCTCCGCGGTGCGATGCTCTTCGAGGCCCAGTTCCGGATGGGCATGCAGGTCGCGCCGGATATCCGTCAGCTCCGCGTGGTTGCGGCGGATGCAATCAACAATGGACATTCTGCTTCTTCTCCCAGGTCAGGCGCGGCGCGCGTTCCAGAACACGAAAAGCCCGTCCACCACGTCGGACAGGTTGCTGCGGTGCGCAGTCTTGTAGAAGTACTGGCCAAGCGGCAGGAAGGGTACTTCGCGGATGGCGGCGGCCTGGATCTCACGCGCGATGTTCTGCTGTGAGGGAAGGTCGTTGGCGTCCAGCCATTCCTGGCGCAGTTCTTCCAGCCGGGGAATGTTGGGCCAGCCGAAATAGCCGCGCTCGCCGCCTGAGCGCAGAACCTGCGTCACCACCGGGTTGATCATGTCGAGGCCGTTCCAGGTCGTGTTGAACATGTTCCACCCTCCCTGCTCCGGCGGTGCCTTGTTGGCGCGGCGCTGCACCAGGGTTCCCCAGTCGCTGATCACGAATTCGACATTCATGCCGAGCTTCTGCAGCATGTCATGGCAAACATCGCCGAGCGCCGCCAGGACAGGCTGATCGGACGGTGACATCAGCACCACCCTCTCGCCCTTGTATCCCGCCTCTTTCAGGGCCTGTCGGGACCGTTCCAGCCCGGGAGGCGTGCCGAACACGTCGAGCGAGGCACGGGTGGCCATCGGCGTGTTCGGCGTGAAGATGCCGACCGAAGCATTCCACAGCGAAGAGTCGGTTCCGGCGGCGGCGATCATGTAGTTCTGTTGGTTTACCGCGCCCAGCACGGCGCGGCGGATGGCCGGATTGTCGAAGGGCGGGTGCAGCTGATTGAACACCCCCGTCCCAAGGGTGCCGAGCGGCGAGGACAGGCGGGTCGTGATGTTGCGGTTCCGCTCCAGCAACGGCAGCAGGTCGTTCGGCGGGTTTTCCCACCAATCTACTTCACCGTTTTGCAGTGCTCCCGTCGCCGTTCCGGGGTCGGGCATCACATGCCACTCGACGCGATCGAAATGCACCCGCTTCGGCCCAGCTCCCCAGGAGGGGGTGCCGCTTTCACGCGGACGGTAGCGGTTGAATCTCTCGTAAACCACGCGGGCGCCAACCACCCGCTCATCCCCCTTCCAGCGGAACGGTCCCGATCCCACCATTTCGGTGATCTGGGTCGTGGCGGGCGTCGCCGCCAGGCGCTCCGGCATGATGAACAAGGCGGACGGGCCGACCTTCGCCAGAGCGTCGAGCATGGCAGCGAAGGGGCGCTTCAGTCGGATGGTGAAGCTGCGGTCATTGTCTGCCGATATTTCATCCACCCGGGCCATCAATGCCTGACCCAGTGAATCCCGCTGCGCCCAGCGTTTGATGGAGGCCACGCAGTCCAAGCCCCGCACCGGCTCCCCATCGTGGAAGAGCAGCCCTTCCCGCAGGCGAAAGGTCCAGAGACGGCCATCATTCTCGACCGTATGGCCTTCCACCATCTGGGGCTGCGGGCGGAGATCTGAGTCAAGCCCATAGAGCTGGTCCCAGATCATCAACCCGTGGGTCCGGGTAATATAGGCCGTGGTCATCACCGGGTCGGTGATGGTCAGGTCGGCCTGAGGAACATATTTCAGCACCCGCGCACTGGCCGGCTGTGCGATGGCGGGGCGGACGAGAGTGGCTGCCGCAGCGGCGGCGAACAGGGAACGGCGATGCATGGCGCCTGGCTCCATCTGGCGTGTTCCCGGCCAGAAAGCACGCGCCGTGCCAGGGGAGCAAGGGCGCTCCCCAGCAAGATCAGGCCCGTTGTATCTCCAGTGCGGCCACGCCCCGAGCGGGGTTGTGCGTCGGCTCCAGCAGAGCCAGCATCACGCCGAACGGTGGCAGAACGGCAGTGCCGTCCCGCTGCAGCATGGGCGCTGCGCCGGTGACGTCGGGCAGAAGCGCAGCCCGCCCCAGATCCAACGCATCAAAGATCACCGGTTCTTCCGAAATATTGAACACGGCGAGGATGCGTTGTCCTTCCGCTCGACGCACCAGCCCGACCAGCGGTGTGGGGAGCTCCAACGCCTCCTGGCTGCCATGGATCAAGGCCGGGCAGGCACGGCGCAGTCCCAGCGCACGTCGCCAGACCTGCAGAAGGCTGCCCGGATCACCCTCTTGTCGATCAACTGCCAGGGCATGATGTGATGCCGGCAACGGCAGCCAGGGCTTGCCGGTGGAGAAGCCTGCTGCGGGGCGCTGGGCTTCCCACGGCATCGGTGTGCGGCTTCCGTCGCGACCCCGGAATTCCGGCCAGTAGGTCAGGCCGAATGGATCACGGATGTCCTCCAGCGCCAGCTCCGCCTGTTCCAACCCCAGTTCCTCGCCCTGGTACAAACAGACGCTGCCGCGCAGCGACAGAAGCAGAAGGGCCAGCAGGCGCGTGAAGCGTGGATCGGCAATATCCGATCCGGGTGGCTTCCAGCGGCTCGCCGCGCGCTCGACATCGTGGTTGGAAAACGACCAGCAAGGCCAGCCGCTATTCCGCCCGTTGCCCGATGATGCTTCGATCAGGCCCTTCACCGTGGCCTTGTCGAACCCGCCACGCAACGGCTGCAAGGTGTAAGCCATGTGCAGCAACCCCTGCCCCGCTGTGTAGCGATGCAGGCGGTCGAATGCTCCATCCTGGCTCGACACCTCGCCTAGGGTGGTGGTGCCCGGGTAACGATCCGTCAAAGCCCGGATGCGGGCCAGGATTGTCAGCGTTTCGGGATGCATCATGTCGTGCTGGTGATGCTGCAGGCCGAACAGCTTCGCCGGGATCTCGCCATCAGGGGTGGCACGCGCGGGGTTTGAACGCAGGCCGGGATCGTGGGCCAGAAAATCGATGGCATCGAGGCGGAAGCCATCGATGCCGCGGCGCAGCCAGAACTCGCCGACCTCCAGCACGGCGTCCAGGGTTGCCGGGTTCAGAAGGTTGAGGCTCGGCTGGCTGGAAAGGAAGTGGTGCAGGTAGTATTGCCGCCGGCGCGGCTCCCAGCGCCAGGCGGGTCCACCGAAGACGCTCAGCCAATTGTTGGGGGGCGATCCATCCGGCTGAGGATCCGCCCAGATGTACCAATCCGCCTCGATCGAGTCGCGCCGGGCACGGCTGCGCTGAAACCAGGGATGAGCCTCCGAGGTATGGCCACCCACAAGATCCAGAAGCACGCGCAGGCCTAGGCGGTGGGCAGACGCCACCAGCCGGTCGAAATCCTGCAACGTGCCGAATTGCGGATCGATCGCAACGTGGTTGCTGATGTCGTAACCGAAGTCAGCACCAGGCGAAGCATAGAAGGGGCAGATCCAGATGCCGTCGACGCCCAGACTGGCAATATGTTCGAGCCGGGTCTCGATCCCAAACAGGTCACCCACACCATCTCCGTTGCTGTCGGAAAAGCTTCGTGGGTAAATCTGATACAGAACCGCGCCGCGCCACCATTCTGCGCCACCCGCCATGAGGGATTCTCCCTGATCAGTGCCGAGAAGTTCCGGGCCGGGCCATACCGTGCCCTTGCTCTCCACTGATCTCGCATTCGTGATCGCGAGGCAACTTAAATTGTCTTCGGGATTTAACGAGAGAGTTGCGCCCTCCGTGCCGGAAGCTTGGTTATTGCGGTTGCGTTACCATAGTAAGCAGCACGCTGAAGTTGGCATGGCGTTGCTGATTGCGCCCGGTCCGTGACCCGAATCCCCTTGCTGATGACCTATGGGAGCCCCTAGGCATGCTGAGAAGAGTGGGAGTGTTCGCGATGCTGTTCCGTCCCGGTGTCCTAGTGATCGCGGCCCATTCTGCATGATGGACAGCGTGCCTGCTGCTCCTGCACCGGCGGCCTCTGAGGATACAGCGGTGGCCGATGTTCACGCCATGACGCTGAAGCATGATGAAAGCTTTGCCGTTTTCGGCCCTGACGGTGACCTCACTGGGGGAGCGCAAGGTCTTTATTATCGCGACACGCGGCATCTTTCTTTTCTTTGCCTTCGCATCAATGGCGCGACGCCGCAGCTATTGAGCGCGGCATTGCAGGCCGACAATTCGGCCCTGACTTGCGACCTGACCAACCCCGCGCTCAGCGACGCGGCGGATGGTGCCCCCCTGCCCCGGGGCGAGCTCCATATCCGGCGCACGCGCTTCCTGTGGAATGGCAGTTGCCATGAGCGGATTGCCATTCGCAATTTTTCCGGACGTCACTGTCGCGTTCGGCTTGAGCTTCACTTCGCGGCGGATTTTGCTGATCTGTTCGAGGTGCGTGGCCATCGCCGACCGGCGCATGGCGAACACCATCGTGCCAGTCTTACGACAGACAGCGTAACCTTGTCCTACACCGGGCTCGACGGATTGCGGCGGCAGACGGCGTTGTGCTTCGATCCGGCGCCGCGTCAGCTGGAAGCGCAGCGTGCGGTGCAGGAGATCTCATTGCCCGCGGGTGGGCGACGCACCCTGTTCATGACCATCGGGTGTGGTGAAGGCGACGCGCCCCCTCCGCGCGGTGGCTTTGGCGCAATGTTGCACAAGGCCAAGGCCGCGCGGCGGGAACACCAGGCCAGGCGTGCGAGCGTAGAAACCACCGACCCGCTGCTAAACAGCGTGCTCCAACGTGCTGTGTCCGACCTTGGCATGCTGACAACGGCGACGCCGCAGGGCCCTTATCCTTATGCCGGCACACCTTGGTACAGCACGGCTTTCGGACGGGATGCACTGATCACTGCGTTGCAGACGCTCTGGCTGGATCCTTCCCTCGCCCTTGGTGTTTTGCGCTTCCTGGCGGCTCATCAGGCACGCGAGATGAATGCCCAGAATGATGCGGAACCAGGCAAGATCCTGCATGAGATGCGGCAGGGCGAAATGGCGCTGCTGGGCGAGGTGCCATTTCATCGCTACTACGGCAGCGTCGATTCGACGCCACTCTTCGTGATGCTGGCAGGCGCTTACCTGGATCGGACGGGTGATGTCGACACCCTGCGCGAGCTATGGCCGAACGTCGAGGCGGCTCTCGACTGGATCCGGGATCACGGCGACGCGGATGGCGACGGCTTTATCGAATACCTGCGGAAGACGCCCAATGGGTTGATCAACCAGGGATGGAAAGATAGCCATGATGCGATCTTCCATGCCGATGGGGAGATGGCGGAGGGCCCGATCGCGCTGGTGGAGCTGCAAGCCTATGGCTTCGCGGCGTGGCAGGCCGGATCACGCATTGCCGCCCGGCTAGGCTTGAACGTTCAGGGGCAGCGTTATGCCGCAAGGGCCGATGCCCTGATGCAAGCATTCGACGCAGCCTTCTGGGACGAGGATCTTGGGAGCTACGCCCTTGCGCTGGATGGCCGCAAGAAGCCGTGCCGGGTGCGGAGCTCCAATGCTGGCCATGCGCTGTATTGCGGTATCGTCCCGCCTGAACGAGCCGCGCAGCTGGCTCGTCAACTCCTGGAACCCGATTCCTTTTGCGGCTGGGGCGTCCGGACCGTGGCATCAGGGCAGCGCCGATACAATCCCATGAGCTACCACAATGGCTCGGTCTGGCCGCACGACAATGCCCTGATTGCAGAGGGCCTCGTACGCTACGGTCATGCCGAAGCCGGTCTTCGGATCTTCAAAGGGCTTCTTCAGGCAGCCTCATTCGACCCGTTATACCGCCTCCCGGAGCTTTTCTGTGGCTTTCGCCGCCGTCAGGGGGAAGCTCCAACGCATTATCCAGTAGCTTGCTCACCACAGGCTTGGGCAGCCGCCACGCCGATTGCCATGCTGGGCGCTTGTCTCGGGCTTGGCTTCGATGCAGAGACGCGAACGGTCACGCTGTGCCGGCCCATGCTGCCGGACACCGTGCAGCATTTGATCCTACGGAACCTGACGTTCAGTGGCGGGAGCCTGGATCTGCGGCTGGACCGCTCCGGCGCAGATTGGCAACTTGCCATTCTGGATCGCCGGGGCACGATGGATGCCGCTCTGCTCCCCTGAGTCAATGGTAGGGCGGTTAGCCCTGACCGGCGGCGGGGTCCTTGTGGATCGGGTCGATCCAGGCGACATCCTCGGGCTTCTCGACGGGCTCGATGTCGAGGTTGACCACCACGGCCTCGTTGTCGCTTCGGACCAGCACGCATTCCAGCGTCTCGTCTGAAGACGCATTGATTTCCTGATGAGGAACGTAGGGGGGGACATAGATGAAGTCGCCTGGACCGGCCTCCGCCGTGAATTCAAGTTTCTCGCCCCATCGCATACGGGCCTTCCCCTTGATCACGTAGATCACGCTTTCCAAGGCGCCATGATGATGGGCGCCTGTCTTGGCATTAGCGTGGATATGCACCGTTCCGGCCCAGATCTTCTGGGCGCCCACCCGCGCCATGTTAATGGCCGCGGCGCGGTTCATGCCTTGTGTCTGAGCCGTGCCTGTATCGAAGCTTCCCGCGGGGATGACGCGCACGCCGCTATGCTTCCAGCCATCCTCTGGCGGCTGGCCAGGAAGGTCGTGATGTTCGTGACCGTCATGCGGCATCGGCAAAACTCCAACAGGGCCATGTTGTCCCCCAGATCATCCGGCCCGCATTGGGCCGCGTCAAGCCGAGGGATCCCTCCCCTGCCCAGTCGCCGGCGGGTCGAGCATCACTGGTCGGGCATCCACGTCGAACTCAATGCCACACCGGTCCAGCGAACACAGCAGCTCGGCCTCAGGCAGGCGGAGATAGCGGACAAGCAGCTGCAGATACAGTCCAACAAATACCGGGCCATGCCCATCATGTTCTCCATCCGCTGTGCTGCTGAGAACATGGGCCAACTCATGAAGCAGAACCCAGGAGGGCAGCCGTTCGGGAACACGAAGGCACAGCCGGGTAGCATCAGCGATGCGGCGACGTGCCTGGCGGGGCATCGGCTCGACGATCGGAGGAAACAACAACCCGAGGTCTAGCCATAATGCATCGACCATGGGCTTGATCTGCGGGAACAGGAGCACGGTCCCGTCACGCGGAGCCACCTCGCGTTCTTCCCAAGCGTAGAGCTTGCTGCGTTGGACGTCACGCATGCTAGCGCAGTCGGGAGGGCGCCTCCTCCCTCAGGGGGCGGTTCAGATTGATCCTGTCGCCAGCATTGTAGCCTTGGCGAAACGAGGAATCGCTATGCACCTGCCGCGTCCGGCCGGCGACCAAGCGGATTGAGATATCACGAAAGGCTGCTTCCACCAGATCCTGCTTCATGATCACCAACGCGCCGCCATCTGACCGCGCAGCAGAAATGTCATTTTGTCGGAGGCGAAGCATGTCTTCCAGACGATCGGAAATGCGGTTCGCTATGCCGCACTGGTAGGCCCGCAGGCGTTGGCGGCGCAATACCGGCGCCTTCACCGCAAGCGCTTCCTTGAACAGCCGAGCTTCGTGGGCCATGCCCCGGGCAATGACCGCGTAGAGGTAGAGGGCCATCGCGACATCCGTCTCATGCCCGAAAAAGATGTACTGGCCGAGGCCGTTTTCGCGAGTGATCCAAACCTTGCAGTCACAGAACCGCGCCAGAGACGGTACGCAGCCATCGATCGGGCGTCGGCGAATACCGCCAAAGGCTACGCTTTTTTGGACGCAGGAAGCTTCGCGGAGCAGGACCTCGTCCATGGATAGGGTGTAGAGGCTCATCAACCGCCCCACCATATCTGCAGCAGCAAGCGCTTCCGCCTCTGTGCAGCCATTGGAGATAGTCTTGGCAAGCAATGCCCTGATGCGGACCTTGACCTTCTCCACTTCCACCGCTTGACTCATGGCTCTGCCCTAGCCCTAGGGACTTGGATGCATCCAAGTCCGTGCTGTATCGATGTGTCAGTTGGATGCATCCAAGTCTGATCACCGCTTTGCGATGTATGATGGCGCGGGTATGAGGGTGGCTCAAGTCCAGGATCAAGGTTCCCTATGAAGCAGGCGGAAGGCTTTCGTCGGATTGCTGACTTCCTTGGCGCGGCGCAGCGGAGCGCCATCGAGGCTGAGAATGCCCCCGAGAAGCGGAAGCGCCTGCGGACCTTTCCATCCAGGGAAGCGGCAGCTTGGCTCGGCGTGACGCCGCGCGAATTGCGTGCCCTTTATCCCGAGGGCGCCACATCACCGCGGGCAAGGCTGAGCTTTGAGGACCTTCGGATCTGTCGCGAGCGGCTCGCACGGGCGAACCCCGTCTCTTCACGGAGCGTAGGGAAAGCCGCTTCTACTGCTCCTTGCATCACCTTCACCAACTTCAAAGGCGGCTCGGCCAAAACGACGAGCAGTGTGCATTTCGCGCAGTACCTGGCTCTTTCCGGCTATCGGGTTCTTTTCATCGACCTTGATAGTCAGGGCAGCGCTACAGCTCAGTTCGGTCTGGATCCTGTGGAGGAAGTTGGCCGGAAAGAGTGCTTCACGGCGTGGCTAGATAGCCCGGAGGCGGAAAGGGTGGACGCCGCCGCTCTCTGCCGACCTACCTACTGGCCGAGCATTGATCTTGTTCCCGCCAGTACCGCCCTCGCAGAGGCCGAGGACCGACTGTCCGAGAGGGCAGCAGCGGGGGGCGGTCAAGAGCCTTTCTACTTCGATGAGCTTGCTGCATTTCTGGCCGCGGTGCCGAGAAACTACGATGTCGTGGTTGTTGATACTCGGCCCGATGTGAACATGCTGATGACTGCTGCGCTTCATGCAGCCAGCGGCATCATCGTTCCCATGCGCGCCACCATGACCGATCTTGCCTCGACTGGCGCCTTCTTCGCGCACCTTTCCGACTACATAGCGGCTTTCCGCGATGCCTTCGGACGAGAGCTTTCGCTTGGTTTCAGCCGGATCCTGTTGACGGACTACGATCCAGGCGATCGCAGTCAGGAGGCGCTGGCGGCACTGCTGCGTGAGCAGTTTGGAGACACCGTGCTGAATGGTGCCTTTCTCCACTCGCGGATTGTGGGAACCGCCGGCTTCGGCAAGGAGACGCTCTACGAGTATGAACCAACCACGGATCGGGCGGCCTATGGCCGCGTCATCGCCAGCGTAAACGAAGTGAACGGTCAGATCGAAGCCTTGATCAGGCAGGCGGGCAGTCGTACCACTCATCGAAAGAGGAAATCCTCATGAAGTCTGTGCGCTCCCGGTTCGACCATTTGGCTCAGGCTGTGCGGCAGCAGGCGGAGACGGCGACCCGTGAGGCGAACGGTGCCGGAACCCAGCATCGACCGTCAGTCGCCCTGAGCAAGGCCACTGAAGGACTTCGGGAGCGAATGGAGCGCCTGGAGGCGGAACTGGCTGAAGCGGGCGCCGCAAGGGCGCAGCAGAGAACCGAGATCGAGCGGCTACGCGCGAAAATCAGCGGCGCTGGTGCGGAAGCTGACGAATTCCTGTTTCTCGATGCAGGGATGGTTGACGACACCTTGCCGCGTGATCGTCTCCCCGGTGCCTTCGATGGGCCTGAGTTCCAGGCGCTTCTCGATGACATTCGGGCCAACGGCCAGAACGATGCCGTCACGGTGCGGGCTCGCGCGGACGGCCGCTTCGAGATCGCGGCGGGCCGGCGCCGGCTGGAAGCCTGCCGACGCCTCGGCATTGAAGTGCTGGCCCGGCGGCGTGATCTGGACGACGCGGCGATGCTTCGGATCCAGTTCTCTGAGAACGAGCGGCGGGAAGACATCTCCGCCCTGGAGCGCGCACGGTGGTTCGCCGAAGTGCAGGCGCGGCTGCAGTTGCAGGGGCAGGAACTGGCCCGCCAGTTCGGGCTCGATCCATCCACCTTCAGCCTCTACCTGCGGCTGGCGCGCTTCCCTTCGCAGATTACGCAGCGGTTGCGGATGCCGGGACGTCTGGCCATGCTCCGGGCCAGACGCGTCATGGAAGCCGTGGAGGCGGATGCGGCCGTTCTGCCGCGGATCGTGGCGGCGTTGGATGCGCAACTGGCGGCAGCCCGTGGTGACGTCAAGGCCATTGACCCGGATGACCAGATCAGTCTCCTGATGCGGACTGCCGAGGGCAGGGGAGGTGGCCTGGGCAAGGCGGCGCAGCCGGAGCGGCGGCATATTGTCCATCAAGGGCAACGCATCGGCACGCTGACGCGCAATGGCGGGCAGTGGGTCTTCCGTTTTGCAACGGCCCTTCCTGACGCGCTTGTGCAGGAAGTCGCCGACAAGCTGCCCAGCCTCATGCCCGGAAAGGAAGGCGAGGTCTGACCCTTGCTGGAACGTCGGGGCTGATCCCTTTCGATTTCATTGCTGTGACGGTGCCGCGAAGTATAGAAAGGTAGCACCCGGTGCGACCATGGAGCTGGCATGTCGAGCAGCCTTGCCTTGAAACTGGATGAGGAAACCCGTCGCCGCCTGCAGGCCCTGGGCCAGCTGCGTGACCGTTCCCCTCACTGGCTCATGAAGAAGGCGGTGCTCGAGTTCCTGGAGCGCGAGGAAAGCTATGAGCAGGAGAAGCGCGAGGATCTGGATCGCTGGGAGAGGTACCGGCTGACCGGACAGGCCATTCCGCACGAGGCGGTGCGTGACTGGCTTGAAAGCTTCGGGCCCACCGGCCCCACTCAGCCGCGCCCCGAGTGAGGCCGGCCCTGATCCATGGCGCGGCTGACATGGCTGCCGGAGGCCTTGGGCGACTTGGCGCGCCTGTTGGCCTTCCTGCAGGAAAAAAATCCTCAGGCAGCAATGCGGGCGGCGAAGGCCATCGCCCGGGCGGCGGACCGGCTGGCGGCCAGCGAAGGGCTCGGCAGACCCATGGCCGACGGGACCGGGCGACGCGAATTGTTCATTCCGTTTGCCAGCAACGCCTATGTGCTGCGCTACAGGCTGGAAGAGGACGCATCCGTCGTGATCATCCGCGTTTGGCACGGCCGGGAAGGTCGGGAGGAGTGGTGATGACCGTTCGTTTACGGAATTTCACCTGCCTGGCCATCTTCGATGATGCAATGCGCCGACGGGTTCTGGCATATGGCGTCCCTCCCTGACGAAAGGTCCGGATTGAGGATGCCGCGCACCGAGGGGTGTTTCTGCCCGCTCGGGCTACCTAAGTAATCGCCTTGCCACGGAAGGGTGGCAACCAATCCCTGTCCGAGCCTGTCCCGCCGCCTTTTTCTGCAAGGCGGTCGGGCCGTGTGCGCCAAGGGCAGAGACGGCGGGGGTCGGGGGCCGGTGGCCTCCCCAAAAGACGAAAGAAGCACGGGTGAATAGCATGGACGGGATGTTTGGCTACGGCGGTGCGGATCAGGGCGAGCAAGACGGTGCTGCGGCGCTGAAGGCTCGGGCCGGCTTTGGTGGCATGCGCCGTGAGGGCGCCGAAGGCGAGCGGGACCAGGACCTTTCCACCGACCCCGACTGGCGCCCGGAATATGCCGAGGGCTTCGCCGACCCCGACCAGGAAGAAGATGGCCGTCCTGCCAGCGCTTCCACCGAAGCTGCTCCGGAAACGGAGGACGAGGTCGAGGAAGTTCGCGAGGAACAGAACGACGAATCCGGCAATGTGAATGAGGCCGCGATGGCCCGTTCCGACGACCCGGTGCGGATGTTCCTGCGTGAGATGAGCGGCACCGACCTGCTGTCCCGCGACCAGGAAATCGCCTTGGCGCAGCGGATTGAGGCAGGGCGCGACGCCATGTTGGCCGGGCTCTGCGAGAGCCCCCTGAGCTTCGCGCATCTGCGGTCCTGGAAGGAGGCTCTGGAGCACAGCCAGATGCCGCTGCGCGATGTGGTCGAGTTGGAGGCGATGGCCGCCGACGCCGCAAGTCCGGCCGCGGCCACCGAGACCGAGGTGGAAGAGGAAGGCGAGGCGACGCCGCACACCACCCTCGACGAGAAGATGAAGCCCGAGGTACTGGCAGCCTTCACCGCCGCCATCGAGGCGCATGACGCTCTGCGTTCCATGCGGCCGGGCTCCGAGGAGGCACAGGCGCACCGTGAGGCGATGGTGGTCCTGTTCGGTGCGCTGCGGTTGCGCCCCGCTCGGCTGGACCTGCTGGTTGGCCAGATGCGGGAGGTTAATCGGCGGTTGCTGGGCCTCGATGGGCGTGCGCTGCGACTGGCAACGGCCGCGCGCATGGATCGCGAAGTGGTGCTGAGCTTGTGGGACGGCAGCCAGGCCGGCCTGGAGGCGCTGCTCACAGCGGCTGCTGCAGTGAAAACCAGCTCAGCGCGCCGCGAGGCGACGCTGGCGGATCTGCGCTCGGGTCTGCCGCAGATCCGCGCGGCGATCACTGCGCTCGAGCAGGAATCCGGGCTTCCCGCCGCTGAGCTTCGCCGTGTCTGTGCCGAAGTTGGCCAAGGCGAGCGCGATATGCGCAAGGCGAAGGAGGAGCTGACCCGCGCCAACCTCCGCCTCGTGGTGCACATTGCCAAGCGCTACCGCAACCGTGGCCTTATGTTCGGCGACCTGATCCAGGAAGGAAACATCGGCCTGATGCGGGCGGTCGACAAGTTCGACTGGCGGCGCGGCTTCAAATTCGCCACCTACGCTACGTGGTGGGTGCGGCAGGCCATCACCCGCTCGCTTGCCGACCAAGCGCGCACCATTCGCGTGCCGGTGCATATGACCGAAACGGTCGGCAAGGTGGCCCGCATGAGCCGTCGCTTCGCCCAGAAGGCTGGGCGTGAGCCTACGCCCGAAGAGCTTGCCGGAGAGTTGGGCATGTCGGTCGACAAGGTTCGCGCTGTGCAGCGCCTCGCGCGTGAGCCGGTGTCGCTGGAGAACCCGGTGGGCGAGGATGATGATGGCCGTCTTGGCGACTTCATCGAGGACGAGAATGCGGTCATTCCCTTTGAGGCGGCGGCGCGCTCCTCGATGCGGGACGCCACCATGCGCATCCTGTCCGACCTGACCCCGCGCGAGGAGCGGATCCTGCGTATGCGTTTCGGCATCGGCGGCGAGAGCGACCACACGCTGGAGGAGGTCGGCAAGACCTTTAACGTGACCCGCGAGCGCATCCGGCAGATCGAGGCCAAGGCTCTCAAGAAGCTGCAAGTCTCGAAGCGCGGCCGGTCGCTGCGCTCCTTCCTGGCCTGAACAACAAGGGCGTCGGTCGATCCGACGCCCTTTCTGTTTCAGAGTACGGCGGTTTCCACCGCGCCCACGCCCTCGAACTCCACGCGGACCCGGACGCCGGGCTCCACCATGGGCATGCCGGTGCAGCTTCCCGTGGTGATCACCATCCCTGCCTTGAGGCCGCCATAGGGCCGGGATCCCGTATTGGCGAGCCACTGGATCAGCCGGATCGGTTCGCCCGCGCTGTTGCCGCCGATCTTCTCCAGAGCCACCTTCCCATTCAGCGTCAGCCGGACCGGCATGGCAATGGGATCGATGTGCCGCCAATCGGCCAGAGCCGGGCCAACCACCAGCGCCCCGTGGCTGCCCTGGTCGGCGGCGTGGCTCAGCTTGTCGGAGCCAATGGCTCTGAACCGGCTGTCCACCAGCTCGATCATCGGGTGCATGGTGGCAAGGGCCTCCAGGATCTCCTCGCGAGTATAGGGCGTATCCCGCGATGGAAGGTCCGAGCCCAGAGTGAAGCCGATCTCGCCCTCCACGCCGATCAGGTTGAAATCTGTGGCCCGGAAAGGCTCGCTGCCATGCCGCAGCGTGGCCGCATGGATCGGTGCCCCACCTGGCTCTGCGGATGGGGTGGCGGCGCCGACCTTCCAGGCCACGATCGGGCCCAGCTCCGCCGCGACCAGTTCCTGGATGGCTTGAACGTCGTCGATGCTTGTCGGCCGTGCAGCGGCAGGCAAGGCGTCCAACGGCACCCGCGTTCGACGGGCTCGCAACAAGGCATTGGCTGCGGCTTGGAAGTCGGTGGCCATGATCAGGGAAGCTCCTCTGCGATTGTGCCATCCTGTCCGGCGGCAGCGTCCGCGTCGAGGTGTTGCCATGCTCTGGCTGCCTGTGCCGAGGGGTGTTACCAGAACAGGCGGGAGGCGAGCTGCCCTTGGATCCGGCCGATACCTATCTGTTGTTGCGTCTGGGACAGCGTCACGTGGCGCTGCCGCACATCGCCGTGCGGGAGGTCCTGCCGCTTCCGCGTCTGTTCCGGCCACCGGCCTTGCCTCGCTCGATGGCGGGATTCCTGAACCTGGGGGGGGCGGCCGTGCCGGTTCTGGATCTTGCCCGGCTGTTCGGTTTGACGGAGACGGCGGAGGCGGAGGCCGCGCTCTACCGACATGTGGTCCTGTTGAAGACGCCCTTGCTGGGCCTGCTGGTTGACCGGGTGTTTGATCTGGTGCGGGTTCCCACCGTGCAACTCCGCCCGTTACCCGAAGCCCTGTCGCTGAATGGGTGCGCCGCGGCAGAACTGCCGCTTCAGGACGGCTTCGCCCATCTTCTGGCTCCGGATCGCATTCTGCTGGCGCAGGAGGCTGCGGCCGTCCATTCGTTGCAGGAAATGGCGCAGACACGCTTGGCCGGGTGGGCGGAGCCGGCCTGATGGCTGGTCCAGGGCAGCGTCCCGCCGTCACCTTCGTGCCGGATGCCGATTTCCTGCGGCTGAAACGCCACATCATCGGTCGCACCGGACACTTCTACTACGAGGACAAGGATGCGCTGCTTTGGGATCGTCTCAAGCGGCGGTTCCATGAGACCGGCCTAGCGGGCAGTGGCGCCTATCTGCGGAGACTGGAAGATGCCGTGCAAGGCGAGGCCGAGTGGGAAGCGTTGGAAGCCGAGATCACCATCGGCGAGACCTTCTTCTTTCGCTACGCGGAGCAATTCGCTGCACTCCGCAGGACGATCCTGCCCGACCTCCTGAAGCGCAGGGGCGAAACACGGCAGCTGCGCGTTTGGAGTGCCGGCTGCGCCAACGGCGCTGAACCCTATTCCTTGGCGATCCTGCTGGGGGACCTGTTGTCCGAAACCTTGCCGGACTGGCGTGTCTTCCTGCTCGGGACCGACCTCAACGAGGCCGCCTTGCGGCAGGCGCGGCAGGCAGTCTTCAGCCGGTGGACCTTGCGCGGCCACCCGGCCGACGCGCTGGAGCGCGACTTCTTGGCGGTGGATGCGGGCCGCCGCTGGGCCTTGCGGCCCCAACACCGCGCCCTGGTGCGATTTCGGCGGCACAACCTGCTGAGCCTGCTGGAGGATGACACTCCGCTGGAACTCAACGATTTTGACCTCATCCTTTGCCGCAACGTGCTGATCTACTTTCATCCTGAGGTGGTGGAGAGGGTGGTGCGGGCCCTGGCGGGAAGGCTCCGGGATGGCGGATGGCTGCTGCTAGGCCATGCCGAGCCGAATCCGGCATTCGCCAGCTTCCTGGAGGTTGTGGAACTGCCCGGCACCATCGCCTACCGCCGAGCAGGAACAGGCTCAGGCCCGGCGCAGGCTCCAGCTGCGCCGCCGCTTCCATCGACGGAGCCACCCGCCCGCGCCGATGCACCGCGCCGCCTCGCGGCGAAAGTTCCAGCCCGCAAGCCGGAGCCGACGGCTCGCGAAGTGCCGCAACGGCCCGCTCAGTGGCTCGCAACGGCCCGTGCCGCAGCCGACCGCGACGACCTCGCCGCCGCTGCCGAGGCTTGTCGGGCGGGGCTCGTCGCCAGGCCGGAAGATGCAGCCCTGCATTACATGGACGGTCTGGTGCAGCGGGCACAGGGCCGATCGCGCGAGGCCGAGGCCGCCTTTCGCCGGGCCTTGTATCTGCGCGGTGACTTTGCCATGGCCCATTACCAGCTTGGCCTGCTGCTGCTAGACGAAGGGCGGCGCACTGGCGGCAGGCGTGCCCTGGCCGCGGCAGCCCGCATCGCCATGGCCCTGCCGGGGGGGATGCCGGTGGAGGAGGGGGATGGCATGACCGCGCGGCAATTGCGCGCCGGAGTGCGGCTGCAGCTTGAGGGGCCGGGTTGATGCCTTCCGCTTCCGCCCGCCGCGTGAGTGCGGAAAGGGCACAGCACATCCTGGAGGAGCGCACGCGCCGCCTTGCGCAGCGGGGCGCGGTGTCGACGGTGGCCTCCCGGCCTACCCTGCTCTGCGATCTGGGCTCCGAGCTTTGCGGCCTATCGCCCGCCTTTGTTGCGCGGGTGGTGCCAGACGGTCCGCACGCGGCGCTGCCCGGGGCGCCACCGGCCCTGGCAGGGCTGTTCGCGGCGGGCGGCCAAGGATACCTGTTGATCGACCTCGCTTTGGCGCTGGGGCGTGCGGAAGCCGTGACCGGTGGCGGGCATGTTCTGCTTCTGCGCCACACAGCGCCGCGCTTCGCCTTGCGGGCAGGCCGCGTGTTGGGGCTGGTCGAAGTGCAGCCCGTGACACCGGGCGAGGCGGCGCCTCCGGCTGATCCTCTGGAAGGCCACGCCACCTGGCACGCGAACTTACCTGACCAGCCGCCCCAAAGCCTGGGACTGGTCGACATTTCCCGCCTGCTGCAGCCGTTCCTGCCGTCCGATCAGCCCACCGGAGCATGATGTCTTGACCATCGCCAATCGCATTCTCCTCGGGTTCGCCTGTATCACCCTGCTGCTGGTGGGGCTGGGTGTGTACAGCCTCAATCAGATCAGCGTGGTCACGGCGGCGACCGACATGATTGTCACCCGCGACATGGCCGCACTGCGCCAGTTGATGGCACTGCGCGAGGCGGAAACGTCCATGCAGGACAGTCGCAGCCGGACCCTGTCGCGCTTTCTGCTGCGGAATCTCGGTCGCGAAACCGGCTCCGACGATCTGGCTGCATCCTGGGCGGCTCAGGCGGCGCGCGCCGATACCCTGGTGCGAGAAATGCAGATGAGCACCAGCCAGAACGCCGCCACAGCGCCTTCCGCCGAACGCCGCGCTTCCTGGCAGCGCATGGGAACGCTTGCCGGGCAGGTTGCGGCTGAAATGCAGCGCATCCGCGAGCAATCGGAATCCCAATTCCGTGCCATCCGGGCCGGCGACCTCGGCGCCGCGATCACCGCGGGCGAAGGTCTTGTGGCCACGCGAACACAGTTCGCCCAGCTTGGCCAGTCCCTGGAGGAAGGGCTGAACAGCCTGGTGGCGGCCGGGCAGCAGCGCGGACAGGAGGTGTATGAGGACAGCCGGCTTTCTGTGCTGGCCGTGCTCGCCGGCGCCGTGCTGCTCGGCATCATCATCAGCCTGGTTATCCGCCGCTCGATCACCAGCCCGTTGGGAGCCTTCATGGAGTTCGTCGAGCGGGTCGGCCGGGGCGACCTTTCAGGGCCGCCGGCCGCTACGGGGGCAGATGAGCTGGGACGGCTGGGCCAGACCCTGAATGCCATGGTGGACGGGCTGCGTGCGTTGGCGCGGCAAAGCCGGGAGGCAACGGAGAACCTGCACGCGGCCGTGGCCGAGATCCGCGCCAGCACGCAGGAACAGGCGGCGAGCGTGGAGGAGCAGCTGGCCGCCGTGCAGGAAACCGCCGCGACAGTGGACGAGATCACGCATTCCGGCTCCCAGATCGGCAAGCGGGCGCAGGAGGTGATCGCTTCCGCCCAGGCCACTGCGCAAACTTCAACGGCCGGGTTGCGGGCGGTGGACGAGACGGTGAAGTCGATGGATTCGATCCGCGAGCAGGGCGAGGCCGTGGCTGCCAACATCGTCGCCCTTTCGGAGAAGACCCAGGCGATCGGCGAGATCATCACCAGCGTCAACGACATCTCCGAGCGTAGCCATCTCCTGGCGCTGAACGCCGCCATTGAGGCGGCGGCTGCGGGCGAACAGGGCCGCTCCTTCGCCGTGGTGGCCAGCGAGATGAAGACGCTGGCCGATCAGGCCAAGGACGCGACCGGCCAGGTGCGCTCCATCCTGGGCGACATTCAGCGCGGCATCAATTCCTCGGTGATGCTGACGGAGGAGGCGGTGAAGCGCGTTGCCGCCGGACGCGAGCGCACCGGCACCACGCACGAGGCCATCACCGAGATCACGGCAAGGATCCAGGAAAGCGTGCAGACCTTTCAGCAGATCGTGGCCAGCACCAATCAGCAGCAGCTCGGCATTGAGCAGGTCATGGGTGCGCTGCAGAACATTCGCCAAGCCAGCCAGCAGACGGCGGTGGGCACGCGTCAGCTCGACAGCGCTGCCGCCAATCTGTCGCAGCAGGCCCAGACCCTGGTGACCATGGCCGATCGCTACCGCATCTGAGCCGACCGCCTGGGGAGAGGGAATGAACGAGCTCCGGCAGGAGTTGCTGGCCGCCTTCGCCATTGAGCACCGGGAGCATCTCGGCGCCATCCGAACTGCGTTGACCGCTGCGGAGCAGGGCCGCCCCTTCGATTTGCGGGATGTGTTCCGCCGTGCGCACAGTCTGAAGGGTGCTGCCCGCGCGGTGGACCTGCCGGCGGTGGAGGCCATGGCTCACCGGCTGGAAGCCCAGTTTGCGGCCATGGGCGAGAATGCCGGGGTTCTGGATGCCGCCCGCATCAGCGCGCTGCAGGCGCTGCTGGACGCGATCGAGGATCATGTGGCGAGGCCGGAAGGGCCCGGCGAGCAGACCCGCGGCGATGCGCCCCTCCCTGCGCCGGATGCAGGCGAGAGTGCGGCAGCGATACTCCGGATCTCGACGGCGCAGGTCGAGTCTTTGAACAGTGCCGGCCATGCCATTGCCGCGGCTCTGGCGCAGCAAACAGGCTTACAGGAAGGGCTGCGGGCGCTGGCCGCGGCTCTGGGCAATCTGCGTGGGCAAGTGGTGCCTGCAGGACAAGGGCAGAGCCTGGCGCGGGAACTGGAGGGGCTGCGGGTGCAGGCGGCGGCGCTCGCGCGGGCCCATCGCGGGGCCATGGCTGCCGCGGAGGCGGCCACCGCCAGCCTGCGCCGTGCCACTGACCGCATGGCGCTGGTGCCTGCGGAAAGCGTGCTGGGCGGCCTCGCACCCATGGTCCGCGAGATGTTGCGTGAAAGCGGCAGCGAGGCGCGGCTGCGCGTCGAGGGCCTGGAAATCCAGGCCGACCGTGCCGTTCTTCAGGCGCTGCGCGATCCGGCCATGCACCTGCTACGCAATGCCGTGCGTCACGGGCTGGAACCGCCGGCGGCTCGCCTGGCTGCCGGACGCCCGCCGGAAGGCAGCATCACGCTGCGGCTGGCCATCGATGGAGCCTTGCTGCTGCTGACGGTGGAGGATGACGGCCCGGGGCCGGATCTGCCGCGGATCGAGGCCGTTGCGGTGCAGCGGGGCCTGGTGCCAGCCCGCCCTCCCGGTCAACCGCCGCCGCCGCAGGAGCGCCTGCTGGCCCTGGTGTTCGAGCCCGGCTTCTCCACGGCGTCAGAGGTGGATCTTATTGCCGGACGCGGCATTGGCCTTTCGGTGGTGGCCGAAGCAGCCCGCCGTTTGCAAGGCAGCGTGATCCTTCGTCCGCGCCGCCCACACGGTGTCGCGGTGGAGGTCGCGGTGCCGCTTTCCGCGGCCCGGCAATCCTTGATCCTGGCCGAGGCAGCTGGTCACACCT
The DNA here is from genome assembly GCF_042646265.1 of Teichococcus globiformis. Classification (NCBI taxonomy): domain Bacteria; kingdom Pseudomonadati; phylum Pseudomonadota; class Alphaproteobacteria; order Acetobacterales; family Roseomonadaceae; genus Roseomonas; species Teichococcus globiformis. The sequence goes on from NZ_JBHRTN010000029.1 coordinate 39,961, forward strand.
ATGCCCTGCCGGCTCGTGGGGTAGAAAGGGTGCTGAGAGTACGGTACTCGGCGGTGGAAAGCATCGAGGGCCGCCCCGTCTTGCGCATCTCGGTGGGTGGACGGGACGTTATCGTGCCCGTGGTAACCCTGGCCTCCCTGATCGGATACGCGCCTGCACCGCAGGCAGCCAACCTGAACGCCGTGTTGCTGCGAAGCGGAGTCCGGCGGTGCGCGGTGGTGGTGGAGCGGCTTCATGATGTTCAAAGCCTGGCGGTCGAGGCGGTGCAGGCGCCCCTCTCCGATCCGGCCCTGATCATGGGTGCCGCGCTGCGCCAGGGCGAGCCGCCGGTACCGGTGCTGAGCCCGGAAGCCCTCATGGGACGCTGGATTCGGGATCACGGCATGCTGACGGTGGCCGGGCTGGGCCTCGCCGCCACGCCTGATGCCGGAACCGAGACCGCCACCATTCTTGTTGTGGATGATTCGATCACCACCCGAACATTGGAAAAGAGCATCCTGGAATCTCAGGGCTTTCGCGTGCTGCTCAGCGTGGACGGGCTGGATGCGCTGACCCGGCTTAGGGGCGGGGAAGCAGTGGTCGACCTCGTCATTGCCGACGTGGAAATGCCCCGCATGGATGGCTTCGCCCTGCTGCAGGCCATGAAGGACGACCTGCGCCTTGCCTCGATCCCGGTGATCCTGATGACCTCCCGCGCCACGGCGGAGGATGTCCGGCGTGGCCTGGAGCTCGGCGCCGGCGCCTACATCACCAAGCAGAAATTCGATCAGCGCGAGTTGCTCGCCACAATCGGGCAGATGCTGTGACCGCCCCCTCCGGACCTGTTCGCGTCATGCTGGTGGAGGATTCTCTGGTGGTCCGCCAGTTACTCTCACACATCGTGACGCGCGATTCCCGGCTGCAGCTGGCCGCTGCCGTGGGCTCGGCCGAGGAAGCATTGCGCGAGCTTCCGCGCATCCGCCCCGACGTCATCTCCATGGATATCCGCCTCCCCGGCATGGACGGGCTCGAAGCAACCCGCCGCATCATGGCGGCGCAGCCCACGCCGATCGTGGTCATTGCCGACGCGATTGAGGATGCCTCGCTCCACATCTCCATGAATGCGCTGCGTGCCGGTGCCCTATCGGTGGTGGAGAAGCCGGTTGGTGCCTGGACCAGCGGCTATGAACGCATCGCAGGCACAATCTGCACCCAGCTCTTCATCATGAGTCAGGTGCCGGTGATCCGCAGGCGGGGCCCTGGCATATCGCGTCCCGAGCTTGTTCGGGACCTGGCCGTGACGGGGGAGGGGCAGGGGCGTCCCTCCGTACTTGCCATTGCCGCCTCAACCGGCGGTCCTCCCGCGCTGGCGCAGGTTCTGGGCAGCCTGCCGAAGGACTTCCCCTTGCCGGTGCTGGTGGTGCAGCATATGGGAAGCCCATTCATGGAAGGCTTCGCCGCATGGCTGGACGGGCTGGTGCCGATGCCTGTGGCACTGGCGCAGGACGGCAAGGCGGCGCGCCCGGGCCATGTGCATGTGGCGCCGGGCGACCGGCACCTGGTGTTGGGAACAGGTGGCATCCTTCGTACGACGCTGGATCGACCACTGGCCAGCCAGCGCCCTTCCGCAACCGTGCTGTTTCAGTCTGTGGCGGAAGCTGCCGGATCGCAGGCCATCGGTGTGCTGATGACAGGCATGGGAGAAGATGGCGCCGCCGGGCTGCTGGCCATGCGCAGGGCCGGCGCATTGACCATCACAGAACATGAGAGCACGGCGGTGGTCAACGGCATGCCGGCGGCGGCGGCGCGCATTGGTGCGTCCATGCAGAGCCTGCCCCTCCCACTGATCGGCCCGCGACTGCTCGCGATTCTGGAGCAGATGGCATGAGCACTCTGCTGCTGGTGGAGGATTCGGAAACGCAGGCCTTGCAGATGCGGCGTCTTCTGGAAGCCAATGGCTTCGGCGTGCATCGGGTTCCCACCGCCGAGGCGGCGCTTGAAGCCCTGAACGAGGCAGTGCCAGCTTTGGTGATCGCCGATTTTCACCTGCCTGGCATGAATGGCGACGAACTGGCGCGGCAGATCCGCCTCAACAGCCGGACACGGGCCATCCCTGTGCTGATGCTGACCGAGGCGCGGGAAGGCGACATGGAGCGACAAGGGCTGGAAAGCGGAGCCGACGCCTATGTGCCGAAATCCGCCGACCACGAGCTGTTGCTCCTGCGCATCCGGGCTCTGCTCCGGCGTAGCGCTGTCACCGCGCCATCCAGCCAGAGCATCGCCTTCCGCCGTGCCAAAACCCTGGTGATCGACGACAGTGCCACGTTCCGCACCTATCTCTCGGGCCTGCTGGCACGCGAAGGCTATGTGGTGAGGGCCGAGGCCGATGCCGAGATCGCGCTGGAGGCTGTGGCGCAGGCGCCGCTCGAATGGGACTGCGTCGTTATCAACGTGCTGGGTACAGGGTATGACGGTGCATCCATTTGCGCCCGCCTGAATGCGTTGCGTGGCGCAATGAGCGGAATGGCAGGTGGAACGGCCGGATTCCAGATCGTTGCCGTGGGCAGCGACAGCCCGACTGAACGCGAGAACTCTGCTCATGTTTTCGAGGCAGGCGCAGATGACCTGGTGCCCGGCATCGCCGAGCCGCGTCTTTTGGGCATGCGCATTCGTGCCGCGCTGCGGCGTAAGATGCTGCAGGACGAGGAGCGGCGGGCAGCCGAGGAAATCCGCGCCCGTGAGGTTTCCCTGCAGCGCGCCGAAGCAAAGGCGGCGATGGCGGAGGCGCTGGCCCGAGCCAATGACGAGCTGGAAGAGGCCAATAGACAGCTCCGGGATGCGCAGACCAAATTGGTTCAGGCGGCCAAGATGGCCCTTCTGGGCGAACTGGTTGCCGGCATTGCGCACGAGATCAACAATCCTCTCGCGTTCATTCTGGCGCACCAGCGCACGGTGGAACGCGTGCTTCATCAATTGCGATCCGTGGTCGGTGAGAAGGATGAAGCGCTCGGTCTTGTCGAGAAGGGCATCGAACGCTCCAACTCCATGACCTTGGGTTTGAAGCGCATCGAGGAGTTGGTTGCCAATCTCCGGAAGTTCTCGCGCTCGGACGATGCATTCCAGACCGTCAATGTTCCCGATGCAATGGAAACCGTTCTTGCGCTTCTGGCCCACAAGCTGGGAGAGGGCATCACGGTTGAGCGCCGTTATGAAGCGCCGCCTGAGCTGCGCTGCTCGCCCGCTTTGCTGAACCAGGTCGTGATGAACATCGTCGCCAACGCCGCCGACGCGATCGACGGCCGCGGCCGCATCCTCATCGCCACTTCCAGCGATACCAGGAACTACCAGATCGAGGTGGTGGATTCGGGGCCTGGTATCGCAGCCGAGCTGCGCGAGCGCGTCTTCGAGCCATTCTTCACCACAAAGGCCGCGGGTGCCGGAACCGGGCTGGGCCTTGCTATTGCCTACAACGTGATCCAGGCTCACGCGGGATCGGTGTCGGTGACGGAGGGCCCATCCGGTGGGGCACGGTTCGTCATCACCGTGCCCCTGGATTCAGGAACATGATTGTGGAGCGCAGGCCTGACTATCCGCCAACGTTGTTGCTTGTCGACGATGAGCCGGAGATCCTTGTCGCGCTCACGGACTTGTTCGAAGAAGAATTCCGCATTGTGACGGCAGGGTCTGGCGAAGCCGCCCTGGCCATGCTGCCAGGTCAGCCTGCTGTGGAGATCATCGTGTCCGACCAGCGCATGCCGGGCATGACGGGCGATGCCTTCCTGGCGCGTGCGCGCAAGATCTGCCAGGCCGAAGCGGTGCTTTTGACAGGCTACGCCGATCTGGAAGCGGTAATTGCCGCGGTGAACCATGGCGGCATCGCCGGGTACGCGCCCAAACCTTGGGAGCCGGCCGCCTTGCTCAGCATGGTCCGCGGCGCTGGAGCACGCTTCCGGTTGAACCGGGCTCTGGAAACCGAGCAGGCACTGCTTCGCGGCATGATGGACTCGTCACACGATGCGGTAAGCTTCCGCGACACCGGCGGCCGCTATGTGCGGATGAACGCAGCGAAGGCCGCGGCTCTGGGTGGTACGCCGCAGGACTGGATCGGATGCGAGCTGCCGCTTTCATCGGAGGACGCCGACGCCATCGCCTCAGCCACCATGCGGGAAACCCTGGAGGCGCGCAGCGAGGAAGGCGGCCTGCCACGATGGATGCGACAGACCCGCATCCCAATTCGGAATGAAAGCGGAAAGGTCAGCTACCTGGCCTTGATCGAGCGCGACATCACCGAGGAGCGCCTGTTGCAGGAAAGGCTGCACCAGGCAGAGAAGATGCAGGCACTGGGCACGATGGCCGGCGGGGTCGCCCATGACTTCAACAACCTGCTAACAGCGATTTTGGGAAGCCTGGAACTGCTCGATGCCAGTCTTCCGGTTGATGCCCGACAGCGGCGCATGATCGGCAACGCCATGGCGGCTGCCGAGCGCGGCTCGGCCTTGACCCGCCGCTTGCTGAGCTTCAGCCGAAAGCGCCCGCTGCAGTTGGCACCGACCGATGTAAACCGGCTCGTCGCCGAGATGGAGGATCTGGTGCTTCGCAGCGTCGGTGATGACGTTGCGCTGGAACAACGGCTGCAGCCGGGTGCCTGGACGGCCATGGTCGATCCCGAACAGCTCAGCATGGCGCTACTGAACCTTTGCATCAACAGCCGCGACGCCATGCCCGATGGCGGCAAGATCATCCTGTCAACCCGCAATGTCAGCGTGGAAGAGGGCACCATCGGGGACCTTATGCCAGGTGACTATGTCGGCATCGCTGTTGCTGATACGGGTTCCGGCATGCCGCAGGCCGTTCTGGCACAAGCCTTCGAGCCCTTCTTCACCACAAAGGAAGTCGGCCGCGGTACCGGCCTTGGTTTGTCCATGGTCTACGGGCTGAGCCGCCAATCCGGCGGAACGACCTTGATCGAGAGCAGTGAGGGACAAGGCACCAAGGTGGAGGTGCTGCTGCCACGCCTTTTTGAGCCGCCGTCCCCGCCGCAGAGACCTGAGCAGTCCGCAAACGCCAGTGGCACAGCTCGTGTGCTGATCGTCGATGACGATGCGGCGGTCCGTCAGGTGACCGCCGGCTTTCTGGCTGAGTTGGGGCAGGATGCCATTGAGGCCGCGGACGGGTCGGATGCGCTGCATCTGCTGCGCACGGATGCCACAATCGGAATGTTGGTGACAGACGTGCGGATGCCGAAAATGACAGGTTGGGAACTGGTCGAGCAAGCCCAGCAAATACGTCCTGGCCTACCCATCCTGATGGTCAGCGGCTTTCCACCCACCGACGATGCCGCCAGATCCCTTCCGCTTCTGCGCAAGCCGTTCCGCAAGGCGGAGCTGGCGGAGCAATTGGCCCTGCTGCTGTCCTCGCGGATGATGTGACGTACGGACAACACTCAGCTTCCGCGCCGGAGCAGCTCCGCCGCGTGCTCGGCGACCATGATAACGGCGGCTTGGATGTTGCTCGAGGGGATGAGGGGCATCACCGAGGCGTCGGCCACCCGCAATCCCTGAATGCCCCGCAATCTGAGCTGGGGGTCCAACACAGCGGCAGCGTCACTTCCCATCCTGCATGTGCCACAGGGATGGTAGACGGTCGTGCCTGCCGCACGGATGTAGTCGAGCATGGCCGCATCATCCGGCGTCTCGGCCGACGGGGCTAGGTCAGCTTCGATCAACCCGGCGAGCGGCTCGGCGCGGGCGATACGACGCCCCAGGCGCATCGCGTCGATCATGATCCGCTGGTCGGCGGCTGAGTCGAGGTAGTTGGCCCGAATTAGCGGTTTGTCGTCGGAATTGCCACTGCGTAGCCTGACGCTGCCGCGGCTTTCAGGACGACATTGGCCGAAATTCAGCATCATCCCAGGTTCAGGCGTCAGAACATACCCGGCACTGCCGAGGGCGAAGTTGATGAACTGAAACTGGACCTCTGCTTCTTCCGCTCCTGGTGTGACCGCGGCGAACAGCGTTGCCTCCGTGGCACCAACCGCCAGAGGACCGCTGCGGCGAAGAGCGTAGCCACCGACCGCTCGCGCCAGAGACCAGCGGCTTCGCATCACTTCATTCACCGTCCCCGCTCGCCGGGTGCGGAAAGCCAAGCGAGCGATAAGGTGGTCCTGCAGGTTCAGCCCGATCTGTGGACAGTGCAGCGCAACATCGATGCCGAGGGATCGGAGATGCTCACCATCGCCGAGGCCCGACAGCATCAGCAACTGTGGGGAGGCGAGGGCGCCGGCACACAGAACGACTTGCCGCGCATGAAGATTGTGAAGTGCGCCACGATCGTCCCTGGCCTGCACGCCGGTAACCCGTGTGCCATCCAGCAGGATCCGCTGCGCCGTGAAGCCTGTTCGGAGCTGGAGATTAGGGCGCTTCAGAGCCGGATGCAGGTAGGCGCGGGCCGTGCTGATCCGGCGACCCTTCCTGACGTTCATCTGGATCGGCATGACTCCGGCGATGTCGCCATCGTTCATGTCGCTGTTGCGGCGATATCCCATCCCTTCGCAGGCCGCGATGAAGGCCTCCGCACCCTTGGAAAGCCGCGTCACCTGGCTGACCGGCAGCGGCCCTTCCCGTCCGCGGGACGTACCCACGCCTCCCAGCCATTGCTCCATGCGCCGGAAAAAAGGCAGAACATCATCGTAGGACCATCCGGTCGCACCGGATTGCGCCCAGCGATCAAAATCATGCGGGGAACCGCGCAGAAAGACGAGGCCGTTGATCGATCCTGATCCACCGAGAACCCGGCCTCGGGGCCAGTTGACCCGGCGTTCGTTCAGCTCGGGCTCGGGCTCCGTTGCGTAGCCCCAATCGTAGCGGCCGCTGGCGAAGAGGCGGGCATAACCTGCGGGCAGGTGGATCCATGGATCGCGGTCAGGCGGACCGGCCTCCAGCAGAAGGACGCGATGGGCCGGGTTCTCCGACAAGCGGGCGGCCAGCACGCAGCCAGCACTTCCTGCACCGATGATGAGGTAATCGGACACATCCTGCATCTGGTGTCACTCGGATGCGGCTGCGCGGGTTTTGATTTCAGTGTTCAGGGCCTGCCGGGCCGGAGATCTGGCACACGCCCGGCACGCCGCCTGAAGGATAAGGACGAGCTGGGGCCTGCTTGGCCAGATCGTCTGGCATGGGTTCATCCAGCAATGTCCTCCCGCCGGCACGCTGTTCCGCCTGCGCCACAACGAGAGTGCTGTTGCCGTATCAGACTTGTCAACCGCGATCGCCCATGGACGTCGCCCGCGAGCAGCCGTGCCGATCCGGCAATCCGGGCGGCTCGCACCGCCCGGGGAAAGTCAGCCGGCTGCCCGGGCTGCCTTGCGCTTGTTTTTCTTCAGCGCGGTAAAGGCGCCTTCGCGCAGGGCCGGGCTGGGCTTGAAGCGCACGGTGGCGCTGGCCTTCACCGCCACCTTCTCGCCGGTACGGGGGTTCATTGCCGTGCGCTTAGGGGTTTCGCGCACCGAAAAGGCGCCGAACTCCGGAATTGTGAAGCGGCCGGTCTGGATAATCTCGTTCTTGATGGCTTCGATGATGTCCCCGGCCAGCGCCGTGGCGCCCACGCCGGTGATTTCGATGGACTTCTGGATGGTATCGGCGAGGAACTTCTTCGACATGGTCTTGCCTTTCAAGTCTGTCATGCAGCCAAAGCACAGCCGGCGGCTGCCGTGAAGTCCCCAACTTTGCTGCACGCGACAGAAACCGGTGGGATGTGGCAGGATCGCACCGGCCATCCGGCGCCCAGCCCCATTTGGCTCCGTGACGGTGAAGCCCTGGATTTTCTGGAAGCGGCCGACTCAACCGCGCCCTCAGCCATCCGTTATCGCGGCAGCATGGGCCAGTGAAACGGATCTCTTTAAACGGACCATGCCGGAGTTCCGCTCATGCCAATCGCTTCCCGGAGATGTTCCCGGTCCTGTTCCCTGCCGCTGCCTGCACCAGGGGCGTTGCGGGAGGTCCCGCTGCGGATCGCCTGCGTCGCGGTTGCATCACTTCTCATGGCGGCTGCGCCAGCGCCCGATGAAAGTGGGACAAGCGAGACCGTGCCCGCCCCTGCGCCGGCAGTGGCCGGGCGGCAGGCACTGGTGAAGGATCAGACGCTGCGGATCATCGGCACCGATGTGAAAGGATCAAGCGGCATCGTTGTTGGCCAGATCGTCAATGTGCTGGTGGACGCCGACGGCCAACCGGTGGGAGCGGTGCTCGACTACGGCGGCTTCCTCGGTGTGGGCAAGCGGCGCATCGGCGTCGCCTGGAATGCGCTGGCGTTTGAGCAAGGTGCCATCACGCTTTCCCTGACCCGTGAGCAGCTGAAGAACTTCCCGGAATTCCGTGATGGCGAGGATGCAGTGTTGGCCACCATTCCTGCACCCCCGGGCTGAGCATAGAGATGGGAGGCACTCGCCGCAGCCAGCGCGGACTCGACTGGCTGAACTTCTTTGTTGCAGACGTTCAGACAGGCTTCGGGCCCTTTGTCGCTGTATATCTGGCCAGCCAAGCCTGGACCGAGGTGCAGATCGGCTTCGCCCTCAGCCTCGGTACGCTAACGGCGATGCTGAGCCAGATGCCGGCGGGAGCCATCGTCGACGCCGCGCGGGATAAGCGTCGGATGGCTTTTCTTGCACTTGTGGCACTCGCTTTCTCTGCCGTTTTGCTGGCCGCCTGGCCATCAACGCTTCCGGTGTATGCATCGGAAATGCTGCACGGCTTTGCCAGCTGCGTGCTGAACCCCTCGATTGCGGCGATCAGCCTGGCGCTGGTTGGACGCGAAGCGCTGGGCGAAAGGCTAGGCCGCAACGCCCGCTTCGCCTCACTTGGCGGTGCCATAGCGGCTGGGTTGATGGGGCTGGTTGGCACCTATCTATCGCCGGCGGCGGTATTCTGGATGACGGCGGCGCTGACCATACCCAGCCTCATCTCCCTCAGCCGTATCCGAGGGGAGGAGTTGCGCCCGGTGCAGGCGACCCAGATGGCCGGGCACGGCGACGCGCGACGAGAGGGCAGCATCCGGGATCTGCTGGCGGACCGGGGCATTCTGATCTTCGCGGGTTGCGCGGCGTTGTTCACCCTGTCCAACGCCGCCATGCTGCCACTGGCCGGCGCTGCCGTGACCCAGCGCGCGGGAGACGAGGCCAACCTGATCATTGCGGCCTGCCTTGTGGTGCCGCAGCTCGTTGTTGCGGCGATTTCGCCTCTCGTGGGACGAGCGGCGCAGCAGTATGGACGACGCCTCGTGCTGATTGTCGGCTTTTCCATGCTGCCAGTTCGGGGTGTCCTGCTGGCGATGGTGGAGGAACCGGCCGCGCTGATCATGGTGCAGGCGCTGGACGGCATCAGCGCGGCGACGCTCAACGTGATGCTGCCACTGCTCGCCGCCGATCTGACGCGGGGCACGAACCGCTTCAACCTGTGCATCGGCTTCTTTGGGCTCGCTGTCGGTATTGGTGGCACGATCAGCACCACGCTGGGAGGTGCGGTGGCTGCCTGGAGCAGTTCCGCCGATGCCTTTCTCATGCTGGGCGGCATAGGTCTGCTGTGCCTGATCCTTGCCTGGGCAGCCATGCCTGAGACCCGTGATCAGTTGCCCAAGGACATGGCACTGGCACAATAGAGCGGATTCACGAACCAGAACGGGATTATTATCTTGATTGCTCTCTCAGCCATGTTAAATTAGAAAAGTCTTGAAACGGGCTTCCGGGCCCCGCGGGAATTTGACCCATGCAGCTTGCACCGCGTCATCAAATGCTAAAGCGCTTCTTCCCGGCTTCCGGCCAGGATGCAGGCGATCGTCTTGTACGGCGGTGTTGTTGGCGCTGAGCGCCGCATCCACCCCCTCCCCCCGCTTTCGCATCTTCTTGCCAGGACCCATCCTAGAGGTGGGTCGGAGCCTCACGATGTTGACATCCCGTCCTGTGGACATCGGCGGCCGTTTTGTCGGTGTCGCCGTTTCCGGCCCTGCTGGCTGGCACTTCAAGGCTATCGATCCGGTGTTGGACGATCTTGAGGGCGTTCAATTCAGCAGTCCGGCGGAAGCCGCCCGCGTTGCACGGCTGGTGATCGAGCGTGCCCGCCGTTGGCAGACGACGGCTCAGCACTAATGCTGGATCGTCGTTCGCTGCTTTCACTGGGCCTGACTCTACCCGTTCTTGCGCGACCTGCCATCGCGCAAGCGCCATGGCCGAACCGCCCGATCCGGATGATCGTACCCTACACGCCCGGTGCGGCGACCGACGCCATGGCGCGCCTCGCGGCACAGAAGCTTCAGGAGAAGCTCGGTGTCTCGGTGGTGGTCGAGAACCGCTCCGGCGGTTCAGGCACGGTGGGAGCGCAGGCTGTTCTGCAAGCGCCTGCCGATGGCTACACCATCATGGGTTCCGCATCGATCCATCCGATGGCACGGCATGTGATGAAGGCAGTGCCCTATGATCCGGTGGAAGATTTCCTGCCGATTGCCCGCACCGCCCGTGGACCTTGCGTTCTGGTGCAGGACAGGCGTATGCGGGAAGCTACCGTGGCGGAAGTTATTGCAGCGGCCAAGGCTGAGCCCGGGCGCTGGTCCTTCGCCACCTCGTCCCTGGGCGCGGCGGGACATCTGGCTTCCATCGAATTCAACCGGCTGGCAGAGACCCAGATCGAGATCGTGCCCTATCGGGGCTCGGCTCCCGCGCTGACCGATGTTGCCGCAGGCAACATCCAGCTGATGTTCGATCCTGCGTTGGCAACACTGCCGATGATCCGCGGCGGCCAAGTGAGGGGGCTGGGCATTGCCACGCCACAGCGTTTCACCCTTGCTGCGGAGTTGCCGACCCTGTCCGAAGCTGGCCTTCCCGGCTTCACCTTCTATTCCTGGTACGGCATCTGGGCGTCGAGAGGCTTCCCTTCCGACATCGCAGCCCGGCTGAACGCCGCCATTGTCGATGGGCTGCATGAGGCGGAAACCGTGAACAGGCTGGCGGAGCAGGGCTTCGAGCCTGTGCGGGAGACAATCAACGAGACCCAGTCCTTCATCGCCGACGACGTGGCGCGCAATGCCGATCTGCTGAAGCTTGCGCGATTTGAACCGCAGTGATGCTTCCGCGCCTCGTGGCGATCAGGTCTGCTGAACCCAGTCATGTGGCCGCCTCCTGAAGCCAGCCGCACCTGCCCGCATCGTCGCATGTTCAACAGAAGTCGGAGCCATGACGCTGCAGGCCGGTCCGGGTGCCATCATGTCCGCCGCGGGCCCTGGCATTGTTTCTGGAGAAACGGCCTGTCGCCGCATGTTGATGCCGGTGCCGGCCACTGAGCCTCGGTTAGCGTCCGCGTTGATGTGGCCTGCCCTCCCGGCTGCGATCATGAGCAAGCATCCTTGTCCATGAGGGCACAGCGTGCATGATCGGCAGATAAGCGGTGACGTTGAAAACCGTCGGCCACGGCACCGCTGGCCAGGAACAGGAACAGGAACAGGAACATTGCATGAGCATCCAGGCAGCCACCTCCGTTGATGCTGACGACCACGCCAGAGTGGTGGCCTGGTTCCGGGAATTGTCCGAGCATGTGCGGGCCGTGGATTTCGCGGCGGCGCGGCCCTTGTTTTCCGACGACTTCCTGGCTTTCGGTACCTTCAGCGACTTCGTGTATGGCCGGGAGCAGGCGGAACAGAAACAGTGGCGCAAGGTGTGGGGCACCATTGATGCCTTTACCTACCGGGAAGAAGACGTGAAATCGCTGGTCTCGCCGGACAGGCTCTTTGCCGTTGGCCTGGGCATCTGGGACTCCACAGGCTATGCGCCGGATGGTCAGCCTTTCGATCGCAAGGGGCGAACCACCGTCTCACTGGCCCGCTCCGCCATCGACGGCCCCTGGATAGCCACTCACACGCATATGTCGCTGTTCAGGGGCACACCTGACGTTTCGCATGGAAGCAAGCCGGCCAAGAGCTGACTCAGGCCGGGCAAAGGAAGGATCATGCGCCCAGCAACCCAATCCATCCATGCCGCCGCGCCAGAGCGACGGCCGGGCGCGCCATTGACGCCTTCCGTTGTGGCCGCCACCAGCTTCCACACCGACCCCGATGCGATCGGCTTCTCGGCTGCGGATCTCGAGGGTGAGGCACCGCCATTCTACACGCGGTGGGGCAACCCCACGGTTGCTCTTCTGGAACAGCGGCTGGCCACGTTGGAAGGCGGCGAGGCAGGGCTCGCTTTCGCCAGCGGCATGGCGGCGGCCTCGGGCCTCATGCTGCATCGCCTTGCCGCAGGCAGTCACCTCATCCTCAGCGATGTTTGCTATGCCGGCGTCGCCGAGTTCGCGCATGACACGCTGCGACGCTATGGGGTCTCGATTTCCGCCGTCGATCTTTCGGATCTGGATGCCGTGGCGGCTGCCATGCGGCCCGAGACACGCCTGATCCATGCAGAGGTCCCGGTCAATCCGATCCTGCGCCTGGCGGATATCTCTGGTCTCGCAGATATCGCGCATCGTGGTGGGGCCGAGCTTTCCGTCGACTCTACCATGGCCACCCCCATGGCCACGCGGCCGCTGGAGTTTGGCGCCGACTGGGTCATCCATTCGTTGACGAAATACGCTTGCGGTCACGGCGATGCCCTCGGCGGTGTGGTGGTCGGCCGAAGCACCGCCATCGCCGGACTACGCAAGGAGGCGCTGATCCATGCGGGCGCCGCCCTCAGTCCCTTCGCTGCCTGGCTGATCCTGCGGGGGCTGGAAACCCTGCCAGCCCGCATGGCGGTACATGAGCGGCATGCCGGGGAAGTGGCGCGCTGGCTGGAAGCGCATCCCCGCATCCGCCGCGTCTACTGGCCCGGCCTGCCGAGCCATCCACAGCACGATCTTGCAAAGCGGCAGATGCGCAATTTTTCCGGCATGGTCAGCTTCGTTGCTGACGATGACAAGGCCCTTGCCCGTCAGCTCGCAGCACAGCTCCGTATCGTCACCTATGCCGTGTCCCTCGGAAAGACACAGAGCCTGCTGTTCCACATTCCTGCCGACGACATCATGCGCTCCTCCTTTCACCTGGAGGATGCGGCCGCGCAGCGCTACCGGGACTGGACTGGAGCCGGAACCTTCCGCTTCTCCGTCGGGCTCGAGGATCCAGCCGACCTGATCGCCGATTTGGAACAGGCCCTGAGCTGACGCACTACCGAAAGGCCGCGAGCAGCGCCGCTGTCACTTCCACCCGCGCGGCGCGTGCCTTGGACAGCAGGGCGGTCTGTGCGATGAAGCCATGCGGCATGCCCTGGTAGATGGTCAGTGCATGCGGCACGCCGGCCGCCTGGAGCTTGTGTTCCAGGTTGATTGTGTCGTCCAGCAGGGGATCGAGCGCCGCGGCCTGCAACAGCAAGGGCGGCAGCCCTGCGAGTTCGGAACGCAAAGGCATAATTGCGGCATCCTGGCGCATGGCCTCGTCCGGTAGGTAGTGGCTCCAGAAGCGTTCCAGCTTGGCCGTTGAGAGGCCGTAACTGCCGCCGCCGAATTGCTTGTGCGAGTAGGTGCCGTGGTCAGCGGACAGCATGCCGTAGATGATGACACCGAGCCGGGGCAGGGCCTCGCCCGCATCACGTAGGCGCAGCAATGCATTCAGCGCCAGGTTGCCGCCGGCGGAATCTCCGCCCACAGCGACCAAGGTGCCGTCCACGCCCAGCCCGGCAGCTTCCTCGCCACGCAGCCAGCGGAGGGCCGCGAGAACCTGCTGGATCGCCGTCGGGTAAGGATGCTCGGGAGCGAGGGCATAATCCAGCCCGGCCACCATGATGCGCGCGTCCTCGGCGATCTCGCGCTTCCATCGATCCAGCGCGTCCAGGCCGCCAAACCCGAAACCTCCGCCATGGATATGAAGGTAAATCGGGAGGGCTCCGTCGACACCGTGCGGACGGTAAAGCCGCAATGGCAGGGGGGGCGCCGTTTCCAGCACATGCTCGCTGATCGCCGCCATTTCCGGCCCGCCACGGTTGAGAAAGGCCTGGTAGCGCTTCGTTGCTGCCCGTGCCTCGGCAAGGTCGGGCGCGAGGATGTCGCCATTCGCGAGACCGGCCTCGCGGATACGGGCCTGTGCCTCCAGCACCTCGGGGGCCAGGGCGGGCGTCGTTGCGGACATCGGCATCTCCTTTGCGGCGGTCCATCGCGACTTTAGGGGCAAGTGCCACCCGCGGTCACTCCGGGACGCCCCAGGCTGGCGCTGCAAGTACCCAAGGAGGGTGGGAAGGAAGTGCCGGCCTGCGCGATGCCACGGCAGAACCGGTGGCTACGGGGCATCTCGACGAGCCGGCACACTACACTGTGCCTGCGAAGATCAGCGCGCAGGCGCCGACCACTCGGACGGCGATACGAAAGGGGCATCCCAGGGGAAGGGCTCGCGGATGCGCTCGGCCAGGTGCTCGATCAGGGTGCGGATCTTCAGCGGCAGCGCGGGTGTTGGTGGATAGACCAACTGCAGGCTGTCGGGAACCGGCTCCCAGCCCGGGATCACGACTGGCCGCAGGGAACCGTCGCGCACCGCCTCCGCCACGAGGAAGCGGGGAAGCACCACCAGCCCCAGCCCAGCCCTCGCGGCATCCATCAAAGCCTCGCCGCTGTTGGCGACAAAGCGGCCGCGAAGGGTCAGCGAACGCTCTTCGTTGCCGGCTCGCTCCCCCGTGCGGCGAAAGCGCCAGAGATGATGGATGCTGGCATTGGCGTAGCCCAGGCAGGAATGCCCCTGAAGAGCCTCGAGGTAATCCGGCAAGCCATGACGCGCGGCATAATCTGCGCTGCAACACAAGGCGCGTTGGCTGGTGCCGAGGCGCCGCGCCCGCAATTCGGAGTCCTCAAGCCTCCCGGCACGCAAGGCAAGGTCATAGCCACCCGTCATCAGGTCCACACGTCTGTCGTCCAGATCGAGCGACACCTCGATCCGCTCGTAGAGCCGCATGAAGTCTGCGATCACCGGCCCCAGATACCGGATGCCAAATGACAGGGGCGCCGCCAGCCTGACCGGGCCCTGCAGAGCGCCGCTCCGCGCCAGCACCTCATCCGCCACGAGGTCGAGCTGCGCCAGGACGGCCCGCGCACGCTCGTAAAGCAGGGCGCCGCTTTCGGTTGGCGTGACGTGGCGTGGCGCGCGGTGCAGCAGCGGCGTTGCCAACTGCGCTTCCAACTGCGCGATCCGCTTGCTGACCGCCGATTTCGCGAGGCCCAGCCGATTGGCTGCGGCCGTCACGGTGCCGCTGTCCACCACCTGCACGAACATGGCCAATGCATCGGGATCAGGGCGCATCGTTCACTTTTAGCGAACGGTCCGTTTCCCTTCAACCGGTTGAGGTGCGTGGCCAGAGAACACACTCTTGCACCGCCAGCACGTCCCAAGGAGCAATGGCATGAGCAAGATCCTGGTTCTGTACTACTCCTCCTATGGCCATATCGAGACACTCGCCGGTGCCATCGCTGAGGGCGCGTCCTCGGTTTCCGGTGCGGAGGTGGTCGTGAAGCGCGTTCCCGAAACTGCGCCGGCAGAGGTGGCGAAGGCCGCGCACTTCAAGCTTGATCAGGCGGCACCCATCGCCACGGTGCAGGAGCTTCCGGACTACGACGCCATTATCATCGGTACCCCGACCCGGTACGGCCGTATGACTTCGCAGATGGCGAGCTTTCTCGACCAGACCGGTGGATTGTGGGCCCAGGACAAGTTGGTGGGCAAGGTCGGCTCGGTCTTCTCCTCGACTGCCAGCCAGCATGGCGGTCAGGAAACGACCATCATGTCCACCATTGTCAACCTGATGCATTTCGGCATGACCATTGTCGGCCTGCCCTACACCGAGAAGCGGCTGACCGACATCACCAAGGTCAATGGCGGCACGCCCTATGGTGCTACCACCATCGCCAATGGCGACGGTTCCCGCCAGCCTTCCGAGGAGGAGCTGGAAATGGCCCGCAGCCAAGGCCGCCATGTGGCCGAAGTGGCTGCAGCCTTGGTCAAGGGCCGCGCCTGAACCCGAACGCCGGAGGGTCCCGCCTCCTCCGGCCCTGATTTCCATGTTGGCGGGCAGGAGGATTGCAATGCAGTTGCATGGACTTCATCACCTGACCGCCATCTCGGCCAATGCCGCGGGCAACCACGACTTCTACACGAGAGTGCTCGGCCTAAGGCTGGTGAAGAAGACGGTCAACCAGGATGACACCAGCGCCTATCACCTGTTCTACGCGGATGGCGAGGCAAGTCCCGGCAGCGACATCACCTTCTTTGAATGGCCTATGGAGCGCGAACGGCGTGGGACGCACAGCGTCACACGCACCGGGCTGCGCGTTGCCGGCGAGGCGGCGCTGCGCCGCTGGGCCGAACGTCTGGCCTTGCACGGCGTCACCGTCGGCCCGCTGCACGAACGTGACGGGAGGCTGACACTGGAGTTCGAGGACCCCGAGGGACAGCGCCTCGCCCTGGTCGACGATGGTGGCGCCGGCGCGGCCCATCCCTGGTCCGGCAGCCCGGTGCCGGCCGCGGACCAGATCCGCGGCCTGGGCCCGGTGACGATGAGCGTCCCCGATCTCCGTCGCACGGAAGCCTTTGTCACGGATGTGATGGCGATGCGCCGAGGCCGCCGCTACCAGATCGCCGAGGCGCAGCCCGTCGACGTCCAGGTCTATGAAATGGGTGAGGGTGGTCCCGCCGCCGAATTGCATGTGCGGATCGAGCCCCACCTGGCGCCGCATCGGTCTGGTGCCGGCAGCGTGCACCATGTCGCTTTCCGCGTGCAGGACGATGAGTATGGATCCTGGGTAGATCGCTTCGCCCGAATGGGGTTGCGGTCCAGCGGGCCGGTGGACCGCTTCTATTTCAGGTCGCTCTATGTGCGCGAGCCGGGCGGCATCCTCTTCGAAATCGCGACAGACGGCCCTGGCTTCGACGCTGACGAGCCCAAGGAGAAGCTAGGCGAGCGGCTGGCCCTGCCGCCCTTTCTTGAGCCGAAACGGGCAGAGATCGAGGCAGGATTGAAGCCGATCTGATCCTTTACCTCAGAGAGTGCCGCTGCGTTGTCGCCGCTCAGCCTGGAAAGGTGGGCCATGCACGGCCCGGTCTGGCGTGGAGTCGGCCGTGCTGCCGACGGCGAAGGGGTTCAGCTGCCAGGGCGTGAGCATCTTGCGCAAGGCCTGCGCCGGAAGGCGAATGATGCAGATCAGCCCTTCGCGGTCCCACCGTTGTTCGATGGTGCCGGCCAGCTGCCACCGCACCGTGTTTTCGGCCACGCGAAGGCCGAAGGCGGGACGCGGTGGCGCAAGGACGGGCGGGCCTGCCCGTTCCCGCCATGTAAGGACCAGCCCGCCGCCCTCCCGCTGCCAGGCGAGAACAACCCGTCCTTGCTCCACCGATAGCGCACCGTGATGGCGCGCATTCGTCATCAGCTCGTGCAGAACCTGCGCAAGGGGTTGCACCACCTGGACCGAGAGGATGACGGCACGGTCCGTGCGCCATCACCTGCCCGGCACAGCCGCAGGGTTCCAAGGCGTCCTGCACGAGGTCGCGCAGCTCGACCCCGCTCCACCGGCCACGGGACAACAGCGTATGTGCCCGGGCCAGCACCGTCACCCGGCCCTGCGCCGCCGCGATCACGCGCTCCGGCCGGTCGCCGCGAGTCATCCGCAACAGCGACTGCACCACGGTCAGCACGTTGCGGGCCCGGTGATCCACTTCCCGCGCCAGATGCCGCTCCCGCTCCGCTGCGTGCTGCAGCTGAGTCACATCCATGACAATGCCGCTGAGCCGTGTCGCCTGCCCGGTAACGTCCCGTTGCACCACCGCACCCTGGCTTTGCAGCCAGCGCTCTTCGCCATCGGGACCGGTGACGCGGTACTGCACCTCGTAAAGCCCCGGTCCGTTGGGATCGAGTGCGATCTCCAAGGCAGCCCGCACCAGAGCCCGGTCTTCGGCAACAATGGCTTCAACCAACTGGCTGCGGGAGGCGAGCACCGATTCAGGAAGGTTGTAGAGGGCCGCCCTCCCGGCGGAACCGGTCAGGCTATCGGTGAGGCGGTCCCATTCCCAGGTTGCAAGCCGGGCAGCGCTGACGGCGCGGGCCAGTCTCGCCTCGCTTTGCGCCAGCTCCTCGTCCCGCCGCAGCAGATCGCATTGCGCTTCCATCAAGGCCTGCCCCACTGATCGCAGCTCCAGCACGGGGAGGTCCGGTGCCGTCACCCGGCCAGTTCGGCCCAGCTCCCGCGCCGCGCGTGCCAGGGCCTGGACCGGCTCTGCGATGCGGCGCGCGAACAGCATGGCAAGCCCCAGCGCAAGAGCGGCCAGAGCCGCGGCCAGGATGGCGAACCACAAAAGCGACCGGCGAAGCGGCGCTTCGGAAATGCGCGTCGGAACCATGACCCCTACATGCCAGCCATGGCTGGGCAGTTGCATGTGGGCCAGCATGACTTCCTCGCCCGACAGGTTACGTGTCTTGCGAAAGCCAGGTCCCTCGGCATTGGCCAGCACGGCGGTCGGAGGGATCAAACGGCCAAGCGCTTCGGCGCCATGTTGCGAGCGGGCCAGAATACGCCGCCGGTCATCCACAAGGACCGCGATCCACCCCTCGGGGAGGCGTGCGCTGTGCAGGTGGTTCTCCAGCAAAGCAGGGTCGAGATTGAGGCTAAGGACCAGCGGCAGGGTACCGGATGGGGCAGCCGGCACGCTCAGCCGCAGCACGAAGCCGCTTCCCGAAGAGGCGGGCGAGAGGACAACCGGCGCAGGCGCGACAATGAACTCGGTGCCGGAAATGGGCGGGAACGTTGCATCGCCGGATCCCGCAAGCAGGACGCCGCGACGGTCTCGGAGCGTCACCTCGCCTTGCAGCAACACGCTGGCTTGGTGCGTCAAAGCGCCGAGCCGATCCAGATCGCCGTCGCGCAGCGCGGGCGTAGCGGCCACCACGCGCAGCATGGCAATGCGATGATCCAGATCCTGCTGTACAGCCCGAACAATGGCTTCCGCGTGATGCAGGGCTGTTTCGCGTAGGGCATCCTTGCGGCTGGTCACATAGGCCACGGCCAGAACAGCGGAGATGAGCAACACCGGCGCCAGAACAGCGGCGCAAAGCTGGCGAAGGTGGCAAGCGAGGCTAGGGCAGGCCGGCGGAGCCTTGCGATCGCTCAAATGCGCATCTGCGACGTCCGCTGACCATGACGTCAGATTTGCACTCCAGCGGCGTAGGCGTTTTGCCCTGCCTTCAATGTCGGGAGCCAGCGGCACCCCAGATCCTCCATTAGAGCCTTGCCATCTGCCGAAGCGGGGACGAGGGCAGCGGCTACGATCTGAATGCTGACCTTAGCCGATCATTACTGCAATCTTTCATAGAGGTTTTATCGGTAACACACTCGCGATGGTTGTCGTATCCATAGATCAACAATCAGACGGCGAGCCCAAATCAAGGATCTTGCGCTCGGCCTGCCTGGATAGCTGCCCGCATCTTTTCGATGGCTTTTGGAAAGCCATGAAACAACGCCGCGCCAACAAGAAAATGCCCAATGCTCACTTCAACTATTTGGGGAATGCCTGCGATATCACCTACGCTGTTGTAGTCCAGCCCATGCCCTGCGTGACAGGAGAGTCCGGCAGCCTCGGCAATTTCCGCTCCGCGGCGCAATCTCGATAGAAGGGGAGCCCGGGCCTCGAGCGCGGCATCCGCATAGCTGCCGGTGTGCAGTTCCACAGCCTGCGCCCCCAGCGCCGACGCGGCTTCAATCTGAGCCTCGTCCGGCTCCACGAAGATGGCTACTTCCGTTCCTGCCGCCTTCAGCCTGGCGATGGCTTCGCGGAGGAACGGGCCGGCGGCCCGAACATCGAGCCCGCCTTCGGTGGTCAGCTCGGCGCGTTTCTCCGGCACCAGACAACAGGCAGCCGGGCGCAGGGATGTGGCGATAGCCACCATTTCCTCGGTGGCCGCCATCTCGAAGTTCAGCCGCAATCCCGGCTCGGCACCCAGGCGCCGCACGTCGTTGTCACGGATGTGGCGACGATCCTCGCGCAGATGAATGGTGATGCCATCGGCGCCTGACTGAAGGCAGAGCCGTGCAGCGTCCAGCGGATCGGGAAAATGGCCGCCGCGTGCGTTCCGCAGCGTGGCGACATGATCAACATTCACCGAGAGGCGCATCAGGAAGGTCCCTGTGTAGCGTGATGATGGTGCCTGCGGTGCTGCGCGATGCCGGCAGCGAGACGCAGCGCCGCGATCAGGCTCCCCGGATCCGCGATGCCCTTTCCGGCGATGTTCAGCGCCGTGCCATGATCGGGGCTGGTGCGGACGATGGACAGTCCAAGTGTCACATTCACGCCGCCTGCCATGTCCAACGTCTTCACGGGGATAAGCGCCTGATCGTGGTACAGGCCCAGTGCCACATCATAGCCTTCGCGTGCGTGCGGCGTGAACATCGTGTCCGCCGGAAAGGGACCGCGTGCATCAATACCATCGGCTTGCAAAACCTCGATGGCGGGAGCAACGATGTCCCGATCTTCCGTTCCCATGGTCCCCTCCTCCCCGGCGTGGGGGTTGAGACCGGCCACGGCCAGACGGGGTGCGGGGATGCCGAAATCCTGCCGCAGCCCTGCGGCGGCGGCCCGCGCGATGCGGATGATCAATGCCTGATCCAGCCGTTCGATTGCTTCCCGCAGCGAGCAGTGAATTGTGACCGGCACCGTGCGCAACCCCGCGGCCGCGAGCAGCATCACTGGCGGCCCTTCGCCCGGCGCCAGGTCAGCCAGAAACTCTGTGTGGCCCGGGTAAGGAAAACCGGCTGCCTTGAGCGTTGCTTTCTGGATGGGGTTCGTTACCACGGCTCCGGCACGGCCTTCCACCGTCAGTGCCACGGCCTGCCTGATGGCATCAATCGTGGCGGAAGCGTTGGCCGCATCGGGAAATCCGGGCCGGGCCGGGCGAGCCAACAACAGCGGCATGATTGGCAAGGCCCGCGGAAACACCAGCGGCACATCCTCGGGCCCTTCCACGGCCTGCCAGGGGATGCCAGGCAGCAGACCAGGATCCCCGATCAGAAAAAAGGGTGGGCCATTCTGGCGAAGGGCGGACCAGGCCTTGGCTGCAATCTCGCCGCCAATGCCGGCAGGCTCGCCCATGGTGAGGGCCAGGGGCGGCAATGCGCGTTGGAAAGGAGAGGGATCGGTCATCACCCTTCTTTAAACTAGGCCGAGATGAAGGGGAGCGCCGACATGCCCAGCCTCAGCGCAGTCCTGCGAAAGTATCGCACGCAGCCAGCTCGCCACGTTCCAGCCCGGTGCGGAACCAGCGGACCCGTTCGGCCGAGGAGCCGTGCGTAAAGCTTTCGGGCTGCACATGGCCCTGCGATCGGCGCTGCAGCCGGTCGTCTCCAACGGCGGCGGCGGCATTCAGCCCTTCCTCGATGTCGCCGCGTTCCAGGATGCCACGCGCGTCGTGCGCCTGCCGTGCCCAAAGCCCGGCCATGCAATCGGCCTGCAGTTCCACCCGCACCTGAATGTTGTTGGCCTGCGCCTGGTTCTGCGCCTGCTGCTGCAGGTTGCGCGTCAGCTCCAGGATGCCAAGCTGGTTCTGCACATGATGACCGACCTCATGCGCGATGATGTATGCAGCGGCGAAGTCGCCGTTGGCGCCCAATCGCTGCTGGAGTTGCCCCATGAAGTCGAGGTCGATGTATACACGCTGGTCTGCCGGGCAGTAGAAAGGTCCCACCTGAGCTTGGGCTGCGCCGCAGCCGGATGTGGTGCCGCCGCTGTAGAGCACCAGCGGCGGCTCGCGGTAAGTGCGGCCCAGCTTCTGGAACTCGGCATGCCACACCTGTTCGGTATCACCCAACACCAGCGCGGCGAACCGACGGCCGGCATCATCCGCCGGAACCTGCCCTTGCTGCTGCTGCTGCGGCGGCTGCTGGTTCACACTGCCATCGTCCAGCAGCACGGAGGGGTCAACTCCAAGGAACAGGCAGATCAACAGGATCGCGACGCCCCCGAGGCCGCCCACGGCGATGCCTCCGCCACGCCGACCCATCCGCGTGCCGCGCCGGTCCTCGATGTTGCGGCTTTCCCGTCCACCCAAGCGCATAGCGCAGTGCCCTCCCGGCCTCTTGCTGGCACAGCCCCCCTTTCAGGCGACTCTTCTTGCCCGCTCGCAGGCTTCCAGGCCACGGTCAAGCGGGGGCACGGCGTTTGATGGCATCATCCCACGATCGTGTTCGCCGCTTCGTGCTTTCGGCTGTCCCGCCTCTGCGCGGAGGCCGTCTCGCACCATCGGGCGCACGACAAGATCTTAGCCCCCAAAGCAGGCCAGTTCTGTGGATGCGGCCTTCTTCGATGACTGAGCACGCCTAGGTCGACCAGCCACCCGGCGTAGATCGCTGTTTGCCGAGTTGCATGACACCCTTGTTCAATGCCGGCCTTGTTCCGCGCTGTTCCTCCGTGATCGCCGTGCACTGACGGTGATCGAATGTCCAGCCTTTCGCACCTGCCAAGAGCGATGTGTCGAGCCCCCTGCGCGCCATGCAAGAGGCTGGCTTGTTGGACGCTGCTCGGGGAGGGCCCGGCTACGCGCCGGGGTTGCTGCTGTTCGAATTGGGCCGGTGCTATCGACGCGCAACTCAGCTGGCTAGCGGCCGGGCAGCAATGTGCCGCACCTGCAGGTGACTGGGTGGCTCTGGCAGCTTCCGCGAGGGTGCGGAGGTAATCGGCCTGGACGTTCAGGAAAATCCGCCATTGGATCGGATCGGGGCGGCTGTGGGCCTGCGTCTGCCGGACGCCCCTTCAGCCACCGACCGCCCAGGCGAATGGCCTGCTAACCTTTTGAAGAAAACTTGTCGCATCGGCTCTGCGGCCATTGCGGACGAAACGAACTTTGGGGCCGTCAGCTCCATGGCAGGCGATGACGAGCCGCTGCTGTGTGTGGTGTATCCGGCGGCAGCAGTGGATGTGCAAGCAATGCAGCGCATCGCCGATGCGCTGCCGGCCGAGGCATGGTGGATAACAAAGTCTAGGCCGTTCTGCGGCTTGATGGCCCCGTTCCAGGGCTCGACGGCGTAGCGAGCCCACAGCCGAGCATGACCAGTTGCAGCGCAGTTTGTGTGGCTGCCTGTCGATCCTCCTCCGTGAGCGCAGGCCGGGCCAGCACCGCTTCCACCTGGACGCAGACATTGGCGTGGGTTTGCGTCATCGCCCAGATTGCAAAGAAAAGATGAGCGGGATGACCGGCCGCATCCGCCCCTGATCCATCCAGCCCTGCAGCACCGCCGATTTCTCGGCCGCCCGTCTTCGCAGGGGACCTGCCAGGTGGCTGCGCAGGTACTGTGCCCCCGTGCAGCACTTCATTGGCGGAGACCCGCGAGGCCAGCGGACGGATCCAGGACATTGCATCTTGTCCCGGATGTAGGATTCGAGCGCAAAGGCAGGATCGGCCTCTGGCCGGATCGGCGCGGTGGCCGAGAGCCAGAGCGACAGGATGTTATCCAGCAACTCGGTGTAAAGGGCTTCCTTGGTGCCGAAGTAGCAGTGCAAAATGGCTTTGGGCAATCCGGCGGCGGCCGCTATGGCCGCCATGTTGGCGCCCCGGAAATCCGCCTGGGCGAAGACACCCTCCGCTGCGTTCAGGATCTGCGCGAGACGCTGCTGGGCGCGACGGCGAGGCGCAGGCTCGCAAGGCATGTCGTTTGCCGATTTCCGAGGCATTCACACACCTCTTCGTTATTCCTTCGACGATCTCCCGCCACGTTCAACATTGTTGACCGATCGTTCAGGATTCTTCTAGCGTCAAGAGCCGTGGCGCCAAGCCCGGTCGTCCGAGAAGGCCCCGCCACCAATGAATGGCTTGAATCGACTGCGCGACGGCAAGGCCGGTGTTCCGCGCCCGATCATCCTTACCTCCCATCCGCAACGCCGTTCCGCCACAAAGCCTTCGCTCCGCTGGGGGGAGGCCGACCCACAGCAACGCGGCCCGGTCATCGCCACCCTGGCCGACCCGGCACTCCGCAATGCCATCGGCACCCACGCCGGCTCCTACGCCCTGTACCGCGCCTTGGCCGTGGCCTCCGGCCAGTTGCGCGCCGATCACCGTCCGGATTTTCGTGATACCCGTCCCGCGGCGGGCATCGGCCCCTTTGCGGCCTGGAGCGATGCGTCAAAGATTGTCTCGCTGGATCCCTGGGGCCATCTGGCGCCAGAGATCTTCGCCACGGACATTGCTGCCGGTCACGACATCCGCCCCAGCATCGCCGTCACCCGCGCGCACATCAATATGCCGGAATTGGCGCAAGCTCTACGTGAAGGACGGCTGCTTCCAGACGGCGAGGTGTTGCTGCCCAACGGCGATGTGCGCGTCACCAAGATCGCCATCGAGCCTGTCTGGTACCTGCCTGGCATCGCCGCCCGCTTCGGCATCGGCGAGACCGAGTTGCGCCGCGATCTGTTTGAGCAGACTGGCGGCATGTTCCCAGAGCTTGTCACTCGCCCGGACTTGCGGGTGTTCCTGCCGCCCATCGGCGGCATGACGGTGTACCTTTTCGGCGACACCGACCGGCTCGGCTCTGAGGAGACGCAGATCGCCTGCCGCATCCACGATGAATGCAATGGATCGGACGTGTTCGGCTCGGACATCTGCACCTGCCGCCCTTATCTCGCGCATGGCATCGAAGCCTGCATCGGCATGGCGCAAGAAGGCGGCCTGGGCGTCATTGTCTACAATCGGAAGGAAGGGCGCGCGCTGGGCGAGGTGACCAAGTTCCTGGTCTACAACGCGCGTAAGCGGCAGGTGGGCGGCGACCGTGCAGAACAGTACTTCCAGCGCACTGAATGCGTGGCCGGCGTTCAGGACATGCGCTTCCAAGAGCTGATGCCGGATGTTCTGCACTGGCTGGGCATCCGCCGCATCGACCGCCTCGTTTCCATGAGCAACATGAAGTTCGCTCCCATCATCGACAGCGGCATCCAGGTGGTTGCGCGCGTTCCCATCCCTGATGCGCTGATCCCGGCCGACGCCCGCGTCGAAATGGATGCCAAGAAGGCGGCCGGCTACTTCACCGACGCGGTGCCCGATGCCGCGGAGCTCGCCCTGATCAAGGGGCGGGCGCTTTGACCAGCGCCCCCGCCGTTGCGCTGCTGCGCCGCCCGGAAACCGTGCGCGACCGCTGCCAGCGATTTCTGCGCTTGGCGGAAGAGGATGCGCTGCCGCACTTCATGTTGCGGCCGGAGCGGCTCGCCGGGGCCGCTGAGTACGTCACCGACACGATCCGGCGGAACTATCCAGAGCTGCAGATTCCATACCATTCCCGCTGGCGGCACTTCGCTGCCGGCCAAGTCGATCGCTGGTCAGCACTACAGCAAAAGCTGGAAGGGCTTGGCGAAGGGGAAATGGCGCGGCGGCGGATTGATCTCTGCGTGGTTTCCGTGCTGCTGGATGCCGGTGCCGGGCCGGACTGGCGGTTCACCGAAGCCGATGGCATGCAGCTTGGCCGGTCCGAAGGGCTCGCGGTCGCGAGCCTGCACGGTTTCGCCGCAGGGCTTTTCTCGTCCGATCCCAGAGATCCGTTGCGGGTCGATGCCGCGGCACTTTCAAGTATGAGTGTCGAGGCGTTGGGCGCTGCCTTTCAGGTCGGCCCGTCCAACCCGTTGACCGGGCTGGACGGGCGCGTCGTGCTGATGCGCAACCTGGGAGCGGCCCTGACGGCACGTCCCGACATTTTCGGCAGCGATCCGGCGCGGCCGGGGCGCCTCCTGGATCACCTCGACCGCCAGGCGGCTTCCGGTGGTCTGCCGGCCGCCAGCATCCTGGTTGCCGTGCTGGAAGGGCTTGCACCGGTATGGCCCTCGCGCATCACCCTGGAAGGCCAGAATCTTGGCGACGTCTGGCGTCATCCCCTTGCGGCGCCGGAGGGACCGGCGGAAGGCCTGCTGCCCTTCCACAAGCTGTCCCAGTGGCTCAGCTACTCCCTGGCCGAGGTGCTGGAGGAGGCCGGTCGGCCAGTTCTGGCAGTGGACGCGTTGACCGGCCTTGCCGAGTACCGGAATGGCGGCCTGTTCATCGATCTGGGCGTGCTGCGCCTGCGCGACCCCGCGCTTGCGACTCAGCCTCTCGCCATGGACCACCATGCGATCATTGAATGGCGTGCGCTCACCGTGGCACTGCTGGACCAGCTTGCCGTGCTGGTGCGTCAGGATTTGGGGCTGGACGCCATGAGCCTGCCCCTCGCCCGTGTGCTGGAAGGAGGGAGCTGGGCCGCCGGGCGCCGCATCGCGCATACTCTCAGGCCGGATGGCGGTCCTCCGCTGCGACTGATCAGCGATGGCACCGTATTCTGAGGAGACGCCCATGCCCGATATCGCGATGCCACCCAGCCTGACCGTGATCCGTCATCCCCTGGTGCAGCACAAGCTGACTTTGCTGCGGCAGAAGCAGACCTCCACCGGCGAGTTCCGCCGGCTGGCGCGTGAGATCAGTCTGCTCATGGCTTATGAGCTGACACGCGATCTCCCGCTGGAGAGCCTCGCAATCGAGACGCCGCTCGAGCCCATGCAGGCTCCCATCCTGTCAGGCAAGAAGCTTTGCATCGTGTCCATCCTGCGGGCCGGCGACGGCATCCTGGAAGGAATGCTGGATCTCGTTCCCTCGGCACGGGTAGGCCATATCGGCTTGTACCGCGATCCCGACACGCTGGTCCCGGTTGAGTACTACCTGAAGCTGCCGGAGGATGTGGCGGATCGCTTGGTGATCGTGGTCGATCCCATGTTGGCCACCGGACATTCCGCCGCTGCCGCCCTAACTCGGCTGAAGGAAGCCGGGGCCGAGCAGTTGCGCTTCGCTTGCCTGCTGGCGGCACCGGAGGGTGTAGAGGTGCTGACCGGTGCCCATCCGGAAGTACCGGTCTTCACCTGCTCCGTGGATCGCGAGCTGGATGAGCATGCCTATATCCGGCCAGGCCTGGGCGATGCAGGAGATCGTCTCTACGGCACCAAATAGGACATCCGGCGCAACGATCTCCACCGGCAGGATGCGGTGACCGGTGGCTTGCTTTAAGGGTGCCGGCATGCCCGCTGTGAAAGCCTTGCTGCGTCGTCGCTGGTTCGGCCTCCTCCTGCTGCCGGTTCTGGTGGTGGGGGGCGGCGTGGGTGCATCAGCCTGGCTGCAGGGACGGGACATCCTGCTGAGCGCCGAGCCCCCCCGCCGTGCCACGCGGGTGGAGCTGCCGGCGCGGGAAAGCGTCATGGCCTTACGCCTGCGGTTGCCCTTCGACCTGCTGCAGAACGCTGCCGGCCGCGTGTTGCCCGCCGAGTTCCGCCAGCAGGGCGAGGGCAGCGGCATGCGATATGACCTCGCGGTCCGCCGTGCCGAGCCTGTCGTGCTGGAGGAGGTGGACGGCCGCTTGCGGGCGACGGTCGACATCACGGTGAATGGCTCGGCCGGGCTGAGCGGCAGCCTGGCGGGCCTCCTCTCGTTGGGGGTCAAGAACATCGACGCTGCGGCACGAGTCACTGCCGATCTTGGCCTTTCTCTCGATGAGGGGTGGTGCCCGGCGGTGGAGATGGTCCTGGACTACCGTTGGACCCGCAAGCCGCGCCTCGAGATCATCGGAGGTGTCTGGATCGGGATCGAGGAGCAGGTGCGCGCCCGTGTGGAGGAGGCGATGCGCACACTGCCAGCGCAGCTGCGGAGCGCCATCCCTTGTGATCAGGTGCGGGAGGCGGCGCTTGAGTTGTGGCAGCCGCAGACCATCGTGGTGCAGCTGCCGGCCGCCCCGCCCCTGCATATCGGCATCACCCCCGAGGCGATCGGCCTGTCCGAGCTGGCGGTCCGGCCGCAGGATATCCGCGTCGTGCTGGCGCTGCGGGCCCGCACTACGGTTTCGTCCGATCCGCCCCGCCCGGCACCGCCCCGCTTCCTGCCGCCCCTGCGCCAGGTGCCGGATCGCGGGGGGCGGATGCGGCTCTCCATTCCGGTGCGCGCCGGCTACGACATGATCCGGGACTGGCTGATGACCGAGCTCGGTTCGCGCGACCTGCCATTCGAAACCCCCCTTGGCTTGGTCACGCTGCGCATTCGGGACCTGTTCATCTACCCGTCCGACCCCGCCATCGCCGTGGCAGTGACCTTCAGCGCCGAGCTGCCCGGTTTTTGGCCAGACACCACGGGGCGGGTGGTGTTTTCGGGCCGGCCGGTGCTGGAGGGAGGCGGCAGCCGCATCCGGCTGGAGGATCTGCGTTTCGCCCGAAATCTCGACAGCGCCCTGTGGTCGGTGGTCACACTGGCGCTGGAGCCGCAGATCCGGGCGGCGCTGAGCGACCTGGCCGTTTATGATCTGCGGGACATCATGAACGAGGCGGTTTCCGAACTGCGGCGACGGCTTGCCGACCCTGCCTTCACCGGCGGATTGCGGGTGTCGCTATCCGAACCAACGCTGCGGCTGGAAAGGGTGGCACCGGAGAATGATGCCCTGACCGTGCTGGGCGCCCTGGAGGCGGGGATCGATGCCGAGGTGACGGCGCTGCCCTTCTGAGTGGCCGGCATGCCCCGTCGGCGTCGGAACGCACGCGAAAATATCCCGCTTTCGCCCCATTCTGCGGCACTGAGAGATGCCCTAGCATCGGACCATGTTCGAAATAGCCATCGTGCTCCTTCTTGTTCTGGTCAACGGCGTCTTCTCCCTGTCCGAGTTGGCCGTGGTTTCCGCCCGCAGGCCGCGGCTGCGGGCCATGGCGGCGGAAGGCCGGGCCGGGGCGGCCGCCGCCTTGCGACTGGCCGAGGATCCGGGCCGCTTTCTGTCCACCGTGCAGATCGGCATCACCCTGGTGGGCGTGCTGGCGGGCGCCTTCTCGGGCTCAACGCTGGGAGGGCAGCTTTCCTTAGCACTGCTGGAGGCTGGCGTTCCGTTGCGCTTCGCCGACCCACTCGGCTTTGGCCTGGTGGTTGCGTTGGTCACCTACCTGTCCATTGTGGTGGGGGAATTGGTGCCGAAGCGCCTCGCCCTGCGCAATGCCGAGGCACTCGCCTGCTTGGTGGCGCCCCTGATGCGCATGGTGTCCAGGATTGCCGCCCCCGTCGTCTGGCTGCTCGACACCTCGACCACCTATATCTTCCGTCTTCTGGGCCAAGGCGCGGAACAGGATGAGCGTGTCACCGAGGATGACGTCCATAGCCTGGTGGCCGAAGCCGAGCAGTCCGGCGCCATCGAGGGGACGGAGCGCGAGATGATCACCGGGGTGTTGCGACTCGGCGACCGGCCGGTACGCGGAATCATGACCCACCGCAACGAGGTGGACTGGATCGACCTCAACGCACCGGAGGAAGCGACGCATGCGCTCCTGATGCGGACCCAGCATTCCCGGTTGCCGGTCGGCGAGAGCACGGTGGATGCCCTGATCGGCGTGGTACAGACGCGGGAGCTTCTGGCGGCGCATCTGTCCGGCCGCCCCTTCGACATCCGCGCCGCTATGCGCCCCGCACCCGTGATCCCCGATGCCGCAGATGCCCTGGATGCGCTGGATGTTCTGCGCCAGCACGAGGTTCCGATGGCTCTGGTGCATGACGAGTACGGCCATTTCGAGGGGATCGTCACGCCGGCCGACATGCTGGAGGCCATCACCGGAAGCTTCCGTGCCGATGAGGGCGATGGCGAGCCCGGCGCCGTGGAGCGCGCCGATGGCAGCTGGCTGCTCGCCGGCTGGCTGCCAGCGGACGAGATGGCAGACCGGCTTGGCATCAAGCTGCCGGAGCCGCGCAGCTATCATACCCTGGCGGGCTTCCTGCTCGCCGGCTTCGGCCGCATCCCGGCAGTGGGCGAGTTCCGCACGCTTCTGGGCTGGCGGTTCGAGGTCATGGACCTGGATGGCCGACGCATCGACAAGGTGCTGGCCGCACCGGTCGCCGCCGTGCCGCTGCTTGGACGCCCCGGGCGCGGCACGTTGCCGGGCTGATCAGGAGGCGGCGGCATGATCGGTCGGCGGAGCAGAACTTCGCCGGCCGCCGGGCATCCTCATTAAGGGTCATAATCCGGTCACTACATGATGCGATAACGTTTGTTGTCCGCCGGCCGGGGCCAGGGCGGACCGCTCGCGACATGCCCCTCAGATTTCTCTTCCATGCAAATGCTTCAAGTTTACGCCCGGGTTCTTGGCCTGCTTCGCCCGGAATGGCGCCGCTGCGCCGTGATGCTGCCCTGCGGCCTGGCCATCGCAGGGATCGGCTTCCTGGAGCCTGTGCTGTTCGGCTGGGTGGTCGATCTGCTGTTCCGCGCCTCCGGTCTGACTTCAGGACAGCTCTGGGCTGAAGCGGCCTCCTTGCTCGGCCTCTGGGCGATGGTGGGGCTGACCGGCATTGCCGCCGGCATGGCGGTTGCGCTGATGGCCGACCGCATGGCGCACCGTGCCCGCATGCGGGAGATGGGCCACTTTTTCAGCCACGCCCTGACGCTGCCCGCCGCCTTTCATGGCCGTGTTCATTCCGGTGCCTTGATGCGCATCCTGACCACGGGAACAGAGTCGCTCTTCCAGCTCTGGCTGGGCTTCTTTCGCGACCATTTCACCGGCTTCATCAGCCTGCTCGTGCTGTTGCCGATGACCATGGCGCTGAACTGGCGTCTTTCGCTGGCCTTGGTCGCGCTGGTTCTGCTGTTCGGCGGTCTGACTGCGCTGGTGATCGGCCGCACCCAGGATTTGCAGCAAGGCGCCGAGGCCTGCCACACGCGGCTCGCTGCGACAGCCCAGGACGCCTTCGCCAACATTGCCGTGGTGCAGGCCTTCACCCGCCTGGCCGCGGAGCGCCACAGCTTCGCCGCCCTGCAGGGCGAGGCCCTGTCCCGGCAGTATCCCGTGCTGAACTGGTGGGCGCTGCTTTCGATCCTGACACGCAGCGCCAGCACCCTGGCCATCCTTGCCATCGTTGTGTTCGGCACCTGGCTTCACCTGAACGGCCAGGCGAGCGTCGGGGACATCGTGTCCTTCATGGGTTTTGCTGCGCTGCTGATTGGCCGGCTGGAGCAGATGGTCTGGTTCGTTTCCAAGTTGTTCGCCCAGGCACCGGTTCTTGCGGAATTCTTCGCCGTTCTGGATGCCGGCAGCGCCGTTCCCGAAGCGACAGGCGCCATGACACTGGCTCCCGGCGCGGGCGAAGTGATGTTCGAGGACGTTTCCTTCGCCTACCCCAACGGCGCTGCAATCCTGTCTGCCGTCAGCTTCACCGCCCGGCCTGGCCAGGTGGTTGCCCTGGTTGGTGCCACCGGCGCCGGAAAATCCACTGCCATGAGCCTGCTGCAACGCGGTTGGGATCCGACCGCCGGCCGCATCCTCATCGACGGGCAGGATCTGCGAAGCCTGAGGCTGGACAGCCTGCGCGGGGCGATTGGCGTCGTGTTTCAGGACAGCCTGCTGTTCAACCGCTCCATTCGCGAGAACCTGCTGGTCGGCAGGCCCGATGCCACCGAGGCGGAGATCGAGCAGGCCTGCCGCCTGGCCGAGGCACATGACTTCATCCTGCGCCAGCCCCAGGGATATGACACGCTGATCGGCGAGCGTGGCGGCACTTTGTCGGGAGGGCAGAAGCAGCGCTTGGCTATTGCCCGTGCCCTGCTGAAGAACCCACCCATCCTGATCCTGGACGAAGCCACCTCAGCTCTTGATGCCGCGACCGAGCTCAAGGTGACCCGGGCGCTGAAGGCGCTGATGGCCGGGCGCACTACCTTCGTGATCGCGCATCGCCTGTCCACCATCCGGGATGCGGATGAGATCCTGGTGTTCGAGGGCGGCCGGATTGCCGAGCGTGGCGCCTTTGAGGCCCTGGCATCCGCGGGCGGCGTGTTCGCCGGCTTGGTGGAGAGCCAGATGGCGCCGACTATGACTACCGTGGTGCCCCTACCCCGGGCCGCCTGAAGCGCGGCCTCTCCCATCCGCCCGCGGTTGCGTGCTGCGGCGGAAGGCGGGACAAACCGGCTTTCGCAGCCGCAAAGGAGCCGCCCTGCCATGTCCCTGGTCCCGACCTTCGCGACTGCGCCCAGCTTTCTGGGCGCCCCCTGGCGGGCATCGGACCCTGCCTCGACCGGCTTCACCGTGGCCGGCATTCCGCTCGACATTGGCACCACCAACCGCGCCGGCGCCCGTTCCGGCCCCGCGGCCATCCGTCAGGCCAGCCGCATGCTGGTGGATGGCGCGCACCCCACCCGCTGGACAGACCCGCAGGATTGGCCGCTCACCGATGCGGGCGATTTTGCCATCGCACTGGGCGACATCGAGTCCAGCCTGAGACAGATCGAAGCCCAGGCCAGCGCCATTCCGCACCTGGTGGCGCTCGGCGGCGAGCACGGCATCACCCTTGCGCTGCTTCGCGCCCTGTCGAAGCGTCTCGGCGCCAAGCTGGCCCTGGTGCATTTCGACGCGCATGTGGACACCTGGCCGGACAATTTCGGTCAGACCTACGGCCATGGGTCGGTATTCTTCCATGCCATCCGCGAAGGCATCGTGGATGCCCGGCGCATGGTGCAGATCGGCATTCGCTCTCCGGTTCAGCGGGACGTCTGGGACTGGACGCTGAACCAAGGCGTCACTGTCCTCAGCGGGCAGGAGGTGCAGGAGATGGGCCCTGAATCTGTGGCCCAGAAGATCCGTGCCGTGGTGGGTGACGCACCGGCCTACCTGTCGTTCGACATCGATGCGTTGGACCCTGCCCATGCCCCAGGGACCGGCACGCCGGAGATCGGCGGGCTGGCCAGCTGGCAGGCGCAGGCCATTCTGCGCCGGCTGGACGGCATTGCCTTTCGGGGCATGGATATCGTGGAGGTCGCGCCTGCCTTCGACACGGCGGAAGTCACGGCCTTAGCCGCTGCGACGATCGCCTGGGAGTACTTGGCTATGATGGTGGCGCAGGGTGAGGTGCGGCCGGCGGGCTGAGAGCCGCCGGCCGCACCGATCTCCGCGCGGCGGAGAAGAACAGCTCACCCCCGCACGGGGCCGGCCGGGACGATGCCGGGCACAGCCCCAGAGGGGGAACGATCCTCGACCACCGCGCGGCGCGAGGGAGAGGCCGGTCCGCCGGTCAGGCGGCGGCCACCTCCTCCGCGTATCCCGGGGTTTCCAGCAGGGGTGCGTCGTGCACCTCGGCCAGAAGAACGCGGTCGAAGCCGTTGAACGCCGTGCGCAAACAGCCGCCATAGGCGCCGAGCTGGCCAATCTCGATCCAGTCGCCTTCCCGGATATCCTCGGGCAGCAGGAACGGACCGCGCATGTAGTCGGCGCTGTCGCAGCTCGGGCCGAAGAAGCTGAACTCCTGCAGCGCATCGCTGGGCTGCGGCTGGCCCGGACGGATCAGCCGCACGGGAAAGCGGAAGCCCGGCACGCCGGCATCCGACAGGCTGCCATACACACCGTCATTCACATACAGCGCGTCCCCCCGCCTCATCTCCACCTGCACCACTACAGAGGCGCCGCCGGCGACCAGGGCACGGCCCGGCTCCGCCCAGAGGCGAGCCTGCGGCAGCCCGAGCTTTGCGAAGCCATCGGCAATGGCCGTGAAGTAGTCGCCCAACGGCGGCGGAGTGACATCGGGGTAGGAGACGGGGAAGCCGCCACCCACATCGACCACATCCACCACAACATCGGCGTCACGGATCACCGATCCGGCCAGCTCCAGCGCACGGGAATAAGCGGCAGGCTCCAGGCACTGCGATCCGACATGGAAGCTCACGCCCAGCTTCACGGCATGGCGGCGGGCTTCGCGCAGCAGCATCGCGCCTTCCGCCGCCGTGGCACCGAACTTGCCGGACAGGTCGTAGACCGCCGAACCCTTGGGCGTCGCCAGCCGCACCACCAATCCCAGATCGGCAGCATGG
The DNA here is from genome assembly GCF_042646265.1 of Teichococcus globiformis. Taxonomy (NCBI): domain Bacteria; kingdom Pseudomonadati; phylum Pseudomonadota; class Alphaproteobacteria; order Acetobacterales; family Roseomonadaceae; genus Roseomonas; species Teichococcus globiformis. The sequence goes on from NZ_JBHRTN010000029.1 coordinate 73,773, forward strand.
TTCGTCTCCTGCAGGATCTTGTGCAGCTCCTCCAGGCTGTCGAGCACAAAGTCGCGAACGCCATGGCGGGAATAGGCCTCGGCAATGGCGGCACGCGACTTCACGGGATGCATGAAGTGGATCTGCGCCTTGGGAAACATCTGCCGCACCAGACGGACCTCGCCCGCAGAGGCGCAGTCGAAGTGGCGCACTCCACCGGCCCAGAGCGCGCGCAGCACGGAAGGCTCAGGGTTGCATTTCACCGCATAGAGCACATCGCCGGGAAAGCTGCCGACAAAGCGGCGCGCGGCTCCGGCCAGCGTGGCGGGGCGCAGGCAGTGCATCGGCTCGGAGGGACGGTCGGTGGCCACAACCTCATCCACGCGTGGCAGGGTCAGGGCACGCTCTGCGGCAGGACGGCGGCGCAGCGGCGCGACAGCGCCACGGAAGCGGGTCTGGGACATCGGGCAACTCGCAACATCGCGGGGGAGGGGCGCCGGAGCGCAGGTGGAACGGCCGAGGCGAAGAGCCTCAGGCGATACTGGCGATGGCTGATGGTGCCATGCTGCGGAGAACGGACATTACGGCTTCCCTTCAGGACACCGGCCCACAGGCTGACCGGCTCGACCAAAAAGGACGCGTTACGTCGTTGCTTAGCCCCAACCGGGGCTCACGGCACGTGCGGTTGCGTCGTGCCGAGGATATAAGTCATGGATCAGGAAAAATCACGGGCAATTTGTGCCCAAGCCACGCGATCATCCGGCCACCGGGTTGCCCCACGCGCATGGCGGCCGGGATTTTTCAGCTGGACAGGATTTCGGTTGGGCAGAGCGCGCCAACTTCAAGACCGTTCCAGTTGCGCAGCACCGGCCTGACGAATGGCTCCAGCGTTGCCTCGGCACCGGGCAGGAACCGCAGCAGCAAGGCAGCAATGGCTACCTCTGCGGCGCGCGTGGCACCGTCGCCGCATTTCACCGCGATACCGAGGCCGACCGTGGGAAGGGCAGCGCAGAACACCCCTTCCGCGCCAACCTTCACGAAGGCCTGCTCACCCAGACCGGACATCACCGTTGTATCGAAGCGCTCGGAGCCGGCGACCATGAAGGGGTGAGCCGCCACGGCCTTCCGGAGGCGGCGGGCGGCGGCGGCACGTCCCGGAGCAAGGCCCGTGCCGGTTCCGATCCGTGCAAATCCCTGCGCCAGTGCGCGGAGCGGGATGGCATAGGCCGGGATCGAGCAGCCATCGATGCCGTGGCTTCCCTCCGCGAGCGCGAAGCCGGTGACGCCTTCCAGAGTGGCTTTCACCTCCCGCTGCACCCGGTGAGCAGGGGATATGTAGCCGCGCGGCTCCTCATCCAGGCCGCAGGCCAGGCAGACAAATCCTGCGTGCTTGCCGGAACAGTTGTTGTGCAGTGCGCTGGGCTCGGCGCCGGACACCGCCAGGGCCCGTCCGGCCCCAGCATGGCTGGGCCAGTGGCTGCCGCATTCGAGGCAGGACTCGTCCCGGCCTACGGCGGCCAGCATCCGCGCGGCCACCGCCACATGCCGCGCTTCCCCTCCATGCGAGGCGCAGGCCAGGGCCAGCGCCTCATCATCAAGTCCGAAGCGGTCCGCTGCACCGCTTTCCACCAGCGGCAGGGCCTGGATCACCTTGATGGCCGAGCGCGGAAAGACCGGCGCATCGATCGCGCCGCCGGAATGCACCGTCATGCCATCCGCATCCATGACCACAAAGGCGCCAGCGTGGCGGGACTCCACCCTGGCACCGCGCACCACCTCCACCAGCACCGGATCTCCCATGCCGCTCCCTCCCGCTGTTCAGCTCCCAAGCATCACGCCTGACGCGTCACACGGCAACCAGGCAGCACGGATGAGCCACCAGCAGGTCGAGCGCGGCCTCAGGCTCCAGGCGACGGAGCGTTTCCCGGGGCAACCCATCTTCTGCTGCCGCCTGGAAGCGGCGGCGTGCGGCTTCGCGCTGGACGAGCGTCGCCTCGTCGCGCCGCGCCTCCACATGGGCGATCCATCGCGCACGGTCCCGCACCCGCACGGGATCGTCCGCGGTGGGCATGGCACGCGCGCGTTCGAGGCTGATTTCGGGTGTCAGGGTCCGCTCGACATAACGGGCCAGGATCGGGTCGCGAGCGCGCAGTTCCACATCAGCGCCCGCAACAAGGCCAGAGGGATGATAGGCGAAGGCGCTGTCGATCCGCTCCAGCGCCGCGGCGGGTTCCTTGAAGGGAAACTCCGCCTTCTGAGGAGCGCCATCGGGCACTGCCAGGCGGGTGATGCCGTGGTCGTTCAGCGCTTCCAGCACCCGCACCGGGTCGGCGGAAAGAAACACTTCCTTGCGGGCGGGCCAGAAATCATACGCGCTGTATTCCCCGAAGCGACCGCCGGCATGAAAGAGATAGATCTCCGGGTAACGGGCGGGCATGGCACGACGTGCCGGATCGCTTTCGTAATAGGCCAGCACAGCCGCCTGGATCAGCAGGTTGGCGCCAAGCGCGCCAAGCATCTCCGTCACCACAATGCCGAAGCGGTCATGCCGTCCCCAGGCAGGGAAAAGCTCAGGCCATCTGGCCAACCGCCCTTCGATACCGATCGAGAAGTGTTCGGGTTTGAGATCAAAGGCTGTGTGCATTGCGCGATGTTTCCAGCGGCGCTGCCCGCGTTCTGCGCGTCATTGCGCGGAAGGACGGTAGGCGGCGGCACCGACCAAGCCGGTGTGCGGACGGATCACCTGGATCACCGGGATCGGCCGCAACACGGCCTCGAACCGGCCCTTGCCGTGCAGGCCGGATAACAAGGCCTCCACATCCAGCAAGGAACCGAGGCCGCGGCAAAGGCCGCCCATCACATAGATGCCGCCTTCGGCCAACAAGGCGAGGGCCAGGCTGCCGGCCGTTGCACCCAGGATGGCGCAGAAGTGCCTCACCGCCTCATGGGCGAGTGGCTCCCCGTTCCGCGCCGCCTCCGCCACATCCTCGGGATCATCCCAGGCCACGGCGACGCCCTGAATCTCGCCCATTATCCTGGCGATGGCGAGCAAGCCGGGACCGGAGGCCAGCCGCTCTGCCGAGACATGCCCGTGCCGCGCGCGTAACCGCTCCAGCAGCGCGTCCTGCATCGAGTCTTGCGGCGCAAAGGAGATGTGCCCGCCCTCACTGGGCAGGATGCGCGGGCCGGTAGGGCCGGGCTGCACGAAGGCGACACCGAGGCCGGTGCCAGGGCCTATCACCACGGCCGGTGCGTTCTCCCGCGCTTCACCCGGCTTCAGGATGCGCAGATCCTCGCCGGACAGCGCCGGAATGCTTGCGGCTTGGGCGACGAAATCGTTGATCACGATCAGGCGGCGCAGGCCAAGCGCCGCTTCGGCGTCGCGGATGGAGAAATGCCAGTCATTGTTGGTGAAGCGGATCGCGTCGCCACGCACCGGCGTTGCCACGGCGAACACCGCCTCGTCCACCCTGCGGCCGCCCAGATAGCTTCGCGCCGCTTCCACCACCCCGGCATGGTCGGCAACGGGCAGCTTGCGCTCCTCTTCCGGTGGTCCGCCGGCGATGCTGAGGGCGAAGCGCGCATTGGTGCCGCCAAGGTCTCCCAGCAGACGGATCACGAGACTACCTCCGGCACCGCGGCAATGCGGCGGCGCAGTGCCAGCACGTCTTCCCGCGCGGGATGCGCCGTCCCGGCCTGGGACACGGCGGCGGCACCGGCGGCAACGCCCCAGGCAAACGCATCGTCGGCGGGGCGTCCATCGGCCAGCGCCATGGTCATGGCGGCCACGAAGCTGTCGCCGGCACCGACCGCGCCGCGCACCTCGACATCCAGGGCCGGCAGGCGCAGAGGACCCTCGGGGCGCGCCAACAGGGCGCCTCCGCTGCCCAAGGTCACCGCCAGCATCCGCACCTTGCCCGCCGAGACAACCTCCATGGCGGCCCGCTCCAGCGCGCCGGTGCCTCGCAGGTCGCGGCCCAACGCCTTCTCGAACTCGCCGAGGCTTGGCTTCAGAAGGGTTATCCCGCCTTCTTCCAGCGCCAAGCGCAGCGCCTCTCCGGAAGTGTCGAGCACATAGCTCAAGCCTTGCTGCCGCGCCTGGGCTGCCAGACGGGCGTAGAAATCCTGAGGCACGCCCAGGGGCAAACTGCCGCTGGCCACGAGCCATCCGTCACTGACCTCCCGAGCCACCTCCAGTGCCGCGGTCCATTCCGCCTCGCTGACCCGGGGACCTTCGGCGACAAAGCGGTATTCCTGCCCGGTGGTCCTCTCCAGCACGGTCTGGCTGATGCGGGTACGGCCAGCGATGGACAGGGTCCGGCGCGGCACGCCCGCTTCGTCCAGAAGCTGTTCCAGGAACCGCCCGGTGACGCCGCCGGCCAGGATGATGGCGAGGGTGTCGCCACCCAGCTCGCGCACCACCCGAGCGACATTGACCCCGCCGCCGCCCGGATCCTGCCGCTCCGCCACGGTGCGGATCTTGCGCACCGGATGAACCGATTCTGCCTCGCTTGCCAGATCGATGGTGGGGTTCAGGGTCAAGGTGGTAATGCGGGGCGGCATGCGGCATGTCTCCTCGGTGCTGAGGGAATTATGAGGGCTCGCCCCGGAAAGTTGCAGGGCGCGCGCGCCTGTTCAGCGCATCCGCTCGCGCCAAGCCGCCAGCGCACGCGCGCTGCGCCATTCGATGTCGGAACGATTATCGGTCAGTGGTGCCAGCCCGGCACTCAGCGCCATCGTGTCCTGCAGCGTGGCGGCCATTCTGGCGGCGGGGCCAGCCGCCGGGGGCGGAGCCGCCTGCAGGCGCCGCCGGACCTGCTCAGCCGTTATCGGATCATTCCAGGCCAGCAGGATCGCGTTGCCGCTGTCCGCGCGCGCCATCAGCACCGCTGGAAAGACCTGGCGCAGCGTGGCTGCGATGGGCGCCGTGATGCCCCCGCCATCGCCGGTATCGAAGGCATTGACGGCCAGCACGCCTCCGGGCCTCAGGCGCTGCGACAGCAGGGAGAAGAACTCTTCCGTCGCTACATGCGGGGGCATCTGCGCCGTTGCGTAAAGATCGCTGACGATGATGTCGTATCGCGTGGCATCCGCCTGCATGGCACGCCGTGCATCGTCATGGCGGACCGGGATGTTGAGCCCGAAATCGCGCCGGGCGACCGCGGTGACGGCAGGATCGAGCTCCACGCCTTGGGCGTTCAGGCCAGGCCAGGCGCGTTGCGTGGCGCCGATCGCGGCACCGCCTGCCACGCCTAGAAACAGGGCCGAGCGGCCCTCCGCCAGGGCAGGCACGGCAGCCAGCAGGTCCCAGTAGGACCCGGCAAGGGTGCCGTCGTGCCGCTGCATGGATTGCACGGCCAGCGGCGAGTTCAACATCAGGTAGCGCGCGAAGTTGTCCTCCACCACCATGATGGTGTTGAACGGCGTTTCCTCGAAATGCGCGAAGCGAGCGGCACGCGCCTGCTCGCTGAACAGCCCCGGCAGCAGCGGCAGCAGCGCCAGCCCAAGCCGCCACGGCGCCAGCCCGGTGGCCAGCGCCGCCAGCCCGGCCAATGTCGCCGCCGAGGCGTAGCCCGCCACAAGCCCCATCTGCGGGATGGCGAAGAAGGCGGCAAAAAAGGTGCCGCCGATGCTGCCCAGGGCCTGACAGGCGGAAATTGCACCAGAGGCCGGGGCCGCGTGCCCGCGCTCCGCCAGCCGCGCCACGCAGAGCGGCGACACGGCGGCCAAACAGAAGGCAGGCGGACCGATCAGCAGGCAGGAGGCGCCCACTGCCCCCGAAACAGGCCCCAACGCCTGTTCGGCAGCGGCGGTGACGGCGCGGCCGATCCAGGGCGTCAGCGCTGCACAGAAGGCGGCCAGCCCCAGCAGGGAAGGCAGGGCACCCCGCCCCCATCCCTGGGCACCCAGCCTCCCTCCAAACCAGTAGCCAGCCGACATGAAGGCGAGCGCGGTACCGATGATGGCGCCCCATTGAAACAGGGTTTGGCCGAAAACCGGCGCCATCAGCCGCCCGTCCAGCATCTCCAGCGACATGACCGACCATCCGGCCGCAAAGGCGGCGAAGGCCATGGCCAGAGTGTCACGATGCGGCATGACGGCCTCCTCGGGGCGTGTGGGCCGTTTGCCATGCCGCATTGCTGCCGTCCGGCCAAGGGGAGGGGTTGATTTTCCCTCGGCGGCGGATGCGGTTATGCCTCTGCCGCATCCTGTTTCCCCATCCCGCGAGGCCCGAGATGTCCGAGACGCTCATCCCCGAAGCCGCGGCTGGCGATGCCGCCTTTCGCCATCTGCTGGAGGCGCCCGATTCTCCCTTGGCCGGGCTGGAGCGCCTGTCCGGCATCATGGCGGCGCGGATCGGCGAGTTGCAGGCTGCCCTGGCGACCGAGCGCGGCCGGGCGCTGGAGCTGGAGCGGCAGCTCGGCCTGGCCGAAGCGCGGCTGGCGGTGGAAGCGATGCATTCGGCCGGACTGGCGGCCCAGGCTGCGCACCTTTTGGGCCTGGGTACGGCAGCGCCGGAAGCGGCCGAGCCCAGCGGCGAAACTTATGTCGACGGCACACCAAAAAGCCGTCTGGCCCTGATCTACGAAGCCGCCTTTGACGCCCAGGGTCGCGACATGGGCATCGATGCCCCGGAGCGGTTTCGCGACGGCTGAGAGCGATCCTGCGAGAACAAACAGGGTCTTGAACTTCATCCACAGTTTTCGTGGATGAGGCTGTGGATAACCCAGGGGTCTTCCTGTGGAAGCGGTGCGCCGATGACAGCATCTTCGCTGCGCCACAAAGGCGGATCGTCGACGCGCCCGCGCGCCTGGGTCAGACCGTTGCGTCCTCGGCACGCATTGGCCGATAGGTGGTGGCTGCAAGCAGTTCCTGGCTGTAGGGCTGGCTCGCCTCCCCCCTGCGCAATTGTTGCACGGTCAGCTCCTCCACGATGCGGCCGCCATTCATGATGGCCAGTCGGTCGCAAAGGTGGGCCACGACCGCCAGATCATGGCTGACCATGATGTAAGTGAGGCGACGTTCGGTTCGCAGTCGCTGCAGCAAGTTCAGGATCTCAGCCTGAACCGACACGTCCAGGGCGCTGGTGGGTTCATCCAGCAACAGGATCTCCGGTTCCAGGATCAGGCACCGGGCGATGGCAACACGCTGCCGCTGGCCTCCCGAGAGCTGATGCGGGTAGCGGAACCGGTAGGCGGGGCCGAGCCCCACCGCGGCAAGCGCCTCGTCCACGCGCTCCTGCCGCTGTCCGAGCCCATGGATCGCCAGAGGTTCCAGCAGGACCTGGTTGACCATCTTGCGGGGGTGCAACGACGCATAAGGATCCTGGAACACCATCTGCGTGTGCCGGAAGAACGGCTTGTCCCGGCCATGCGACAATACGGTGCCGTTGAGCAGGATGTCGCCGGTGTACTCAGGGTTCAGACCGGAAATGGCGCGCAGCACCGTGGATTTGCCCGAGCCCGATTCACCGATCAGTCCATAGGCTTCGCCACGTGCCACCTTGAACGACACGTCCTGAACTGCGCGGTTGGCGCGTGCGCCGTGGCCGAATGTGACATTAAGGGCGGCGATGTCCAGCACGGGCGGGCTTGGGGCTGTCACGCCAAGGAGCCCAGCCGGTAAGCCGGGCCGTCACGCCAGGCAGGATCACGGGTCGGCACCGCCAGCTCGGTCACCGGTTCCTCCAGTCGCGGCAGGCTGCGCAGCAGTGCCTGGGTGTAGGGGTGGCGTGCTTGGTGAAGGTCGCGGGCATGCAGCTCCTCGACGATGCGGCCGGCATACATCACCAGCACCCGATCGCAGAATTCCGCGACCAGGTTCAGGTCATGGCTGATGAAAATCAGCGCGGCGCCGCGTTGGCTGACCAGCTCATCGAGAATGGCCAGAACCTGCCGCCGCACCGTGGCATCCAGGGCGGAGGTGGGCTCATCGGCGACGATCAGGTCCGGGCCGGTGACCAGCATCATGGCAATCATGATGCGCTGACCCATGCCACCGGAAACTTCGTGCGGAAACAGGTCGTACACGCGGGTCGGCTCGCGGATATGCACCGCCTCCAGCATCGCCATAGCCTTCGCGCGCGCCTCGGCCTTGCCGACGCGCTGATGTAGCCGGCAAGCCTCGGCGATCTGCGCACCGACGCGCATCAGCGGGTTCAGCGAGTATTTCGGATCCTGCATGATCATCGAAATGCGAGCGCCACGGATGCGGCGCATCTGCCGCTCGGTCGCTGCATTGAGGTCGATCCCGGCGAAACCCAGACGGGCTGCCTTCACCTCGGCCGTCTTCGGTGCCAGCTTCAGCAGCGCGCGTCCGGTCATGGACTTGCCGGAGCCGCTTTCCCCGACAAGGCCGAGCTTTTCACGGCCGACGTCGAAGGATACGCCGCGTACTGCCTCGACTGCGCCGTGGGGTGAAGGAAAGGCAACGCGAAGGTCGCGGACCTGAAGGAGCGGCTCAGCCATGGCGAGGATCCAGCACGTCGCGCAGCCCATCACCGAACAGGTTGAAGGCCAGGCTGGTCAGAAGAATGGCTGTGCCGGGAATGGCGGCGATCCACCAGCTTGTCATGACGAATTGCCGCCCCGTGGACAGCATCGCGCCCCATTCCGGGCTTGGGGGCTGAGCGCCGAGGCCGAGAAAGCCGAGCCCAGCGGCGGTCAGGATAATCGCCGCCATATTCAGGGTGATACGGACGATCACTGATGGGATGCACATTGGCATGACATGGTTGACGATGATGCGCAGCCGCGAGGCGCCTTGCAGCCGCACGGCCGCAATGTAGTCCGATTTGCGCACAGTCAGCGTTTCGGCGCGCGCCAGCCGTGCAATGGGCGGCCAGGCGGCGAGCGATATGGCGATGATGGCGTTCTCGATGCCAGGACCCAGTGCCGCAACAAAGGCGAGCGCCAGGATCAGGCTCGGGAAGGACAGAAAGATGTCCACGAGCCGCATCAGGATGGTATCGGTCCAGCCACCCAGATAGCCAGCCGTGGCACCGATCACGAGGCCCAGCGGTCCGGCGATCAACGCAGCCAGAAAGGCGATGTAGAGGGTGATCCGCGCGCCGAAGATGAGGCGGCTGAAGATGTCGCGGCCGAGATCGTCGGTTCCCAGCCAATTCACGGCCGAAGGCGGCAGCAGACGCTGCGACAGATCCTGGGCATAGATATCGTGGGTCGCGATCAGGGGCGCGAAGACGGCAATGGTGATCAGGATCAGCAGCATGATGCCGCCGGCCAGCGCCGGTGGGTTGGATCGCAAACGGCGCCAGCCAAGCCACGTGGCCTGCATGCGCGCCTGAAAGGGCGAGGCGGGAACCGGCGCGCGCAGCCACGTGCCGAGGGATGTGGAGCCGGGCATCAGCGGGTCCGCGGATCGAAGATGCGGTAGAGCAGGTCGGACAGCAGGTTCAATCCGACAAAGATGACGCCCACCAGCAGGGTACAGCCAACAACAGCATTCATGTCTCCGCCAAGCAGCGCATTGGTGAGGTAACGGCCGAAGCCTGGCCAGGCGAACACGGTTTCCGTCAGCACCGCGCCCTCCAGCAAGAACGCATAGGCCAGCGCGACAACGGTGACCACCTGCACGGCAACGTTGCGGAAGGCGTGCACCCATACGGTGCGTGTCCAGGACAGTCCCTTCACCCGCGCTGCGATGACGTATTCCTGAGCCAGCTGCTCCAGCATGAAGCTCCGCGTCATTCGGCTGATGTAGGCCATCCCGCCGAAGCCGAGGATGGAGGCGGGAAGGATGATGTGGCCGAAAACATTGCGGAAAATCTCCCACTGTCCAGCCATGGCGGTATCGAGTAGCAGCAGGTCGGTCACCGGCTCGATATCCCATTGGTAAGCAGTGTCGATGCGTCCCGGTCCCCCAACCCAGCCCAGTGTGGCGTAGAACAGCACCAGCCCCATCAGCCCGAGCCAGAAATTCGGCATGGAGTAACCCAGAAGCCCGAACACGCGGACGAAGTAGTCTATGGCGGAATCGCGATAGGCGGCGGCCAGCACACCCAAGGGAATGCCGAGCCCGGTCGCGATGATGATGCCTACCGTCGCCAGTTCAATGGTCGCCGGGAAAACGCGGCCGATATCCGTCAGCACCGGCTGCCCTGTGGTCAAGGCCGTGCCGAAATCGAGCCGAACCACGTCCCAGACATACCGGGCGAACTGGATGTAGAGCGGTTGGTCGAGGCCAAGTTGCTGCCGCATCGCCTCATAGGCTTCCTGCGTGGCGTTGTCGCCCAAGATCGCGGCGACCGGATCAAGCGGCAGCAGTCGGCCAATAAAAAAGGTCAGGGCCATCAGCCCGAACAAGGTCACGGCGACCGAGATAATCAGCCGCGCCGTGTTGCTTACCCAGCCGGGAAGCGCAGCGGTCCCGCCGCGCCTGCTCCGGCGTGCGGGCATCGCCGCCGCATCCGCCATGGAGGCGCTACTCCTTGCCAGCCAGTTCGTAGTAGCTCTGGAATCCGTGCCACGTCCAGTTCCGCAACGTGTTGCGGATGCCGGCCAGGTGCACGCTCTGGAACATCACTGCCACCGGGCCGCGCTGCATCATCTCGTGCTGTAATTCGTGGTACAAGGCTACCCGTTTGTCCTCGTCGCGTTCCAGCAGGGCCGCCTCCACCTTCCTGTTAACGTCTTCGGAATAGAAGGAATGGCGCCACGACGGATACTGAGTCAGCTTCGCCTCAGCACGGTTGTCGGGGTTGGCCATCTGCCGCGATGCATTCCCCTGAGCATCGGGAATGCCGGTCTGCCACGCGGCGATCACCGTCTCGAACTCCCGTCCGCGATGGCGCGCGAAGAGCTGCGCGTTGGCCATCTGTTCCAGTTTGATGCGCACACCGACCTTGGCGGCATTGGCCTGGATATGCTGCGCGATAGGCGCGGCATAGGGCAGGGTGCTGAAGATCATGCTGGTTTCGAAGCCGTTCGGATAGCCGGCCTCGGTCAGAAGCTGCTTCGCCTTGTCGGTGTCGAGGCTGAAGGGCTGGCCCTCCTTCTCATCCAGCGCACCGAAGGCGCCGAGCTGAACCAGACTGGCCCGCGGCACGCCATTATATGCCATCACCGTTCTGCCCAGCCCGGCATAGTCGATCAGGTAGCGCATGGCGAGGCGCACCTTCTCGTGGGAGAAGGCGGGATGGGCATTGTTGAAGGCCCAATACACGATCTGCGGCTTCAGCGTGCGGGCCAGCGTGATGCCGGGGATTTTCTCGATGGCCTGCATGTCCTCGGGCGTCAGGTCGCGAGCAATGTCGACATCGCCCTTCTCCAGCAGCAAACGCTGGGTTCCAGCCTCGGCCACGTGGCGGATGATGATGCGCCGCAGCTTGGGCCCCTCGCGCCAGTATTTCTCATTGGCTTCCAGCACCACGCTTTCCCCGGCATTCCATTGCCGAAGTCGGTAGGGGCCGACACAGGCTGTGCGGTTGGTAAGGTACTTGTTGCCGAGATCGCCATTCACCTCGTTTGCGGTGAGGGTCTTGCGATCCAGCATGACGGCGACGCGGTTGGCTGCGATGGCCTGGAGGATGAGGCCGGTCGGGTAAGGCTTGTCCAGCTTCAGCACCAGCGTCCGCTCATCCGGCGCTGTGATCATCTGCTCCACATTGGCCTTGGTGAAGCCATACTCGGTAAGGGAGGCGGCGTTGCCGAAGCCGAGCTTCACAACACGCTGCATGGACCAGGCCAGATCCTGCGCCGAGCCCTTGCTGCCGGACGGAAACACCAGATTGTCGCGAAGATGGAAGGTGATCTGCCGCCCATCCTCAGAAACGTCCCAACGTTCGGCCAGCGCCGGAACGACCTTCGCCTCGTCCTTGGGGTCGAAGCTGGCCAGCGGGTCGCAGGTGTTCTGCATCAGCTCGCTGGTGACGACCTCGCCGATCTGCGCGGGATCGAAGGTCGAGATCGCATCGATGTTCCAGGCCATGACCAGGGCATTTCCCGGCGTGGCGGCCTGCACGCCGCCGCAAAGGGCGGCGCCGGCCAGCAAAGCAAGGGCCAGACGACCTGCGGCACGACGACGATGGGAGAGGCGGTTCTTCATGGTGATTCCTCGCCGGTATGGTCTTTCCGGCGAGCGTAGCTCGCAATTCGCGTGCCATCCATGGGAAGCTTGCACCGGCGCTGGCGCGAATGCACGGAGCGGATTATCGCGAAGGGAAGATCAGGAGATCATGTCCATGGCCCTCCCGCATTCCCCCCTCGTCCAGTCCATTCCCGCCGGCGCGCCGGGGGAGGCAGATCCGGGCGGCTGGCCGTGCTGGGAGAATCCAGAGGCGGCGGGCTGGTCGACGGCGTCACTCCAGGCTGCCCTGGATCTCGCTTCGGGCCTGGACAGCGCGGCGTTGCTGGTGGTGGTAAAAGGGCGGGTGCTTCTGTCCGCCGGGCGCGTTGCCGCGCGGTTCAACACCCATTCCATCCGGAAGAGCCTGCTTTCGGCCCTGATCGGCATTCATGTCGAGGCGGGCCGGATCGACCTCGACGCGACGCTCGGCGAACTCGGCATCGACGACAAGCAGGGGCTGACGGAGAAGGAGAAGCTGGCAACCATCTATGATCTGCTCTGCGCGCGCTCAGGCGTTTACCATCCCAGCGGCTACGAATCACCCTGGATGCTGTCGATCAAGCCTGCCCGCCACAGCGCCGGGCCTGGCACCACCTGGTGCTACAACAACTGGGACTTCAATGCGTTGGGAAGCATCTTCCGGCAGTTGACGGGCGCAGACATCTTTTCTGACTTCGTCGCACGAATCGGGACGCCCTGTGGCCTGCAGGATTTCCGCCCGGAGCAGGATGGCAGCTACGTGGAGCTGCCCGAATCGCATCACCCTGCCTATCCTTTCCGCATGACTGCGCGGGATCTCGCCAGAGTAGGGCAGCTCTTCCTGGATGGCGGCAGGGCCGGCGGAAAGCAGGTGGTGCCGCGCAACTGGGTACGCAGCAGCGTTCTCCCGCTTTCGGATGCAGGGCCCCGCGGCGCCTACGGATACATGTGGTGGGTGGCCAGGGAGGGCGCGATGTTCCCGGGGGTCGTCATGCCGCCAAGGGCCTATGCCGCCTTCGGGACGCGAGGCCACAAGCTCCTGGTGCTGCCGACCCTGGACGCCGTGGTGGTTCACCGCGTGGATACCGACCAAGCGGGCACCGCTGTGTCCAACTTGCAGTTTGGCCGCATCCTTTCCCGCCTCCTGGACGCCGCGCCACGCGAGAACGGCATCCCCACGGCCTAGCGGTTCTGGATCGATCCGCTACGCGGATGCATAGTGCCGGAGGCGAGCCGGAAAGCCGGAATCGCCGCTTGAAACGAATTGCAAGGGCGTGCCGTATTGCAGATCACCCAGGAGCAGATCCGCCTGGCCGAAGCCCATGGCTGCCGGTTTGCCCCGGCTTCCCCGGCCCAGGCGCAGACCTTCGCCATGCAACGCCGCATCTTCTGGCACGAGGGCCAGCCTTGGGTCGCTCAGCGCGGCGATGGCTTCTACGAAACCGCGGCCACTCTTCAATCGCTGTTGAACTCCGCGGCACCCGCGGTTGCCAGCGTCGGCCAGCCGATCGAGCCGGAAGTCGCTTCCATCGAGCCGGCACCGCTGCCGGACATGCAGCCCGCAGTTGCAGGCGCGATGCCGCCATCTTCCCTGCGGGCACAGACCGCCGAGATGGTGACGGCGTTGCTTGCCAAGCGGCAGGTCGGAGCCCAGGACCTACCGGCCCTGATCCGGGCTGTTCATGGCTGCCTGACCCGGCTTCATCGGGCAGGGTAAGCTGACCGGTGCCTGGGCTTGAGCCTACCGCTTGCGCAAGGATCCTGCAGGGCGGTGCTGCCTGGCTAACGCCGCTGTCGCTTGCCGCAATCAGCAGCCTGCCGGAGCGTTGGGCGCCATGGGCTGCCTGGCGCAGATGGGACCGGGAAACTTCAAACCAAATCCCCCCGTGTCCCCTGGGTGCCGGGTGCAGAGGGGGATTCGACGAAAGCACCTGACCGACGCTCTGCGGGCTATAGCGGACTGGCAGGGGACTTGAGGGCAATGCCACTTCCTACGTGCCGCAGCAGAGGGCAGGCTGTCCTGTCACGTGCCGGAATGATGCGAAACCACGCATCCCGCCGAGCGAGAATGCTTGGTTCGAAGCGAGGCGCAGATGAGTGTTCCGCGTCCAATCGGTCATGCCGAACGTCTTCGGCCTCGATCGGTAAGGCCTGAAGGCAGCCTTGCACACGTACCACACCCGCCGCCCTAGCATGCTGCAGGTAGCGGGTCAGCCCTGGCATCATCTGCTGTCATCACCGTCGTGGAACGACCGCGCGAGGGGCATCTCTAGCTGCCCAGCTTCTATGTTATAAGCGGAATTATGTAAATTACGGGTAGGCAAAGCGTGTGAAAGGCACGGGCTCACCAGCAGGATGACCTCCCGGCGATGAAACAGCCTGCCGCATTCACCCAGTGCGATTGAAACGAAACACCCGGCTCCGTTGTGACACCAGCAGCAACTCGTCTGGCCTGGATAGCCAGAGCGCGAATCGGATGCGCGATGGACCGGCGACCCGTTCCGCCAGAGCCTTTCCTGGGCCAAGAGGACGAAGGGCCGCCACACTGCCCGGCAGCCCGGGGAGGACCAGCTCCGTGCCGTTCATGCCTTCGCGGACCTCAAGCGCCACCTCGCTGCCGAAGGCGGTTCCTGCCCAACGTCCCAGAAGACCTCGATCGAGGCGCGCCGTCGGATCGACCTTCCGCAGAAGGCAGGTGCGATGGCCCAGCATCCCGCTCAATCCTTCCGGCGTGGCCTTCAGCTGGAAAGGCTGGTGGGATTGCAAGCCGATGGCGTCTCCGCTCTCATGCTGCCAAAGTGGCTCCTGCGCACCCATCAGAAGGATGGCGTCGCCGCTGCAATCCACCCAGAACGGTCCCTCCTCCTCGGCATAAAGGCCGGGTGGCAGACTTGCGGCACAAGGCAAGGCGGTTCCAGTAAGCGTCGCCAGCACCGACAATGCGATCCTATAGGCAGATGCCTCGTCCCGGTTGCTCAGCACGACCACGCCGATCCGCAGATCGGGCGCCAGCAGCAGGTGATTCTTGTATCCGGGCAAGGAACCACCATGCCCCCAAAGGGCGGGACCAGGAAGGGCAACGCGCGAGAGGCCGAGCCCGTAGCCCGTTTCACGTCCGTCACTGAGCCTGCCCGATTCGGTGAGCCGGGGCCAAAGTCCCTCCAGACTGCCCTTTTCCTCCATCAGGTGCTGCGACCACCGCATCAGCGCCTCGGCGGAAGCGGCGAGGCCACCGGAAGCGGAAAAGTTCAGGCCGTAGCGGCCCCGGCGCCAGCCCTGCCCCGGATCATGCCAGTACCCGCCAGCCAGTCCCGGCACGGCATCGGAAGAATCCTCGGGGTAAAACAGGTCGTGATTCGGGAAGTGCCGCGCCAGCAATGATCCAAAGGGCGCCTGTAAGGCCGATTCCGCCAGCCGGTAGCCCGTGTTGCTGTAAGCGATGCTTTCGCCAGGCGTGAAGTTCACGTCCGGCAGGCCGCGCGCCAGAGCCAGCAAAGCCGTGCGGCTGAAATCGGCAGTGGCTGGAATGCCGAGCAGGCCAAAGCTATCGGCCAGGTCGGGCAAGCCGCCGGTCATGTCCAGCGCCCGGCGCAGGGGCACCGCCGCGAGGCCGGGCGCCAGCCCCGGCACCATTGTGCCGAGGGGCGCATGCATCGGCATGCCCTCCTTCAGCGCCACGGCGCAGAAGATGTGCTTGGTGATCGATGCGAGCCGCACCGGCGTCGCCGGTGTGAAGGGCAGACCATGATCCAGGCTGGCAAGGCCGCGCGCCTCCAAGAAGCGTGGACCGATGGAGTCGAAACCCAGCACCACTCCACCCGGCTCGTGTTCTTCCCAGCCGGCAACCATTTCCGCCGCCCGCGTCGCCGCCGCCTGCCATGGAAGAGCCATGTGCCTGTTTCCTCGTCCTGGTCCATCCGCCGACCATGGTGGACCGGCTTCGCCTGCGCGGCAGGATAGGCTATGCTCACGTCCCCGCGAGGTGAACCCCGCGACAGGAGTGAATGCATGGCCAGGATCCTTCCCGTAGCCTCTTTCGATGGCGTGGTGTTCGGCGCCACGGGTGACCTGACCATGCGCAAACTGCTGCCGGCGCTGTTTCACCGTTTTCGTGACAGGCAGTTCCCCGACAGCAGCCGCATCATCGCCGTGGCACGCACCGAGCTGGATACGGAGGGTTACCGGAAGCGGGCGGAGGCAGCGCTGCGCCAGCATGTCGATGCCGCCAGCCTGGACGAGGACATGCTGACCGCATTCCTGGATCTGCTGCGGTATCACCTGGTCGATGCGCTCGGTGAACAGGGCTGGCCTGAACTGGTGGCGAGCCTGAATGAACGGCCGGATCAGGTGCGGGCCTACTACCTGGCAACGTCACCCGACCTGTACGGCACCATCTGCCAAAGGCTGGCGCAGCATGGCGGCATCACGCCCCAATCCCGCGTGGTCCTGGAGAAGCCGATCGGCCGTGACCTGGCTTCCGCCCAGGCCATCAACAACGCTGTCGGCGCGGTGCTGCCGGAAAAGCAGATCTTTCGTATCGACCATTATCTCGGCAAGGAGACGGTGCAGAACCTCATGGCGCTGCGCTTCGCCAACCCGATCTTCGAGCGGTTGTGGCATGCCGACACCATTGACCATGTGCAGATCACCGTAGCCGAGACGGTCGGCGTCGAGGGCCGCGGCGGCTATTACAATGGTTCGGGCGCGTTGCGCGACATGGTGCAGAACCACATGCTGCAGCTTCTCTGCCTGTTGGCGATGGAGAGCCCCATCTCGCTCGACACGGACGCCGTGCGGGATGAGAAGCTCAAGGTCCTGCGGGCCCTGCAACGGGTCGATCCGCATGAAGTTAACGGCTGCACCGTCCGGGGGCAGTATTCGGCCGGCATCGCGGATGGCCGCCCGGTCCCCGGCTACCTCGCCGATCTCGGCGCGGAGAGCAGCAACACCGAAACCTTCGTGGCGCTCAAGATGCAGGTCAATTCATGGCGCTGGGCCGGGGTTCCCTTCTACCTGCGCACCGGCAAACGGTTGCCCCGCAAGGTGAGCGAGATCGTGGTGCAGTTCCGCACCCCGCCCTTCTCGATCTACCCACGCGACCAGCATGAATTGCAGCCGAACCGGCTGCTGATCCGCCTGCAGCCGGCGGAAGGCATGCGACTGGAGATGATGACCAAGGAGCCGGGACCGGGCGGCCTGCATCTTCGCCCGACCGGGCTCGACATCTCCTTCGAGAAAGCCTTCGGCCAGCGCTACCCGGACGCCTATGAGCGGCTGCTGATGGATGTGGTGCGCGGCAACACCACATTGTTCATGCGGCGCGACGAGGTGGAGGCAGCCTGGAGTTGGGTTGAGCCGATCCTGCAGGGCTGGAATGACCGTCGTGACACGCCGCGGCCTTATCTGGCCGGCAGCTGGGGACCAACCGCCGCGATCGCCATGATCGAGCGCGATGGCCGGACCTGGTATGAGAGCTTTGACTGAGTGCCTCCATTAGCCCTCGATGACCTTCGACGCCGCCGGGACGCTTTCGGGCTGGTCGTCTTTCAGTTCCACTCCGGTGATCCGCAGCCGCAGCGCTTCCCGCATCAGCCAGGCCAGCTTCTCGGCCGCGAGGGCCGGCGGCAGCCCGCCGGAGCTGTGGATGTTGGAAATGCAGTTTCGCTCTGAGTCTCGCCGGCCGATGCGGGGGGCGTGGGTCAGGTAGACGCCCAGGCTATCGGCCACCGACAGGCCGGGCCGTTCGCCGATCAGCACTGCGCAGAGGCTGGCGCCTAGCGCTTCACCGATCTCGTCTCCCAGCGCCACACGTGCTTGGGTGGCGATGACCACAGGCGCGATGCGCCAGCCCGGCAGGGCAGCGCGCGCGCCCTGCAACACCGGCAAGCCATGGTTCCGGAGGGCTGAGGCGGAAAGGCCGTCCGCCAGAACGAAAACGGCATCCCACTCGCCGCGCTGCAGCCTCGCCGCGCAGTCCGGAGCGAGCCGCCGCCCGAGATCGGGCCGCCGCAGAAAGGTGCCACGGTCCACCGCCCGGCTCTGCACAAGAACATGCGGCTCTGCCAGTTTACCCAACAGTGCTCCGATGTCCAGTTGGGCATGCACCGCATCCCGCGCCCGTGCATGGGCGAGCTGAAAGTCGAGCACCGCGCCAAGCGGCGGTGCGTCCCCGGTGCGGCCCAGGCCGATCCGGGCCGGGGTAAAGCCGCGCAGCGCCACCCATGGATCGACAATCGGATCATGCATTACCGGATTTCCCCGCCAGAAGGCGCCGCATGGTGGCGTGCTGCGGGTTCAGCGCACGGATGCGGCCTTGCCGGTCCACCATGTCCATGCGCTCCAGCCAGGTCTCGAATTCGGGCGCGGCGCGCAGCCCGAGCGTAGACCGCAGGTAAAGCGCGTCATGGAAGGCGCCGCTCTGGTAGCCCAGCATCACATCATCGCCGCCCGGCACCGTGATAACGAAGTTGACCCCCGCAACGCCCAGCAAGGTCGCGAGGGTGTCCATGTCATCCTGGTCGGCCTCCGCATGATTGGTGTAGCAAACATCGATCCCCATGGGCACGCCGAGAAGCTTGGCGCAGAAATGATCCTCCAGTCCCGCGCGGATGATCTGCTTGCCGTCAAACAGGTATTCCGGGCCGATGAAGCCGACCACGCTGTTCACCAGCAGCGGGCGGAAGGTCCGCGCCACGGCATAGGCGCGGGCCTCCACCGTCTGCTGGTCGATGCCGTGATGCGCATCGGCCGACAGCGCCGCCCCCTGCCCTGTTTCGAAGTACATGACGTTGTTGCCGATGGTGCCACGGTTCAGCGCCAGCGCGGCTTCCTGCGCTTCCCGCAGAACAGACAGGCTGACGCCAAAGCCGGCATTGGCCGCCTCGGTGCCGGCGATGGACTGGAACACCAGATCCACCGGCGCGCCGTGCTCCATGATGCGGATGGCGTTGGTGACGTGCGTCAGCACGCAGCTCTGCGTCGGGATGTGGTGGCGTTCCCGCAGATCGTCGAGCATTTCCAGCAACCGGATGCCGTTGGCGACGCTGTCCGTGGCCGGGTTCACTCCGATCACAGCGTCGCCGGTGCCATAGAACAGCCCGTCCAGCGTCGCCGCCGCGATGCCTCGCGGATCATCCGCGGGATGGTTGGGCTGCAGCCGGGTCGACAGGCGTCCAGGCAGGCCGATGGTGGAACGGAAGGCCGTAACAACACGGCATTTCCGCGCTACGGCGATCAGGTCCTGGTTGCGCATCAGCTTGCTGACAGCCGCCGCCATCTCCGGCGTCAGGCCAGGCGCCAAGCCCGCCAACAACTCGGTTGATGCCTGATGGGACAGCAGCCAGTCGCGCAAAGCACCGACCGTCATCGACCGTACGGGCCCGAAAGCGGCATCGTCGTGGCCGTCGTGGATCAGTCGGGTGACTTCATCCACCTCGTAGGGAACAAGTGGCTCCTCCAGGAAGCGGATCAGCGGCACGTCCGCCAGCACCGACCGGGCGGCGATCCGCTGGGCATCGCTTTCGGCCGCCAGTCCGGCGAGTTCATCGCCTGAGCGACGCGGCGAGGCCTTCGCCAGTACGTCCCGCAGGTCTGCGAAACGGTGCCTTTCACCGTGAAAGTCGCTGACATACTGCCCCAACCCCGCCTCCCGACGCTGCTGCCGTTCCTGCCACGGGGCTGCAACTTGACGGGCCCCGCGGCCCCTCCTACGGATTCCGGCCACCACCAGCGGCCCGCCAGGGGCCTTCGGGGAGGAATCCAGCATGCAGTATGTCATTGAAACGCCGGTGCCGACCACCGTGCCGGTCGAGGGTGAGGCGGGTGTCTTCCCCGTGCGCCGCATCTGGTGCGTCGGCCGCAACTATGCCGACCATGCGCGCGAAATGGGCCATGACCCGGACCGTGAGCCGCCCTTCTTCTTCTCCAAGCCCGCAACGGCCGTCGTGCCCGGAGGCGGCACCATCCCCTTTCCCACCCAGACCGAAGACTTCCATCACGAGATTGAGCTGGTGGTGGCTATCGGCAAGGGCGGCAAGAACATTACCGAGGCCGAGGCACTCAACCACGTTTACGGCTACGCCATCGGCCTCGACATGACCCGACGCGACATTCAGGCCGTGGCCAAGAAGATGGGCCGTCCCTGGGAATTGTCGAAGGGCTTCGACCAGTCTGCGCCGCTGAGCCCGATTGTCCCGGCATCGAAGATCGGCCATCCGACCCAAGGCAAGATCGAGGTGACGGTGAATGGCAAGGTTCAGCAGACCGGCGACATGAACCAGATGATCTGGTCCGTGCCCGAAAGCATTGCCTTCCTCTCGAACTACGTTGAGCTGCTGCCGGGCGACCTGATCATGACCGGAACGCCGGCTGGCGTCAGCGCCGTAAAGCCTGGCGACGCACTGCACGGCACCTGCGAGGGTGTGGGCGAGATCCGCGTCACCTATAGCAAGTGATGCGGACGGCACGGCGGCGACCGCCGTGCCGCTCCCCTGTCAACCCAGAAGCAGGGTTGGCAGGAAGCTGACGATGCCGGGAACGGCAACCAGCAGGAACACAAACGCCACCATGATCAGCAGGTAGGGCAATGCCATCTTGGCAATGGCCGAGAGCGGTTCCTTCGTCAGACCCTGGATCACGAAGAGGTTGAAGCCGACCGGCGGCGTGATCTGCGCCATCTCCACGGCAATGACGAGGTAGATGCCGAACCACAACTTGTCGAAGCCCGCCGCCAGAACCAGCGGCAGCACGACCGGCAGGGTCATGACGATCATCGAGAAGCCGTCAAGAAAGCAGCCCAGTACCAGGTAAAGCAGGGTCAGGGCCACGATCAGCATCAGGGGCGAGAGGCCCCATCCCGTGACGACCTCGGCCACCTGCCGCGGCACGCCCAGCACCGCGGCCACGTTGCCGAGGATCGAGGCGCCAAGCACGATCAGGCCGATCATGCCGCAGGTCTGCGCCGCGCCCAGGCCTACCGCCTTCAAGGTCGGCCAGCTCAGCTCCCCCTGCAGACCGGTGACCAGCACTGCGCCCAGCACGCCCACGGCCGCGGCCTCGGACGGGGTCGCGATGCCAGCATACATCGAGCCCAGCACGCAGAGGATCAGGAACAGGGTCGGCGCCAGCTCGCGCAGAGCCGCCAGGCGCTGCCCGATGCTCATGTTCCGCTCCTCCGCGCTGCGTTCGGGCAGCAAGGAAGGATTCATGGTGCTGTGGATCATCACCCAGGCGGCAAAGCAACCGGCCAGAAGCAGGCCCGGCACCACACCGGCGGTGAACAGCCGCAAAACCGATTCATCCGCCAGCACGCCGTAGATGATCATCACCGAGGATGGCGGGATCAGGAAGCCGAGCGTGCCGGCGCCGGCCAGGCTGCCGATGGCGATCCGCTTGTCATAGC
The DNA here is from genome assembly GCF_042646265.1 of Teichococcus globiformis. Classification (NCBI taxonomy): domain Bacteria; kingdom Pseudomonadati; phylum Pseudomonadota; class Alphaproteobacteria; order Acetobacterales; family Roseomonadaceae; genus Roseomonas; species Teichococcus globiformis. Next base: position 95,218 of record NZ_JBHRTN010000029.1, read on the forward strand.
CACGGCCGCGCAGCTCGTTCAGCGCGATCCGGCCGACCACCTGCGTCGTGGCAGCGGAAGAACCCGAGATAGCAGCGAAGATGGTGCAGCCCAGGATGTTGACATGCAGCAGCCGTCCGGGCAGCAGCGCCGCCCAGGGCGAGAGCCCGTTGAACAACGAGCGGGACAGGTTTGTGCGGAACAGGAACTCTCCCATCAGGATGAACAAGGGGAGGGCCACCAGTTCCGGGGTCGTCAGGATGTTGAAGGTGTACTGCGCCAGCAGCCGGTCTACGGGCAGGCTGCGGAAAGTGTAGAGCAGAACAATCGAGGTACCGATCAGCGCGATGCCGACCCAGACCCCCGCTGCCAGCATGCCGAACAGCGCACCGAACAGTGCGCCCATCATCGTGGTCATTCGGACACACTCCCCGCTTTCAGGGTCTCATCCTCGGTGGCTTGGCCAAGCACCAGCCGCAACAGCCGAACCCCCATCTGCAGGGCCAGCAGAATGGCACCCGTCGCCAGCAGCGCGTCCGGGATCCACAGCGGCGTAAGGCTCCCACTGGATAATTGCCCGTTGTTCCACGCCCGCAGGGTGAAGTTGAACAGCGACCACGCCAGAAAGCCCGAGACCAGCAAGCCCACCAGCGTCGCCGCCAGCTCCAGGATATGCGTCAGGGCCGGACCGGTGCGCGCCAGCAGGATGGAGACCCGGATATGCGATCCGGCCCGCAGCCCCGCCGCGGCGCCGAACATGAACACCGCTCCCATCAGGTACGCGCTGTACTCCCAGGCAATGGTGATTTCGCCACCCCAGTCGGCAGAGAACTTGCCCATGATGCTGCGTCCGACGCCCGCCAGGATCAGCAGCAGCAGGGCCACCAGACAGAGCGCTGCAAAAACGCCGCTGGCCGCGGCGATCCGGTCCGAGGCACGAAGCAGCGCCTGCGCGGCACCTGCCTCCCGCTCCACGCGGCCGGTGTGCAAGGTATCGCTCCGCAATGCTCAGGCCCTCCCGAGTTCGCGCAGATAGGCTTCAACGATCGGCCGGGCCGCCGGGGCACGCTTGATGAAGTCGTCCTTGATGCTGGCTGTGCGTCGGCGCATCTCGGCCATGATCGCCGGATCAACGTCAAGCACCTGCAATCCGCCCTCGGACAACCGCTTCACGCTGTTGGTGTCGTCGGCGGCAGATACGTCCCAGAATTCCGGCTGCAGGCGCTTCGCCACTTCTTCGATCTTCGCCCGGTCACCGGCCGCAAGCCGGTTCCAGTTGTCCAGGTTGACGCTGACCAGCTGCGACGAGAAGGTGTGGTTGGTGCGATAGGCGACCTTCAGGAACTCCCAGAAGCGCCCGTCCACGCCGGAGGTGGCCGATGTGCACACCCCGTCGATGCGACCCGAGGCCAGGGCCGGCACGACTTCGCCCCAGGGCATCATGGTGCCCGCCGCGCCGAGCAAGTTGCACATGTCGGCCGTATTCTTGTCGGAGGCGCGGATCCGGACGCCCCGCAGCCCGTCGATCGATGTGATCGGCGTCTTGAGATGCGTGTACTGCGTCGGCCAGGGAACGATGTAGAGGAACTTCTGGTTGTTCGCCTTGGCTACTCGCTCGTACTCGGGCATCAGGTACTTGTGCAAAACCTTCAGCTCTTCATAGCTGCCGCACAGGAAGGAAATTCCCTCGATCCCCATGGTCGGCGCCTCGCCGATCTGCTGGTTGTTGAGGATGTCGGCCATGGGCACCAGCCCGTCGCGCACTGCGCCCAGAAGTTCAGGCCCCTTGAAGCCCAGCGCTCCGCCGGCATGCACGTTGATGGTGACCGCGTTGCCGGTAGCCTTGGCCACCTCCGCGGCGAAGCGCTGCGCGTTCTTGGTATGGTAGTTCCCGTCCGGCCAAACGGTGGCCAGATCGAACTGTGTGGCGGCCCTGGCCGAACGGATCAGTGCCGGAACGGCCAGGGCGCCGAGGGCGGCGGTCATCAAGATGCGACGCGTCGTCATGTGTTGTCTCCTGTGGATCCTCGTGGCACCGGCCTTCCCGCCGGCACCATCCCTTGCCTTATTCTGCGGCTTCCGCGGCGCCGTAGAGCTTCCGCGCCGCCTCGTCCGAAACCAGTCCATCGCGTCGGTCGGCCATCAGCCTGGCCGCGTCGCGCCGCCGGGGGTCGCCCAGACCGCCGCCGCCCGGCGTCAGCACCACCAGCCGGTCTCCCGGCGGAATGACCTGCAGGCCTTTGCCACGCATCACCGCGCCAGAGGCCAGGCCGACATAACCGGCGGCACCGTCACCTCCGCCATCGCGGCCACGCGGCGGGTAGGCGATGCGATCAAAGGCCGCCAGCAACTCGAATGGGGCATCGTCATTGTTGGCGATCTCCATCGCCTGACCAAGCCCGCCGCGGCTGGCGCCGGCGCCGCCACTATCGGCGCGGAACTCCTTGCGCCAGAACATCAGGGGGGATTGGATCTCGGCGATTTCGACCGGCGTGCCCATCACGCCCGACGGGAACGCCGTCGCGGAAAGCCCGTCCTGCCCGGGCCGCCCGCCGGTGCCGCCGTTGGTGGTAATGGCCAACGCGAAGACGGGGTGTGCCTTGCCCGGATCCCGCCGCTCGCCGCGCACTGTGATGTTCCACAGGCAGGAGGTTCCCTCGGCCGGAATCTTGTCGGGGATGGCCTGCCGCAGGCAGCCGAACACCATGTCGGGCAGCATCTGCCCCAGCACGTGCCGCGACGAGACCGGCGCCGGCTTCGGTGCGTTCAACACCGCGCCAAGCGGAGCGGAGACGGTCAGGGGCGCCAATGAACCCGCATTGTTCGGGATGTTGGATGCGACAACGCAGCCCAGCCCAAACACGGTGTAGGCCGTGGTGTAGGAGATGGGCACGTTGATGCCGCGACGCACCATCTCCGAGGTGCCTTCGTAGTCGACATGAATGCCGTTGTCGGAAATAGTCAGCCTGGATTGCAGCGTCAGCGGATGGTCGTAGCCATCCACTGTCATGCTGTAGGACCAGCTCCCCTTCGGCAGCTTCGCAACCTCGGCCAGCACCGCCGCGCGGGACTTCTCGATGATGTGCTCGGCCAGCGGGTCGAGGCTGTCGATACCGAACTCCTCCATCATGGCGGACAGTGCCTTGACCCCCACGTCGTTGCAGGCTGCGAGGGAATAGGTGTCACCCTCGGTGTCGACCGGCAGTCGCGTATTGGCGCGGATCATCGCCATCAGGGTCTCATTGACCTGTCCCTGGTCGATGAGCTTCAGCATCGGGATGTACAAGCCTTCCATGTAGACATCCGAGGCTTCCGGCCCATTGCCCAGACCGCCAATGTCCATCAGGTGGCTGGTGCAGGAGAAAAGCCCGACCAGCTTGCCCTTGTGAAAAGCGGGCGTGGTGATGACAAAGTCGTTCAGATGCCCGGTGCCCATCCAGGGATCGTTGGTGATGTAGGCGTCGCCTTCCTTCATGGTCTCAACAGGGAAGTGGCGAATAAAGTGCTTCACCGCCTCGGCCATGGAATTCACATGGCCGGGTGTGCCGGTCACCGCCTGCGCCAGCATCCGGCCCTTCAGGTCGAAGATGCCTGCGGAGATATCGCCGCATTCGCGAACGATGGGGCTGAAGGCTGTGCGGATCAGCACCTGGGCCTGCTCGCCGACCACCGCGATCAGCCGGTTCCACATGATCTGCAGGTCGATGAGGCCGACCTTGGGGGTGTTCTCGGTGACGTGGGCGCTCATGCTGCCTTCTGCTCCATGACGATGCAGCCGGCGCCGTCGATATGTGCATCGAAGCTGCCGGAGATGTAGGTGGTCGTTTCGTCCTCGGCGATCAGTGCAGGACCCGCAACCCGGGCACCGGGCGCCATGGCCTCGCGCCGGTAGAGCGGCACTTCGATGCGCCTCTCCGCACGCCCGTCGAACATGGAACGAAAGCCGGCAGGCTCCGGTGCGGTGGCCGCAGCGACGGAGGGCGTGACTTCAGGTCTGTGCGGCTCCGTGGACACCAGAACCGACCAGTTCAGCACCTCGATCGCCGCGGAGGGAATGGCGCGGGAGAACTGTGCCGCATACTCGGCCTCAAAGATTCGGCGCAGTTCCACGACATCGCCGCTGGAAAGGGTCCGGGTCGGCAGCGGGACGGTGATTTCGTGGCCCTGCCCGACATAGCGCATGAAGGCCATGCGTCGCTCGAACAGCGGCGCGCCCTGCGCGCCCGGCTCGACGAGGGCGCGGGCCGCTTCGCTCATTTCGCCGAAGAGCGCCGAGATCGAGGCAGCATTGAAATCCTCGTCCAGCCGCGCGGGGCGGGAGCGCACGATCTCGTAGGCCACGGGGGCAGCGAGGAAGCCTACCGCAGACCCCACCCCGGCATTCGGCGGCACGAGGACACGCGGCACGCCGATCTTCTCCGCGACACGGGCGGCATGCAGCGGGGCGGCGCCACCGAAGGCGATCATGGTGTGTTGGCCGATCACGGCGCCACGTTCAGCGGCGTGAACGCGCGCAGCGCTCGCCATGTTTTCACAGACCATCTCGTAGACGGCAAAGGCCGCCATTTCCGGCGACAGGCCAAGCTTGCCGCCGATCTCGCGGTCCAGTGCCTGCAGTGCGAGCTCGGGCTTCAGGTCCATGCTGCCGCCGGCGAATCCTTCCGGCTTGATGAGACCGAGCGCCACGTCGGCGTCAGTCACGGCTGGCCGCTCCCCGCCCAGTCCGTAGCAGGCGGGGCCTGGCACGGATGACGCACTTTCCGGTCCCACCGTTACCCGCTGCAAGGCATCGACCTGCGCGATGGATCCGCCGCCGGCGCCGATCTCCACCATCTCGATCACAGGGATGCGCAGCGGCAGGCCGGAACCTTTCAGGAAGCGCGCAGTCCGGTCCACCTCGAAGAAGCGGGAGGTGGCTGGCTCGCCCTTCTCGATCAAGCAGACCTTGGCGGTGGTGCCGCCCATGTCGAAGGACAGCACCTTCTGCTCGTCGGCCCGCAGCGCGACCTGCGCCGCGAAGATGGCTCCGCCCGCCGGTCCCGATTCCACCAGCCTGACCGGAAATCTTTGCGCTGTCTCGAGGGCCGTCAGTCCGCCACCCGACGTCACGAGATACGTCGCGCCGCGATAGCCACGCGCTGTCAGGGCCTCGCGCATCCGCCCCAGATAGCCTTGCATCAAGGGCTGCACATAAGCATTCGCCACAGCCGTGGAACTGCGCTCGTATTCGCGCACCTCCGGACAAACCTCGCTGGCCAGGGTGATGGAAAGCTCCGGCATTGCTGCCGACAGGATGGCCGCCGCGCGCTCCTCATGCACAGGGTTGGCGTAGGCGTGCAGGAAGGCGATGGCCACTGCCTGCACCTCCAGCGCCCGCAATTGCGGCACCAGCGCGGCAACGGCCGTCTCGTCCAGCGCCAGCCGCACCAAGCCCTGTGCATCCATACGCTCGGGAACGGTGAAGCGGAGCTGGCGGGGCACCAGCGGCACCGGCTTCTCCAGCGTCAGGTCATACTGGTCATAGCGGCTTTCCGTGCCGATCTCGAGCACGTCGCGGAATCCCTGCGTTCCGATCAGCGCCGTGCGGGCACCGCGCCGCTCGATGATGGCGTTGGTGGCCAGGGTCGTTCCATGCACGAACACCCCCACATCCGCAAAATCTAGGCCGGCATCCTGGAGCACCAGCGCGACGCCGGCGAGCACGCCTTCCTCCGGCGCCGCTGGGGTAGTCAGCACCTTGCGGGTTCGACGGCTGCCTCCCGCATCCAGCACAACATCAGTGAAGGTGCCGCCGATATCGGCGGCCAATCGAACATTCGTAGTCGAAGGCAAGGCGCGTGCTCCCTATACCCGATCACCTGGCCTGTGCCACGGTATGAACCGCGGCTGGCCTGCCCGGTGTGGGCCGCCAGAATTCAAACCGCCGCTGACCGTGGACCGAACCGATCCGCTTCGCGGCCACCGGGTCTGGGCAATTGCCGTGCCAGGAGAGCCCCGGCCCCGGCACCCGGAGGAGGGAGAGCATGCGCGTCGCCGTTTTCAGCGCCAAGCCCTATGATCGGGAATTCCTTGAAGTCGCCAATCGGGCAGCAGGCTCGCCCCACCGCTTCGAGTGGATCGTGGCGCATCTCGACTCGCGCAGCGCTCTCCAGGCAGCCGGCGCCGAAGCGGCCTGCCTTTTCGTCAACGACCAGGCGGACGCGGCCGCCCTGGCGACGCTGCAAAGCCAGGGAACACGGCTGATTGCCCTGCGCTGCGCCGGCTTCAACAACGTGGATCTTTTGGCGGCCGCGGAACTGGGAATCGCCGTCGGCAGGGTGCCATCCTACGCGCCCGAGGCCGTGGCGGAGCATGCCGCGGCCCTGGTGCTGTCCCTGAGCCGCCGCATGCATCGCGCTTATGCCAGGGTCCGCGAGGGCAATTTTGCCCTGGACGGCTTGCTGGGGCTGGACTTGCACGGCCGTACGGTGGGCATCGTCGGCACAGGGCAGATCGGCCTTGCCTTCGCCCGCATCATGGCCGGTTTCGGATGCCGCATCCTGGCGCATGATCCCGCACCCGACAGTGGCGCGGCGGATCGTATCGGCCTGTCCTATGCTCCGCTGGCGGCTGTTTTCGCCGAAGCGGACATTCTCAGTCTGCACTGCCCGCTGATGCCGGAAACCCGTCGGCTGATCGATGCGGAGGCGCTGGCCCGGATGAAGCGGGGGGCCATGCTCATCAACACCAGCCGCGGCGCGATGCTGGATACGCAGGCGGTCATCGCGGCCCTGAAGTCCGGCCATCTCGGCCACCTGGGCCTTGACGTCTATGAGGAGGAGGCAGGCCTCTTCTTCGAGGATCTCTCGGCCAGTGTGCTGCAGGATGATGTTTTCGCCCGGCTGCTGACCTTTCCGAACGTGCTGATCACCGGGCATCAAGGGTTCTTTACCCGCGGCGCCATGCAAGCCATCGCTGAAACAACGATAGCCAACCTGCAGGCCTTTGTCTCCGGAGGGCAGCCACTTCACCCGGTGGCGCTGCCGGCCGGCGGCGGCATCAGGGGCGGTACAATTGAACCAAGCCGATAATACCGTTATGCACGCCACAACCGGCCCTGGCGGAGCCGCCGGGCACCGGCGCCGGCCTTGCGCCCCCGATCAGGAGGATCAGCCATGCCCGTCGCTCCGGCCCGTCACGACGTCTATGATCCCGACTTTGCTGAAAGGCGGGCGTCGCCTGCGGTGCTGCGGGGGCTGCGTGTCGTTCTATGCGGCCTGGCGAGCTTTGCCCTGACCTTTGTGGAGCTGGTGGCTGAGCTGGCCGGTCCGCTGCTGCTGCTCACAGGCGTGCTCTGGTGGTTGGGGCTGCAGGCCCTTGGCGCTCTGCGCCTCGAGCCCGAGATTCAACAATTCCTCGCCTATATGCCGCACCGGCTTTCCGCCGCCGGCTACGAGTTCACTCCCGCGAGCATGATCGGTCAGGGACTTGCGCTGCTGGCAGTTGTTGCCGCGTGCCGCACCCTGAACGGCATCATCGCGCGTGAAGGCGGGCCGCGAGGTTGATCCCGGGGCAGGTCCCTGCCTAAGACCGCCTTCCGAACCGAGCCGAGGCCGAGCCATGTCAGACATCCCGCCCGATCGCCTGTCAAGCAATCCCAAGAGCGCCTTTTACGATGCTGCGGTGCTGGAACGCGGCGTGGGCATCCGCTTCAAGGGTGTCGAGAAAACCAATGTCGACGAGTATTGCGTCAGTGAAGGCTGGGTGCGGGTGACAGTTGGGACGACGCTGGATCGCAAGGGGAACCCCATGACAATGAAGCTGCAGGGACCGGTCGAGCCGTATTTCCGGGACATTGCCACGGAGAACTGACAAGGCGCCGACCTCTGGCGGGACAGGAGAGTTCGGCGCATCCTGAGCGCCACGCCGGATGGAACACCCCATGTCCCCTCCCCCACTGCCCCGCTCTCTTTATGCGGCTTCCGTTGATGCGGAGGCTGTCTTTCCGCGCCTGGAAGGGGAGCACCGCGCACCTGTCGCCATCGTTGGAGGCGGCTTCACTGGCTTGTCCACCGCCCTGCACCTGGCCGAGCATGGGCTGGCAGCAACCCTGATTGATGCGGCCGAGCCTGGATGGGGCGCTTCCGGCCGGAATGGCGGCCAGGTCAATCCGGGCCTGAAGCCCGATCCGGATCAGGTCTTAGCCGATTGGGGAATGGAACTCGGCGCACGCATGGTGGCCTTGTCCTACGGCGCTCCGGACCATGTCTTCAGCCTGATCCGGCGTCACGGCATCGTCTGCGGGGCCGAGCAGGCCGGCACGCTGCGTGCCGCCATCCGTCGAGCCGATGCCGCCGCGGCCGAGCAACTCGTGGAGCAATGCCAGCAGCGCGGCATGCCGGTCCGTTATCTGGACGGCACCGCCATCGCCGCGTCCAGCGGCACGTCGCGTTACGCCGGCGCGTTGCTCGACCCACGCGGTGGGCACCTCGATCCCCTTGCCTATGCGCGCGGGATGGCGAAGGCGGCGGCGCGCATAGGCGCAAAAGTTTATGGCGGCAGCCCGGCCACCGCCCTAAAGCGTGAAGGAAGGTTGTGGCGCGTGACAACCGATAGCGGCAGCCTGTTAGCCGACCAAGTGGTGCTCGCCACGAATGGCTACACCGGCGATCTTTGGCCCGGTCTGCGGCAGGGCATCGTGCCTGTGTTCAGTGCCATCGCGGCGACCGAACCATTGCCGGATCGCCTGCTGCGCAGCATCCTGCCCGCACGAAGCGCTGTTTATGAAACCGGGCATGTCACCGTCTATTATCGAGTTGACCCCGGCAACCGGTTGCTGATGGGTGGACGAGGACCGCAACGGCCGATCGGCACCACCGCGCCCATACAGTACCTGTTGCGCTACGCCGAGAAGCTATGGCCGGGCCTCAAGGGGGTCGAGTGGCCGTATGGCTGGAACGGGCAGCTCGCCGTGACCGCCGATCATTATCCGCACTGCCACGAACTGGCGCCCGGCGTCCTCACTGCCATGGGCTACAATGGCCGGGGCGTCGCGATGGCCACGGCCATGGGGCACGAGCTGGCCCGGCGACTGCGCGGCGCTCCGCTGGAGGCGCTGGACATGCCGGTGACGCCACTGAAGCCGATCCGCCTCCATCGACTCTGGCGCCTTGGGGTCTGGGGCAAGGTAACGGAAGGCCGGATCCGCGACCGCCTTGGCCTTTGAATTGTCAGGCGACGCGGCGTATTTCACCGTCCAGCAGGTTCTGGTGGTGCACACGGTTCTTGCCGGCACCCTTGGCCCGGTACATGGCGTCATCAGCCGCCGCCATGGTCTCATCCATCGTCAGCAGACCTGCCAGTGCCGTGATGGCGCCCACCGAGGCCGTCACCGCCCATCCCTCCGCCACCATGGTCTCCGCAATGGCCGTGCAACACTGCTTGGCCATCGCGGCTCCCCCGACGCCGCGCACCAACAAGGCGAACTCATCCCCGCCAAGCCGAAAAGCGAGCTCGCCTTGGCTTAGCCCTGCTTGCAACGCCGCGGCTACACGGCGCAGAACGCGATCGCCCTCGGCATGGCCATGCTGGTCGTTGATCTGCTTGAAGCCGTCCAGATCCAGATAGATCAGCGAGAACACCCGGTTCCCCGGGGCGGTGACAACACTGGACAGCTCTCCCAGCATGGCCCGTCGATTTCCGAGCTCCGTCAAAGGATCGCTAAGCGCGGCGTCCTGCGCATCGCGGATCGCCTTGCGCAGTTCCAACGTGGTGACCACCGTTCCGGCGAGATGCGCCAGCGCCTCGCGTTGTTGCGGACTCATGTCACGTGGCTGCCGGTCAGCCACGCAAAGTGTGCCGAGTGCCAAGCCACCCGCCGTGATCAGGGGCGCTCCGGCATAGAAGCGAAGCTGCGCCTCGCCCAGCACTAAAGGGCTGTCACAGAAGCGGGGATCGCGGGCAGCATCCTCCACGATCAGCGGGTCCTGCTGAAGAATGGCATGAGCGCAGAAGGCCGCATCACGTGGGCAGGATGGCATGTCCAGGCCAAGCCGTGCCTTAAACCACTGGCGCTCGGCATCCACCAGCGAAACGGCTGCGATGGGGCAGCCAGTCAGCAGCACGGCGAGGCGAGCGATGTTGTCGAACGCAGTCTCGCAAGCTGTGTCGAGAATGCTGTAGCTCTGCAGTGCGGCGATGCGCTCGGCTTCGCGGGGATGAAGGGAGGCTGGCGGCAAGGCTGTCTTCCATTCCTCGGGAGCCGGGCCCTTTGTTCTACCTGTGGGTTATCACCACTCTGTGATCGCCTGGAGAGAAACTGGCACAGTCGTCATGCAATCCATATAAGAGAAATTCTACCGCAGTACCTACCGTAAACATTGAGTTAGCATTCGGTCGGCATGCTTGGATCCAGAATAACGGCACGCAAATCCATACCATGAGGCCACACCTGACCATCCAGCCGAAACGGCCCCTGGCGGATCATGTTGCCTTCCCCATCTCCGCCCTCGACTGGACGGCATTCGAATGAACAACGAGAAATCCCCGCGTGGCAGCGGCCAAGGCCGGCTCGTCATTGAACTCCGGGCGGGCGATCGCCTGCTGGTGAACGGCGCCTCGTTGCAGTTCAAGAACCGTACCAGCGTGCTGCTGTCCAACCATGTCCGGTTCCTGTTCGGCCGGCAGATCATGGCGGCGGAAGACGCAACGACGCCTGCCCGGCGGATCTACTTGGCCATGCAGGGGGCTTATGTGAGTGACGAATCGGAACGTGCTCCATTGACGCAAGCTGCCAAAGCACTGGCCGAGGCTTACATCGCGGCGACCACCGTTGAGCCGGTGCGGCAAACCCTGCGCCGGGCCATCGCAGAGATGGAGGCTGGCGATTACTGGAGCGCCATGCGTCAGGTCCGCGGCCTCTTCCCCCATGATGACGCGATGCTGGAACCGGAAAGCCACACTCCCTGATCTAAGTTCACTGAGTGTTGATATTTTCTTGAGGATCACGATTGCGTGAGATAGGACGGGGAAGTTCAAGGAACCCACCGGCCCGCCGGGCCCGCGAAAATCGCAAGGACTGGGCATGCATATCCTTCTCGCAAACGGACTCAGTGACACCACTGGCCTGGCCGACCTGCTCCGGCATGGGGGACATGGCTGCGACATTGCGGAGCCCTTCACGGATGCACCGCTGATTGCGCAGCACAGCTCCGCTTACGATTTCATTCTGATCCAGACCGGCAGCGTCATGCGACAGGCTGCGGCCATGGTACGCGACATCCGCCGTCGCGGGGTTACCACGCCCATCCTGGTGCTGAGCCCGCGCATCGCCGCGGAAGAAGAGCAGGCCGTGCTGGAAAGTGGCGCTGATCAGGTGCTGGCGGGCCCCGTGCTGGGCTCACTGCTGCAGGCACGCATGCAGGCGGTGCTGCGCCGTAGCCTCGGGCATGCCAGTCCGGAACTGCGTTGCGGCAACGTGCTGCTTGACCAGTCTCGCCGCACCGTGACGGTGGATGACCGGCCGGTCCGCATCACTTGCCGGGAATTCGATGTTCTGGAAATGCTGATGCTGCGCCCTGGCGTTATGTTGACCAAGGAATACTTCATGGTCCGGGCTTACGGCCTGGAGGAGGGTCCGGATCAGCGGATCCTCGACGTCTTCATCTGCAAGCTGCGGCGCAAGCTCGCGGCGGCTGGATCGGCCGAGATCGTGCGCACCATCTGGGGCCGGGGCTATGTGCTCGAGGAGCCGAACGAGCTTGAACTCGCCGCCGCCCGTGCCCATCTGGCCGCCGCCCAGCCGCGCCCTCGCCGCGCGCACCTGCTGAAGAACCGCGAGCCGGAACTGGCGATCGCCGTCTGACGTGCTGGTTCCGGCACCGAGCTCCGGATGGTGCCGGCTTGCCGATACCTGTTGGTGCCGTCACGCGGAAGGCGACAGCCCGGGCGTCCATTCGCTGCCGCGTGTTTCGCGCTGATGGAAGATCATGCCATGCCCTTTCAAACCACGAAGCAACGAGTCCGAAATGGCGCCCGGCACATCGTGAGCGGGCTCATCCCTCCTGCTCCGCATCATGCGGGGTGACGATCCTGACAGCGCTTGGCCGAAGATCCCGGCCTGTCGCCAAGCGGATCGCCGATTACCCCGGTTCTTGGGACCGGCCCGCAGCGGCATATGCGCAGCGATGCCTTCACCATCGGTGATGCCTGACAATGGCACCATCGGATTGTCGGCGGACCGATGCGCGCAGATCAACGGCTCGCGGCGGAGTTGATGATGGACGTCGCCCCGGATCTGCCGCTTTCCCGCCATGGCGAAGTGCCACACGGCCTGGCGTCCTGTCGAATGCCGATCGTTGCTACGGCCTTCCATTACCCGGCGGCCACCTGGACCCTTTACGGTCCGAACCCTGGTGGACGGCGTTGCTGGTCGCGTCCCCTGTTGGACGCATCCTCCCTTGAACCGGCCGATCGCGTCGGCTCCATTCCTCCCGGAGCTACCGTAAGCGGCATGGCACCGATGGAAGAAGGTGACGCGACGCAGGACCTGGCCTTGTACAAGAATGTCCAGATTACCCCTGGGTCATAAGGGACGCCGAGCCGAAAAATCGCTGGCCCCGGTTGCGTTGAAGGGCGGAAGGGCTGAAACCCCGCGTCACCGATCCGCTGCCTGGAGAGAACGCTTTGCTGGACCCGAACCGCCGCAGCTACCGGCCCCTGATCATGGGACGCCGGGCCGCTGTCGCCAGCAACCATCCGGCGGCGACCGAGGCCGGGCTGGCCATGCTGCGCCAGGGGGGCAACGCAGTGGATGCCGCGGCCGCCATTTCCTTGGCTCTTGGCGTGGTCGAGCCGCACATGTCGGGCCTTGGCGGCGACGGCTTCTACCATGTCTGGATGCGGCAGAGCGATCAGGGACGGGTCTATAATGGCTCTGGCCCCGCGCCTTCGGAGGCACAGGCGGCGCGCTACGGTGATTCTATCCCGGAGACAGGGCCGCTCAGCATTTCCACGCCGGGCAGCCTAGCCGGCGTGGCGGCCATGCATGCGGCCCACGGAGTTTTGCCCTGGAGCAGCATCTGCCAGCCTGCCCTGGAGCTGGCGCGTGACGGCTTCCCCGTCACCCACACCTTCCGGCGCTTCGCCCGCCAGGCGCGGACGCGCATCATGGCCGACGCACAGGCCGCCGTGACCTTTCTGCGCGATGGCGAGCCCCTGCCTCTCGGTGCGTTGTTGATCCAGCCGTCGCTGGCGGAAACCCTGTCGCTCATCGCGGCGGAAGGTGCGGAAAGCTTCTACCGTGGCCGCGCGGCGCAGCGCCTCGCCGCAGGTCTCGCGGCTGCGGGGGCGCTGGTGCAAGCGGCTGATCTGGCCGCCTGCCAGCCCGAGGCTCAGGATCCCATATCCGTCAGCTACCGCGGATACGAGATCCGCCAGACACCGCCCAACTCCACCGGCTTCGTGCTGTTGCAGGAGCTGAAGATCGTGGAGCGCTTCGATCTGGCCTCGCTGGGCGAAGGCAGTGCGGAGTTGCTGCATATTCTTGTGGAGGCCAAGAAGCATGCCTTCCTTGACCGTGAGCGGCACGCGGGCGATCCGCGCTTCCGCGATCTGCCGCTGGGCACGATCCTATCGGACGCTTATGCAGCGAACCTCGCGGCGAAGATCGACCTATCCCGCGCCGCCAGCATTCCGCTGAACCTGCCTGCGCCGAATGACGGCAACACGACCTATTTCTGCGTGATGGACGAGGCTGGCAATGCAATCTCGGCGATCCAGAGCCTGAACAGCCCTTTCGGCTCCGGCATCATCGCCGGCGAGAGCGGCGTGCTGATGAACAACCGCGCCACCACCTGGCATCTCGATTCGGCGCATGCCAATGCGATGCAGCCGGGCAAGCGCGTGCGCCACACCATGAACGCGCCCATGGTGTTCAAGGATGGGCAACCTTGGGCGCTGCTAGGGACGCCGGGTGCCGACAACCAGGTGCAAATCAACCTGCAGACGGTGGTGAGCCTGATCGATCTTGGGCTGGATCCGCAGCAGGTTGCCGAGGCTCCACGCTGGAGCAGCAGCCAGCCCGGTCAGGAAGCCAATTGGCCACATGGCGGCTCAGAGGCGCTGACGCTGGAGGAAGGCTTTCCAGGCGCTACGCTGGACGGGCTCCACGCGCGTGGCCACCAGTTGAAGTTTGTTCCCGCTTTGGAAGGACCTTGCTCCATGTCCTGCATTCGCATCCTGGAAAACGGCGTCCGCATGGCTGCCAGCGACCCCCGTCGTGATGGCTGGGCGGGAGCACTCTGATATGACACGGGATGCCGCCATTGCCGCCGCAACGTCCCTGATGGACGACGGACGCTTCCGCACCTTGATGGAACGCCGCATCGCCTTTCGCACCGAGAGCCAGGTGCCGGAAAGCATGCCATTGCTGCACGCCTATCTGACCGACGAGATCATTCCCTGCGTCGCGGCGATGGGCTTCAGCAGCCAAATTCTCGACAACCCTGTTGACGGCAAGGGCCCTTTCCTGATCGCCCGCCGCATCGAGGACGCGTCTCGCCCCACCATCCTGATCTACGGCCATGGCGACGTGACGCGCGGCCAAGATGCCGAATGGGCTCCGGGGCTGACGCCTTGGCGCATCACCGAAAGAGGCGATCGCTGGTACGGCCGCGGCACCGCCGACAACAAGGGTCAGCACAGCATCAATCTGGCGGCGCTGGAGCAGGTCCTTGCCACGCGCGACGGCCGACTAGGCTTCAACGTTACCCTGCTGCTGGAGATGGGAGAGGAAGTCGGCTCCCCGGGCCTTTCGGACATCTGCACGGCCTACAAGGAGCTCTTGGCCGCGGATGTGCTGATCGCCTCCGATGGGCCACGCCTCGCGGCGGACCGCCCAACGATGTTTCTGGGCTCGCGCGGCGCCTTCAACATCGAGCTGAAGGTCGATGCACGGGAACGCGGATACCATTCCGGCAATTGGGGCGGTGTGATCCTGAACCCGGCCACCCTGTTGTCCCACGCCATTGCCAGCATGGTGGATGCCAGGGGGCAGTTGTTGGTTGACGGTTTGCGGCCACCACCGATCCCTTCCTCTGTCCGTGAGGCACTCGCCGGGGTTGAAGTCGGCGGCGGCCCTTCCGATCCCGACATAGATCCCGAGTGGGGTGAGCCCGGCTTATCTCCAGCGGAACGGCTGTTCGCCTGGAACACGCTGGAAGTGCTGGCCTGCCAGAGCGGCGATGCCAATGCTCCGGTCAATGCCGTGCCGGCCTTTGCGAAGGCCGTGATCCAGCTTCGGTTTGTTGTTGGCACTGATCCCACGCAGATCCTTGGCCATCTGCGGGCCCATCTCGATCGCTGCGGCTTCGGTCAAGTACAGGCCAGCGCCACACGCCACGAAGCATCCCCGGCAACCCGCCTGGATCCTGATTCGGATTGGGTTCGCTGGGCCACGGCTTCGCTCAGGCGCAGCACGGATCAGGTGCCGGCTATTCTGCCGAACATCGGCGGCACCCTGCCGAACCATGTTTTCGCTGATATCCTCGGCCTGGCGACCTTGTGGGTGCCACATTCCTACGCAGCCTGTGCCCAGCATGCTCCGGATGAGCATATGCTGGTTCCATTAACACGCCAGGCCCTTGCCATGATGGCTGGGTTGTTCTGGGACCTCGGGGAGCCTGACCTTCCAACGGGCAGCGGATCCAGCCCGGCTCTTTAGCGAGCTTTCGTTTTTATTATGATACTCATTTTGATGTTGCAAAGGCTGACTGGTTTCAACGTGTTTCAGGATCACTGCTTTCCTTCAATGATCCAAAGAGTTGACTGCCAAGCTTCCGTTTTTGGCGCTCGCGCGTTGTTGTTCAACCTTTGCGTGTTGTCTCTTTATCAGGACCGAGGCTCGGCTATCCTTGCCATCGGTTCGCCCTATTTGCGGTCAGAAGGGATTTCCTGATGCCGGTTGTTTTGGTCCCTAGTTCCCTCCGCCGCTACACGGAGCAACAATCCCGGGTTTCTGTCTCGGGAGACACAGTGTTGGCCATCCTGGATGGGCTGACGGAGAAGGCGCCTGAAATGCGCAGCCATCTTTTCGCTGCCGACAAGCTGCGCCAGTTCGTCGTCGTTTCGAAGAACGGCCAGGATATCCGGCTGCTGCAAGGGCTGGAAACGCCCGTCAGCGGGGAAGACGAGATCCGCATCCTTGCCAGCATCGCCGGGGGCTGATCCCATGGCGCAGGATGCTTGTCTGCCTGAATTGAGCGATGCCGAGATCCGCCGCTTCGGCCGGCACCTGATCCTGCCCGAATTCGGGATCGAGGGTCAACGGAAGCTGAAGGCAGGCAGTGTCCTGCTGATTGGCGCCGGTGGCCTCGGCAGCCCGGCTTCGTTGTACCTGGCTGCGGCCGGCGTGGGACGGATTGGGCTGGTTGACCCCGATCGTGTGGAGGAAACCAATCTCCAGCGGCAGGTCGCACATGGCTATTCCACCCTGGGCCGGTACAAAACGGAAAGCGCCGCCGCACGCATGCTGGATCTGAACCCGGATCTGGTGCTGGAGCGGCACGACACTTACTTCAACATCGACAATGCCGTTGAGCTCGTGTCGCGTTACGACGTGGTGATCGACGGAACGGATAATTTTCCGACGCGCTATCTGGTCAACGACGTCTGCGCCAAGCTCGGCAAGCCGAACGTCTTCGGTGGCGTGCTGCGGTTCGACGGGCAGCTCAGCGTGTTCGACGCACGCTTCGGCCCCTGCTACCGCTGCCTTTTCCCCGAGCCGCCGCCTGTAGAACTGGCGCCAAATTGTGCCGAGGCCGGCGTGTTGGGAGTCCTGCCAGGCGTTATCGGCTCCCTTCAGGCCACCGAGGCCATCAAGCTGCTGACCGGCATCGGCACGCCGATGATCGGCCGGATGATGGTGTATGACGGCCTCGACATGACCTTCGACACCATTCGCATCGCCAAGGACCCGGCCTGCCCCTGTTGCAGCAAGGCGCCCTCGGAGATCGTGCTGCGTACCGAGCAGATGGTGTGCTCGGCGCCGCAGGTCGGCGGCAGCATCACGGCCGACGCTTTGAAAGATCGACTTGCGGCGGGTGAGGATGTTGCCCTGGTCGATGTTCGCAATCCACCGGAATGGCTCGCCGGCATCATCCCGGGTGCCCGGCTTGCCGATAAGCCTTCGATCGAGGCTGATCTTCGGGAGCTTCCGCTCGGTAGTTCACCGCAGCCGGGCAGTGCCCTCGCGGCGATTCCGCAGCGGGGTGAAGTCGTGTTCTACTGCCAAGGCGGGCTTCGCAGTGCGGCCGTGATCAGGGCGCTGGTGGCCAATGGTCATGATGCTAAGCGGCTCATCAATCTGGAAGGCGGAATTGCCGCCTGGACTGGCGAGGTCGCGGACCAATCCAGCAGCCGCAAGCTTGAGGAAGCGGCTGGCTGATTGCCGCCCCTCAGCGTGCCACTTCCTTGAACGCCGCGTGCCCTCCGGCACTGGTCTCGTCGGGACCTTGTGGAGTGGCCGCGGCTTACCAGTCTTTCATTGAACCGCTGCCCTGCGCGGCGAGATGAGCAAACGGATCCCTGCCTTATGCCGTCATCGACGAGTGCTGATCTCATCAGAACCATCGTGGAACTCTCGCCGACCTCGCCTGAAAAGATGGATTCCACCACGGCGTCGGCGCTTTGCCGTGCGACGCGGCGGCTGATGGAGACGATGCGGCAGGAGGGGCGGCTGTTGGAGAGCCCGATGGAGCTGGCGCTGACGCGCAGCG
>NZ_JBHRTN010000029.1:112959-128335 GCF_042646265.1 Teichococcus globiformis
GCCAACGGCCATGAACAGCGACGCCTTGAAGGTCGCGTGGTTCATGGTGTGGAAGATGGCGGCCACCATGGCGAGTGGGCTGTTCAAGCTCAGCAGCAGGGTGATCAGCCCCAGATGGCTGATGGTGGAATAGGCCAGCAGACCCTTCAGATCGTGCTGGAAGATGGCCACATAAGCGCCGACCAGCAGCGTGATCATGCCGCAGGTGCCGAGGATCCAGAACCAAGCATCGGTGCCGGCCATCACCGGCCAGAGTCGCGCCATCAGGAAGATGCCGGCCTTCACCAGAGTGGCCGAATGCAGGTAGGCCGACACCGGCGTCGGCGCCGCCATGGCATGCGGCAGCCAGAACTGGAACGGAAATTGCGCGCTCTTGGTGAGGGCGCCCAGCAGGATCAGCACCAGTGTCGGCAGGTAGAGCGGATGCGCGCGGATGATGTCGCCCGCCGCCAGCACCACATCCAGATCGTAGCTGCCGACGATATGGCCGAGCAGCAGCATCCCGGCGAAAAGCGACAGGCCACCCGAGGCGGTCACCGTCAGCGCCATACGGGCGCCGTCGCGGGCCGCCGCGGAATGCTGCCAGTAGCCGATCAGCAGAAAGGAGAAGAGGGAGGTCAGTTCCCAAAAGAAGACGAGCTGGATCAGGTTGCCCGACAACACCAGCCCCATCATCGAGCCCATGAAGGCCATCAGAAAGGCGAAGAACCGAGGGATCGGGTCTTCCTGCGACATGTAGTAGCGGGCGTAGAGGACCACGAGAAACCCGATCCCCGCCACCATTACGGCAAAGACGGATGCGAAGCCATCCATGCGCAGGATCAGGCTGAGCCCGAGTTCCGGTATCCAAGGCACTTCGAGCCGTGCCACGTTGCCGTCCGCGATGCCGGGGTAAAGCAGCCACACCATGGCCAGCGTCAGCAGCGCGATCGTGCCCGAGATCCAGGATTCGAGGCTCCGTGCATTCTCCGGCAGCAATGCCGCGATCAGCGCACCGAGATAAGGAAGCAGAATGGCGGCGGAAAGATAGATCGACTCGGGCATCGGGCGCCGGGCACTCCTTGTGGTCCAGGGTGCGGCGCCTGGTTCAGAGGCGCAGCGTTCTCGTCATCGCGGCGGATCGCCCCGCTCAGCCCTCATCAGCCGGCGGCACGGAGCCGGCGGACTGCAAGGTCGCCAGCGCCTCAGCCGCCGAGCGCGCCTGTCGCAACTGCTTCGGCAGGTGGTTGTCCCGCAATACCCGGCAGATGTTGGACAAGGCAGGCAGGAAGCCCTCGGAGCTTTCCTCCGGCCAAAGCACCAGGAAGACCAGGTCAACCGGCTCACCATCACGCGCATCGAACTCGATCGGCCTGGTTAGCCGGGCAAGGATGGCAAGCTGCTGGCCCAGATCCGGGAGCCGGGTATGCGGCATCGCGACGCCGCGGCCCAGCGCCGTGGAGCCCAGGGCTTCCCGTTTTTCCAGCGCCTCGCGGATCTCGTCCTCAGGACGGCCGATGCGCCGCGAGGCCTCGGCGGCCAGCAGCTTCAAAAGGTCGGCCTTGTTGGCAGGAGCGAGGCTGAGAATGCCATCCGGCGCAGGGAACAGATCGGCAATCAACATCGGCATCTCCCAAAGCGGCCGGGTTGGTGGCCGCGGTGCAGGACGGCGGTCCGCACACACTGCCCTGCAGTCAACTCACGAGATCACCATATAGCTTCCGCAGGTAAATTGGCAAGTCTTCGTGGAATACTGTTCTGCCGCGGTGAATATTGACGCAATACAAAATGGCTGCAGTGACCAGGGGAAAGTTGTCGTGCATCATCATTGGTCATGGACCATGTTAACATCGTCCGTTTATTGAAAACATGGACAGAAATTCATGCAAGTTATCTTGTTGGCTATGCCGATTTTTCCCCGTGGAGACACCAAAAAAACCAATACTGCCGTGCTCAAGCCTGGTGGATCGGGATGGATGGCAGCATCTGCCGACGTCCTGGCCATGATCGCTGCTGGACAGTCGCCATCAGCTGCGCAGAAACCTTCCACGCTCAGCGCAGAGGACGCATGCCAGCGCCGCGACGCCACAACCTAACAGTCCGGCCACCAATGGAAGCACGGTGCCGTCATAGCTCTGCCCCACAGCGAAACCGATCAAGGCACCGCCCACGGTTGTGACGAAGCCCTGCACAGCCGATGCCGTGCCGGCCACATGTCCCATCGGCTCCATGGCCAGTGCGCCGAAATTGGGTGCGGCCAGTCCGAAGCAGAACATCAGCCCGGCCTGCAGGGCCGCGAAGGTCAGCAGGCTGGAGTAGCCGGCCAGCACCACCAGCAGATGCAGCGCCCCCATCCCGATATATCCCAGAAGCGCCAGATGGCAGATCCGGCGCGGTCCGAGCCGGCCGACCAGATGAGAATTGGTCAGCGAAGCCGCCGCCATAAAGGCCGCGATGGCGGCAAAGATCGGAGCAAAAAGCTGGGCGGCGCCAAAGGTGTCGGCGAACACCTGTTGGGCGGAGTTGATGAAGGCGAAGATGCTGCCGAGCATGGCGGTCATCGCCAGCGTGTAGCCCACTGAGGAACGGTGGCCGAGCACGGTCAGGAACGTGCGGGCCACCCGGCCGAAGCGGATCGGGATGCGGTCGGCCGGCGCCAGCGACTCAGGCAACCGCAGCGCCGCCCACAAGGCCACCGCCCCACCGAAGGCCGCTAGCAGAACAAAGATCCAGCGCCAGGGGGCGACCAGCATGATCAGCTGTCCCAGCGTCGGGGCGATGATCGGCACGGCCAGAAAGACAATAAAGGACAGCGACATCACACGGGCCATCTGCGTGCCGGCATAGCGGTCGCGGACGATCGAGATGGTCAGCACCCGAGCGCCCGCGGCGCCGATGCCCTGTGCGGCGCGGGCGAACAGAAGGGCAGGGAGGGATATCGCGAAGGCCGCGATCAGGCTGGTGACGGCATAGATGGCGAGGCTGGCCAGCAGCACTGGCCGGCGGCCGAAGCGATCCGCCAGGGTTCCATAAACGATCTGGGCACCGCCAAACCCCAGAAGGTAGGCCGTGATGATCCATTGCCGCTGGTTGTCCGCGCGCACCCCTACGGCATCAGCGATCTCCGGCAAGGCTGGCAACATCGAATCGATCGCCAGCGCATTCACCGCCATCAGCGCCGCCACAAGGCCGACAAACTCCCGGAACCCGATGGCGGGCCGGGTCGACAAGTCGGGTACGGACATGCGGAGCCTTTGTTTCTGCCGGGGCCATCCTGCTCGCACGGATGGGTCCAGATGGCGAGGGGCTTTGCCCCAGCCTCAACCGGGCCTGACCGATGCGGCGGCGGCTCCCGCTTCCTCCGCCGCGGTCTTCTCGAATCCCCCTTCCTCGACGCCACGCCGCCAGTAGGCAACCGCGAGATGGCCATTCTTGTCCAGGCCGCGATCCATCCGGCAATGGCGACGCAACCGTTGAACGGCGGCAAACTCGCACCCGGCCCAGGCGAACGCGCCCTCGTCAGACGGCCAGGAGGCCGCGCATACGGCATCCGGGAGCAAGCTGGTCGTGCCCGGGGCAGCACTCTCGCGATACAACCAGTGCACTTCAACACCGGCGGGAGCGATCAGATCCTGGCGCTCCGCCGCACCGGACACTTCGATAAAGGCCATGCCGCGCGCATCGCGCGGCATGGCCTCGAGAATTCGGGCAATGGCCGGAAGCGCCGTCTCGTCACCCGCGAGCAGCGTCCAATCCGCCGCGCGCGGCGCACCGCCTCCTGGCCCGAACATGCCGACCACATCCCCGGGCTGCGCCCTGATGGCAAGCCTCGAGCCCGGGCTGCCCTCGCCATGGGTCACGAAGTCGATTTCCACTTGGCCCGCCGCCACATCGACCCGCCGCAACGTATAGGTCCGCCGCACGGGTCTCCGCGCCTCCTCGCCCTGCACCAGCCGGCCACTGGCGTCGAGGCGAGGCCAGACCGGCTCCACCTGTTCCCGCGGGATCAGCAGCTTCACATGCAGATGCTCGAGCGAGGCGAAGCGGCCGAGATCCTCGCCCCGCAGCGTCAGGCGGCGCATCTGCGGCGTGACCCACTGCGCACGCAGAACCTGCATGCGGCGGAACTGCGGCGGTGTGCTCAAACCCTCGCCATCGCCTCGCCAGACCGCCTGAAGTGTCTCACCCGAGGCGGCCTCCTCCAAATGGCCGAGCAACATCATCTTGCCAGTGGCGAGGTTGCCGAGGTCGGTGGCTTCAACCCGCAGCCAGATTTCATCGCCCTCGGCGCGGAGATAGGTGGTGGCATGGCCGAAGCCGCAGCGATGGCTGCCATCGGGCAATGCGGTGATCTGCGCGTCATGCTCCAGGAAGTGGCTCACCATCTGGTCAAGACAGCGCGCGGACGCACTGACACGGATGCGGGCTTCTGCGGCGAGGGAAGTCATCGCGGCCTCACAGGGTTCGGCTTGCATGAGCCGCCGCCTTACCGCTATTGCGAGTCGTTTGCAACTCGCCAGGCTAGATCTTTAGCGTCAGGGTGACGCCGGCACGCCTGCAATCCGCAGCAGATGCTGGGGCCCGAGTTCCGCAGGCGACAGGCTCCCGAGAAGGGCCAAATTGCGATCGACCTCTTGGGCCAGGATCTCGATGCCATGGCGCACGCCCGCCTCGCCGCCCAGCGCCGCCGCATACAGGAAGGGGCGGCCGACGAACACAAAATCGGCGCCGAGGGCCAGTGCCTTCAGCACATCGGCCCCACGGCGAACACCACCATCCATCATCACCGCCATGCCGCCCGCCGCAGCCCGGACCTCGGGCAGGGCTCGCAGGGCGGAAATCGCTCCATCCAGCTGCCGTCCGCCATGATTGGAGACGATCACGCCATCCACGCCCGCTTCGGCGGCGCGCCGGGCATCCTCGCCATGGAGAATACCTTTGACGATCAGCCGCCCGGACCATTGCTGGCGGATCCGCGCGATGTGGGTCCAGGTCAGGTGGTCGCGGGCACCGAAATCGCGCTCCACATGGCGGGCTATGATCGGCGCGCCGCGTTCGGCGAAGTTGTTCTCGAAATGCGGCATTCCATGGCTCAGCAGGGTCCGGGCCATGGTGTCGCACAGCCAGCGAGGATGGCTGATGCCGTCCCAGGCGAGGCGGAGCGACGGCTTCAGAGGGGTCGAGAAGCCGGTGCGGATGTTGTTCTCGCGGTTGCCCATGGTGGTGGTGTCCACCGTGATGACCAGCGTGCGGAAGCCCGCCAGGGCCACGCGCCCGATCAAAGCGGCAATCCGCGCCTCGTCCACCGGGAGATAGGCCTGGAACCAGCTGCCAGGCGCGGCCTTCGCCACCTCCTCCAGTCGGATCAGGGAGGAGCCACTCATCACCATCGGGATGCCGGCTTCCTGTGCCGCGCGCGCCAGGACGAGGTCGCCGCGATAGGCCATCATGGCGCTGAGCCCCATCGGGGCGATGCCGAAAGGCGCACGCCACGATTCACCCAGCAACTCCGTGGCGATGGCGCGGCGTGACACATCGATCATGTAGCGCGGGCGGAAGGCCCATTCGCCAAAGGCGGCACGGTTGTCGTTCAAGGCGGAATTGGTTTCGGCCGCCCCGGCGATGTAGCCGAAAAGTGGGCGAGGCAATTTGCGGCGGGCCGCCGGCTCGAAATCATCGAGAGCCAGGATCGGCCGCAGGCGGCGCGGCATGTGTCGGCCCACGGCGCGGTACATCGCCTTGGGCGGCGGCGGCACGGATACCTTGTTGCCACCATCGGCCGGGCTCATGGGCGTGCTCCCTTGGCCTGAATGTGGAACAGGGAAGGGGCCGGGCTGCGTGCGGGCAAGTGGATCATTCCTTTTGCGCCGCACTGTCCCGGCCGCGCTTGCGTCAGGCCCGCGTCGTCTGGCGCGAGACGCCGCGATCCTGACAAGCCCGGACAGAACTTGTCAACATGCCTGACAAATTGTTGCGGCCGGCCAGGGCCGATGCTTCCTAAGGCATTAAATACAGCGACCGCCATCAACCTCCAGCGCCACACCTGTGATCAGCGACGCTTCGTCCGAACAAAGGAAGCAGGCGGCGCTGCCGATATCGCCGGGAGTGGAGAAGCGCCCCAGCGGAATGGTGGACAGGAAACGCGCGCGGTTCTGCTCGGTGTCTCCGCCCATGAAGGTGGATAGCAGGGGCGTTTCGCCGGCAACCGGGTTGAGGGCGTTGACGCGGATGCCGGACGGCGCGAGCTCCACCGCCATCGAGCGGGTGGCGGTGATGACCCAGCCCTTGGAGGCGTTGTACCAGGTCAGGTTCGGGCGTGGGCTTATTCCGGCGGTCGAGGCGATGTTCAGGATCACGCCGGAACGCTTTGCCTTGAAGACCGGAACGACTTCGCGTGCCGCCAGGTAGATGGATTTCGCGTTAACGGCGAAGATGGCGTCGAAACGATCTTCCTCCAGCCCCTCCAGGGGCTGCGGCTGATGCGCGATGCCCGCATTGTTCACCAGGATGTCGAGCCCGCCGAAGCCCTCTATCGCTTCCGCCACCATGGACCTGGTGCCCGCAAGGGTGGCAACGTCAGCGGTCACAGCCCGCGCCGCAGCACCGGCGCTGTTCGCCACGCGCCGTGCCGCCGCCTCGTCACGGTCAGCCACCACCACTCGCGCGCCCTCAGCGATGAAGCTTCGCACGATGCCCTCGCCAAAACCCGAGCCGCCACCGGTGACGATGGCGATCTTGCCTTCCAGCCGCATTTGCTTTGTTCCTCCCTGCTTCAGCCGTGGCGGATGGCGATGGTTTTCAGCGAGGCGAAGCCATAAAGGGCCTCAAAGCCCTTTTCGCGCCCATGCCCAGAGCGCTTCACCCCTCCGAAAGGCAGCTCCACGCCGCCGCCGGCCCCGTAATTGTTGATGAAAACCTGCCCTGTTTCGATGCCGCGCGCCATCCGCATGGCGCACCCGCCATCGCGGGTCCAGACCCCGGCCACCAGCCCGTAATCCGTGGCGTTGGCAATGGCGAGCGCCTCCGCCTCGTCCTCAAAAGGAATGACGACCTGCACGGGGCCGAAGATCTCCTCCTGTGCAAGCCTATTTCCCGCTCCGGCGCACTCAACCAGGGTCGGCGCAACATAGAACCCGCCCTGCGGGACCCCCTCGACGCTGCCCTGGGCAGCGACGCGCACGCCATCGCCGCCAGCCTCCCGCAGGAAGCCTTCCACGATCTCCCTTTGCCGCGCGGAGATCAGGGGCCCCATGTCGAGATCCTCCATGGCCGGTCCAACGCGCAAGGCATGGTAGCGCGCGGTCATAGCTGCCAGCACACGGGCATGGACACCGCGTTGCACCAGGATGCGTGAGGCTGCTGAGCAGGTTTGGCCGGCATTCTGGAGGCCGGCATTGACCAGGAATGGCAAGGCCGCATCGAGGTCGGCATCGTCGAAGACGATCTGCGGCGATTTGCCGCCCAGTTCCAGCGTCACCGGCACGGCGTTGCGCGCGGCGGCCGCCTGCACCAGCCCCCCCACCACCACCGAGCCGGTGAAGGAGATATGGTTGATCCCGGGATGCGCGGCCAGCGCGGCGCCGGCTTCCTCTCCCGTACCCGAGACGATGTTGATAGCCCCCGCAGGAATGCCGGCCTCTTGCGCAATACGGGCGTAGGCGAGCGCGGTGAGGCTGGCTTCCTCGGCCGGCTTGATCACCACGGCATTGCCCATGGCCAGCGATGCCGTCACCGAGCGGCCAATGATCTGCATGGGATAATTCCAGGGCACGATATGCCCCGTCACGCCAATCGGTTCATACAGGGTCAGCACGGTATAGCCATCAAGATAGGGGATGGTGTCACCATGCAGCTTGTCGGCGGCGCCGGCGTAAAATTCCAGGTAGCGGGCCAGGGCGAGCGCGTCTGCCTTGGCCTGGCGCAGCGGCTTGCCGACATCCAGCGCCTCCATGCGAGCAAGTTCGTCGGCGCGATCCATCACCAGCCGCGACATGGCGAACAGGATACGGCCCCGCTCCGTGGCCGTCATGCGGGACCATGAACCGTGCCGTGCTTCCCGGGCCGCATTCACGGCGTTGTCGATGTCCTCCGCTTGGCCCCGCCCGATGTCGGCCAGCCGCTGTCCGCTTGACGGGTTGAGAAGCGGCAAGGTCTCACGCGCGGCGGATTTCCGCCACTCGCCGCCGATCAGGTTCAGTTTGGTATCGAACGCGAAGGCTTCCATGGCCTGTCCTCCCACCTGGCGATGTGGATCCCACCTGAAGGTTGGCGTAGCGCCATCCTGTGTTTTCAACCAGAGCCGGAAAAGCCCTTCGATTTCGGTTCAAAAAAGCGACGCAGGTATACCTGAAGGGTCAGTGCAAATTAGGCTTGAATGGTCCTGCTCATGGAAATGTTTCTTGTTTTTTGGACTTCCGGGCCGTTTTCTCGCTTCACAGCGGCGTGGCGCATGCCTCGCAAGGTCTCCGCTCCCCCGAGCGGCGAACCCCATCACGACCAAACCGCGGTTGGAGCAAGCCCATGCAGGTTATCACGCCGATCGACACCACCATCGACATCCCCAACACGCTCGCGGAGGACCGGGCCTACTTCACTCCCGACCAGGTCAGCGACGCGGTCGCCTACTATGGGCGGGAAGGCTACGTCGTGATCCGCGGACTTCTGCCATCGGGTTTGTGCGACGCAATCCGGGCCGGATACAACACCGAAATACGGCAGTCCTGCACACCGATCCTGCGCCAGAAGAACATGCGCTATGAGATCAACAAGTTCGATGCGGACGGCTTTCTGGCGAATCCCATCTTCAACGTGCAGGATCTGGAAAGCCGCCGCTTCGGCAACTTCAAGCGTCATGCACTGCAAGGCGTCACGCAGGAACGGGTAGCGGCGCTGACGTCTGCGCTGATCGGCATCAACAGAACCAAGCTGATCCAGACCATGTTCTTCGAGGCGCCTGCAGGAACCTGGGCGCATCAGGACAGCTACTACCAGGACAGTGCGGTGGCGCTCGGCCGCTGTGTGGCGGGCTGGTACGCGCTGGAGGATGTGGATGCCAGAGCCGGCCGCTTCTACGTTTGTCCGCGCAGCCACCGCAGCATTTCCGTGATGCGCAACGCCGGGGAATGGGATTTTGCCACTGGGCATGACCGGTACCGCCAAGCGGTTCTGGAAACCATGCGCAAACATGAAATGGAGCTGAGGGCTCCCTATCTGGCCAAAGGCGATGTGATCTTCTGGAATTCACTGACGGTGCATGGAAGCTTCACCGCTTCCGGTCGAGGTGTTTCGCGCGCCTCGCTGACGGCGCACTACCTTCCGGAGGAGGATGACATGCTGCAGTTCCACACCCGCATCCGCCACCAGAAGATGACCACCGTCAATGGCATGCCTGTGGCACAGCTGCATGACCAGGACATGATGCGCAACCGGCTGGTGCGGGGCATTGCCGCCCATGCTCCGGGCCCCTATGCCGTAGCACGCAAGCTGGCGATGCAGGCCATGTTCCTGGCTGGCAGGTTCCGCCGCAGTGCGGCAGGCGTTCAGGCTGGCGCCGTGCTGCCCGCCAAGTAGGGTTCATGCCGCGGCCGGGTCGACAGAGCAGGCCGCCCTCCGCTTCGGCGCTCCACCGCAGGCAGAAAACCTGCGATGGACCGTTACGACGTCCGCCGGGGACCTAGAGCGCGAGCTTTGCGGCGCCTATGCACCTCCGTGCCCGATCACGCCAGCCGCTGTCTGTCATGGGGCGCGCGTGCAATCCCTTGAGCTTCCGACCAGCTTCCGCCAGGCCAGCAGCGCCTGATCCTGTTTCCAGGCAGCAAGGGCTGCTTACGGTCGCGCCCAAGATGTCTTCGAGCGAAAAGAACGGATTGCGACGTGCGGGACGCCGACGCACGAAACCGAAAGGGGCCCTGGATCATTCCGCAATCGGGCTCCGCGAAGGCGAGCCCGTTCCCTAGCAGACGCGATCACGCGGTGGCGCCCGCAAAGGACCATGCATGAGCTTCACGACAGCATGCTGCGATGGGCCTTGGCTTCCGGCACCAGCCGTCCAGGCGGCGAGGTCCATGACCGACCTCTCGACCTAGCCAAGTTCCATGCTGGGAACAGGAAACCGAACAACCATCCAAAGGGCGACGGAGGTCATGCCTGCGCGTTGGCGGGTGGAGCGGCAACCGCCGCGGTTGCGTGTCCAGGACCTCGGATCGCGATGACGCATGAAGGAGCAGCGCGAATGAACTCCCTGAATGACATGATGATCGACCAGCTGAAGGATGCCTACAGCGCCGAGAAACAAGCCATCCAGGCCATGCGCAAGATGATGCGAAAGGCCTCCGATGCCGAGCTGAAGAAAGGGATCGAGGCGCATATCGAGCAAAGCGAGGAACAGCGGGATCGGGTGGAGCAGGCACTCCAGAAGCTGGGCGCGAGGCCGGGACGCAAGGTATGCGAGGCCATGCGTGGACTGGTCGAGGAAGGCCAGCACGAAATGGAGGAGTACGAGAAGGGCCCGGTGCTTGACCTCGTTATGGTCGCCAGTCAGCAACGCATGGAGCACTATGAGATTGCCGCCTATGGCACCATGGTGGAGCTGAGCGATGCGCTGGGCGAAAAGGAAGTAGCCGATCTCCTGCGCAAGACGCTGGAGGAGGAAAAGACCCAGGACGAGCTTCTGACCGAGGTGACGCGGTCCAGCATTCTGCCTGCCGCCCTGAAGCAGGCCGAAGCGGCCTAAGCCATCCCCCCACGAATATAGGAGTTCACCATGGTTACAACCGTCGGCACCGAAAGCACGTTCCCAAAGCTGGTGCGCAATCTTCTCCTGCTCGAACATGATGCCATTGCTGCCTATGAGCAAACGATCGAGCGCTTGAGCGACGCCGGTGCCAAGCAACAGATCGCCTCGTTCAAGGCAGATCACGACCGGCACGTCATGGAACTAAAGCAGATGTCGGCCAGCCTCGGCGAAGAGGCGCCGGAAGAGGGCGACATGAAGCAGCTGCTCACCACCGGCAAGGTTGCGATGGCGAGCATCTTTGGTGACTCCGCCACCATCACGGCCATGCGGACCAATGAGGAGGACACCGTGACGGCGTATGAGCGCGCGTCAAAGCATTCGGAAGCGACGCCGGAAGCGAGGGCGGTCTTTGAAAGGGCGCTGAACGATGAGCTTCGGCATCGCCAATGGATGGAAGAAGCGTCCAGCCGGCTCTGATACCGGAGCCTGCATGGCGGCGGGCCCTATCGGGGCCACTGTCATCCTGAGCCATGACATGGCCGCGTCACTGCCTTCATTGGGCATTAACCACAGTGTGGACAACTGGGCCTTCCCGGAGAACACACTGACAGGTGGAACATGTCCAAGTTGCTTGAGCGGGCCAGCATCAGGACAAAGATCATGGGCGCCTTCGCCCTGGTCCTTGTTGCCACGGCGAGTCTAGGCATCTTCTCGACCGTAAAGCTTGCCGTGGTCAACGAGTCAGCCTCGTCCATCGGCAGCAACTGGCTTCCTGCCACAAGGTTGCTCGGCAGAATGGCGCAGGTGGCGGAGCGTGTACGGCTGAACCAGTACATCCTCGCCACCACCACATCCGCCGATCGCCGACGGCAGACCATGGGCAATGTCGAAACGCAGATCAGGCTCTTCGACACGACGCTCTCCGAGTACAGGCCTTATGCCACGGAGGTCCGGGAAAGGACGATTGCCCAGGAGCTTGCTGATCGCTGGCACCGGTACAAAGCTGCTTCAGAAGAGTTGAAGCATCTGGTGGCCACGGAGCGGCTGGTGGAAGCCGCTGGTTACCTCGACAAGATGAACCCCGCCATGAACGAGTTCCGGGCCGCCCTTCAGGCCGGTATCGAGTTCAACGCGGAAGGCGGGGTGCAGGCCGCAACGGAGGGGCAGGCAGCCGGGGATCACGCTCAGACACTCATCCTCGCGGTGCTCGGCACGATGGTGGTTGTTTGTGCTCTGATCGGCCTGATGCTGGTCCGCAACATCTCGCATCCTATCTCATCCATGACGCAGGCCATGCGCAGGCTGGCGGATCGTGACATGGGGGCGACCATTCCGGGCCAGGGGCGAGGCGACGAGATCGGCGCGATGGCCGCCGCCGTGCAGATCTTCAAGGACAGCATGGTGGCTGCAGACCGTCTTGCCATCGAGCAGGAGGCGGCACGCGAGACCCGGGAGAAGCGTGCTGCACAGATCGAGGCCGTGGTTCGCACCTTTGAGGACCGTGTCGGCGCCATGGTCGGCATCCTGTCTTCCGCCTCAACGGAGCTGGAGGCCACGGCGCGGACCATGAGCCATGCCGCGCATCAGACCAATGCCCAGGCCGGCGATGTCAGCAACGCCGCTTCCCTGGCGGGCGGTGGGGTGCAGACCGTTGCTGCCGCTGCGGAAGAACTGTCGGCCTCCATCAGCGAGATCAACCGTCAGGTCAGCCAGGCCTCCGGCGTGGCCGGCACGGCCGTGGAGCGGGCACGGCACACTGATTCCACGGTACGGGCCCTCGCCGAAGGCGCGTCCAAGATCGGCGACGTCGTGAGCCTTATCACCTCCATTGCCGGTCAGACCAATCTTCTGGCCCTGAACGCGACCATTGAGGCGGCCCGGGCCGGTGAGGCTGGCAAGGGCTTCGCCGTTGTGGCGTCGGAGGTGAAGAACCTGGCACAGCAGACCAGCAAGGCGACAGAAGAGATCGGGGCCCAGATCGGCCAGATTCAACTGGCGACGCAGCAGGCTGTGAACGCCATACAAGGGATCGCCAGCGCGATCGATGAGATGAACTCCATCACCACCACCATCGCAGCCGCAGTGGAGGAGCAAAGCGCGGCAACGAATGAGATTGCCCGTACCGTTCAACGCACCGCCGAAGCCACCGATGCCGTGTCACGCAACATCGAAGGCGTAAGCCGCAATGCGAACGACACAGGGGCCGCCGCATCGCAGGTCCTTGCGGCCGCCAGCGAATTGTCTCGGCAGTCTGAGCAGCTGACCGGCGAAGTAAAGGGCTTTGTCAGTCAGGTGAAGGCTGCCTGATCGCAGTCGAACGGATCTTCGAGGCCGTGAGGCGCCGTTGGCCTGCCAGCGGCGCCCGCCTTTGCATTTTTTGCCCTTAGTCAGCGACAACAAGGCAGCGTCTGAGCTCGTCTGTTGTTCTCCTACTTCATAGGAGGCGGCTGGATCGGTGACCCTTCTGACAGAACACGACCTGCGGCAGCATCATCCCTTTCCTTGGATCTGTGTCGGCCTGCTCGCTGTCATGGCTGTGGCTTTCTGGATCATTGGCCACACCGGTGCGAGCCTGGGGACGGGGGCTGCTCTTGCCGGGTGCATCGCACTCATGCTGCCACCCCGGGAGCGCATGGCAGTGCTGCCGCGGAGCTTACAGCGGCTACCACGGATCTACGATGCGGCGCCGGTCATGGCGACGCTCCTGTCCACTCCTGGATATGGCCTCGGGTGGTTCTATCTGGACGGCCCCTATGACGAAATTGTTCATCTGGCAAATGGCATCCTTGCCGGCGGGGTGCTCTTGGCCCTGATCCGGCGGAGGGAACGGCGGACGCTTCATCTCCTCATGGTGGGTACTGGATTCGGGCTGCTGCTCGGCACGGCGTGGGAAGTGTTCGAGGCGATCACCGGCTTGATCGGCGACTGGACGGATACGTGGACTGATGTGGTGCTTACGGCTGCGGGCGCCGGGCTGGGCGTGACCATGGCGGATCGCTGGCCAGCCCTTCGGCCTGATCCGCACCGAACCCGGGGGGTAGGCGATTGAAAGTCGCCACATGGAACATCCATCGCGGCTGGGGCATGGATGGTCGCTACGACCCGGGGCGGATCATATCGGTGATCGCCGAGATCGGCCCCGACATCATGGCCTTGCAGGAAGCACAGCATTACGTCCGCCGCGCCGTGCCGATGCTGGATCCGCACAGGCTCGCGCAGGAAAGCGATCTTGTTCCGGTCGTTGTTCGGCAAGAGCCTGACCATCAGGGATGGCGCAGCAATGTGCTCCTGATTAGAAAAGGGCTCAAGCTTCGCGGTTGCGCGGAGGGTCTGCGTCTCGGCGGATGGGAACCCCGAGGCGCCATTAGCGCCTGGCTGGAAACAGGTTGCTCTACCCTCCAAGTCATCTGCGCCCATCTCAGTCTTGGCCGCTCCCGGAGGATATGGCAGGCAGAGCGGCTTCTCGAGGCGGCGGGCGGCGACGGCACACCGACCTTGTTGCTCGGCGACTTCAATGAAAGGCACAGCAATGGAAAAATGATGTCGATGCTTTCAACACGGTTCTCACGGCCTTCGAAGGTTGCCACCTTTCCGGCTCCATGGCCGGTCTGGAGCCTGGACCGCATCCTGGCCGACCCGGCTTCCATGCTTCATGACGTTGCAGTTCATAACACCCGCCAAGCGCGCCGAGCCTCTGACCATCTGCCGCTCACTGCTTCCTTGAGCATCTAGTCCGGCGGGCCTCCAGCACCAAGGGCACCAAGAAAACGCCGGTCCGTAGGTTTTACATAAGACGACTTATGACTCACAAGTTGAGGGTTCAGATCATCTGCCCCCGGAGGAAGCCTAGAGCCGGCAGGGGTCGCCAACTCCGCGGCAGATCTGCCCTCCGAATAGACGAAACACTGTAGTTGGGCACTGGCAACCCCGAGCTTCTCAGGAAGGCGGCGTAGGCGCGTACCTGCTGTTCGCGCCAAGCCCGGTCCGCATCGGCCGCGCCCCGGTTGCCGTAGATCTCGGCGACTCGGCTGCGACGCCCGACAGCTGCGATCACGGCCCATAACCGGTCGTCGCGATTTCTGCCAAGGCTGACCACCTGGCCCGGCTGAGGCCCATCGGCGGCCTGTGTCATGCTGCCGTTCTCCAGCTTCTGCCTGGTGAGCGGCAATCGGGTTTGGCCTGCATTCATCCAGTTTGGAGAAGCGCAGCGTCCAAAACAAGCGCTGAAGCGTCCACCCTGTCGGCTTGCGAATGACAATCAATCACTTAATCACGGCGCGATGATTCTTGGGCGCAACTACCTAGAGGCGCCGATCTTGCTATCCCCAACAACGATCACGTTCCCCGGAGACCGACGGCACCAGCGCTTTCGACTTTCTTGTTCGTGGGTTACGCACGTTAGGCTTCTGCAATGTGGCCCCCCATCGGATCAGGGCCGGGCCAGTTCGCTCGTTCCTGTTCCCCCTATTGCCGGTGACTCCATGCAGCCTGACACCACGTCTGAACTGATCCGTGCCATTGCGGAGCTGAGTGCAGCAGAAAAGGTTCCCGGCGCTAACACGGCGTCGGCGCTTTGCCGTGCGACGCGGCGGCTGATGGAGACGATGCGGCAGGAGGGGCGGCTGTTGGAGAGCCCGATGGAGCTGGCGCTGACGCGCAGCG
>NZ_JBHRTN010000029.1:128345-166620 GCF_042646265.1 Teichococcus globiformis
CCGCGACCCGGCGCAGATCGACGCCGCCTTTGCCCAGGCCCGGCCCGAGGTCGTGTTTCACCTGGCCAGCATCCGCGAGCCCGGCCTGGCCGAGCTGGTGGTGCGTGAGGCGGTGGACACCAATGTCTTCGGCACCGGCCACATCATCGAGGCCTGCCGCCGCCACGGCGTGGCGCACGCGGTCTATTCCTCCACCGGCAAGTGCTACGCCTACCTCACCGACCACGTCTACACCGCGAGCAAGAAGCTGGCCGAGGCGCAGTGGATGCAGGCGGCGCGCGAGAACACCGGCTCCACCGCCTTTGCCATGACGCGCTTCACCCATGTGCTGGAGAACGGCATCATCGCGCGCGACATCGCCGCCGGCATCGAGGCGGGAATGGTGGGGCTGCACGGCCCCGACCGGCACTTCAACGTGCAGAACCTGCGCCAGGCCACACATCTGCTGATCAACGCGCTGGCGCTGAGCGGCAGCGAGGCGCCCGACAGCTTCTGGAGCGCGGTGGATCTGGGCTGGCCGGTCAACACGCTGGAGCTCGCGCTGTACGAGATCGCCCGCAGCGGCCGCGATGTCGGCGTTCGCTTCCTGGGCGTGCCCAAGGGCTATGACGAGAGCTTCTTCCGCGGCCAGTTCGACTGGAGCGGCGAGCACGAGTACCACCCGCTGGTCAACGCGCTGGAGGCGCCCACAGGCTTCGCCGACAGCACCGGCACCATGATCGGTGCCCGGGTTTCCGCCTGCCCGCCAGAGCGGCTGCAGCAGGAACTGCGGCAGCTTCGCGCCCATCTGGACAGCGAAGCCGATGCCGGCGTCAAGCAGGCCCTGCTGCAGGCCGTCAACGGCGTCACCGCCGCCATCTTCGCCTCCACCCCCCCGCAACGCCTCCTCAACATCCTCTGGTGGGGCGCCGCGCCTGGCTGGGCAGGCTCGCCAGCAGCTGCGGCGCGGTTCAAGCCGCTGATGGCCATGCTGGCCGATACCTTGCTGCCCTTCCTTGAGCGTCACCCTCCAGCGGATCAGGAAGGCCGCATGCTTCTGGAGATCGCGGAAACCTTTGCGGCAGTGCCGGGTCTCGGTGGAAGGGCCGATCGGCTGGCGGAGCTCGCGCAACTCTCCAGCGCGGCCTAGCGTCCCTTGCCCCTGGTGGTGCAATGCCCGATCCTTGGGCACGCCGAAGGGGAAGAGAGGAGCGCGGATGATGGCCGGACACGATCCGCACAGCACTCACCGACTGACCCGGTGGCATGATGGCGGCGCTGTAGCGGGCGAGCGCTGCGTGCCGGAAGAGGTTCCGGTGGCCCTTACTTACGGCCGGGCCACCCATGCCGTGATGATGGCAACACCGCTCGACCTCGCTGACTTCGGTATGGGGTTCAGCCTGACCGAAGGCATCATCCGCTCACCGGACGATATGGCCGAGATGGAGGTCTTGCCCGGCCCTCGGGGCATCGAGCTGCGCATGACACTGGCCGACGAGCGTCAGGAGGCATTGCAGCACAGGCGCCGCCATATGGCGGGGCCCGTGGGTTGCGGCCTTTGCGGGCTGGACAGCCTTGAGGCAACGTTGCGTCCCCTGCCCCTCCTTCCGCCGTCTGGGCGGATCACCCCAGCGGAAATCCGCCAAGCCCTTCTCGGCCTGTCCGAAAATCAGGCTCTGCAGCACGCCACCCATGCAGTGCATGCGGCAGGCTTCTGGCAGTTCGACCGACTCGCTCTGCTGCGCGAGGATGTTGGCCGACACAATGCGCTGGACAAGCTTGGCGGTGCCTTGATCCGGAACAGCATCGATCCCGGCGCCGGCGCGGCGGTTCTGACCAGCCGCGTCTCGGTGGAGATGGTGCAGAAGACGGCCATGCTCGGCATCGGCATCCTGATCGCCGTTTCCGCGCCAACGGCCCTGGCGGTGCGGCAGGCCGAGGCCTGTGGGCTGACACTGATTGCTCGCGCGCGGGATGCCAGTTTCGAAGTCTATTCGCATGGCGAGCGGGTCATCGGCCTCGTCCGGTAATTCAATAGGCACAGGCACTTACTGCGAATCGTTCGCGCTTGACACTTTCCTGCCATGTACGCATTTCTCTTCCTGGGAGAACAGGTTTCTCAATGGACGGGGGGCCAGCATGAACATGGAACTCTCGCGACGCGGCTTCTTGAAGGCTGCCGGCGCGGGCGTCGCGGCGACATCTCTGGGTGCCATGGGTTTCAGCGAGGCAGAAGCCGCCATCGCCGCCCATGTGCGTCCATTGAAGCTCGCCAACACCACGGAGACCCGCAATACCTGCCCGTATTGCTCCGTGGCCTGCGGCGTCATCATCTATTCCAAGGGTGACGTCCGGAAGGGCGAGCAAGCCGAGGTCGTCCACATCGAGGGCGACGCCGACCACCCGACCAATCTCGGCACGCTCTGCCCCAAGGGCGCGGCACTGCGGGACTTCGTGAAGTCGCCCACGCGGCTGAAGCACCCGATGATGCGCCGCCCGGGCTCGGACCGGTTCGAGCGGATCTCCTGGGACGAGGCCTTCGACCGCATTGCGCGGCTGATGAAGGACGACCGGGACGCCAATTTCCTGGCGCAGAACGAGGACGGCCTGGCGGTCAACCGCTGGACGACCACAGGCATGCTGGCCGCCTCCGCCACCACCAACGAGACAGCCTGGACGACCTTCAAGGTCGCCAAGGCACTCGGGATTGCAGGATTCGATAACCAGGCGCGCGTCTGACACGGCCCTACGGTGTCCAGTTTGGGCCCGACTTTTGGCCGTGGTGCGATGACGAATGCCTGGACCGATATCAAGAACACCGACCTCGTTGTCGTCATGGGCGGCAATGCGGCGGAAGCGCATCCCTGTGGTTTCAAGTGGGTCACGGAAGCGAAGGCGCAGCGTGGCGCCAAGCTGATCGTTGTCGATCCGCGTTATACCCGCACGGCTTCCGTGTCGGACTTCTACGCACCGATCCGGCAGGGCACGGACATCGCCTTCCTGCTTGGCGTGATCCGGTACTGCATCGAAAACGACAAGGTGCAGTGGGAGTACACCAAAGCCTTCACCAATGCTTCTTTCATCATCAAGGAAGGCTACGGCTACAGCGACGGCCTGTTCACCGGCTATGACGAGGAGAAGCGCGACTACGACCGTTCCTCCTGGGACTACGAGATCGGCGAGGACGGCTTTGCCCAGGTCGACCCGACGCTGCAGCATCCCCGCTGCGTTTGGAACCTCCTGAAGCAGCACGTCTCCATCTACACGCCGGAAATGGTTGAGCGGATCTGCGGCACGCCCCGGGACAAGTTCCTGAAGGTGGCGCAGATGATTTCGGAATGTTCCACGCCGACCAAGACCATGACGTCGATGTATGCGCTGGGCTGGACGCAGCACTCACATGGCGCGCAGAACATTCGCGCCATGGCCATGCTGCAGCTGATCCTGGGCAATATCGGCGTGCGTGGCGGTGGCATGAACGCCCTGCGCGGCCACTCGAACATTCAGGGCCTGACCGACCTGGGCCTGATGTCGCACCTTCTCACCGGCTATCTGAACATGCCAACCGAGAAGGAGCCGGACTTCGAGACCTACATGGCCAGCCGGCAGTTCAAGCCGTTGCGCCCTGGGCAGACTTCCTACTGGCAGAACTACCGGAAGTTCATGGTGAGCTTCCAGAAGGCCATGTGGGGCGATGCCGCGACAGCGGAGAATGAATGGGCCTACCACTACATTCCGAAGCTCGACGTGCCATCCTACGACGTGCTGCGCATGTTCGAGCTGATGAATGCCGGCCACGTCAACGGCTATATCTGCCAGGGCTTCAATCCGCTGCTGGCCTTTCCCAACCGGGCAAAGGTTCTGGCTGGGCTGTCGAAGCTGAAGTTTCTTATCACCATGGACCCGCTGGAAACGGAAACCTCCCGCTTCTGGGAGAACCATGGCGAGTACAATGATGTGGACCCCGCGGCGATCCAGACCGAGGTGTTCCAGCTGCCGACACGCTGCTTCGCCGAGGACCAGGGCTCGCTGACCAATTCCGGCCGGTGGTTGCAATGGTTCTGGCCGGCGGCCAGCGCGCCGGGCGAGGCGCGTCCCGATACCTACATCATGTCGCAGATCTTCCTGCGCATGCGGGAACTGTATCGCAGGGAAGGCGGCGCTTTCCCGGATCCGATCCTGAATCTGTCCTGGGACTACCACGATCCCGGCGAGCCGGAGCCTGAGGAGCTGGCGAAGGAGATCAATGGCCGCGCCCTCCAGGATCTGCGCGATCCCGCCGATCCGTCGAAGGTGCTGGTGGAAGCCGGCAAGCAGGTGCTGAACTTCACCCAGCTCCGGGATGATGGATCCACCATGTGCGGCTGCTGGATCTATTCCGGCAACTTCAATGAGAACGGCAACAACATGGCGCGCCGGGACAATCATGACCCGGATAACACAGGAGCCTATCTCGGCTGGACCTTCGCATGGCCGCTCAACCGCCGCACGCTGTACAACCGTGCCTCGGCGGATCTGAACGGCAAGCCATGGGATCCGTCGCGCAAGCTGATGGAGTGGGATGGCACCAAGTGGACGGGCTACGACATCCCGGACATCGGCGTGAACGCCAGGCCACAGGATGTGCAGCCCTTTATCATGAATGCCGAGGGAGTTTCACGCCTCTTCTCGCGTGGAATGATGCGGGACGGCCCCTTCCCCTCGCATATGGAGCCATTCGAAAGCCCGGTCGCCAACGTCCTCAACCCGAAGATGCGTGGCAATCCCGTCGCACGGATCTTTCAAAGCGACCTTTCGCAATTCGGCACCTCGGAAGAGTTCCCCTACGCCGCGACCTCCTACCGGCTGACCGAACACTTCCACTATTGGACCAAGCACAACCGGGTGAATGCCGCGCTGCAGCCCGAGTTCTTCGTGGAGATCTCGGAGGAGCTGGCGGCGCTGCGGACGATCAACCACGGCGGATGGGTCCGGGTTTGGTCGAAGCGCGGATCGGTACGAGCCAAGGCCGTGGTGACCAAACGCATCCGCCCACTGCACTGCGACGGCAAGGTGGTGCATGTGGTCGGCATTCCGCTGCACTGGGGCTTCACCGGCTCAGCCAAGAAGGGCTTCGGCCCGAACTCGCTATCGCCCTTTGTGGGCGAGGCGAACATCGAAACCCCTGGCTACAAGGCGTTTCTCGTCAATATTGAGCCGACGAGCCCGCCCAACGTGATCGCGTGAGGAAGGTGGCATGAGCGACAGCCCGCGCACCGCGGTCAGCAACCCGCCGACCCAACCTATGGCGAGCCAGTTCGGCGAGGCCGATCTGGTTCGCCGCTCCGCCACGAGCGACCTGCCCCCTCCCTCGCGGCAGCTCACCCCCGTGGCGAAGCTGATCGACGTTTCCAAGTGCATCGGCTGCAAGGCCTGCCAGTCGGCCTGCATCGAGTGGAACGACACCTATCCGGAGATCGGGGAAAATGTGGGCGTCTATGAGAACCCGCATGACCTGACCGAAAACATGTTCACCCTCATGCGATTCACCGAATGGGTGAATCCTGAGACGGACAACCTCGAGTGGCTCATCCGCAAGGATGGCTGCATGCATTGCGCCGACCCGGGCTGCCTCAAGGCCTGCCCAGCCCCCGGTGCCATCGTGCAGTATTCCAATGGCATCGTGGACTTCATCCACGAAAACTGCATCGGCTGCGGCTATTGCGTGAAGGGTTGCCCGTTCAACATTCCCCGCATCTCGAAAGCGGATCACCGTTCCTATAAATGCACCCTCTGCTCGGACCGCGTGGCGGTGGGCCAGGGGCCGGCCTGCGCCAAGGCCTGTCCTACTCAGGCCATCGTCTTTGGCACCAAGGAGGATATGAAGGCCCACGCAGCCGAGCGCATCAAGGACCTGAAGTCGCGCGGCTACAGCAATGCCGGGCTCTACGATCCGCCTGGGGTGGGCGGCACGCATGTGATGTATGTTCTGCACCACAACGACAAGCCGCAGATCTATGCCAACCTGCCCGAGAACCCGCGCATCTCGCCGCTGGTCGAGGGATGGAAGGGCGTGACCAAGTATGTCGGCCTTGCCGCCATGGGCGTGATGGCAGTGGGCAGCATGATTCATGGCGTTCTCGGCCGCGCCAATCGGGTGTCTCGTGAGGACGAGGCTCATGCCGAGGATCTCGTGGAAGGTCGCCCGGTGCCGCCGCCCAATGAGGAGACCCGCTCATGACCGAGCGTATCCAGCCGGGCGACGCCATCCGGCCTGGCAAGCCGGTCACGGTCAACCGCTACGGCCCCGCGGCCCGTGCGAACCACTGGATCACGGCCACCAGCCTGATCCTCCTGGCCATTTCGGGACTGGCCCTGTTCACCCCCTCACTCTACTTCCTGACCGCGCTTTTCGGCGGTGGCCAGAATACCCGCGCCTTCCACCCCTGGATCGGCGTGGTGCTGTTCCTGAGCTTCTTCGTGTTCTTCTTCCAGCTCTGGCGTGCCAACCTGCCGGAAAAAGTGGATGTCATCTGGCTGTCCAAGTTCCGGGATGTGATTGGGGGGAATGAGGAGCGGCTTCCCGAGCTGGGCAAATACAATGCCGGCCAGAAGTTCATCTTCTGGTCCATGACGGCGCTGATCCTGGTGCTGATCGCCAGCGGCATCGCCATCTGGGAAGAATACTTCGCCGGCTACTTCTCCATTCCACTGCGACGGGTGGCGGTGCTGGTGCATGCCATTTCCGCAGTGCTGATCATCTGCATCTTTATCCTGCACGTTTATGCCGCCATCTGGACGCGCGGTACCCTCCGGGCGATGACGCGGGGCACCGTCACCGGAGGGTGGGCGTGGCGGCATCATCGCAAATGGTTGCGGGAACTCGCCGGGCAGCGCCCGCGTGGCCCGGCCGAGTAAGTTTCTGTCACAACGTGGCCGGTCCGGCCCGTCGAGGTTCTGATGTCCACCACCTCCGGTCCGCAACCTGACCCCTCAGCGATCGGGCGCCTTCAGAAGGTGCCCTTCGCCATCCTTCCGGATCCACCCTCCCTGTTCCGCCGGCGGTCCGAACGTTTCGCCGTCCTGGCGCAGCAAGGCCCGCTGGCATCCTATCTCCGTTTCCTCAGCCAGATCGCCGGCATTCAGGCGGAGCTTGCCGTTTCCCTTCCCGGCACGTCCGCACTTTCACCGGACATTGTCGAGCGGGCGCGTCAGAACGGCATGCCACCGCTGGATCGCGCCACCTTGCCAGCAGAAGGGGCGCTGCATGAAACGGTGGCGCGCTTCCTGGATGCCGTCATTGAAGTGGAGATGCCCGCTCCCGCCGCCGGCGCTCTGGCCGCGCTGCAGACCATGCCGGCCGATGAACGGGCCGGCATGCTCACCCATGTGGTGGCGGCCTCCGTACCGGTGGAAGATCTGCCGCAACACCTGTTCCTGTCGGCCGCGACACAGATTCATGCCGCCCGGCTGGCCTCCCGCCTTGACCCAGGGCGGCTGGTGCCTGTGGGCGCTGGCCTGTGCCCCGTCTGCGGCGGGCCTCCGGCAGTGTCCATGATCGCAGGTCACCAGGGTGCGGAAGGCGCCCGCTACGCTGCCTGCAGTTTCTGCGGCGCGCTCTGGAACGAGGTGCGTGTCAAGTGCTTGGCCTGCGGTTCCACCAAGGGTGTCGGGTACAAGCATGCCGAGGATGGCGATGAGGCCACCATCAAGGCTGAGACCTGTGACAGCTGCCGTGGCTGGGTGAAAGTGCAGTACCAGAACAAGAACCCGTCGCTGGAAGCCCTTGCAGACGATGTGGCCAGCCTCGGCCTGGACCTGTTGATGCAGCAGACCGAGTTCCGGCGCGCAGGCTTCAACCCGTTCCTGATCGGGTATTGAGCCGTGGTGGACAAGGCCATGCTTCGCGGTCTGCCTTCCGTGGATCGTGTGCTGAGCGACCCCGTGGGCATGGCGGCGGCGCAACGTTTTGGCCGCGCGGCCGTGACGGAGGCCGCCCGAAAGGTGCTGGCGGAGTTGCGCTCGGCTCCAGCGGCCGGGATGCCAGTCATTCTTCCCGACGCGGCCGGCGTCGCTGAAAGCGCGGCGCAATGGCTGGAAGCACGTGATCAACCGCAGCTGCGCCCAGTCTTCAATCTGACGGGCACGGTGCTTCACACCAATCTCGGCCGTGCCCAGTTGGCCGAGGCCGCGATCGAGGCCGCCGTCACGGCCATGCGCGAGGCCGTGGCGCTGGAGTTCGAGCTCGGCACCGGCCGGCGCGGCGAGCGGGATGACCTTGTACGTTCCCTGCTATGCGAGTTGACCGGCGCCGAAGATGCAACGCTGGTCAACAACAACGCCGCCGCCGTGCTGATCGCGCTGAACACGCTGGGTGCGGGGCGGGAGGCCATCGTGTCCCGGGGCGAACTGATCGAGATTGGCGGCGCCTTTCGGATGCCGGACATCATGGCACGTGCCGGCGTCGCGCTGGTCGAGGTGGGTACCACCAACAGGACGCATTCCCGCGACTACAGGGGGGCGCTGCGTCCGGAAACCGGGCTTATCCTGAAGGTGCACACCTCCAACTACCGGATCGAGGGCTTCACCGCCGAGGTCGCCGCCCCTGCCCTCGCCGTGCTGGCGCGCGAACACGGCGTGCCCTTGCTGAACGATCTGGGCTCCGGCACGCTGATGGACCTGTCACGCTACGGGTTGGCGCGGGAGCCGACCGTGCGCGAGGCGATCGCCGAGGGTGCCGACTTGGTCACGTTCTCTGGCGATAAATTGCTAGGCGGACCGCAGGCTGGCTTCATCCTGGGCCGCCGAGACCTGATCACCGCCATCAACCGCAACCCGATGAAGCGGGCCCTTCGGGTGGACAAGATCCGGCTGGCCGCGCTGGAAGCAACGCTCAAGCTCTACCGTAACCCGGATAGACTGACCGCACGCCTGCCAACGCTGCGCATGCTGGCCCGATCCCAAGCCGAGATCGAGGCCCAGGCACGTCGCCTGGTCACGGCGGTGGCCGCCTGCCTGCCGGCGGGGATGACAGTGGACGCCGTCCCCTGCGCCAGCCAGATCGGCTCTGGGGCGCTGCCCCTGAACACCATGCCCAGCTACGCCCTGAGGCTCACAGCACATGGAGGTGGAGCGCTGGAGCAGCTGTCCGCTGCCCTGCGTGCCCTGCCGACCCCGGTGATCGGCCGCATCCGAGACGGAGCCATGCTGCTCGATCTGCGCTGTCTTTCCGATGAAGCGCGTTTCTTGGCCGCCATGGCCGCCCTCCCCGCCGCGCATGAGCTGGCTTAGCCGCCTGCGCCGCCGGCCCGGCGCGGCCGATCCCATGGAAGAGGCGCTGTCCGCCTTCCGAAGGGGCGAGCACGCCGTTGCCTTGTCGCTGTGGGAGCCAATGGCACGTGCCGGCGACGCGCGGGCCCAGGCGAATATCGGCGCCTGCTTCGCTGAGGGGATCGGGGTAGCCGCGGATCCGCCCCTGGCGGTCCGGTGGCTTATCGCGTCGGCGGAGGCCGGCTACGCGCCAGCTCAACG
Organism: Teichococcus globiformis; assembly: GCF_042646265.1. Classification (NCBI taxonomy): domain Bacteria; kingdom Pseudomonadati; phylum Pseudomonadota; class Alphaproteobacteria; order Acetobacterales; family Roseomonadaceae; genus Roseomonas; species Teichococcus globiformis. Next base: position 137,835 of record NZ_JBHRTN010000029.1, read on the forward strand.
CAACCTGGCGACGCTGTTTCTGAACGGCGCGCGCGATGTCGAGCCCGATCCGGCTCGTGCCGCCACGCTGTACCGCCAGGCGGCGGAACAAGGCGACGCCCCGTCGCAGGACATGCTGAGCTGGATGCTGCTGGAGGGAGAGCTGATTCCCGCCGATCCGGTGGCAGCCCGACATTGGAGCGAGGCCGCAGCCCGAGCCGGCATCGCCTCCTCCATGACCCGGCTGGGCATGATCCATCACCACGCGCTCGGTGTGGAACGCGATCCGGCTGAAGCGGCACGCTGGTGGCGATCCGGGGCGCTGGCCGGGGATGCCGATGGACAGGCGATGCTGGGGGCCTCCCTGCATCTTGGGGCCGGGACCGTTCATGATCCGGTGGCCGCGCTGGCCTGGCTGCTGCGCGCGGAGGCTGGTGGCAGCGCCCTGGCCCGTCCCTTCCTCGCCACGGCCCGCGCCGCGCTGGATGAAGCCGGCCGCACCGAGGCGCAACGCCGCGCGGCGCGGCCTCTGGATGCAGCCCCATGATCGTCGGCACGGCTGGCCACATCGACCACGGCAAGACGGCGCTGGTGAAGGCTCTGACCGGCACTGACACAGACCGGCTGAAGGAGGAGAAGGCACGCGGCATCACCGTCGATCTCGGCTTCGCCTATCTTTGCCAGCCTGACGGCTCCGTCACCGGCTTCGTGGATGTGCCGGGCCATGAGCGCTTCGTGCACACTATGCTGGCCGGGGCCGGCGGCATCGATTTCGGGCTGCTGGTGGTGGCGGCAGATGACGGCGTCATGCCGCAGACGCGTGAGCATGTGGCGATCCTCGACCTGCTCGGGCTGCGGCGCGGTCTTGTGGCTCTGTCCAAGTCCGATCTTGCCGACGGTGCCCGCCGCCAAGCGGTCACGGCGCAGATCGCGGATCTGCTGAGCGGCACGGGGCTGGAAGCGGCGCCCGTGCTGCCGGTCTCGTCCCGCACCGGCGAGGGGCTGGATGCGCTGCGCGCGGCCTTGGCGCGGGCCGAGGCGGATACGTTGGTGGCGCGGGAAGGTGGCGCTTTCCGTCTGGCCGTGGACCGCAGCTTCGTGCTGGCGGGGGCGGGCACCGTGGTTACCGGCACAGTGCTGTCCGGCTGCGTCGGAGTGGGCGACAGCGTGACGGTTTCGCCACTCGGTCTGTCGGCCCGGATCCGCTCCATCCATGCGCAAAACCGCCCGACCGAGCGGGGCATGGCCCGGCAGCGCTGCGCGCTCAACCTTGTTGGGGACGGCGTGTCGCGCGAGGCTGTTGGTCGCGGCGACATGGTGCTGCATCCTGCCCTGCACGCCCCCTCCGATCGGATCGATGCACGTCTCATGGTGCTGCCGGGCGAGGCGAAACCGCTCGGAACCTGGTTTCCCGCCCGGCTGCACCACGCCAGCACAGAAGTCGGGGTCCGCATCGTGCCGCTGGAGCAGGACCCGCAGCCCGGCAGCAGCGCCCTGGTGCAGCTGGTGCTCGACCGCCCGATCGCCGCCGCGACTGGCGACCGCTTCATCCTGCGCGACGTTTCGGCGCAGCGCACCATCGGTGGCGGCGCGCTGCTCGACCTGCGCGCGCCTCCGCGCAAGCGGCGGACGCCGGAGCGGCTGGAGCGGCTCGCCGCCCTGGCCGAGTCCACGCCGCAGGACGCGCTCCGGCGCCTGCTGCGAAACGACTCGGTGGAACTGCGCGGGTTCACCCGCGACCACGCGCTGACCGAGGCGGAAGGCGGAGCGCTGCGGCAACTCCTCGGCGCGCACATGCTGGAGGCGGCAGGACAAAGCCACCTGTTCTCCGCCGAAGCGTGGGAGCGCTTCCGGGCAGAGCTGCTCGACCGGATCGCGCGGCACCATGAGGAACATCCGGACCAGCAAGGCATCGGCCGTGAAAGGCTGCGGCTGCTGCTGCACCCTCGCCTGCCGGATGCGGCCTTCCGTGTTGCTCTGGAGCGCCTCTCACAGGCTGGCGAGTTGGTGCTGGAAGGCGCATTCCTGCGCCTGCCCGGCCACCAGCTCCGGCTCGACACGGAAGATGAGGCGTTGTTCGGCCGCATCCTGCCGCTGCTGAGCGGAGAAGCACGGTTCCGTCCGCCGCGCATCCGCGACATCTCCAATCTGTTTAAGATGGAGGAAGCGCGGCTGCGACGTCTGATGAAGAGCTGCGCCCGCATGGGTCGCGTCGACCAGGTGGCGCAGGATCACTTCTTTGCCCGCGCTACCATCGTTGAGATGGTGACAATTGCCTGCGATGTGGCCGGCCATTCCACCGACGGCTGGTTCGCTGCCGCCGCCTTCCGCGACCGCATGGATAATGGACGCAAGGTGGCGATCCAGATCCTGGACTTCTTTGATCGCCATGGTGTCACCTTGCGCCGCGGCGATCTGCGGCGCATCAATCCGCACCGGCTGGACCTGTTCGGTCCCATGCCGGAAGATGCAGCGCAGGATGGAAGAGAATCGTCCCTGGTGGGGCGTCCGGACTTCAAATCCGGGTGGGGCAGCGAGACTGCTCCGGGTGGGTTCGACTCCCATTCTCTTCCGCCAGAACGGGGCGTGTCATGAGCCACACCACCGATTTCGATGAGTGGCTAACAGCGGCGCATGCCGAATCCGGCGACTTCACCATGCTTTTCGTGTTGCTGCGCATCACCGATCACACCGCGGAGCCACTGCGCGCGGCATGGGTGCATGTCATGGGCGACGAAACCCGCTGGCCTGAGATGGTGCGGCTGTTCGCAGGGGCCGGCGTACAATGGTCGGCTGCGGTGTTCTTTCGCGCCGGGCGAGAAGGGCTGGTGGATGACCAGCTGGCCCGGTCCAGGCTCTCTGCCCTGACGCGCAAGCTGCACGAGGATCGCAGCCTGATCCGTCAGGGCGAGTTCTTCAACGTGGACGGGCTGCGCCTTTCCCTGGAAGAGCGCTTGCCGCACTGACTTCCCGCTCAGCAGGGGCGGGAAGCGGCGGACCGATAGGTGAAGGGGTCCAGCCCCCGCGCCGTGGGCGGCTGCCAGGTGCGCGAGGCCTCTGAACTGCCTTGCGGGTTGGTGCCGATATAGGAGCCTCCCGTCCCCCCGCTCCAGCCGGTGGAGCCGGCATTGCCAGGCGCCGTGCCATCCTGTCCCCGGGCAGGCGGCGTGGCAGGCTCGGCCTTGGTGGAGCCGGTGCATTCCTTGCCTTGCCGCTGGCTTTCCGGCGCAGGCCTTTGCGCCAGCGCCGGAACGGCCAGCATCGCAAGGCAGAGGGCGGTCAGAACTGGCTTCGTCATGGCTTTTCCTTGCTGGGTTGGCTCAGGACATAACGCGTCAGGCGACAACAAGGCGTGGCGGACCGGCCTCGGCCCTGCCGATGCGGCAGGCCAAGGGATATCCCTCGGCGCGCATCCGCTCCACCCACCCATCGGCCGCTGCGGCCTCGCAGGCCACCAGCAACCCGCCGGAGGTCTGCGGATCGGCCAGCAGAAGCCGTTGCGAATCAGGGAAGCCTGGAGGCAGATCGACCTCGGCACCGTAGCTGTCCCAATTGCGGTGCGACGCGCCGGTGATGAAGCCTTCGCTCGCAAGCGCCTCGGCCTTGGCCAGAAAGGGTAGGCGACCGGCCTCGATCCTCAGGGTCAGGCCCGAGCCGCGCGCCATTTCCAGCCCATGGCCGGCGATGCCGAACCCGGTGACATCGGTGATGGCATGCACAGCCGGGTCGTCGGCCAGTGATGCGCCGATGCGATTCAGCAGGGTCGTGGAGGCGAGCATTTCTGCATAGCAACCCTCCGGAAGAGCGCTGCGCTTGATGGCTGCCGAATAGATCCCCACACCCAGGCCCTTGGTGAGGATTAGTGCATCGCCAGGCCGCGCGCCGGTGTTGCGCTGCACCTTCCGCGGGTTCCCCAGCCCGATCACGGCAAGGCCGTAGATCGGCTCAGGCGAGTCGATGGAGTGGCCCCCCGCCACCGGGATGCCGGCCTCCGCGCAGATCGCGGCGCCGCCCTGCAGGATGCTGCGGATAACTTCCGGAGGCAGCTTGTTCACCGGCATACCGAGAATGGCCAGCGCCATCACGGGCCGTCCTCCCATCGCATAGATATCGGAAATGGCATTGGTGGCGGCGATCCGCCCGAAATCATGAGGATCATCCACCATGGGCATGAAGAAATCCGTGGTGGCGATGACCGCCAACTCGTCATTCACCTGCCAAACGGCGGCGTCGTCTGAGCTTTCCGTTCCAACCAGCAGCTGACTGAAAGGCCCGGCCTGCGGCTGGTCGCGCAGCAGATCCCGCAGAACGGCGGGGGCGAGCTTGCAACCGCATCCCCCGCCATGCGCAAGTTCGGTAAGCCGCGGGGCGGCAGACTGCGGTGTGGTCACGGCGATGCTCCCTTTTGCAGCAAGATGCAGCATGGGCCGTGCGGTTGAAAGACCGGCTCCTAACCGCCGTCGATGCGGATCTCGACACGCCGGCTTTCCAGCCCCGCCGGCGCCGCGCCGGCTGCCCCGCGCCACTCGAGCCGGATGCGCTCCGCAGCGACGCCGTTGCGGCGCAGCTCGTCCGATACGATTTCGGCGCGCAGGCGGGACAGGGTGACATTGGCCTGCGGCGAACCTTCCGGATCGGCAAAGCCGATCACCCGCAGCGGCACCTGCGGGTGCGCGCGAGCCAGCGCCGCCGCCTGGCGGAGCCCCTCGCGCGCCGGCTCGTCCAGCTCGCCCGACCAGGGCTCGAAATAGACCGGATAGGCCTTGCGGGCAGTGGTGTCGGCGGTGGGAGTGCCGGCATCAGGCTGCCCCTGCGGGGCACAGGCGCCGAGCAACGGCAGCAGAACGGCGAAGGCCGTAAGACGCGGAACCATCCGATTTTCCTCCTGCCCGACCGGGTGTCGCCGCGGGCCTGCCGCAAGCTAGCCAATGCACAGCCCCAGGTCAGCAGGTTCCCGACACTGCGCCCGAACTACGGGCCTGGGCATCCTTGCCCCTTGAGCCTAGCCTGCCGCCTAGCCCCGCGAACAAGGGGCACACTTGGGAGATCAGCATGACGTCATGCCCCGTTCGGCGCCGCGGCCTGCTTGCCGCTGCCGCCCTCCTCGCTGCCCCAGCCTGCCTACGTGCCGAAGCGGCTTACCCCGCGCGACCAGTGCGCGTCATCGTACCCGCAGCCGCCGGCGGCCAGCTGGACATCATGGCCCGATTGGCCAGCCAAGCGCTGGCGCAAGAGCTGGGGCAGCCCTTTGTGGTGGACAACCGGGTGGGTGCGAACGGCGCCATCGGCATCTCCGCGGCGGCACAGGAAGCGGCGGATGGCTATACTCTGATGTGTGGTGTGGCTGGCGGCTTGCTGCTGAACCCCATCTTCGACCGCAACGTGACCTTCGACGTGCTGCGCGACTTCGCCCCAGTCAGCCAGTTCGGCCTGTCGCCCAACTGCCTTTACGTGCGGTCAGGCTTGCACATCAACAGCCTGGCTGCCCTGATCGACCACGCGAAGCGCCATCCCGGCGAGCTTACTTTCGCCTCCAACGGTGCTGGCACCATCGCTCATGTCTATGGCGAGCTGCTGAAGCAGAGCGCCGGCATCGACATGCTGCACGTGCCGTTCAAGAGCGCACCCATGGCCATGCAGGAGCTGATTGCCGGCCGTGTGGACGTGTTCATCATCGACTTCTCGACCGGTGACCCGGCCATGCGGGAGGGAGCAGTGCGTGGTCTGGCGGTGACCGGCCCCGCGCGCTGGCCCCTTGTGGCGAACATACCCACTTTTCTGGAGCTGGGGACCGACATGAGCCTGATCGGCTGGAGCGGCATGTTCGCGCCCCGAGGTACCCCGAAGACGATGATCGACCGGCTATCCACCATCGTGCAGGGCTTCATCCGCCAGCCGGAGACGCGGGAAAGGATGCTGAAGATGGGGCTGCTACCCACCGGCACCGATGCCGAAGCGTTCCGACAAGCCCTGGCGAGGGACCAGCCGCGCTGGCGAGCGGTGATCGAGGCCTCTGGAGCCAAGCCGGATAACAGCTGAGGCTTCACCGGCCAGGCAACGTCCCGGCGACAGCGACATAAGGCTGCACACGACCAGGCCGCCTGCTCCTCCGCGAAGTCACAACCGCCAGGGGCAGCGCCGATTCCTTGTTGGAGCCCATGCCGCGGGAAGTGCCGCCGCGACCTTGCAGGCTGCCTGTCCAACTGCGCACCGTAAAGGGTCCTTCGCCGTGACCCTGGCCGATAGACACAGCCGCATCATTGATGCGGAACGTCCTGTTGGCGCTGCGGTCAGCTTCCACCTGCTGGACGCAGCGAAGGTCGAAGCCCGCCCATGACACCTTTCCGGGACCAAGCGTCATCGAGGCGGGACCCAGGATGGGCGGCCGGTCAGGCCTGCTTCGCTTCAGTCCCCCGCTGTCGCCAAAACATCCTGAAGACAGGCGGCAGCAGCAACCCTGCTGCGGTGACCACAAACAAGGACATGGCGATAGGCCGCCCGGCAAAGCCTTGCAGCACATCATCGCCGAAGATCAACAGCGATTGCTTGAGGCTTTCTTCCACCATGGAGCCCAAGACCAGTCCCATGATCAGCGGTGCCGGTGAAAAGCCGGTGCGGCGAAACAGGAAGCCCAGAACGCCAAATGCCATCATCAGCCAGACATCGCCCATGGATTGGTTGGCGCCGTACGCGCCGATCACCGACAGCACGAACACGGCCGGCCATAACAGGGCAGCCGGGATCAGGCTGATGCGTGCGAACAACTTGGCCGCGCCCAATCCGATCACGAGGTACAGCAGGTTCGCTGCCAGCATGGAGGCGAACACCGCATAGAGCAGCGTGGGTTGCTCGTTGAAGAGATGCGGTCCTGGCCGCACGCCCTGCACGATAAGCCCTGCGAGGATGATGGCGGTCGTGGCGCTGCCCGGAATGCCGAGTGCCAGGGTCGGCACCATGCAGCCGCCGACCGCAGCATTGTTGGCAGCCTCAGGCCCGGCGACGCCCTCGATCGAACCGCGTCCAAACTCATGCTTGTGCTTCGACCACCGGCGGGTCTCGTTGTAGCCGATCAGGGCGGCCGCCGTGGCGCCGAGTGCCGGCAGGATGCCGATGGCGGTGCCGATCACACTGCCCAGCCAGATGCTGCGGTTGCATTTGCGGAACTCGGCTCGGCCGGGCACCCGCACCGCATCCATCTTCAGCAGGGTAGGTTTGCCATGTTGCTGGGTGGCCTGTTCCAGCATCTCCCCTACCGCGAACAAGCCGATCAGGGCCGCCACAAAGGAAACGCCGTCCGTCAGGTCGTAGAAGCCGAAGGTGAAGCGCTCCACGCCAGTGGTGAGATCAATGCCGACCGTCGCCAGCAAAACACCGAAGGCGGCGGCAATCAGGTTCTTCAACGCGCTGCTGCCGCCTACCGAGGCGCACATCGACAGGCCGAAGATCGCCAGCGCCAAATATTCCGGGGGACCGAACTGATAGGCCGCGCGCGCAAGGAGCGGAGCTGCGACGATCATGACCACGACGCTGAAGATCCCGCCGATGGCGCTGGCAACGGCAGACATGCCAAGCGCCAGGCCAGCCTCCCCGCGCTCGGCCATCTTGTAACCTTCGAGGGCCGTGGCCGATGCCGAGGGATCACCCGGAGCATTGACCAGGATCGCCGTGATGGAGCCACCGAAATTGGCGGCGCAGTAGATCGACCCCAGGAAGGCCAAGGACACTACCGGGTCCATGCCGAGGGTGATCGGCAGCATCAGCGCAATCGTGGTGCTGCCACTGATTCCCGGCAGGGCGCCGACGGTGATGCCGATCACCGTGCCGGCCAGGATCATGAACAGGGTAAAGGGGTCGGCCAGGATTGCCATGCCGCCGATGAATGCATCCATGCTGCGTCTCCTCAGCCGAACAGGGCGGTGCCGAGCAGGCCACCCGGCAAGGTGAACTGGAAGACCCGCACGAAGAGCAGCCAGACCACCAGCGTGACCAGCGCCGCGCTGGCGAGCAGCACGCCCATGCGCCGCTCGCCCCAGAGACGGCCGACCACGATCGGGAACAAAAACATCGCCGGCAGCATGCCGATCAGGGCGAGCACGGCGAAGAAGCCGATGCAGCAAGCCAGCGTCCACCAGGTGCAGGAATGCACCGGCACCGCGCTCTCGTCAGAGGGCGGAGAGCCGGTCAGGAACAGCAGCACCGCCAACAGCAGGATGATGCCGCAGATCAGGCGCGGAAACTCCGTGGCCCCCATGCCCTCCATCAGCGAGGCCGGCACCTCGTCGAAACCGAAAGTGCCGAGAAAGGCCACCACCGCCACCAGCCCGACCGCCATGGCGGAGATGCGGTCGAGCCCCAGCCCGCGCGGGGCTTGGCGCCTCATCGGGTGACGCCCAGATCCGCCAGCGCCTGCTGGCTGTCGCGCGAGAAGCTCTCGAGCTGCGCCTGCCAAGCCGCCCGCCCTGCAACGCTGGACGCACTCTGGCCGGAGGTCTTCAGGTAGTTGGTGTAAGTCTGACCCTGCATCGCCTTCACCAGCCCCTGCTCCAGGGCGGCGATGCGGTCCTCAGGCGTGCCCTTCATGACGGCATAGCCACGTGTTGTGGCGGCCGCGAACTCGATCTGCTGCTCCATGGCGGTCGGGGTGTCAGGAAGGGAAGCCACGCGCTCTCTGGCCAGCACCATCAGCGGGCGAACCTCGCCGGCGCGGATCTGGGACTCACCTTCGGCAAAGTTCAACAGCCCCACATCGATGTTGCCGCCTACGACGTTCACGACGATGTCCCCGCCGCCACGGAACGGAACCGCGGTCGGCGGCCGGATGCCGGCGGCTTTCGCGAAGCCCACGGTCGCAACATGGTCCACGCTGCCCACATGCGTGATGCCGAAACGCAAGGAGCGGCTCTTGCCCGCGGAAAGAAACTCATCCGCCGAGCGCAGCGGGCTATCGGCGCGCACCATGACGATCTGCGGGTCTTCCGTCGCGCGGGCAATCCCCACAAGATCTTCCAGCTGCGTCGCCGTGCGGTTGCGCAGCATGGTGATCAAGTGCGTCTGGGTCATGAGCAGCACAGTATGCCCGTCCTTCGGGCGCTGGGCGGCGTAGGCCAGGGCAGCGGCACCGCTGCCTCCGGTCTTGTTCACCACGATCAGTTCGGTGCCCAGCAGCGCCGGCGCGTCAACGACAGTCATGCGTGCGGTGATGTCGGTGCCGCCGCCGACGCCGGCGTGGGTCACGATCTCGATCGGCCTAGACCCGAAAGACGAGGCACCCCGTGCGATCCGCGGCGCGGCTAGCCCGCCAAGTCCTGCGAGGCCGAGCAGAACCGCCCGGCGACGCCCCAGGGCGAAGCCTTCCGCCGTTGCCCTGGCCGCAGCGTGTTCCTTATCCCCCGGGTTCGTCGGCATCCCTGCTGGCATCATGTCCTCCCCCCGCCGCTTGCTGCGGCTGTGCTTGATCCGTGGAATGGCTCGCCGCGAAGCGGGCCCTTCCGCCAGTGATATGCGTCTCGCCCGCGGCGCGAGCGGCGGCGGAATCGCGGCGGCGCAAGGCATCCAGAATGGCGCCATGCTCTGCGTTCGATTGCCGCATGTTCTCGGGCTGCAGTAGCGCCCGGCGTCGGAAAAGGTGCAGTTCCTTGCCCAGATCGTCGTAGAGGCGGGCAGCGCGCGGGTTGCCCGCCGCTTCAAACAGGGCGGCATGGAACTTCAGGTTGAGCGCGTAGTAGCCCGCAGCATCGTCCGCGCGTTCAGCCGCCGTCAGCTCCTGCAACAGAAGCTCCATGGGTGCCAGCAAGGCGCTGGTCGCACGCGTTGCCACACGTTCCGCCGCGTGCCCTGTCAGCGCAACACGGATGTCATAGACATCCAGCGCGTCGTCAGGACTCATCTTTCGGACATAGGAACCCTGGTTGACCACAGCCACAACGAGGCCTGACCGTTCCAGCCCGCGCACCGCTTCCCGTACCGGGCCACGGCTCACACCAAGCCGTACGGCAAGGGCCTGCTCGTTCAGTCTCTCGCCCGGCGCGATGGTACCGGAAAGGATCATCCGCTCGATCTCCTGCGCCACAAGGGATGCCAGGGAGCGGGTCCGAACGATTTCCAGTGGAGAGGTGAGCGAGGTGGTCATGGCATGAGGCTGCACGGCCGCCACCGAGGCTGTCAACTGAATGATGCTGACTGTTGACAGTTTACATTTCGATAAGCGAGCCTGAATTCAGTCTCCATTGAGGACCGTGCCATGGCGTCCAGCTCAACCGCGCTTTCCCGCTTCACCGTGCTCGACCTTACCAGGGTCCGCTCGGGACCCACCTGCGTGAGGCAGCTGGCGGACTGGGGTGCGAAAGTCATCAAGATCGAGATGCCGGAGGGTCTCGATGCCGGTGATCCGATGGGTGGCCCACGGCAAGGGCCGGACTTCCAGAATCTGCACCGAAACAAGCGTGGCATGACTCTGAACCTGAAGCACCCTGAAGGAGTGGCTATTTTCAAGCAGTTGGTTCAGGAGGCGGATGTCGTGGTGGAAAATTTCCGCCCCGACGTGAAGGATCGGCTCGGCGTCGGTTACGACACCTTGGCCGCCATCAATCCCCGCCTCATCTATGCCTCCATCTCCGGCTTCGGGCAGGACGGGCCCTATGCCGGGCGGCCCGGCTTCGATCAGATCGCCCAGGGCATGGGCGGGCTGATGAGCATCACCGGGCTGCCGGGCCAGGGGCCGGTACGCGTCGGCATCCCGATCGCCGATCTCTGTGCAGGCCTGTTCGCGGCGCAGGGCATTATGGTGGCGCTGCTGGAGCGCGAAGTGTCCGGTCGCGGCCAATGGGTACAGACCTCCCTCCTGCAGGCGCAGGTCTTCATGCTGGATTTCCAGGCAGCACGCTGGCTGATGGCGGGTGAAGTACCGAAGCAGGCCGGCAACAACCATCCGACTTCCATTCCCACTGGCGTGTTTCCGACCGCCGATGGTCACATGAACATCGCAGCCACCGGTCAGCGAATCTGGCAACGCTTCTGCGAGGTGCTCGATCGCCGGCAATGGCTCGAGGATCCGCGCTATGGCAGCAGCGCCGCGCGCAGTCAGAATCGCGACGCGTTGAACGCCGAGATCGCCGAAGTCACACGCACCGATACCAGCGCGAACTGGGTGGCGCGGCTGAACGAGGCGGGCGTGCCCTGCGGCCCGATCAATGCCATCGACCAGGTCTTCGCGGATGAACAGGTGAAGCATCTCGGCATCGCCAGCTACCTCAATGGTGGCAGCAACGAACCCGTCGGCTATGTGGCGCAGCCCATGACACTGAGCCGGACGCCCAGCACCATCGGCAGCCACCCGCCGAGGCTGGGTGAGCACACGGACGCCATCCTCGCCGAGCTGGGCTACGATGCCGATCGGATCGCCGCCCTGCATGCGCAGCAGGTTGTCTGAGGAGGCACCCGCCATGACGGAAGCACTTTACACCCGCATCGGCGTCGACATCGGTCGCCGCGCCAAGCTAGAAGATGGCATAGAGTGGGCGGCGCGCAACGAGGTGCGCTACATCGACATTCAACTCGACTACGGCGAGAACGCCTTCACCCGTTTCGACAAGGCACGCGCCGCTGCCATCCGGGAAGCCTGCGCCCGGAACAACATCGAACTGGGGTTGCACACCCTCTCGGCCGTAAACGTCGCCGAATACGCCCCTCTCCTTTCCGAAGCAACCGACGCCTATCTCCGGGGCTATATCGACCTTTACAGCGATCTTGGCGCCCGATGGATCGTCGTGCACGCGGGCTACCATTTCACCGCCGACCGACAGGCGCGGATGGAGGCAGGGCTCGAGCGGCTGAAACGCATCGTCGACTACGCTGAGAAGAAGGGCGCTCTTCTTCTTCTGGAAAACCTGAACAAGGAGCCGAAGGATGCCGAGGTCCACTACCTCGCCCACACCATGGAGGAGTGGGCCTACTACTACGATCAGATCGACAGCCCTGCCTTCGCCCTGTCGTTCACCGCCAACCATGCGCATCTTCTGCCCGAAGGCGTGGAGGGCTTTGTTTCCGCCATTCCCTGGCAGCGCGTGAAGGAGGTGCGGCTGGCGGATTGCTTCCGCAACGGATACGAAATCCATCTGCCGCCCGGCGAAGGCGATTTCGATTTCCTGGCCATGTTTCGCCTGATCGAGGGCAAAGGCTTTCGCGGCCACTACATGAATGCTTTCGGCACGCTGGAGCAAATGCAGCAAGCGCGGCACAGCCTTTCACGCCTCGGCGCCTGACCGCTTGCGCCCCGCGGCCGCGCATGAGACAGGCCATGCGGGGCGCAAGCAGCGAGGCGGCATGAAACTCATCCCGGAGCGGAAGCAGCGGCTGGGCGACCAGCTCTACGGCCAGATCCTGGAGCAGATCGTTGATGGCCGCCTCCGCGAAGGCGACCGGCTGCCCTCGGAAAGCCAGATCTGCGCTGCCTTTCAGGTTTCCCGACCCACGGTGCGCGAAGCCCTGATGCGGCTGCACGCCGACGGCCTGGTGACGACGCGCCAGGGCTCTGGCAGCTATGTTCAGAAGCGCCCCTCAGGCCATCTCACGCGCCTGACCAGAATTTCAGATGTGGCGGGCCTGCTCCGCTGCACGGAGGTTCGCATGGCGCTGGAGGAGCGTAGCGCCCTGCTGGCCGCAGAGCGGCGGACCCAGCCCCAGATGGACGTCATCGCCCGCGCCCTTGATGTGTTGCGGGCCAGCTTCCAGCGCAAGGAAGGGCAGACGGACGCCGACTATGCGTTCCACCGCGCTGTGGCTGCCGCCAGCGGCAACACCGTTTTCGTCGAGGTTCTGGACCACCTGAACGACACCATTCAGCAGGCCATGGCGGTGGCTCACGGCATCACCCGCGACGGCTCGGAGGAGCGCGCCCGGCGGGTGATGGAAGAGCACGAAGTTGTCGCCGATGCTATTCTGCGCCGCGACGCGGAAGGCGCAGGGCTGGCCATGCGCTACCACCTCTACCGCTCGCGCCAGCGCATCACCGACAGGCAACGCGACCTTTAGTACGGGCGTCTCAAAGCGTGGCTGGAAGTCCGGCCAGAAAGGTGCGGAACCCGGCTTCATCGGCGAAGGCCTTCTGGGTTCCAGGCCGGGTGATGGAATCCGCAGCGTAGCGGGCACCCCAGCCCATGGCAGCGGGCACGTCGCGGGACACCACGTAGTGCTGCGCGAAGGCCCCAATGAACGCATCTCCAGCGCCACTTGTGTCAACCGGCTTCACGGGCACGGCCGGAACATGCACCGCTTCTTCCCTGCCCACCAGCAGCGCGCCTGCAGCACCCAGCGTGACCACCACATTGCGGACACCCCGCGCCACTAGGCTGCGGGCTGCAACCTCGGCCTCAGACCGGCTTCCAGTTGGCAGGCCGGTGAGAATGGCCAGCTCCGTCTGGTTCGGCATCAGAAAGGTCGCGTCCACGATGCGCTCGACATCGAGCCCGGACACGGCGGGCGCGGGATTGAGCAGCACCTCGATCCCTTGTCGGGCTGCCCAGGCGATGGTGTGGTAAACCGTTTCCAGTGGCACTTCGAGTTGCAGCAGGATTACCCCGCACCGGCTCAACTCCGGCGCGGCGGCATCCACATCCTCCGGCAGCAGCCGGTCATTGGCCCCTTTGACGATCAGGATGCGGTTCTCGCCGGAGGCCTCCACGAAGATCGGCGCCACGCCGCTCTGCGCGCCAGGCACTGCCCGCACATGCGTGACGTCAATGCCGCTCCGCGCCAGGTTTCGGATGGTGCCTTCACCGAACATGTCGTCACCGACACGGCTGACCAGCATCACGTCGCCACCCAGCCGGGCCGCGGCAGTCGCCTGGTTCGCGCCCTTGCCACCATGGCCCATGGAAAAGGCGGGAGCCGCCAGTGTTTCGCCGGCCTCGGGCATGCGATCAATATACGTGACAAGATCGACCATGTTGCTGCCGACAACGCCGATGCGCGTGCTCATCGTCGGTCTCCTAGCTCAGCTTTGAAATACGGGTTGCCTGCTCCGGCGCCGACGTGGCGTCCAGGTAGCCGGTACGCACGGAAAACGCGGCGCGCCCGTGCGGCGGAAGCACGCGGACATGACCCTTGCGCTTCTCCGCTGCGTAGCCTTCCGGCTGGCAGGTTGAGGGCAGCGCGAAGGCGGCGACCTTCTGGTCCGGGTCGTTGAGGATCCAGCGGACGGTGTGCGGAAAGCATTCCGGCGCGTAGGACATGGCAAAGGCATCTCCTTCCGGCCGCAGCAGCATCAGGTGTGTCTGTCCCTCAGCGTCGGTACCCAGCCCGTGGAGATAAAAGACCTGCTCGGGATCGTAGCGCTCGGGCTCCGAGAGCACTTCCATTCGCTGCGGCTCCCGCGACAGCGTGTCGATGAAAGCCTGATAGGCCGCATCAGGCCGGACATGCGCGGGAACGGCGCGGCGCACGGCGGTCCGTTCTGGTGTGAACGGCGCCGGCTGCAGGCAGCGCCCGCCCGCCACGAAGTCGAAATTGATGTGGCACATGTACATCAGGTCCATGGGCTTGCCGGAGCGGTTCTCGACGCCGAGGCCGATGTCGAAAAGCGTAGCACCAGCAGCCAGGGTCAGGCTTGGCATCGCACGGTAATGCGGCCCGAAGCCCAGCGCATGATCGACCTCGGAGATTGCGGCGATACTGTTGCCATCCACCTCCAGCCAGGCGCGGTCCATGGTCATGCAGGGGAACTCGCCATGTGCGGCATGATCATCCCCCGGCGCCGGCACACCATTGCGCAACAGGCCGGCATGAAAGGCTAGACAGCCATAGGTGCCGGCGATGCTGGAAGCCGCGCGCGGCGCGTCGAAGCCGCTGCGCATGCCCAGGGCAACGCCGTCAAAGCTGGCCGACCAGATCATGCCTCCCATCCAGGGCAGCAGCACGACCTCGCCGCGGGCATTGGCGATGCGCAGCCCTTCGATCCCGGTCCGGAATCGGAACAACGTCGCCGTCAGCTCTCCGCACCGAACGATCTCGCGAGGCGCGTCGCCAAGCAGCGAAGGATGAAGAGGAATGATGGCGCGCATGGCTTAGCGCACCCTGCGGCGCCAGGCCGCCAGCGCGATGGACAGCAACAGAAAGCCCCCCCAGATGAGGTCGACGAGGAAATTCGAGAACCGCATGATCTGCAGACCGGAAGACAGCAGCATCAGCGCCACGAGTGCGAGCGCTATGGCCGGAACGTTGCCGCGGCCGCCCGAGGGATTGGTGCCGGCCAGCACCGCGATCAGCACCGCCTGGAGAAGATAGGACACCCCATAGTCTGACTTGGCTGCATTGGTTCGAGCCGAAAGCAGAATGCCTGCCGTGGCAGCCAGCCCACCGGTGAGCACGTAGGACAGGAACACCGTGCGCGTGGTCCGGAGGCCGGCAAAGGCGGCAGCCTTGGGGTTGGTGCCGATCAACGCCAGGTTGATGCCGAAGGCGGTGCGGGCCAGCAGGAACCATACCAGCCCTGCCACCACGCAGAAAACCAGCAGCGGGATGGCGATGCCCAGCAACGTGCCGTTGCCCAGCTGGCCCCAGATGCGGGGGAAGCCTACCACTGCCGGGCCGCCGGTCAGCACCAGGCAGATGCCCGTAAAGACCTGTCCCGTGCCAATGGTGGCCAGAATGGGCGTCACGCGTAGCTTCGTCACCAGCAGACCGTTGATAGCACCGGCCAGAAGACCTGTGGCGAGCGCAATGCCAATGCCTGCCACCACCAGCGGCCAAGCCATGTTCACCAGATCCGGCCCACGCGCGCCCCCGACGGCGTGAAAGAACAGTCCGGCCAGAATGCAGGAAAGGTTGGCGATGCCGATCACCGAAAGATCGATCCCGCCGGTCAACATCGCCACCATCATCGCGATGGCCAACAGCCCGAGTTCGGGCGCGATAAAGGTGATGGATTCGAAGACATAAGGACGCAGGAACCGTTCGGGATTCAGCGCCGCCATGCCCGCGAAGATGATAAGGGTAAGCAGCAGGAGCTGCAGCAGATCTGTATCGAGCTTTCGCAGGCGCTGCGCGATGGCGGACATGATGCGGTGCCTCCCTCAGGCAATGCGCTTGCGGTCACGCCAGGCGGTCGCGGCCGTTGCGGCGATGACGATCAGCCCGATCACAACGCGCTGCCAGGTGGTATCCACACCCAGAATGATCAGGCTGTTGGTGATGACCACCAGAGTCAGCACGCCGAGCATCGTTCCGATTACGCTGCCCCGCCCGCCGAAGATGGAGGCGCCGCCCAGCACAACAGCGGCGATCACGTCCAGCTCCAGCCCGACCATGTCACGCGGGTTGGCGGTCCAGATCATGGCCCCGTGCAGAAGCCCTGCAAATCCCGCCAGCGCGCCCGCCAGGCCGTAGATGAAGAAGGTGGTGCGCCGCAGGTTGAAGCCGACACGCCGCGCCGCCTCTGCGCCACCACCCAGCGCGTAGATGCTGCGGCCCATCATGGTGTAGCGCAACATCAGGTGCACCAACAGCGCGATCACGGCATAGACCAGAACCATCGCCGACAGGCCGGTGCTGCCACCATCCGCTTGCTGAACAGTGAAAAGATCTTGCCGCGCGAAATTGATGAGCAAGGGCGGCATCTGGTCGATGTTGATCTGGCTGGTGCCGACCACGCCCAGGATGAAACCGCGCACCGCTGTTCCCGTACCGAGGGTGACGATCAGCGGAATCATCCGCAGATAATGCACAAAGAAGGCGTTCACCAGCCCGAGCCCGATGCCGATGCAGGTGGCCATTGCGAAGGGCAGCCAAACACCATCGAAACCCCAGCCGATCATCGCCCGAACGGTCAGGTACATGGCTGCGATGGCGAAAGCCGGAAAGGAAACGTCGATGCCGCCCGACAGCATGACCAGCAGCACGGCCAGTGCCAGGATGCCGGTGATCACCGAGGCCCGCAAAAGGCTGAAGATGTTGGACGCTTGCCAGAAAGCCGGGTTGACCGTGCCGATCACCAGCACGGCCAGCACCAGCACCGCCGCCACCATCAGCTCCGGATGGCGGCGCAGCGCCATGGCGAGGGACCTCATGCCAGCGCCCCCAACATCGCGCTGAGGCGCGCCTCGCTCGTCTCCGCCGCCGCGATGTCGCCCGCCAGGCGGCCGCGATGCAGCACCAGGATGCGGTTGCAATTGTCCACAAGCTCCGGGAGGTCGTCCGAAATCATCAGCACGCCGAGGCCCCTCTCCCGTGCCAGTTCACGGATCTTGCGATGGATGCCCGCCTTAGAGCCGACATCGACGCCAACGGTCGGTCCGTTGAGGATGAGCAGGCGGGGATCATTCATCAGCCACCGCCCGATCACCACGCGCTGCTGGTTGCCGCCGGAAAGCTGGGTGACGGGGCGATCTCCGGTCGGAGTGGCGATGGCCATCTCGCGGATCATGCCGGCGGCTTCCTGCGCCGCCCTGCCACCCTGCATGACGCCGCCACGGGAAAGACGGTCATGCGATGTCACCAGCATGTTGCGGTCGATGGTGGATGTCAGGAACAGCCCTTCGGTCAGGCGGTCCTCCGGCACATAGGCGATGCCATGGCCAATGGCCTGCTGCACGCTGTCGAGCCGCACCTCGCGTCCATCGATCCGCACCCGTCCCTCATAACCCGGCCGCATGCCGAACAGGGCCAGGGCGAGTTCCGTGCGGCCGGAGCCGAGCAGGCCAGAGATACCGACGATCTCGCCCGGCATGATGCGCAGCGCAATGTTCTCCAGCTGCCCCGGGATGCTGAGCCCGGCGACCTCCAGCAACGGCTTGCCGCGCGCGTCGCCTTCCCACTGATAACCCTCGGCGGCGATCTCTTGCCCCGTCATAGCACGGGTGATCTTCGCCTCGTCGAAATCGGCGATCGGTCCGGCAGCCACCACGCGGCCGGAGCGGATCACGGTCAGCTTCTCGCTGATCTCCAGCATCTCCCGCATCTTGTGACTGACGAACAGCACCGCGATGCCCCGGCTCTGGATGTCGCGCACCACGCGGAACAACGCATCGACCTCGCGGCCGGTCAGCGCCGTGGTCGGCTCGTCCATGATCAGCAACCGGGGATCCGACATCAATGCGCGGGCAATGGCGACGAGTTGCTTGCCTGCGGTGGGCAGCGTTTCCACCAGCGCATCCAGATCCAGCTGGACGCCCAGCTTCTCGATCGCCTCTCGCGCGATACGCCGCACGCGCGCCCATGAAACCAGCAGGCGCTTCTCGTGCAGCTCCGTGCTGAGCGCCAGATTTTCGGCAACCGACAAATTCGGGAAGAGCGAGAAATCCTGGTAGATCACCTGCACGCCATGCGCGATGGCGGCACGGGGGGTAAGCCCCTCGACCTTTTGCCCATCCAGCAGGATCTCGCCTTGATCCGGCTGCCAGATGCCCGAGATCACCTTGATCAGCGTGGATTTGCCGGAGCCGTTCTCGCCGGCGAGGCAATGGATCTCTCCCTTGCCGATCTGCAGCGACACATCGTCCAGCGCGCGTACTGCGGCAAAGCTCTTGCCAATGTGGCGCAATTCGATCAGCGGAGCGGTCATGCTATCCTACGGCGAGGATGTGGGGGGCGGCGATTGCCGCCCCGGCGCTGGTTAGAAGTTGTACTGGGTCATGTTGTCCTTGGACACACCGACCCAGCCCTGGCCAACCAGCACGTTGGGCTTCTTGGCATCCGGCGCCTGCAGGCTCTCGTAGCCGGTTAGGCCGAGATTGAGTCCCGGCTTGATCTCCTGCTTGGCCAGGGCCATCACAGCCAGGATGTTCATGGCGTATCCGGCCACCGCAGGGTCCCAGAACTGGATGTAGTTGATGTCGCCGTTGCGCAGATACTGCCCGGCCACCGACACCAGCCCCGTGCCGGAGAAGAACAGCTTGCCCTTGAGGTTGCGCTCGGCGATCAGCCGGCCCGCCCCTGCCGAAGTCGGCATCGGCGCCCCGACGATCCCCTTGAGATCGGGATAGGCGGTCAGCACTTCCTTGAGCTTGTTGTAGTCGGTGGTGGCGTCGTCATAGGTCTCGATGCGCCGGGTCACCTCCTGCATCTTCGGGAAGTGCTGCTTCTGGTAGGCGACGGCGCCGTCGATCCACTCCATCTGCGATTGCGAGGTGAGGCTGCCGACAGTCGCGACATACTTGCCCTCTCCGCCCATGTCGCGGCCGAGCACCTCCATCAACTTGGCGCCGTAGGCGTGGTTGTCGAAAGCCTCGATGTCGTAGTCGATGTTCTCGAGTCCGGAAGCCTCGTGCGAGATCACCACGATGCCCTGGCGCCGCGCCTTCTGGAGCACCGGTTCCACTGCCTCAACCGAGAAGGGAACGATGCAGATGGCATCCACGCCCTGCGCGATCAAGCTTTCTACCAGCTGCACCTGCGCGGCCGCATCGGCCTGGCTTGGGCCGATCATCCAGGTGTCGTGTCCCTGATCCTTGCCGAACTGCTCCACGCCGACGCGCATGCGGTCGAACCAGGCGATGCCATCCACCTTCACCACGGTGGCGATGACACGCTTCTTGGCCGCCTTCGCATGGATCGAAGGCGATACCTTGCCGGCCTCCACCGCGGCGGTCTGGGCGAAGGCTGGCCGACCCATGATGGCCGCCATCATCGCGGCACCGCTCATGGCGTTGAAGGTGCGCCTGTTGAACTCCACCATCTTTGCGTTTCCTTTTCCCTGATGACGCGCCGGTGTCAGTAGCCGCTGGCCGGAACGGACATTCCCGCGATGAGCGCCACGCCGGAGCTGGCACCGATGCGGGTGGCGCCAGCCTCGATCATGGCCTGGGCCTGCTCCCGCGTCCTGATGCCGCCAGAAGCCTTCACCCCCAGCGCATCACCCACGGCCGCCCGCATCAGCGCGACATCGGCTATCGTGGCGCCGCCAACCGAGAAACCCGTGGATGTCTTGACGAAGTCTGCGCGACCTTCGGCCGCCAGGCGGCAAGCGGTGCGCTTTTGGTTGTCATCCAGAAGGCAGGCTTCGATGATGACCTTGAGCACGCGGCTCCGGGCGGCGGCGCGCACCGAGCGGATATCCTCCAGCACCAGATCCAGCCGCCCTTCGCGCAGCGCTCCGATGTTGATGACCATGTCGATCTCGTCTGCGCCGTTGGCCACGGCATTCACCGTCTCGGCGGCCTTGTCGGCCATGGTGACAGCACCGAGCGGAAAGCCGACCACCGAACAGGTTCCCACACCGCTGCCGCGAAGCGCCTCGGCAACGATGGCAACATGCACCGGATTGACACAGACCGAACAGAACTGATGCTCGCGTGCTTCCGAGCAATGGCGCAGCACATCCCCGGCCGTCGCCTCGGGCTTTAACAACGTATGGTCGATCAGGCGAGCCAGATCGACCGGACTGCTCGGAACAGGTAGGGCCATGGATGGTTCCTCGGGACCGCGCGTGCACCGCGTCGCAGTCTGTTTGTAACCTTCTTAACAATTGTGATACTTGTCACATCAACACGGCGCGGCGTCAAGCGTCGGCGGTTCGGGGGAGAGGATGTCCGAAAGGGCGCGAGGCGGAATGCGAGGACTGGGCGAGGCGCGGCGCGATGACCGCATGGCGAGGCTGCGAGAGATGCTGCGCCAGTCCGGCCCGACGCGATTGGGCGATGCCGCTCACGCCCTCGGCGTATCGTCCATGACCCTGCGGCGCGACCTTGCCGGCGCCGGCCAGCCCTTCACGCTTCTGGGCGGCCACGTGTTGCCGGCCGGAGGCGCCCTGCGCCGCAGCGCCTATTTGCTGGAGCGCGAGCAGGACAGCCATGCTGCCGCAAAGCGTGAGGCAGCCCGGCACGCGGCGCGTCTGGTGGAGGATGGCGACACCATTTTCGTCGATTGCGGCTCGACCCTGCCGCACCTCGTAGAGGCATTGCCGTCCCACTTGTCGCTGACCATCCTGTGCTACGCACTGAACATCGCCGTGCTGGCCAGCCGTCGGCCAGGCACCCAGCTGGTGCTGCTGGGCGGACTGTATCACCCTGCTTCGGCCACCTTCGCCTCCGACGAGGGGCTGAACGGGTTGCGCCGCCTGCGGATCAACAAGGCCTTCATCTCGGCGGGCGGTGTGCATGCCAGTCGCGGCGTCACCTGCGCCCATTTCAACGAGGTGCCGGTGAAGCAGGCCGCCATCGCCGCCGCCGCGCAATCCATCCTGGTGGTGGATGCCAGCAAGCTTGGCAAGCTGAAGCCCGCCTTCTTCGCTCCCATCGCTGCCTTCGACCATGTGGTCACCAGCGGCCTCGGCCGGGCCGAGGCGACCGGCTCCTTGATGCGGGCCGGGCTGCGGCTCGATGTTGCACCAAGCTCTCCTTGATCGCGCAGGACTATCAGACCATGCAGAATTTGGTTATCGGCGTGGATGTGGGCACGGGAAGCGCCCGCGCCGGCGTCTTCACCACGAGCGGGATGATGTTGGCGCAGGCAGCGCATCCCATCCGGCTTTGGCGACCGCGCTCGGGCTACGCACAGCAATCCTCCACCGACATCTGGAACGCCGTCTGCATGGCGGTGCGCGCCGCCATGCAAGGCCAGGATGCGCGGGCGGTCCGTGGCGTCGGCTTCGATGCCACCTGCTCGCTCGTGGTGCTGGATGCGGCAGGCGGCCCCATCAGCATCAGCCCTGAGGGCGAGCCGGATCAGGACACCGTGGTCTGGATGGATCACCGTGCCGCAGCCGAGGCCGAGGCCATCAACGATGGCGGCCACAACGTGCTGCGCTATGTTGGCGGCCGCATGTCCTTGGAGATGCAGGCACCGAAGCTGCTGTGGCTCAAGCGGAACCTGCCGGAATGCTGGGCTCGGGCGGCGCATTTTCTTGACCTGCCCGATTTCCTCACCTGGCGCGCGACCGGCAGCCTGACCCGCTCGCTGTGTTCCACCGTCTGCAAATGGACCTATCTTGGGCAGGAAGGACGCTGGGACGCCGCCTTCTTCCGTGCCATCGGCCTGGACGATCTGGCGGATGAGGGCTTTCAGCGCATTGGCACAGAGGTGCTGCCGGTCGGCGCTCCGGTTCCCGGCGGCCTCGCCGCCACGGCATCGGCCGAGCTGGGCCTGCCCGAGGGGATCCCGGTGGGCACTTCGGCCATCGATGCGCATGCCGGCGGCCTCGGGGTCATCGGTGCCGTGCTGGATGACGCCGCCCCTGACGAGGCGGCGTTGCTACGCCGCGTGGCGCTGGTGGGCGGAACGTCGAGCTGCCACATGGCCGTCTCCCCGGAGCCGCGGTTCGTGCCAGGGATCTGGGGTCCCTACTATTCCGCCATGCAACCTGGCTTCTGGCTGAACGAGGGCGGGCAATCGGCGACCGGAGCCCTGATCGATCATGTCATCGTCACCCATGCCGCGCATGCGGCCGTGGCTGAGCAGGCGCGGGAGCAGGGGCAGTCGATCTATCAGCGGCTGAACGACATGCTCGAGGAGATGGCCCGGCACTGCGCCTTTCCCGCCCGGCTGACCGAAGGCCTGCACGTCATGCCTGATTTCCACGGCAACCGCTCTCCCCGAGCGGACGCCTCCCTGCGCGGCATGGTGTCAGGCCTGTCCTTGTCGGCGACGCCGCAGGATCTGGCGCGGCTCTACCTCGCCACGGTTCAGTCCATTGCCTATGGCACGCGCCACATCATTGAGACGCTGAACGCCGAGGGTTACGCCATCGACACCGTGCTCGCCTGCGGCGGCGGCACCAAGAACCCGGTCTTCCTGCGCGAGCACGCCGATGCCACGGGCTGCCGCGTGGTTCTGCCGCGCGAACCCGAAGCCATCCTGCTTGGCGCCGCCATGCTGGGTGCCGTGGCGGGCGGGCAACATCGCGACATCCCGCAGGCCATGGCAGCCATGAGCGGTGCAAAGACGGCCATCACGCCGCAGGGGGAGGCGGTGCGCCGCTTCCACGACGCCAAGTACACCGTGTTTCAGCGGATGCATGCCGACCAGCTCGCCTATCGCGCGGTGATGGCCGGCTGATCCGCCTCAGCTCCAGCGTTGCTCCAGCGCCAAGGGATCGATGCCGGAATCGCCCGCCTGCGCCTGGCCTGCGATGACCACATGCTCGTCCAGAGGATCGGGCAGCACACCCGGCGCTGCCGCTCCGCTCGGCTCCGCCTCGGTCCAGCTGTCGGGCATGGCAGGCGGGACAAGGCCGCCATCCCCCGCAACCAGCTCCAGCCACCCCATGCCGACGCCAGGATCTCCACCGCCAATCGAAAACTCGTCCAGCGGAGCTGGCGGCGGCTCCGTCACGGTCAGCGTGGCGCTCTGCCGCAGCGACTCCGCGCCAGCATCGTCGCGCAGCACAACGGACACCGACCGGGTGCCAGCCAGCAAGCCGGTTGCGCTTTCGGTTTCCAGAACCAGCGATTGCAGCACGGCCTGATAGGTAGCAATCGGCGCCTCGCCAAACAGCGTGAGGCTCGTGCCGCCCGGTTCGGCCCGCAACTCGATCCCCGTGTCGCCCAGGAAGAGACGGCCACTCTCGACATGCAGCGCAAAGCCCTCGAAGGCCAGCATATCGCCTGAGTGCGCACCGGACAGAGTAATTCTGGCACCACTCAGCCTGGTGCTATCCACGTCAGCGACCTGCACCATCTGCCAGGCGGCCATATCCTGGTCACCGACCATTGCTGTTCGATGATACGGCGTCAACGTCACCACCGGCCCATCGTTCACCGCGGCCACGGAAAGGGTGAAGTCGCGGCTGGCGCCGCTGCTGTCGCCATTGGCCGCTTCCACCGCCTCGGCATGCAGGGTAAGGCGCACCTCGCCGTTCCAGTCCGGCGCCGGATGCAACATCAGCCCGGGCAGATCGGCTGCCTGCAGCGCCCAGGCGCCGCTATCCAGCGCCCGCCCCGCCGACAGGGTGAAGCCGGCGGGAAGACCGGACAGTGTGATCGAGCCAATCTGCTCGGAGCCGTCCGTATCGGCCAGCGCGACGCCGAGGGACAAGGCGATGGCGTGATCTTCCGCGCCTTGCGCATCCGTGACACTGAGCAGCGGCGCATCCGCCACGGGCACCACCTCCAGGGTCAGTTGTCCCATGGTGCTGGCCTCCAGGCCCGTTGCACGCTCGGCGGCGTAGGCCGTCACACTCAGCGCGATGGTACCGGAGAAGTGCGGCGGCGGGGTGAGGTGCAGCCCTTCCATGGAAGCGGCCGGCACGATCCAGCGACCACCCCCCTGGTGCGTGCCAGCCGACAACGTGGCGCCGGCCGGCACGCCCTCGATCACCAGCCGGAGCAACTGCTCGGAGCCGTCTGTGTCGGCAAGCGCTGCATGCACGGGCAACAGGATGGCACTGTCCTCGGCACCCGATGCAGCACCCAGGGTCAGGATCGGTGCATCGGTCACGGGCGCCACGGTGAAGACCATGCTGAGTTCGCGGCTGGCCACGTCGCCATCCGCTTCCATTGCTGTGACGGTGAAGCCGAGCACCAGCGTTCCGGAATAGAAGGCCGGTGGTCGGAAGCCGAGATCGCCGAGTGCCTCGCCAGGGATGCTCCAACGTCCATCCGCGAGCCTCATGCCGGCAGTGAAGCTTCCGCCCTCCGGAACGCCGGCCACTGTGACAACCAGCTGCTCCGACCCGTCTCGGTCCGCGAGTTGCGCGCGCAGATCCACTGCGAGCAAACCACCCTCGAGCCCCCGGGATCCCTCGCCCGCATCGACCAGCGGCATGTCCGCCACGCCGGCGACATGGACGTTGAACTCGGTGTGGCTGCTGGCGTGGCCGCCATCGGCCGCTTCCATGGCGTAGCCCACCAGCGTGAGCTGCATGCGCCCGCTCCAGTTCAGGGGCGGCATCAGGGTCAGCCCGGCAAGCTGATCCGGCCTCAGGGTCCAGCTTCCATCGCCATTGTTGACGCCGGCGGAAAGCCGCGTTCCCTCCGGCATGCCACGCAAAACGAGGGACAGGGTTTCCGACCCGTCGTGATCAACCAGCGCCCCGCCGAGTGTCAGGGCGATGGGCCGATCCTCATGCCCCTGAACATCTTCTGCCGTAACGAGTGGGGCGTCGGCCACCGGTGAAACGCCGATCTCGATGGCCTTCTCCGTCAATGCCTGCGGGCCATCCACTCCTTCCCGCGTGACCACCGCGACAGTGAAGCGCATCACGCCCGAGAAATGCGGCGGCGGCACCAGCTCGATGCCATCAAGCCGCGCCGGATCGATGCGCCAGCTGCCATCCGCCAGCCGCTCGACACCATCGCCGGTCAGCCGTGCTGCGGAGGGAAGGCCAGAGAGAAGAATGGAGACAACGCTCTCACTGCCATCCGCATCCTGGGTCGCGATGGCAAGGTTCAGCGGGATGGACTCGTCTTCCCGCGCGGCGGGCGGGTTGACCGCAATCAGGGCCGCGTCGGCAACCGGCGCCAGGCTGATGCCAAGTTCCCGGGTGACAGATGAAGAACTGCCGTCCGCGCCGGTCGCCACACCGATCAGGGTGAGGGTGAACTGGCCGGAGAAATCCTTGGGCGGAAGCAGGGACAGACCGTCCAGCTCGCCCGCACCCAGCACCCAGTCGCCGCTTTGCGGATCACGGTGACCGGCGGACAGCGCTGCGCCGTCCGGCACCCCCTTGATGCGCAGGCCGAGCATCCCGCGTTGCCCGCCGATGCCATTGAAAGCCAGTTGCAGCACCACGGGCATGTCTTCCAAGCCCGGTTCGGCAGAGGCCGAGAGCAGGGGAAGCGTAGCATCCGGCGCAGCGCCCCCATGCCCGCCAGGCGTCCCAGGCGATGCCGTGGCCGCCGCGACCTCCAGATGCAGCGTGGCGCCGGTAAAGGCGCGATTTCCTTCCCGCTCCACTGACATCGCTTCCAGACGCAGCGCTACCTGCCCCTCGAAGCCAGGCGCCGGGCGGATCCGCAGGTCCGGTATGGCTTCGGCTGGAACCAGCCAGACACCTTCCCGGGCGGGAGTGCCCGCGGAAAGGGTAAAGCCTTCCGGTACGTCGCGAACCCACAGCCACAGGCTTTCCGAACCATCCACGTCGGTCAGCCCGGCCTGGATGGCGAGGCCGATCCATCCATCGCCCGGATCGCTGCCGGCCGGTCCCGTTCCTGCGGCAGGCCCGGCCACCAGCAGGGGCGTGTCGGCAACACCCTCGGGATCAACGACCATGGTGCCGCCGATTTCGCGCCGGACCCCGCCCGTATCCTCGATGCTCATGCGGATGGACAGGGTGGCAGCCTCGTCACTGTCACTCGGCATGGTCAGGGTGACGCCCTGCATCCGGGGAGCCGCGATGCGGTACAGGCCGTCGGTATCCGCCACCACCACGCTGCCATCGGCCAGGCGGAGCACGGCCCCTTCGGGAACGCCGCCGATCTCGACGCTGCCGACAACGCGTTCGGACCCGTCGGCATCGGTCAGTCCAGGATCGAGACGCAGGGCAATCGGCTGATCCTCTACGCCCCGCATCACGCCCCAATCGCCGGACAGGCCGTCCAGGCCGCCCACGAGAGGCCGATCCACCACGGCCTCAATCACCACCGGCAGCACCGCGACACTGCGCGCCTGGGACCCGCCATCGGCCTCCTGGCTGATGGCGACAACGGCCAGGTGCAGGGTGCCCGCGAAATCGGCACGCGGAATCAGCATCAAGCCCTCGGCCTGGGCAGCCGTCAGGGACCAACTGTTGTTGCCGCGGAACACGCCGGCGGAAAGGCGAAAACCGTCCGGGACACCGCTGACCATGAAGGACAGTGTTTCCGAACCGTCGTTGTCGGGCAGCGTGGCAGACAGGTCGAGCGCGATGGCGGCATCTTCGTGACCCCGCCCACCGGTGCCGGTGATGACCGGCGCATCGGCCACGGCGCGCACCTCAACTGCAAGGGCCTGGCTCGGGCTTTCGGCACGGCTGCCATTGGGCTCGGCCGAGATGGAGGAAACGCTCAGCACGAAATCACGGTCCGAGTGGGGCGGCGCCTTAACAGTCAAAGTGCCGATATGGGCCGGTGGTACCAGCACGCTGCCATCCGGCTCGCGTGCCAGGATCATGCCTCCGGCCTGCAGAACGGCACCCTCCGGAAGGTTCGCGATGCGGAAGCCGACGATCGTCTCGGAGCCGTCAAGATCGGTCTGCCAGCCGGAGATGCGCAGGGCGATCGGTTGATCCTCGTAGCCGATGGCATTCGCGACGCGCAGACCAGGCGTATCGGCCACCGCCTCGGTCTGCACCGTGAAGCGGTGCACGGAAACCGCGGCATCACCGTCTCGCTCCACCGCCCTGGCAGTGAACGTCAGCGTCTGACTGCCCGAGTAGTCGCGCGGCATGGTGACGGTGAGACCGGCGAGATGATCCGGCTGAAGCCGCCAGGTGCCATCCGGCTGCCGGGTACCAGCCGACAGCACCGCGCCGGCCGGAAGCCCGGCCAGGGTGAGAACCAGATGCTCCGAGCCATCCGTATCAATGAGGGCGGCGTGCAGATGCAGCGGGATGGGCTGGTCCTCGAGGCCGGACACATCCGCCGCGCCCGCCACGGGCATATCGGCAACCCCGACCAGCACGGCCGTGGTCCGGGTGACGATGGTGCGCGACACCGTCTTGCCATTGCCGCTATCGCTCAGCACCGTGCTGAAGGTCAGGGGAATGTCGACATCGCTATCTTTGGGCGGCAGCAGCGAGATGCGGCCAGCCGCCAACTCGGCGGTGCGGACCTGCCACCGGCCATCGCTGAGCAGGACGCCCTGGCTGAGGGCTGCATCAGCCGGCATGCCGCTGATCGTGGTCCATTCCGCCCATCGTTCAGAACCGTCCTTGTCCGGGGTAGAAAAGGCAACTTTGACCGGAATGGCGGTGTCCTCGTAGCCCCGGATCGAGACGGTGATCGTGCCATTATCCACCACGGGGTCCACACCAACCGAGAAGCTGGCGCTGTTGCGGGCACTGGGCGCGCCATCCCGACTTTCCGTTGCAACAGCGGTCAGCGTCAGGGTGAAGCTGCCTGAAAAGTTGGGCGGTGCAATCAAAGTCGCCACAGACAGCTTGTCGGCCGTGATGAGCCATGTGCCATCCGGCTGCCGCGTACCGCCATGGATCGTCGCGCCTGATGGCACATCGCCGAGAAGAAAGGTCAGCTTTTCCGAGCCATCCGTATCCCGCAGCGCGCCGCCCAGACGGTCCAAGCGGATTGGGGTGTCCTCCCGCCCGTGCAGATCCGTAACAAAAACATCGGGCATGTCGGCAACAGCCCGAACGACAACATCCACCTCTATCGCCGTGACGCGGCGCGACTCTGCCCCGCCCCCCTGGTCGATATTGGTGGCAGAGAGGGTCAGGCGGAAATCCACATCGCTGTTGGCAGGCGGCAGAACCGCGAGAAGGCCGTCCTGGAAGGCGGCCAGCGGCACGGACCATGTTCCCGGGGCTGTTTCACGGCCATGCGACAGCTTCGCGCCAGCCGGAACGCCCTGCACCAGCAGCACCGCGTCCAGGTGCTCGGAACCATCCAAATCCGTCAGCGCCAAGCTGCCACGCAGCGGGATCCAGCTATCTTCCAGCCCCTCGGCAGGATCCACTGCGAACCGCACCGGATCAGCCACCGGCGCCACCCGCACGGTGAACCCGGCCTCGCTCACCGCCACATCGCCCGATGCTTCCCGCGCCGTGGCCCGCAGCACCAGCGCCAGCTCGCCGGCAAAGTTCTCCGGCGGCATCAGCGTCAGCCCCGCCAGATCCTCCGGGCGCAGCACCCAGGCGCCGTCCGCCCCGCGCGTGCCCGCCGACAGCACCGCCCCGTCCGGCACCCCTTCCAGCCGCAGCTCCAGCACCTCCGACCCGTCCCGGTCC
>NZ_JBHRTN010000029.1:166630-167266 GCF_042646265.1 Teichococcus globiformis
TGCAGCACCCAGGCGCCGTCCGCCCCGCGCGTGCCCGCCGACAGCACCGCCCCGTCCGGCACCCCTTCCAGCCGCAGCTCCAGCACCTCCGACCCGTCCCGGTCCGCCAGCGCCGCCCGCAGCTCCAGGGCCACCGCCCCATCCTCCAGCCCCGCCACGTCCGCCGCCGCAACCTCCGGCGCATCGGCCACGCCGCGCACCGTCACCGCCACCTCCGCCACGATCGTCCGGCTCGCCCCCGCCCCGTCCGTGTCGTGCATCACCGCCTCGACCCGCAGCGCGATCGGCGCGTCGCTGTGCGCCGGCGGCCGCAGCGCCACCTGTCCCGCCGCCAGCGCCGCCTGCTCCACCGCCCACACGCCGCCGCCCAGCGCCGCGCCGTGCGACAGCGCCGCGCCTTCCGGCACGCCGTGGATCAGCACCCGCCCGTCCCAGTGTTCCGAAGGGTCCGGCGACACCCCGAACGCCACCTCCAGCGGGATCCAGCTATCCTCCAGCCCCGCCGCCGCGCCGCCCAGCGCCGCCCCGTCCACCACCGGCGCCACCCGCACGGTGAACCCGGCCTCGCTCACCGCCACATCGCCCGATGCTTCCCGCGCCGTGGCCCGCAGCACCAGCGCCAGCTCGCCGGCAAAG
>NZ_JBHRTN010000029.1:167276-264322 GCF_042646265.1 Teichococcus globiformis
TTGGCACAGGGAAGGAGTCGGATTGCTGGGGAACAGTTGTCGGAGGAAGTGGAGCCTCTTCCGGCACGGCAGCGGCCACTGTCTCCAGCGACTGGACCGGTGCTGCGGACGGCTCGCGCGACATCGGCGCCCTGAACGGTTCCGGCTGGCGCGGCAGAGCTGGCTCGGGAGATTGCTGTTCAACCGCCTCAGCATCGTCCTGAGCCGGAGCGCTTTCCTGCAGATCCTCGACGACTGAACCAGGAATCGGGGGCGAGGTGATCGCAGCCCGCTGGAACTCGGCCGGGAACAGATCTTTCGGTGCGGCCTCGGCGATGAAGGTGTTCTCCGTAACAGAAGACTCCTGTGCCGCCGAAGGCGGCCGGGCAGCGGGAGCAACCACGGCCATGCCGCCGCGCTCCCCTGTCATGCGAAGCGGCGGGATCTCCGCTCCAGGAG
Organism: Teichococcus globiformis; assembly: GCF_042646265.1. NCBI lineage: Bacteria > Pseudomonadati > Pseudomonadota > Alphaproteobacteria > Acetobacterales > Roseomonadaceae > Roseomonas > Teichococcus globiformis. Next base: position 167,715 of record NZ_JBHRTN010000029.1, read on the forward strand.
CTGTTTCCGGCACCGTTTCCAGTGGCCGCGCTGATTCCGCCGCAGGGTCATCCGAGGGAGCTTCCGCAGACAGCCCCTCCACGCCGCCGGCCTGCGCCATCCGCAGGGGCGCCAAGCCTCCTGCCGCCACGGTTCCACCGACCAGAGCACCTTGGGCGCCTTCCGCGCCCTGCACCAACATGCGCTGCACGGCGCGCAGGGCGCGCACCGCGTCCTCATCCACCACGCTGGACTCGAGCAAGGGATTCGACGTGTTGTTTTCAGCCTGTGCCATAGGACGTGGACCTTCAGCGCTCGTGGAACGATGCCGCAGTTGCCGAATAGATCGGCTTCAGCAGGTATTGCAGCACCGTCTTGGCACCGGTGGTGATGTCGGCTTGCACGGTCATGCCCGCCGCGAGCAGCGCCTGACGCGGATCATGGCCGACATGCTGCTGATCGAGAGCGATGCGGGCCCTGTAATGCGGCTGCTTCTGTTCATCGAGGAAAGTGCCGGCGGAAACGCGCTCCACGACTCCCGACAAGGTGCCGAAGCGGGCATAGTCGAAAGCCTGTATCTTGACCTGCACGGCCTGACCCACAGCAATGAAGCCGATGTCACGCGGCGCGAGCCTCACATCGGCCACGAGGGCTGCCGAGAGCGGCATGATCTCCGCCACCTGCCCACCAGGAGGCAGAACCGTTCCTGGCCGATGCACGGCAACGCCGCGCAGCACACCCTCCACCGGGGCCCTCAGCACAACACGATTGGCGCGGTCCTCAAGCCGGCCGACAGCTTCCGCCGTTTCGGCCGTCTCCAGCGCCACGCGCGCCGCTTCCTGCCGCGCCTCATCCACGGCTGAAGCATCCAGCTCCGTCACCCGCGCCTCGGCCTCCGCCAGGCTGCGATATCCGCCAGCCAGCTGGCCTCGAAGCCTGTCCCGCTCGGCGGCGGCGTTCATGACCGAGCGGCGCGCATCCAGCAGCGCGAGCCTCGTGGTCAACCCCTGCTGCGACAAGGCTTCCCGCGTTGCCAGTTCGCTTCGGTGCAGGGCAAGCTGCGCATCGAGTGCTGCAATCTGGCCAATCCAAGTTTCGAGGTCGTTGCGGCGCTGCGCCGCCTGCTCCAGCAAGACATCGCGCCGTGCCGACAGGGCCTGAAGCCGGGCCTCGAAAGCGGCGCGCTGTGACACGGCGAATCCGTTGGCAACCGCCGCCGGCATAGCGCTGCCACCCTCCGCAACGGCCCTCAAACGCTGCGCTTGGGCCTGCAGCGATTGCAGCCGCAGTCTGGCCTGGGCAAGGTCAGCCTGCAGCGCCGTGCCGTTCATGTGGAGCAGGGGCTGTCCGGCCTCAACAAACTGGCCTTCGGCAACCAGCACCTCCGTCACGATCCCGCCTTCGGCATGCTGAACCGGCGCCGGAGCAGTTGCAGGCACAATCTCCCCTAGCCCGATAGAGAGCTCGGGGATGCGGGTAGTGGCGGACCAGACGATACCGCCCACGACCAGCAGCGCCGCACCCAGGATCACCGCGCGTTCCAGCCCGTGAACGCGGACTTCCTCCAGAGCCAGCACGTGGCTGTCGGGCCGCGGCTGCCGGCTACCGCGCGGCAAGGGAGACGGAACCGGCAACGTTTCTCCGCCCGGCACGATGCCACTCATGGCGCGGATCCTTTGGACTGCAGGAGTTGCTGGGAGAAAACAGGTGTTCGCACACGGGCCGCATTCGGCGGCAGCTGCGACTCGACCTCCTCCACCTGGCCGTCACGCAAACGGAGGACGCGGTCCGCCAGGCGCATGTGGCTCGGCCGATGCGTCGCCATCAGAATGGTGCAGCGGCCACGGCGATGAGCAATAACGTCGGTGATGGCTGTGGAGCAGGCATCATCAAGACCGGCCACCGGCTCGTCGAGCAACAGGATCGGCGCGTCCCGTAACAACGCGCCAGCCAGAGCGATCCGCAGCAGAATGCTGCGCGGCAGACGGCCGCTGCGATTGTCCCCGACGCGCGTATCAAAGCCGCGCGGCAATGCCTCGATTGCTTCCAAAACGCCCGCCTCGGCGGCAGCGGCCTGCAACTCGGCATCGGAGGCCGTGGCATGGGCCAAGCGAAGATTCTGGGCGATGGTTCCATAGAGCAGTTCGGGGGATTGTGGCACCCATCCAATACTCCGTCGGAGCACGGCCGGATCGAAGGCCCGCACATCATGGCCGTCGATGCGCACCACGCCGCCCTGCGGCCGGTACAGCCCCGCCACCAGCTGCAACAAGCTGGATTTGCCCGCGCCCTCGGCGCCGATCACCGCGACCACCTCGCCAGGCTTGACGTCGAAGCTCGCGCCGGCGAGCACTGGCTCGGATTGCTGCAGGTAACGCAGTGTCACCCGGTGGAACAGGATGGCGCCCCGCTCAGGCGGAGCCATGCGGGCCTCCAATGGGCTCGGCCGCTCCGTTTCCAGCGCCATCATGCTGTCGACCTGACGGATCGAAGCCTGAGTCTGCTCCCAGCGCGACAGCATCAGGAACCCGGTCTGCATGGGCCCAAGCACGCGCCAGCTCAGCATCATGCCGGCGATCAGCGCCCCCGCGGTCATGGCCCCGGCGAACACCGACAACACGCCGGTGACAATGGCCGCGAGGCCCGACAGAGTCACCAGCGCCTGGCTGGCCACGAGCACAGATCCCGTCAGCGCACTCACCTCGGCCGAAGCCATGGCCGCCGCCGCCGAGGCGGACGCATAGCGCTCGATCCAGCGCTGCTCGGCACCTGTGAGCTTCAGCGTGCGAACCGCCTCCAAAGCCTCCACGGCAAGGGCATCTCGGGTCTGTGTGGCGCGGGCCCCTTGAGCAATGGCACGCCGCATCCGCGACCGCGTGGCCAGGAACAGGAGCACAAAACCCAAGGCCGTGCCCATGGGAACCAGGGCGATCCAGCCACCGAAGCCAATCATCAACGCGATGACCAGCAGGGTGAAAGGCAGGTCCAGCAAGGCGACCGCGAAGCTGCCGGTGAGAAACTCGCGGATGGCAGCGAAGTCGCGCAGGCGCGATACCTGGGAAGCGGTGCCGGCCCGCTCAACCAGCGCTGTCGGCAACGACATCAGCTGAGTGAAGACGGCGCAGGACACCAAACGGTCGAGCCGCTCCCCGATCCGCAGCAGCGCGCGCTGCCGGGTTGCGCGGAACACCGCCTCCAGCAGAACGGCACCCACCACGCCCATCACCAGCATGGTCAAGGTTCCTGGACTGCGGCCCGCGATCACCGTGTCGAAAACGGCCATGGTAAAGGCCGGCACGGACAGCCCCAGCAGCGCCATCAGGCCGCTGATGCCAAGCAGCGCCGGAAGGTCACCCTGGAACCGGCGCGCCACGCCGGAGAACCAGTTCTGCCGCCCACCTGCCTGCGGCTGGGGCACGTCGCTGAGCAACAACAGCGTGCCGCTCATGGTAGCCGGTGAGCCTGGTGTAACCAGGCCGGTCGCACCATCGAAGCAGAGCAGCTGGCCGTATTCATTGCAGTAGAGCACGCAGGCTGGGCCCTTAGGGCGCAGCAGGATGGCCGGCAGACGGCGGGTATCCAGTGCGTTCTGCCGCAACCTGCGCACCACTGTCGGATAACCGATGATGGACAGCGTGTTGCGCAGGTCCGTGACATCGATCCGAGGCTTGGCATGCGGCAGCGTAGCCAGCAGATCATCGGCGCCGCCCGACCAATCCAACAACCAAAGCATGGCCGACAGGCAGCGTGTCAGGTCGGAAGGGGCCAGAAGGTCCTCAGGCAGCGACAGCAACGCGCGCGGACGATCATCTGAGATCAGGCTCATGACATCGGCTCCAGCCGGCCATCGCGGATCGTCAGAACCCGGTCGGCGATCCCAAGAGTGGAGCGGCGATGGGTCACGATGACCACCGTCACATTGCCTCGAAGGCTGGACAGCAGGCGGGCGAGCCGCGCATCGCCATCGGCATCGATCTGGGTGGTGATGTCGTCCAGCAGCAGGATGCGCGGCTGCTCGATCAGGGCGCGCACAACGCCGATCCGCTGCGCGGCGCCGCGCGGCAGCGGGGTCGCGGCAATGCCCACGGGTGTGTGCCACCCTCCGGGCAGGGCACTCGCGACATGATCCAGCCCCAACTCGGCGCCGATCCGCAACGCTGCCGCCTCACGGTGTGGCTGGTGCAGCGTCAGGTTCTGCAGAAGGGTGCCGCGTACCAGCGCCGGATCGGGCGGTACCAGCGCGACATCGCGCCGTGCCGGCATGGCATCGACCCGTGCCAGATCCTGGTGGTCGATGAAGACCTCTCCTCGATCGGGCCGAACTTCGCCGGCGACAAGGCGCAGCAGCGTGGAGCGACCCGAGCCGTTGGCTCCCGTAATGCCGATGATTTCGCCAGGACGGGCCTCGAAGTTCAGATCATCGAAGAGCATGACCGACTGTCCTGCACTGCGCAGAGCCACGCCGTTCAGCCGGACGGAGCCAGCGCTCACTTCAAGCACGGGCAGATCCGGCCGGCGCTCCTGTGGCAGGGCATCGATCTCGGCCACGCGGCGGCGCGCCTCGGCCAGGGATTGCAGCCGCGACCACAGGGCGATCCCGCCCAGGAGGGGCTGCATGGTGCGACCGACCAGCATGGTGCAAGCACCCAGCCCGCCCACGCTGATCTGCCCGTTCAGCACCATGTGGCACCCGAAAGCCGCCACGGCGACGGTGGCAAGTTGCGACAGCAGCAACCCACCTTCCTGACCGGCCGAGGTTACCCGGCCAAGCGCGTGACGCATCTGCGCCGTGCCGTTCTGCAGCCTTTCATAGCGACGCTCGAGCAGCGGTTCGGCGCCCAGCAACTTCATGCCGTGGATGCCGTGCAGCGTGTCGAACAGAAAATTGAAACGTCTCTCCTCGGACAAGGCGAGGTCGTGCGCAGCACGGCGCACCCTGCGGCCGGTCAGCAGCGCCAGCGCTGCGACGCCTGCCAGCAGCGCCAGCGGCACCAGCACCAATGGGCCGGCCAGGTACCACATCCCCGCCAGGTAGAGCAGCGCGAAGGGCAGGTCGAGCATCGCCTGCAGCGCCGGGCCGGACCAGGCCTCCCGCAGCGTACCGATGGCGGAAAGCCGCTCCGCGTAATAGCCGTTTCCATGCGCTTCCAGCGCGGCCAGCGGCGCGTTCAGCAACCGCTGCATGGCAAGGCGGTGGGCCTCGGCCTCGGACGCCGCGGCCATCCGGGCGAGGATGCGGCCGCGCAGGTGGCGCAGAAATGCTTCCAGGAGCACGGACAGCGCCACGGCGGCTGCCAAAACCAGAAGGGTGCCCACGGCATGGTTGGGCAGGATGCGGTCATAGACCTGTAACAGTGCCACCGGCAGGGCCAGTGCCAGCACAGTGATCAGGAGCGTCGCTTCCAGCACCGGCAGCAGGAAGGCTGAGCCGAAGCGCCGCGCCACGCCCCGGAAGGGCCGCGTCAACCAGGGTTCCGAAAGGGTGGCCGCAGGTGCGATCTGATCCATGTCCTGTTCTCGCCCAGGCTGCGGGCTTCGGAAGCAGGATAGGAGACAGTCCTTATCAGCCGCTTAAACGGGAGCGCGGTGCAATGCCGCGCCGCCGGCGTATGGATCGTGCGTCATGGCGCGCATCGCACACGGTGATGAGTGTTGCGGAGTTCGCGCAGGAATGCCTAGGCTGTGCCATCGCGGCCGCAAGGCTGCCAAGGGCACTGCGTGAGACGGGGCCGGAACAGGGGGAATGTATATGCGGCGTGGCGCCTTGCTGTCATCGTGGCCGATGGGCCGTTGCTGAACCATGGCTGATGTCCGCATCCAGGAGGTGCGCAAGAACTTCGGCGACACCCCCATCCTGCACGGCGTCAGCGTCGACATCCCGGATGGCGAATTCGTGGTGCTGGTGGGGCCATCGGGCTGTGGCAAGTCTACCCTGCTGCGCATGATCGCCGGGCTGGAGAACATCTCCGGCGGCGAGGTGTCGATTGGCGGCCGGGTGGTCAACAACGTGCCCCCCAAGGACCGGGACATCGCGATGGTGTTCCAGAACTACGCCCTCTACCCGCACATGACGGTGCGCGACAACATGGCCTTCTCCATGCGCATCGCCAAGGCGCCGGCTGACGTGGTGGAGGCCGAGGTTGCCCGTGCCGCCCGCATCCTGGGGCTAAGCGCCCTGCTTGACCGTTATCCGCGGCAGCTTTCGGGCGGGCAGCGCCAGCGCGTGGCCATGGGACGGGCCATCGTCCGCAACCCGCAGGTCTTCCTGTTCGACGAGCCCTTGTCGAACCTCGATGCCAAGCTGCGGGTCCAGGTGCGCGCCGAGATCAAGGAGCTGCACCAACGGCTGAAAACCACGACGATCTATGTGACGCACGACCAGATCGAGGCCATGACCATGGCCGACCGGATCGTGGTCATGCAGGGCGGTCACGTGGAGCAGGTAGGCGCCCCGCTGGAGCTCTACGACAAGCCTGCGAATGTGTTCGTAGCCGGCTTCATCGGATCACCGGCCATGAACCTGTTGCCTGGCCGGATCCACAACGGCGCCTTCCACGCCACGCCCGCCGAGGGCCACGCCGACGGCATCGCCTGGCCGCTGCCGCCCGCCAACGGGATCACCGAGGGACAGCAGGTCACCTACGGGTTCCGTCCGGAGCATCTTCGCCTGGACGACGGCGGCATTCCGGCCGAAATCCACCTGATCGAACCCACCGGGTCGGAAACCCAGGTCACGGCGGAAATTGGCGGCATGCAGATCACCGGCGCCTTCCGGGAGCGCATTGCCGCCCGGGTGGGTGAAACCATCCGGATCCTGCCCGATGCATCGGTGGCCCACCTCTTCGATGCCGGAACCGGTCGCCGCATCAGTGCCTGACCTTTGAACGAAGGGCGCGAAAAGCGCCGTGCATGGGAGGAACGATGATGAAGAAGATGACACGGCGCGATGCGCTGGTTCTGGGCGCGGGTGCGGTGGGCGCCGGCGGGCTGACGGCGGCGGGTTTCGGGCGCGGCGCCCGGGCCGCCGCTATCCCCACGGCGAACGTCTCGCCCCCCGCGGCAAAGATCGAGAACGGCGCTTCGCTGCGCGTGCTGCGGCCGACAAAGTTCGTCGATGCGGACGAAACGATCTTCCGCGCCAACACACAGAAATTCACGGCCGAAACAGGCGTTCAGGTGCGCGTCGATTTTGCCGGCTGGGAGGATCTGCGCCCGCAGACAGCCGTTGCAGCGCAAACGGGGGCGGGGCCCGACGTTGTTGTCGCCTGGGCCGATGATCCACACATCTATGCCGACAAGGTGCTCGACCTCAGCGAACTCGCCGGCTACCTCGGCCAGAAGTATGGTGGGTGGCTCGCCCTGCCGCAGCGCTTCGGCAAGAAGTGGGGCACGGAGCAGTGGATCGCCCTCCCCATGGGCGGCTCCGGTGGGCCTTGCGTCTACCGCCAGTCCTGGATCAAGGAAGCGGGTTTCGACACTGTTCCATCCGACCATGCCGGCTTTCTCAAGCTCTGTCAGCAGTTGAAGGCCGCCGGCCATCCTGCGGGTTTCGCCCTGGGCAATGCGGTGGGCGACGGCAATGCGTTCTGCAACTGGCTGCTGTGGTCGCATGGCGGCATGGTGGTGGACGAGGCCGGCAAGGTCGCCATCAACAGCCCCGAAACCATCGCCTCCCTGCGTTACGCGCGTGAATTGTACCAGACCTTTATTCCTGGCACCCTGTCCTGGGGCGATGTGAACAACAACCGCGCCTTCGCGGCGGGCGAGATCGGGCTGACGCAGAATGGCGTCTCCATGTACTTCTCGCTGAAGAACGATCCGCGCACCGCGCCCGTCGCGCAAGACACGGGCATGGCCCGCATGCCGCTCGGTCCGGGCGGCAAGATGGCGGAGAACGTGCTCCTGCTGAACGGCATGATCTTCAAGCACACGCGCTATCCGAACGCGGCCAAGGAGTACATTCGCTTCATGATGGAAGCGGAGCAGTACGACACCTGGATGACAGGCTGCGGCGGCTACTGGTCGCATCCCCTCGCCGCCTATGCGCAGAGCGAGGTTTGGAAAAGCGATCCCAAGATCGCCGTGTACCGGGACACCAACACGGTGGAGTTCTGGTCGGGCTACAAGGGTCCGATCAGCGCCGCATCGGGTTCTGTCGCGGCGGATTATGTGGTGGTGCAGATGTATGCCGCCGCAGCATCGGGGCAGTCCACGCCTGAAGAGGCCGTGCGCGAGGCCGAGCGCCGCGCTCGCCGCTACTACCGCTGAGAACAGCCGCGCCATGGGGCACAAGGCCCTGTGGCGCGAAGGGAGATGCGCACGCCGATGTCGGTCACTGCCGATCGCAGCGCGAACTGGAAGAGGCCGCAGACCGCGCCCTCGACCCTGTCGCGCCTGCTGAATTCCAAGCCTTTCCTGATCGTGGCATGCCTGACGCCGGCCATTGGCCTGCTGCTGGTGTTCCTGACCTATCCGCTGGGCCTCGGTGTCTGGCTGGCCTTCACCGACACCCATGTCGGCCGCGGCGGCATCTTCATCGGGCTCGAGAATTTCGAGTCCCTCTGGTACGACCGCGTCTTCTGGGGATCGGTGTTCTACACTGTCTTCTACACCACAGTGGCAACGGTTCTGAAATTCGGGCTCGGCCTGTGGCTGGCCCTGCTGCTGAACGAGGACGTGCCCTTCAAGTCTCTGGTGCGCGCCATCATCCTGTTGCCCTGGATCGTGCCTACCGTGCTGTCCGCCATTGCCTTCTGGTGGATGTATGACGCGCAGTTCTCGATCATCTCCTACATCCTGGTGGATGTGCTCGGCTGGCGGGACACTTATATCGACTTCCTGGGCACGCCCTGGCACGCGCGCTGGTCATTGATCGCCGCCAATGTCTGGCGCGGGATCCCCTTCGTCGCCATCAGCCTGCTGGCCGGGCTGCAAACCATTCCGCCCTCGCTCTACGAGGCCGCACTGCTCGACGGCGCCTCGGCCTGGCAGCGCTTCACGCGTATCACCGCGCCGCTGCTCATGCCCATCCTGGCGGTGGTTCTGACCTTCTCGGTGCTGTTCACCTTCACCGACTTCCAGCTGGTTTACGCCATCACCCGTGGCGGGCCCATCAACTCCACGCACCTGATGGCGACGCTGGCCTTCCAGCGCGGCATCCCGGGCGGGCAACTCGGCGAGGGCGCGGCCATCGCCGTCTCGATGATCCCCTTCCTCGTGCTGGCCACTATCTTCAGCTACTTCGCGCTGGCGCGGCGCAAGTGGCAGCAGGGAGGCGACGATGAGTGATCAGGCCATCAAGAGCCGCAAGACCAAGGCCACGCCTGCTGTGGAGCGTCTGTCCTGGCAATCCGGTCGCCGACGCGTCGTCACGCTCTACGTGCCGCTCCTCTGCTTCATCTTCGTGCTGCTCTTCCCGTTCTACTGGATGACCGTCACGACCTTCAAACCGAATGCCGAACTGTACAACTACCAGCAGTTCAACCCCTTCTGGGTGGCAAAGCCGACGCTTGCCAACATCCAGAAGCTGTTGTTTGAAACCAGCTACCCGTCGTGGCTCTGGAACACCATGCTGGTGGCCGTATGCTCCACCATCCTGTCGCTGGTGGCTTCGGTGCTGGCGGCGTACGCCATCCAAAGGCTGCGCTTCCGCGGCTCCACCTATGTCGGGCTGGCGATCTACATCGCCTACTTGGTGCCGCCATCCATTCTGTTCATTCCACTGGCGACCATGGTGTTCCAGCTCGGATTGTTCGACAGCCCGATGGCGCTGATCCTGACCTATCCCACCTTTCTCGTGCCCTTTTGCACATGGCTGCTGATCGGTTACTTCAAATCGATCCCCTACGAGTTGGAGGAATGCGCCCTGATCGACGGCGCATCGCGCCTGCAGATCCTGTGGAAGATCACCCTGCCGCTGGCGGTGCCCGGGCTGATCAGCGCCGGGATCTTCTCCTTCACCTTGTCTTGGAACGAGTTCATCTATGCCCTTGCCTTCATCAGCAGCAGCGAGAACAAGACCGTTCCTGTCGCCATCCTGACGGAGCTCGTGCAGGGCGACGTGTACCAGTGGGGGGCGCTGATGGCAGGCTCCCTGCTCGGCTCGCTGCCGGTGGCCATCTTCTATTCCTTTTTCGTCGACTACTACGTCTCCTCGCTTACCGGCGCGGTGAAGGAGTGATGCCGCGCGGGTGAAGAGGTCCTTCCAAACGGGAGAACACGCATGATCCGCCGCCGCATCCTTCTGACTTCCGGCGCCTCGCTGCTCGCGGCGCCGGCCCTGGCGCAGCGAAACGCCGGCGGGCTGCCGGATCGCCCCATCACCATCACCGTGCCCTTCGCCGCCGGCGGCCCCACCGATGTGGTCACCCGCCTCGTCGCGGAGGGCATGGCCAAGGATCTGGGACAGGCGGTGGTGGTGGAGAACGTCACCGGCGCAGGCGGCACCATCGCCGCCGCTCGTGTGGCTCAGGCCCGTCCGGACGGCACCACCCTGCTGATGCACCATATCGGCCATGCCAGCACAGCCACCCTTTACCGCAAGCTGTCCTACGACGTGCAGGAAAGCTTCGCGCCACTTGGCCTTGCCTCCGACGCGGCCATGACGCTGGTCGCGCGGCCGGACTTCCCGGCGACAGATCTGGCTGGGTACATGGCCGAGATCCGCGACAAGGGCGACAAGCTCACCCTGGCCCATGCCGGGCTCGGTGGCGCGAATCAGCTTTGCGGCATGCTGTTGCAACGGGCCGCCGGACGGGCTCTGACCACGGTGGTGTTCCGGGGCAGCGCACCCGCCATCACCGAGATGGTGGCTGGCCGAATCGATGTGTTCTGCGATCAAGCCACCAACACCGCCCCCTTCATCAAGGAGAACCGCATCCGTGCCTATGCGGTGACCCTGCCGCAGCGCGTGCCAGGATTGGATCACCTGCCCACCACCGCCGAGGCCGGGGAGCCCAGCATCCTGATGAGCACCTGGCATGGGCTTTACGCCCCGGCCAGCACGCCTGAAGAGGTGCAGCAGCGCCTCGCAGCCGCGCTGAGGGCCGCTCTCCAGGAAAAGCGGCTGCTGGATCGCTTCTCCGAGCTGGTGACGCAGCCGGCGGCGCAGGACCGGGCGACACCGGAATATCATCGGCGTTATCTGGCTGAGGAAGTCGCGCGCTGGCGACCCATCATCCAGGATGCCGGCGTTTATGCCGACTGAAGCCAAAAAAAAGGCGATGCCGAAGCATCGCCGAGTTTAGGGAGGAAACGTCCAAGAAAGACAACATGGTGGCGAACCATCCATGCTGCGATGCACAAGTAGGAGCCCCGCCTGGTTTATGCAAGGGGTATGTCGCAGTGCAAAAATTCGCCTGACGGGGTTGCGGATCCCGGGCGTGAAAGGTTCCCTGCGTCGACACCGATCCGGGAGACCGCATGTCCTTTTCAGCCCGTCATGCCATATTCTGGCCGGTGCTGGCTGCCATATTGGCAGGTTGCTCAAATGAGGGCGCTCGCGTAGCGGCTGCCGGTCGGCAGAGCATCATCGGCATGAATGCCGACGACTTGCAGGCTTGCGCCGGGATCCCGACCCGGACCAAGACCCTGTCGGATGGTACCGAGCTTTTCACCTACGAACAACGCAACACCAACATCGGGGGGCTGGACGTGGCCCTGCCGATGGTCGGCGGCTTCAGCTTGGCAGGTAGCGGATCCTATTGCACGGGGCTGGTTCGGATCTGGGAAGGCCAGGTGATCGGCGTAGCCTTCACCGGCGACAATGACGACGCCCTGGGGCAGGAAGGGGTCTGCGCCCCGATCGTGCGGGGCTGCCTGCGTTATCCGACGCCGGCCCGGCCACCCGCTCCGCTTCCCATCACTCTGCCGGCGCAGCCGGGAACTTCTTCACCGCCACGATGAGAAAAGAGCGGCAACCCTTCGGCGCCGCCCTTTTCATCACGGGCTTTACTCCGCCGGCTGAACGACCGTGTCGACCAGCGGCACCATGTCACCGCGCATGGCGGCATCCAGCTTGTCGCGGTCCAGCTCGCCCTCCCACCGGGCGACGACGATGGTGGCCACCGCATTGCCGACCAGATTAGTCAGCGCCCGGCACTCGGACATGAAGCGGTCGATGCCAAGGATCAGCGCCATGCCAGCGACCGGCACCGCCGGCACCACGGAGAGCGTCGCCGCCAGGGTGATAAAGCCCGCACCGGTGATGCCGGCGGCACCCTTGGAGGACAGCATGGCCACCAGCAGCAGCAGCACCTGGTCCCACAGGCTCAGCTCGATGCCGCAAGCCTGGGCGATGAACAGCGCCGCCATGGTCATGTAGATGTTGGTGCCGTCCAGGTTGAAGCTGTAGCCGGTGGGCACCACCAGTCCGACCACGGACTTTTTGCAGCCAGCGCGCTCCATCTTCTCCATCAGCGTAGGCAGGGCAGCTTCCGAGGACGAGGTGCCGAGCACCAGCAGCAGCTCTTCCTTGATGTAGCGGATCAGGCCGAAGATGGAGAACCCGTTGTACCGGGCGACAGCACCTAAGATCACGATCACGAACAGCAGCGACGTCAGGTAGAAGGTGCCGATCAGCATCGCCAAGGAAGCGATGGAGCCGATGCCGTAGCGGCCGATGGTGAAGGCCATGGCGCCGAAGGCGCCGATCGGGGCGGCGCGCATCAGAATGGCGACCAGCTTGAACATTCCGGCCGAGGCGGAATGGAGCACACGCATCAGCGGATCCGCGCGCTCGCCCACCGCAGCCAGTGCGATGCCCAGCAGCACCGAGAAGAACAGCACCTGCAGGATGTCGCCCGAGGCGAAGGCGCTGACCGGCGAGGTGGGGATGATGTTCATCAGGAAGCCGGTAATGGTCGACTCATGCGCCTTGGCCGCGTAGCCGGAGACCGCGCTGGCGTCGAGCGTCGCCGGGTCGATGTTCAGCCCGGCGCCCGGCCGGATGATGTTGCCGGTGATCAGGCCGACGATCAGCGCCAAGGTGGAAAAGGTAAGGAAGTAGAGCATGGCCTTGCCGGCCACACGACCGACCTTGCCAAGATCCCGCACTCCAGCAATGCCGGTGACAACAGTAAGGAAAATGACCGGCGCGATCACCATCTTCACGAGCTTGATGAAGGCATCGCCCAGAGGCTTCATGTCGGCCCCGGTCTGTGGCCAAAAATGGCCCAGCAGGATGCCGGCGGTGATGGCGATCAGCACCTGGACATAAAGGTGATGATAAAATTTCTTCGGCGCTGCCGGCGCGGATGCGGCAACGGGATCCATGTAGGCCATGGTGCTTCCTCCACTGGGTCCGGCAGCCGCAAGGAGGCGCCGGTGAACTGGTCACAGCCGCCGGCGCAATTTACGGCGGCGATGGCATCCAGATTGGCAAGGGACGTGCCAGAAGTGGGGAACGCAGTTCTGCGGAGCTAAGTCTTTGGTCTTATATAAGTTTGCGATGCAGCAAATCTTGGAATGTTGGCGTCCTTGTGCGGAATCCCACACAACCGGAACCAATGCTGTGTGGATCGCCGCCCAACCATGATCCGCCGTGCGGTGCCCTGGCTGCTGGCTGTTGCGGCTCTGCTGGCGCTCGACCGTGTCGCTGACCGTATCGGGACGCGCTTGGCGCTGGGAGAGTTGGAGACCACCTCCCGCGCCGCCGCCATGCTGCGCGTTGCCGTGTTGCGGTCTGAGATCGACAAGCAGCGCAGCTTGCCCATGGTTCTGGCGCAGGATCCGGACCTGCACCGGGCGCTGGAAACCGCCGAGCCGGAACGCCTGCGTGCACTGGACACCAAGCTGGAGCACTTGGCATCCGCCACCCGCACGGGGGTGATCTACGCCCTCGACCGCAACGGACTGACGGTGGCTGCCAGCAACTGGCGCGAAACGACAAGCTTCGTGAACAATGACTATGCATTCAGGCCCTATTTCCGCGATGCCGTGGCCGAGGGCTCGGCGGAGCACTTCGCCCTGGGCAGCGTCAGCAACCGTCCCGGACTCTACATGAGCCAGCGCCTCGACGGTGCAGGCGGCGTCCTGGGCGTCATCGTCATCAAGGCCGAGTTCGCCGAAGTGGAACAGGGTTGGGCCCGGCTGCCCGAGCCGGTGTTGACCACCAATCCTGCTGGCATCGTCACGGTCACCAGCGTGCCGGATTGGCATTTCCGCGCCACGCGGCCGCTGCCTGAGGCAGAGCGTGACGCCATCCGGACCAGCCTGCAGTTCGGCGACGCGGCCCTGGCCGATCTGGAGTTGCAGCCGCTGGGCGAAGACCGGCTGCTACGAATCGCCGGCGTGCCGCCGCCTCTGTCGGGGCCGTTCCTTCCGGTGGCCGAGGCGGTGCCCGGGATCGACTGGGAGCTGACCTTGCTGGCGCCCACTCGCGGAGCTCTGGAGCCCGCGCGCGCTACAGCCAGGCTGGCGGCGCTGCTGGGGGGGTCTGGGTTGCTCGGCGTGATCGGCGTGGCGCTCCGCCGCCGTCGCCGCGCACGGGAAGAACGGGCGCGCGAACAGGTCTTGCGCCAGGAGCTGGAAGCGCGTGTCGGCGTACGCACAGCTGAACTGCGCGCCGCCAATGAGAGCCTGCGCGAGGAGGCCGAGGTTCGCCAACGCGCCGAGGCCACGCTGCACCGCATGCGTGACGAGCTGGGCCAGGCGAACCGCCTCGCTATTCTCGGACAGATCACCGCCAGCGTGGCGCACGAGATCAATCAGCCGGTCGCGGCCATCCGCACCTTTGCCGACAATGCCAGCCTGCTGGCGGAGCGGGGCGATGTTGCGGCGGCCCGGCGGGGCCTCGCCACCATTGCCGGGTTGACTGAACGGATCGGCAGCATCACTGGCGAGCTGCGCGGCTTCGCCCGCAAGGCTACCGCTGGCGAAGGCCCGGTCGGGCTGCGGAGCGCGGTGGATGGCGCTCTGCTGCTGCTGGGCCACCGGCTGCGGCAACAGGGCGTCGCGGTTGAGGTGGGGATCCCCGACGATCCCCTGGTGCGGGCGGAGCGGGTACGGCTGGAGCAGGTGCTGGTCAACCTGATCGGCAACGCCATCGAGGCTTTGCAGGATCGCCCGGATGGCCGCATCGTCCTGGCCGCCTCCCCTTTGCAAGGCCGGTGGCGTCTCAGCGTCACCGATAACGGCCCCGGCCTTTCCCCGGCCATACGGGCCGCCCTGTTCATGCCGTTCACCACCACCAAGCCCGCCGGGCTTGGCCTCGGGCTGGTGATCTCGCGCGAGATCCTGGAGGGCTTCGGTGGTTCCCTGGAGGCTCCGGAGATGGATCGGGGCGCCAGCTTCGTGCTGGAGCTGGCGGCCGCGTCATCTCCTGGCGGCCGGGATGCCACCGCCCTATTGCCATGCCCGGACAGATCGCAGGGACACAGGCCGTAAATGGACGTGCTTTTCGTCGATGACGACGCGGTGCTGCGGGAGGCCAACCTCCAGAGCTTCTCGCTGGCGGGGCTCGAGGCCATGGCGGTGCCCTCCGCCGCGCGGGCGCTGGAGGTGGCCGATGCCGAATTCCCCGGCGCGGTGGTCACCGACCTGCGCATGCCGGGGATGGACGGAATGGCCCTGTTCCGCCGGCTGCGGGAGATCGACCCAGACCTTCCGGTAATCCTGATCACCGGCCATGGCGATATCCCGATGGCTGTCGCCGCCATCCAGGAAGGCGCCTACGACTTCCTGCCCAAGCCCTATCCGGCCGAGACGTTGCTCTCGACCCTTCGCCACGCTCTGGAGAAGCGGCGGCTGGTGCTGGAGAATCGCCGCCTGGCCCGCGCAGTGGCCGAGGCCGGTGGCGATACCACCCTGCTCGGCACCACCCCGGCCATGGAGCGGCTGCGCCAGACACTGAAGCAGATCGCCGACACCGGGGTGGATGTGTTGATCGAGGGAGAGACCGGCACCGGCAAGGATGTGGTGGCCTCGGCCCTGCACCGCTGGAGCAACCGCGCCCACCGTCCCTTTGTCGCGCTGAACTGCGGCGCGCTGCCCGAGACGGTGATCGAAAGCGAGCTGTTCGGCCATGAGGCCGGTGCCTTCACCGGTGCGCAGAAGCGCCGTGTCGGGCGGATCGAGCATGCCGATGGCGGCACGCTGTTTCTGGACGAGATCGAGGCCATGTCGCCTGCCGTGCAGGTGAAGTTGCTGCGGGTGCTGGAAAGCCGCGAGATCGCACCCCTGGGTACGAACGAGGTACGCCGCCTCGACCTGCGCGTGGTCGCGGCCACCAAGCTGCCCCTCATCGAGTTGGTGAAACGAGGCACCTTCCGCGAGGATCTATACTACCGTCTGCACGTGGTCACGCTGCATATTCCGCCGCTGCGGGAACGCCGGGGCGATGTGCCGCTGCTCTTCGCGCATTTCCTGGAGCGTGCGGCCCGGCGCTTTGGCCGCCCTGTGCCGGATGCCGGGGAGGCGGTGCGGAACCATCTCGCCACCCATGCCTGGCCCGGCAATGTGCGCGAGTTGACCCACTATGCCGAGCGCGTGGCACTGGGCCTCGCCGATGGCGCTGCCCCCACGTCGCCGGCGGCCGGCGCCGCTGACGCACCGCTGCCGGAGCGGGTGGAATCCTATGAGGCCGCGCTGATCACCGAGGCGCTGTCCGCCCATGATGGCGATGTTCGAAGCGTGCTGGAGGTGCTGCGGATTCCGCGCAAGACCTTCTACGACAAGCTGCGGCGCCACGGCATCGACCCGCAGCATTTCCGTCCGTCGCGCTGAGGCCTTGGCACAAGGTGGCCGGGCGGCAAGCCTAAGGAGCGTTGACCGGAACCGCCGTCACGCTGTTGAAGGGCGATCCGTCCACCACCTTGGTGCTGACGATCAGGTAGATCAGCACCTGCTTCTCGGCATCCAGGATGCGCGTCACGGTCAAGGCCTTGAACAACGGCGAGGTGGACTGACGGAACACCGATTCGCGTTGCGGCAGTTCCGGCGGCAGGGTCACCTTGCCAGTTGCACGGCAGGCAATGCTGAAGCGCGAAGGGTCCTCAGCCAGCCCCACCCAGCCAGACAGTCCACCCGTATCGGCACGGCTGACATAGCACGAGACGTTCTCCACCCGCGGGTCGTCGTAGCGCTCCACCACCACCTTGTCGTTGGGCCCGATCACGCGGAAGGTGGTGCTGACTTCGCCAACACGCTGCTGTGCCGCCGCAGGTCCTCCAAGCAGCAGCATGGCCAGAACACCTGCCCCGCAGCGTCGCGCCATTCCGCGCATGGTTCGTCCGTCCTTGTTCATCTCGCCTGATTGTCAGGCTTGCGGGTCACGGCCGCAAGCCAGCGTGATGGGCAACCCGGCCAAGTCCCGGCTAAGGTGCGGCGCGATGGAGTTCCTTACCGATTTCGCCGATCAGGCGGTGATCCTGCCCGCCTTTGTCGCGCTCACCCTTACCCTGCTGTCCATGCAATGGCGGCATGGTGTTCTGCCCTGGACCCTGGCTGTCGCTGGCACACTGGGTTTCGTCTTCCTGGCCAAGGTGACGACCTACGCCTTTCCCGGCCTGATCGGAGCGGTGGACGGCCCGTGGGCGCTCCATAGCCCCAGTGGCCATGTCGCTTCCGCCGCCATCCTGTATGGCGGGCTGGCCGTGCTGCTGCTCAAGCAGCGGCCTGTGGCCCTGGCCCTTGCCATGGGCATCGCCATCGTCATGGCGGGAACCAGGCTGGCGCTGCAGGTCCACACTGTTGCCGATGTCGTGGCCGGCGCGGCACTGGGCCTGGTAGGCGTCGCGGCGCTGGCAACCCTGGCGCCCCGGCAGCCCGACCGGTTGCCGCGCATCGTCCTGCCGGCGGTGCTGTTCACCGTGGTCGTCCTGATGCATGGGCAGCGCCTCACCGCGGAACCGACCATTGCGCGAATCGCCTGGCGGTTGAGCCGCTTGCTGGAAAGCTGAGCCATCGCATTTCCGTGCTTTGAAACTCAGTCGGGCGGCCGTAAGGGAAAAGCAACGGATGCGAAATGGACATGGCCCGCACTCCTTTGCCTTTCCGGTTGAACGCCTACCCCGGCCGGTGCCGGGATGCTGCCGCCTGATCGTTGCCCGCGGTGTCGCATCAGCCCGGCTGGCCCGATCGAATTGCTGGACCTCTTTCGCTGCTTCTGGCAGCGGCGGGGATGATCCTGCTGGCCTGGACGTCTCACTGGCCTGGCATCCTGGTGCCCGCGCTGCCGATCGCCGGCAGTATGCTGGCGCTCGGCCTGCAACTCAGGCGCGAAATCCGGCGGCGGATTGCTGCCGAAACCCGCGCCGGGGTGCTGTTCGACGCCGCCCCGTTCGGCGTTCTGTTGCTGGACCCGGTCAGTCACCGCCTGCTGGACGCCAATGATCACGCCTGCCGGGAACTGGGCTACACACGGCAGGAGATGATGGCGCTCTCCATCACCGACATCGATGTGCTGGGCGAGTCAGACAAGCTGCGGCAACGTGGGCGGAGTCATCGGGTCGGCCCGGAGACCCAGGAGTTCGAGGCTCAGCACCGTTCCCGCGACGGGCGTGTCCGCGATGTGCTGGTTCGGGTGCGGGGCACACAGCCGGCCGGGCAGGACGTCACCTACGGCGCGCATTTCGACATCACCGCCCGCAAGCAGGCCGAGCGTGACCGGGCCTTGCTGATGGCGGAGGTGGACCATCGCGCGCGCAACCTGCTCGCCGTTGTGCAGGCGGCGCTGCGCACCACCCCGTGCGACGATGCCGAAACCTACGCCCGCGCGGTGGAGGCACGCATCCTCGCGCTCGGCCGTGCCCACACCTTGCTGGCGGCAGGGCGCTGGCGCGGCGTCGGATTGCGGGCGGTGGCCGAGTCGGAGCTGGCGGGCTTTCTCCATGGCGGCAAAGCCCGGATCGGCCTGGACGGCCCTGACGTGGCCCTGGCTGCGCACGCGGTGCAGCCCTTTGCCATGGTGCTGCATGAGCTTGCGACCAACGCCATCAAGCATGGCGCCTTGTCGCAGGTCTCGGGACAGGTCAGGCTGCGCTGGTGGCTGGCTACGGGCTGGCTTTATCTGGAATGGACGGAACTGGACGGCCCTTCCGTAAAGGCTCCGTCGCGGCGCGGCTTCGGCTCACGCATGCTGGACATCACCTTGACGCGGCAGCTTGGCGGCCACTGGCAGCGGGATTGGCAACAAGGCGGACTGGTTTGCAGGATGGAACTGCCGCTGCGGCAGGTTGCGCCCGCTTCGTCCGAGCATGAAGGTCCCCCCTGCCCGCAGTTTGTCTCGAACGAAAGCGACGCGGCCGCCTGCCGTGCGGAGGCGCGAGCATGCTTCTTGCACGAACCGGCTGCCCAACAGGAGTGCCCTTCCAGCCATGCATGACGTGATTGTTGTCGGAGCCGGTTCCGCCGGCGCACCCCTTGCGGCCCGCTTGTCCGAGGATCCGCAGCGTCGTGTGCTGCTGCTGGAGGCCGGGTCCGACTGGCGCGCCGCCGACGCACCGCATGCGCTGCGCAGCGCCAACATCATTCCCTTCATGCGTGACCCCGTGCATCAGGCCCGCTGGCAATGGCCGGGCCTGGAAACCCGCCGCACCCGGGCGCAGCAGCCGCGCTTCTATTGGCGGGGCAAGACCATGGGCGGCTCCTCCACGGTGAACGCGCAGATCGCCATCCGCGGGGTGCCGGCCGCGTTCGACACCTGGGCCGAGCTGGGCTGCGAAGGCTGGGCGGCGGACGATGTGCTGCCGATTTTCGATGCCATCGAGGACGACCCGACGACCAGCACCGCCCCCGGCGTCAGGCTGGGCGGCCCGCTGCCCATCCACCGGGCGGCGGAAACCGAATGGGGCGCAGTGGATCGGGCGCTGAAGGGAGCGGCGCTGGAATGCGGCTATCCCTGGAAGGCGGACCTGAACGCACCGCAGGGCGAGGGCATCTCCCCATACCCGATCAACAGCCGGAACGGCCGGCGCGTGACCACCAATGACGGCTATCTGGAGCCGGCGCGGAACCGCTCCAACCTGGAGATCCGCGGCGGCGCCCATGTGGACCGTGTTCTGTTCGAGGGTCGCCGTGCGGTGGGCGTACGCGTCCGCTTTGACAACAGCGGCGAGTGGCAGGACATCCCGGCCCGGGAGGTGGTGATCTGCGCCGGCGCCATCCACAGCCCGACCATCCTGATGCGTTCGGGCCTCGGCGATGCAGGGAAACTCGGCGCGCTCGGCATTCCGGTGCTGAACCACCTGCCGGCGGTCGGCCAGGGGCTGATGGACCACCCGATCGTCCGCGCCACCCTGCAGCTGACCGAGCCGGCCCGCGCCATTCACCCGGATTCGCGCCACACCAATTGCTGCCTGACCTATTCCTCCGGGCTGGCAGGAGGCGGTGAGCGCGACATGATCATGATCGCCTTCAACCATGCCGGTCTGATGCCGGAGGGGCAGGTGTCGCCACTAGGCTCGATCGGGGTGTCGCTCTACGACGCCTTCTCGCGGGGCGAGGTGATCCTGGCTTCGGCCGATCCCATGGCCAACCCGGTGGTCGAGGAGAACATGCTGGATGACCCCCGCGACCTCGAGCGTTTACGCGACGGGGTGCGGCGCCTCGCGCGGATCGCCTCGCATCCGGCCGTGGCCGGCATCGCCGGACGGATCACCTACTGCGATACCGCCCTGCCCTTCGCCGAGGCGGCGGCCCTGCCCGATGCCGAGCTGGACGCGCTGTTGCTGTCGGAGGCGGGGGACATCCAGCATGCCGCAGGAAGCTGTGTCATGACCGCCTACGAGGATGCTCGCGGCGTGGTGGACCCGGACCTCAGGGTCCGCGGCGTAGAAGGGTTGCGGGTGGCCGATGCCTCCATCATGCCCACCGATTGCCGCGCCAACCTGCATTTCACCTGTGTCATGATCGGCGAGGCCTTGGCACGACGGATGCGCGGCGCCGGCTGAGGCACGGCCAACCGCCGCCCTCGCGCCGCGTTTGTCCCCGCAGACACGTGGCACGAGGGAGATGCTCATGAAGCTGCAAGGCCGGACCGCCCTGATTACCGGTGCCAGCTCCGGCATCGGTCGGGCAATTGCTGAGTGCTTCGCCGCCGAAGGCGCCGATCTCGGCATCACCTACAACAGCGACGAGGAAGGGGCGCAGGAAACCGCCTCCCGCATCCGCGCCGCGGGCCGGCGGGTGCTGGTGCGCCAGTGCGACATCGGCGACAGTGCAGCCGTGGATGCCCTGTTCGAGGCCGTGGCGGCCTCGGAGCTCGGTGTGCCGGACATCCTGGTGAACAATGGTGGCCGTGACATGCGCAACATGTCGGTGTCCCAGATGGATGATGCGGTGATGGAAAGCGTCATCAACATCAACCTCATGGGTCCGCTGCGCTGCTGCCGGGCCTTTATTCGCCAGCGCCTGGTGCAGGGCGGCGGCGGGCGGATCGTCACCATCTCCTCGGTCGCCCAACATCTGCCGACGCCGGGCTCCGCGCCCTATGGCATGGCCAAAGCAGGACTGGGATCGCTGTGCCGCAGCCTTTCGCGCGAGGTGGCCGAGCACCGCATCACGGTGAACAACGTGGCGCCCGGCATGATCGAGACGGCCATGACCCAGGCGCGGATTGACGATCCGGAGGCGCGGGAGGCCTCTTTCCGCAACATTCCGCTGCACCGCGCGGGGCAGCCGCCGGAGGTGGCGCGCGTCGCCCTTTTCCTGGCATCCGACGACGCCGATTATGTGACGGGACAGACCTGGGTGATCGACGGCGGACTGACAATGAACTGGGGCGGTGCATAACAGGCCGCGGGAGGGCGCTTTCCTCGGCCTAAGTCGCCGGCTAACCCTTTCTCGGACCATTCTTGCGACCCGGAGCGCCGCCATGCCTACCGCAACCCCGCCGCACCGCCGCCTTGCCGCCGCCATCGCCGACCTGCACCGGGCGCTGCTCGGCGCACAGGCGGCCGGTACGCCGCTGGCCGGCAACCCCTATGCGCTGCTTCAGGCGGTGATGCACGACCCCGATTTTGCCTGGCTGAGGGATTTCTCCAACCTGTTGCTGTCCATCGACGAGGCAGGCGCCAAAGGTGCGACCCCCTCACCCGAGGCGATGCGGAGCTTCCTGACACGCGCCGGACACCTGCTGGATGGCGGGGACCCAGCGACGATGCAGAGCCACACCATGCTGCAGATGCACCAGCTCCGTCCCGAGATCGCCACCAAAGCCGCGGCCATGCGGCAGGTCGTTGAAGATCTCCGGCAGAACAGGTCCTGAGAGCGCCGGGTTATCCCCAGAACGCGTGGAAAGCCCCGTGGGCAAGCCTGTGGAAAACTGTGGAGGATGATGTTGTGGACGTGATGGGCTGCATCCTGGCCCGCGTAGCCGACCTTCCCGGGCATTACGCTGCCCAGGGCGGGCCTGGCCGGAGGCGAGAGGTGCCAGGGTGCGGCTGAGCGCGAGGCGTGATCGGATCGTGGAGCTGCTGCTGGAGCATGGGCGGCTGACGGTTGAGGAGCTGGCGCACCGCCTCGGCGCTTCACAGGAAACCATCCGGCGTGACCTCACGGAACTGGCCATGCGCAACCAGTTGCGGAAATTTCATGGCGGCGCCGCCCTTCCGGACACGATCGGCGAGGGCGCATTCCGACTGCGGATGGTGGAAAGGCTGGAGTCCAAGCGCAGCATCGCCCGCTGCGCGGCGCCACTCTTCCCGGCCGGCTCCTCGCTGTTCATCGACACGGGCTCCACCACCATCGCCCTGGCCGCGGAACTGGCGCAGCGGAGCGGGCTGAGCGTCATCACCAACTCGGTGGCCATTGCCCAGCTCGTGTCGCGCAGCGGGGCCAACACCACGTACCTGCTGGGCGGCGAACACCGGCACGAAGCCGGGGAGAACCTCGGTCCGCTCGCCGTAAGGCAGATCGAGGGGTTCTTCCCGGAGCATGCGGTGCTGACGGTAGGCGGCATCACGGAGGACGGCATTGCCGACTTCGATCTGCAAGAGGCGGAGATCGCCCGCGCTATGATTGCCCGAGCGGCGCGGATCACGGTGGTTGCCGATGCTTCCAAGTTCGGCAAGCCCGCCCTGTTCCACCTTTGCCCTTTGCCGCGCCTGGATCAGCTGGTCACGGATGCGCCGCCCCCCGAACATCTTGCCGCCGCGCTGGAGGCAGCCGGAACAACGGTGCTTGTTGCCCGAAACTGGCAGACAACTGGCTGAACCTCGCAAGCTCTGCGTGATTTCTGCCCGTTCGGTCATATAATGGCCGAATGCACGCCCATCCGGATCCCAGCATCTTGTATGATGTGGCTGTCATCGGCGGCGGCGTCGTCGGCTGCGCGGTGTTGCGGGAATTTGTTCTGGGTGGGCTCACGGCCGTGCTGCTGGAAAGCTCGCCGGACCTTCTCAGTGGCGCCAGCAAGGCCAACAGTGCCCTCCTTCACACCGGCTTCGACGCCGTGCCCGGTTCGCTGGAGGCCCGGCTGGTTGCCGATGGCCATGCCCGCTACCGCGCCATCCACCAGCGCCTGAACCTGCCGCTGCTGGAAACCGGCGCCATCGTGGTGGCGTGGACTGAGGCCGAGCAGAACGCCTTGCCGGAGATCATGGCCAAGGCTCTTGCCAATGGCGTGGCCGATGCGCGGCCGCTCGGGCCTGCCGAGATCCGCCAGCGGGAGCCCTTTCTGGCGGCGGATTTACTGGGCGGGGTGCTGGTTCCCGGCGAAGCGGTGATCGATGCGTGGTCTGCGCCCTTGGCCTATGCGCTGCAGGCTCTTGCCAATGGTGGCGCGATCTGGCGCAACGCTCGGGTTTGCGGCGGCAGGCGCGAGCATGGCGTGTGGACTTTGACGACCGCCGCAGGCCCGGCTCGGGCCCGGGTTGTTGTAAATTGCGCGGGCAACCAAGGCGACATCGTTGAAGCGATCGTCCGGCCCTCGCCCTTTGAGATCCGCCCCCGAAAAGGGCAGTTCGTGGTGCTGGACAAGACCGCGCATGATCTGGCGCGTTCCATCCTCCTGCCAGTGCCAAGCGAGGGGACCAAGGGGGTGGTGATCGCCCGAACCGCCTATGGCAACCTGCTGGTCGGTCCCACCGCCGAGGAACAGCAGGACCGCGAAATGGCGACGGTGGAGCCTGCTCTTCTCCAATTCCTGCTGGACCGGGGAGTTCGCATGATCCCGGCCCTGGCGCGGGAGCCGGTCACCGCCACCTATGCCGGTCTGCGCCCCGCCACCCAGTTCAAGGACTACCAGATCGAAGCCCTCCCGGCCGAGCGCTGGATCAGCGTCGCCGGCATCCGGTCCACAGGGCTGACCGGCGCGCTGGGCATTGCGGCGCATCTGGCCGCGCTGCACGCGGAGCATTTCGGCCCGCTGTCGGCGATTGCCGATCCGCTGTGGACGCCGGTGCCCAACCTTGCCGAAGCCCGTCCGCGTCTTTGGCAGCAGCCGGCGCGCGACGAGATCATCTGCCAGTGCGAGATGGTGACGCGGGCCGAGATCGAGGCAGCTCTGCAAGGCCCCCTGCCGGCAGGCGATCTGGGCGGGTTGAAGCGCCGCACCCGGTGCATGATGGGCCGCTGCCAGGGCTTCTATTGTACCCGCCGGGTC
Source organism: Teichococcus globiformis (assembly GCF_042646265.1). Lineage (NCBI taxonomy): Bacteria > Pseudomonadati > Pseudomonadota > Alphaproteobacteria > Acetobacterales > Roseomonadaceae > Roseomonas > Teichococcus globiformis. The sequence continues at coordinate 192,235 of NZ_JBHRTN010000029.1, forward strand.
ATGGAGATTGCTGCTCCACGCCTGCCTGGCCTAGTGGAGATGCTGGCATGAAGCCGGACGCCATCATCGTGGGCGCCGGCCCGGCCGGGCTTTCGGCAGCGCGTGTACTGGCCCTGGCGGGACGCCGCGTCCTGGTGCTGGAACGCAACCCCGAGCCCGGTGGCCTGCCCCGCTTCGCCGCGCATCTGGGCTGGGGCATGCTCGACTTTCATCGCCTGTGGCTTGGGCCACGCTATGCCCGTGCCCTGGTGGAGGCGGCCTCAGCTGCCGAAATTCGCACCCATGCCAGCGTCATCGCGCTGCACCCGGGCGGCGGGCTGGAGGTCAGCCTGCCCGGCGGCCGGGAACGGTTTTCGGCCGGCGCAGTGCTGTTGGCCGCCGGCATCCGGGAGATGCCACGCGCTGCGCGGCTGCTGCCCGGAACCCGGCCCTGGGGCGTGATCAGCACCGGCGCGTTCCAGGAGATGGTGCACGCTGGCGGGATGCGTCCGTTTCGCCGCCCGGTGGTTCTGGGAACCGAGCTGGTAGCTTTTTCCGCCCTGCTCACGGCGCGCCATGCGGGCATCCGCCCCGCGGCCATGATCGAGGAGGCCGATCGCATCACAGCCCGCCGCCCCGGCGACTGGATCGCGCGGCATGTGCTCGGAGTGCCGGTCTTCACCGGCACCAGGCTGCTCGGCATCGAAGGAAAGCAGAGGGTCGAGGCAATCAGGGTTGCCGGGCCACGGGGCGAACAGCGCATCGAGTGCGACGGCATAGTCCTGTCCGGGCGCTTCGTGCCGGAAGCAGCACTGGCCCGGAACGGCCATCTGGTGGTGGACCCCGCCACGCAAGGGCCTGCCATCGACAATCATTTCCGTTGCTCCGATCCAGCTTTTTTTGCCGCTGGCAACATGCTGCGCGCCGTGGAGCATTCCGGCGCAGCCGCATTGGAGGGCCGCACCGCGGGCCTCGCGATGCTGAAGGCGCTGGAAGGCCGTCTGCCCGCCGGGAACGGCATTCCGGTGGAGGCTGCAGGCGAGCTTCGCTACGTCTTCCCCCAGCGGCTACTGCCCGGGGATGCGCTTCTCCGTCTTCAGGCTCGCTCGGCCCGCGCCATCCGGGGAATGTTGCGGGTCATGGTCGACGGCCGAACCGTGCAGAGCCGGGAGATACGGGTCCTGCCGGAACGGCGCATCACGCTGCGGCTGCCGCCCGACCTTGTGCGCGGCGCCGGCTCGGTCCGGGTGGAATTGTCATGACTGGCATCCTGGCCCTCGACCAAGGCACCACCTCGACCAAGGCGCTGTTGTGGCACGACGGCGTGCTGATTCCCGTGGGGCAGCGAAGCCATCGGCAGATCCATCCCCGCGCCGGCTGGGTCGAGCATGATCCGTTGGAATTGCTGCGGCATATCGGCGAGCTGGAGGAAATATCGAGCGCGATTGGCGGCGGTCCTTGCGGCGCTGCCGGCCTCGCCAACCAGGGTGAAACGGTGGTGGCTTGGGACACGGGCACGGGGCGCCCTCTGCACAACGCCATCGTGTGGCAGGATCAGCGCACGGCGGATGCCGTCGCCAAGCTGCATGCGGAGGGCGTGGAAACGCTGACGCTGGAGCGTGCGGGACTGCCGCTCGACCCCTACTTCTCGGCTGCGAAGCTGCGCTGGCTCCTCGACCACGCCGAAGGAGCACGGCATCTGCTGGCCTGTGGCCGCCTGCGGCTTGGCACCAGCGATGCCTTCTTCCTCGACAACCTCGCCGGTGTTTGCGCCACGGATGTCACCACCGCCTCCCGCACCAGCCTGATGAATCTTGGCACGCTGCAATGGGATCCTGATCTCTGCGCGGCATTCGGCGTGCCGATGCAGTGCCTGCCGGAGATTCGTGCGACAGCCGACGCGTTTGGCTCCCTCCCGGGCGGAACGCCGATCCTGGTCAACGCGGTGGATCAGCAGGCCGCCTTGTTCGGCCATGGCTGCGTTCAGCCTGGTGACCTGAAGATTACCTTCGGCACCGGCGCCTTCGCCCTCGGACTGGCGGAAACGCGGCCAGAGGGGGGACGAGCGGATGGACTGCTTCCAACCTGTGCCTGGCAGTTGCGCGGCCAGCCTGCGCGCTATGCCCTGGATGGCGGCATCCTCACGGCCGGGGCAGCGGTGGAATGGCTTGGCGGTATCGGGCTGCTGGAGGATTACGCGGCACTCGACGGCTTCACCGGACCGTCGGCGCTGGAACGCGGCTTGGCCTTCGTGCCGGCACTGGCCGGGCTGGGCTGTCCGCACTGGGATCGCAAAGCGCGCGGCGCCTGGCTCGGCCTGAGCCTTACAACTGGCGCTGGCGACATGCGCCGTGCCGTGCTGGAAGGCATTGCCTTCAGGGCCGCGGAACTCGCCAGGGCGATGCAGACGCGTGGCGGCGGGCTGAGGCGCATCGCGATCGATGGCGGCCTCAGCCGCAGCGGCTTCTTCTGCCGCTTCCTTGCCTCGGCGATCGGCAGCCCGGTCGAGGTGGCGGCCTCGCCCGACGTCACTGCAATCGGCATCATCCATCTGGCGCTCGCCGCATCGGGCTCCACGGTGCGACCGGGGAGCGGGACGTCCCGGCAGATTGACCCGAACGTCCTGCCGGACGGGCTGCACGAGCGCTATGCCGAGGCGGTCGCTCTGGTACGGGGCTGGGGGTGATCGTTGCGCCGTCCCGGCCACCGGAGCCGGCGCCGGTTGCGGTAGCGCGCCAGCCTGCCGGGACAAACTCAAGGCTGCGGTTGCTCCCGCCATGGCAAAGCCGGAGGCCGCCCGCTACAACCCGAGGCGATTCATGTCGCGCCTGATCCGGGAATATTCCGATGTCCTCCGCTCAAACCCCTCTTCTCGTCACGCATAGCGGAGGTTTCCATTGCGACGATGCCTTGGCCTACGCCGTGTTGCGGCTCGCGCTGGGGCTGGGCGAGGCCGGGCTGGATCACCGGCTGGTGCGCACACGCGACAGCACGATCATCGAGGGTGCCAGCATCGCCTTCGATGTCGGGCTGGTGCATGACCCGGAGGCGGGACGCTTCGACCATCATCAGCGCGGGGCACCGACGCGGGATGACGGGCTGCCCTTCTCGGCAGCAGGGCTGGTCTGGCAGCGCTATGGCACAGATGCAGTGCGGGCCTTGCTGGCCGGACAGGGCGAGGCAGCGCTGACCTTGGCTCCCCAGATCGCGGCTCATATCGACGAGTCCATCATCCGCCGCGTGGATGCCATCGACAATGGCGTCGGCCCCCGTGATGACGGGCTAGGCCTCGGCGCCCTTGTGGGCGATTTCAACTTTCCCTGGGACTCTCCCGATTTCGGCAATGGCCCGGCCGAGGATGCAGCGTTCCAGGAAGCCTCGACGCTGTGCGAGGCTGTGCTGCGGCGACGCGTCGGGATGGTGCGGGCCAAACTCATGGGCGAGGCGGCCGTGCTCGAAGCTTATGCGGTGGGCGACGATCAGCGCCTGCTGGTGATGGACCGCAAGCTGCCCTGGCGCAGCGTGTGCTTCCGCCAGGGCTGGCCCGTGTTGTACGCCATCTATCCCGTTCCGAACGGCAACTGGATGGTGGACAGCATGCCGCCGGAGCCGGGCTCCTTCGAGCAGCGCCTGCCTTTGCCGGAGAGTTGGGCCGGGCTCCAGGGCGAGCCGCTGGTCGCCGCATCCGGCATCGGAGACGCGGTGTTCGTTCATGCTCGACGCTTCATCGGCAGTGCGCGCTCGCGCGATGGCGCGCTAGCCATGGCCCGGGCAGCGATGACGATCGGCGGTGCCTGACGCGTTTGCCGGCCCTTTTCTGGATCATGCGCGCCGGCGGGCCTTTCATCGGCGTCCGGATGGGGTCAGCATGTTCCGGATCAATGAGAGCGGGAGGGCGGCGCATGGCACCCGCCCCGCGGATGAGACGGAGACCATGACGATGAGCGTGACCCAGCAGGCCTTCCGTGCCGCCATGTCGCACCTGGCGGCGGCGGTGAACATCATCACGACGGATGGTGTGGCCGGGCGTGGCGGCATGACAGCCAGCGCGGTCTGCAGCGTCACCGACGCGCCTCCCACCTTGCTGACCTGCATCAATCATTCGGCGCGACTCAATGCCATGATCAAGCAGAACGGCGTCTTTGGCGTGAATGTGCTGGCAGCGGCCCATCAGGATATTTCCGGCCTTTTCGCCAACAACAAGGAGGAGATGGAGGCGCGCTTCTCCATGGGTGCGTGGTCCAGGCTGACCACTGGAGCCCCCGTGCTCGATGAAGCACCGGTATCCTTCGATTGCAGCGTCACGCAGGTGGTGGAGGCGGGCACGCACACCATCTTTCTGGGCGAGGTCGTGGGGCTGCGGGTCACCGAAGGCGAGCCGGACGGGCTGGTGTATTTCCGCCGTGGCTACCGGCAGATCGTGACCATGCAGGGCGGCATTTTGCCAGGCGCCTGACGGATCGTGGCGTTGAAGGCGGCCGGTCAATGCGCCACCTTTCAGAAGTCGGGCTGACAGCCTCCGCCTGGCTGAGCCAGCCCTGGCCGCTGAGGGCTTTCCGGTGGTGACAGGAACGCGCAGCTCTTCTTCTGAGTCCACTCTCCACCGGGTACGCGGCCTTGAGATCGCCATTGCCCAGGATATCCAGGCTGGGCACCTTCCGGCCGGCGCCTGGTTGAAACAGGTCCTGCTGCAGCAACGCTACGGCCATAGTCGCGGCGATGTCCGCCGCGCACTGGATCGACTGGTCGCGCAGCACTTGGTTCAGCATGTCCCCAATTGCGGCTATCGCGTGCAGGATGTGGATGAGCCAAACCTGCTGGAACTGCGACAACTACGGGCCATTCTGGAGAATGCAGCCGCAGCCATGACCACGGTGCCAGCTCCAGCGGAAGCCTTGGTAACGCTGCGGCGCCTTGCAGACGCGTTTTCCACCGCCGCCGCCCAGGGGTCCGTGCATGACCGCAACGAAACCAACCTGGCCTTCCATCAGGCATTGCTGAACCTCTGCCCAAACCGGGAACTGGCCCACGCAGTGATGCGGACCCGCCTGCGCATGCCGGCCGCGCCCGGTGCTCAATGGGCCGCGGCGGGCTGGGTGTCGGAATCGGCGCGGCAGCACCATGCCATGGTGGATGCTCTCAGCGCCGGGGACAGGGCTGCCTTCTGCGCCGCCGTACGAGCACATCAGCGACCTCCGCCGCCCCAGCCGGTCCGCCCGGCACCCGGGCGTCAGGGACGCGGCCGGCCACGCCGTCCCCTCCCCGCCGAGAAAGCAGAACCGCAGCCCACTGGCTGAAAAGGTTATGCGGCGTGCTGCAACTGGATGCGCGGCAACGGGCAGGTTCCACACCCCTGCTCCAGACCTGGAAGATGATAACGGAGGCAGCAGACGCGGCGGCGCGGTGCCTCCTCCCAGGGCGAGGCGGCAGCATGAAAGGTCCGCTGCAGCGGATTCTCTCCGCCGCCGGGCCATGAAGAATCGGAAAACAGGCGCTGCATCAACACTTCCGCAGCAGGCCGGACCTCCGGCCGTGCCGCCAGCATGCGCAAGGCATGGCCGATCCTGACACCGGCATTGCCCCAGATCACCTTGGCCGAGATACGGCCCGCGGCGGCGATGGCGGACACCATCGGCTCCAGGTGCTGAACCAGAAAACGGCGCAGGCTCGGCTCGTCCATCGCATCGGCCAATACTTGGCCAGGTCCGGCCAGCTGCAGGGCCATTGGTGCGGCATCGGAGCCCAGCACCAGAGCGGTATCGCCGGGATCCAGCACCATCTCGCGCCTCAGCAGCAATCGCGTCGCGAAGACCGGGTAGATCAGCACGGTCATGTAGAACTGGCTCCACATGGACAGCACGGCCGTGGCATCGGCCCCGGGGTAGCGCCCAGCACCGAACCGGGCGACCAGTTCCCCGATCCTCCCCCCTTCCAGCAGGGTAGAGCACGGCACGGCTTCCAGGCCCTCCGCTTCCAGCACCAGGCTGCCTCGGGCGAAGCAGAACGGTCCGTCGAAGGCGGCGGCAAGATCGGGGATCGAGCGGGACGCGGGCTCCGGGGTCATACATCCGCAGATGACACTCATTCGCAATCGCGTCCAGCAGAGATGCGATCAGAAGCGGTAGGGCCCGGTAAAAAGATCGCCCAGCGCCCATCGGCGACGATAGGTCAGCCGCCTCTGCGCGAGATGATGAGGCCGGTCGTGCAGCATGTGGCATCGCTGGCACAGACTGCGCAGATTGCGCGGAGTATTGTTGCAAGGATCGTGGTCGAGATGGGCCGTGGCGAGCACCACCCGTGTGTGCCGCAGCCTGCCCAGTTCGACCGGCCGCGGGGTCCGTACGGGGCGCCCGGCCTTGTCACGCCACCCTGTGCCAGCCGGGTCCAGCCAGCGCCCATCGGGGAGGCAGGCGATCTGTGTGCCGTGAGGTCGCCGACAGTGCTCGCAGCGACCCCTTGCCCGGCCAAAACGAATGGCACGACTCAGTTGCGACCAGTCGATCGGGTAGAGCCAGCGCAGCTCGCGGCGAATGGGCATGGGTCAGCCTTAAGGATGCGGATGCGCGCCTTAACATTGTGGCGGCCGCCCGGCTGATCGGCAAGCCGTCGGCAAGGAGCCTTGTTGGCCGGGTTCCCCAGCCGCCCGGGCACAACCTTGCTGCTGCGGCCGTGCCGGGTGGAATGGGCTTCTGCAATTATCTCCTCAGGTTGAATTACATTTTTGAAATTCCCGTTTTTCGTGTTCGTCAACCACTTTCCTTAACCAATCCTTGGGGTCGTCATCATAAAACCGTGAGGTCAATCGAGACCTGCGGAGCGAAGATCAATGACGGCCCTGGGCGTCTATGTCGATAATAACCGTCAGCATGTGTACAGCTTCGAGCAATGGCTGGGCCGTGAAGTTGACTTTGTTCACGGCGTTATCGGCTTCCAGAGCTGGGATGATTACATCAGCAGCGCGAGCTGGTCGGTGAATTCCCTTTGGAAGAACCTGGGCCGTGATGTGCACTGGTCCGTTCCATTGATTTCGAAGGATGGAAATCTTTGGGACGCCGCCCAAGGCGACTACAAGCACTATTACGAGAAGGTCGCCCAGACGATCCTCAGCGGCACGCCCGGCACAGACAAGATCTATGTCCGCACTGGCTGGGAGGCGAATGGCACCTGGTTCTTCTGGAACGCCATCGGCAAGGAGGAAGCGTTCAAGGGCGCTTTCCGCGAATTTGTTGAGACGTTCCGGAGCGTGTCCGACCGCTTCATTTTCGAATGGAACGTCGCCCAGGCCAGCGGCGGCCTTGATCCGGCCACCATTTATCCCGGCGATGAATGGGTGGACATCATCGGGATGGATTTCTACTACAAGCCGGAATTCCACGGCTACGATGCCGCCAAGGGCTTCGCCTACATCCGTGACGACGTATACGGCCTGCAATGGCTCGAAAACTTCGCTAAGCTACACGGCAAGCCTACTTCCTATTCGGAATGGGGAGTTCAGGGCGACTATTCGGCGGAGTTCGTGAACCTCGCTAGGCAGTGGTTCGACAGCCACGACGTGGTGCTGCAGTCCTACTGGGACTCCAATGCCGACTATCCCGGCATGCTGTCCGACAACAGCGATCCGACCACGGGTGCCGCGTACAAGGAGGCCTTTTCGGGTCCTTCAACGGTTAAGCTGCCAGAAGGTGGCGGCGCCTCGGCACCTGCGCCGACCCTGCCGGAGTCTGGCAACAGCACCACCCAGACGGCGGTTAGCGGCTCGTGGAAGTTTCAGTCCTGGGGAGGTAGCGACTGGACCGGCACCAGCGCCAATGACTGGCATCAGTCCAGCGGCAATGGTGACACCATGAAGGGCGGCTATGGGGATGACACCTATATCGTCACCAGCGCGAACGACACGGTGATCGAGCTGCCAGGCCAGGGCGTGGACACTGTCATCACTTGGCTGAGCTACACACTGCCGGCCAATGTGGAGAATCTCGTTCTCACCGGGCAGGGCTGGGTCAGCGGCACCGGCAACGACCTGGCCAACATCATCATTGGCAATGATGCACCGAACGTGCTGAACGGCAAGGGAGGGAACAACACCCTAACCGGCGGCGGCGGCGCCGACACCTTTGTCGTGGAAAAAGGATCGGGCCACAACACGATCACCGATTTTACCAGCGGACAGGACAAGATCCGGCTGGATGGCTTCATCTTCGAGAGCTTCGCCGCTCTGAAGGCGGCCGGCATCCAGTCGGGCAGCAACACCGTCCTCGACCTGGGCGGCGGCCAGAAGCTTACTTTGCAGAACTTCAAGTTGTCTGCCCTGACCGCTGGCGATGTGCAAACCAGCTACAAGCCGGTGATCCAGGACACCACCGTGGCCAAGGCCAGCGCGGCCTGGACCGTGCAGTCCTGGGGCAGCGCCAACTGGATGGGCTCGGACGCCAATGACTGGCATCAGTCCGGAGGCAAGGTCGGAGAGACCATGCGCGGCGGCAACGGCGACGACACCTATTACGTGATGCACGCCAGCGACAAGATCATCGAAACCGCCAATGGCGGCATTGATACGGTGGTCACCTGGCTGAGCTACACCCTGCCCGATCACGTGGAAAACCTCATCCTCACCGGTCATGGATGGGCGAACGGCACGGGCAACAGCCAGGCCAACATCATCATCGGAAACGATGCGCCCAATGTGCTGAACGGCAAGGGCGGCAACAATATCCTCACCGGGGGCGGCGGTACCGACACCTTCATCATCGAGAAGGGTGTAGGCCACAACACCATCACGGACTTCACCAGCGGCGAGGACAAGATCAAGCTTGATGGTTTCAGCTTCACCAGCTTCGCGGCCTTGAAGGCGGCCGGCATCCAGTCGGGCAGCCACACCATCCTGAACCTGACCGATACTCAGACGCTGACGTTGCAGAACTTCCAGCTCGCCAACCTCGGCAGCGGCGACGTCAGCACGACCTACACGCCGGCTCCGATCGCTCCACCCCCCGCCTCTTCAATGGCCAAGGCGAGCGCGGCATGGACCAAGCAATCCTGGGGCGGGTCCAACTGGGTCGGCACGGATGGCCATGACTGGCACCAGTCTGGCGGCACGGTGGGCGAGACCATGCGCGGCGGCAATGGCGACGATACCTATTCCGTCATGCATCGCGACGACAAGGTCATCGAGACCGCCAATGGCGGCATCGACACCGTGGTCACCTGGCTCGGCGAGTACACCCTGCCCGACCACGTGGAGAACCTCACCTTCTATGGCCACAGCTGGTCCAAGGGCACCGGCAACAATCTCGACAACATCATCATCGGCAATGACTCACCCAACGTCCTGAACGGCAAGGGCGGCAACAACATCCTGACCGGCGGCGGCGGGGCCGACACCTTCGTCATCGAAAAGGGTTTCGGGCACAACACCATCACCGACTTTGCCCGCGGGGAAGACAAGCTGCAGCTGAGCGGGTTCGGCAAAAGCGCCTGGCTTCAGCACAGCAGCGGCAACATCTTCTCGGTGCATGGCTCGGACGGCAGCACGCAGTACGTCACGCTGCAGGGTGTCACCTCCATCTCCTCCAACGACTATGCGTTCGTCTAACACTCATCAACCTGAGCGACAGAAATCTGCTGTTTCTGCTCGGTAACTGCATCAATCGCTTGTAAAGGCGCGGCGTCTCCCGCAAGGGTGGCGCCGTTCATGCTTTACGAAACCGTGATCGGATGAACGATCCGCAAGATACATCGCGGATAGGTGAGAATAACAGTTTCGGCATCAGTGCTATGGCTGCGGCGCTGTTTTACGGAACGTAACACGATCGTTCTGCCTTGGGATCGAGGCGGCCAGGAGGTCGCCCCGTGCCCCGTCACGGCCCATGGAAGGAGAAACCTTCTTGTCTCATTCGATGCATGGCTTGCAGCCGCGTCAGGACATCCCCGCTCTGACCGGGGCGCGAGGGCCTGCGGCGCTTGCCGTTGTTGCTTACCACCTGCCGATGGACGCCACGGTGGCGCAGCATGCCAACTGGTTCGGGCTGGAGGCCATCTTTGCGCGCGGCTTCCTGGGTGTCGATTTCTTCTTCATCCTCAGCGGCTTCATCATCCATCACGTCTACCGGAACGTGTTCGCGAGCGGCGTCTCAGCCCGAGACGCGCAACGCTTCATGCTCTACCGTTTCGCGCGGATCTGGCCGCTGCACGTGGTCACGATGCTGGGGGCGCTGGCGCTCTATGTCGCAGCGATCTTTGTGTTCAAGCGCGTACCGGCCGATGCGGCGGCCTACTCGCCTTCCAGCATTCTCGCCAATCTGCTGATGGTGCAGTCCTGGTTCGGGATCGGCTCGCCCAACGTACCGGCCTGGTCCATCTCAGCCGAATGGGCCGCCTACATCGTCTTCCCGTTCCTGTGCTGGGTCCTGATGCGCCTGCCGCTGGTAGGCTGGATCGGTGTAGGGCTTGTGGCCTGGCTGCTGACCGGCACGGAGATGGTCTCTCATCCGCTCGGCCGCATCGCCTGCGCCTTCACCATAGGAGTCGTGCTTCGCGAGCTGGAAGGGCGGCTCGGCCTGGCGCATCGTCTGGGCAGCCTGGCCGGCCCGGCGCTGCTGGCGCTGCTGATCGGCAGTTGCTGGTTCCTGCCGGACACGATGCTGCCCGCCTACACGGCCGGCTTTGCCCTGCTGATCCTGGCCCTGAGCAACCCGCAGGACAGACTGGGCCGCATCGCTGCCATCCGTCCCCTGGTTTATCTGGGGGAAATCAGCTTCGCGCTCTATATGTGTCATGCGGTTGTTTGGTCGGCGTTCAAGAACGCGCTGCGCATGGTGGCACCGGGGCTTGATCCCGTATCCTACATCCCGGTGGTCCTGGGCACGGTGCTGTCGTTGCTGGCCGCGTCAATCCTGTATCACTGGGTTGAAATGCCCGGTCGTGACCTGCTGCGACGGGGCCAGCGCCGGGCGCCGCAGCATGTCGCCCAGAACCGTGGCGACGAGGCCTTGGCGAATACGGCGGCGCGCTGAACCGCACCGCCGCTGGAAGGACCGGGGGCGGGCCGCGCGACGGGCCGCCCTTTCAGGTTCAAAGATGCAGCAACCGCGGCAAAGCCTCGCCTAGTCTGAGCCGCGCCCACTGGTGCAGGCCATCGCCCGGATGAATGCCGTCCTTCGGCGGACCGCCCTTGTCGCCGCGCCAGAGGCGGGGCCTGGCCAAATCGCCAAAGACCTCTTCGATGTCAAAATAGCCGTAGCCGACGCCGTTGCGCTGGCGAATCGCCCGCGTGACTGCATCGAGTTGCGCCCAGGAGTCACTTGCGCCGAACTGCGATGGGGCGGCATTGGCGGCATCGGTTCGGGGCCAGGAGGTTCCGGGAACCAGCCGGATGCGCAACGGCTCCAACTCCCGCCGGAGCTTGTCGAGATCACCCAGGAACTGCTCCGCATTGCGGTGCGCGGCCTGATCGTTCTGCCCCAGGAAGCAGAGCATGTGGGTGATGCCGATGCCGGCCAGGATGCGGAAGCGGCGGCCGCGCTGCTCCGCGGGCGCGGCCATGATCTCCGCCAGAGACAATCCGGCCGCACCCATGTTGATGAAAGGCAGATCGGCATCGCCCAGTGCCGAAAGCACAAAGCCTGGATGGTGGCATTTTCCGATCAGGGCGGACGCTCCTGCGGCCCCGGTGGAGGAAATGCTGTCACCCAGAACAGCCACGCGCGGCCGCGGCGCGGCGCCTGGCAGAGGACGGCCCAGGATCGCCGCTGGCGCCATCACCAGGTAGTTGGCGGCACGCCCATAGCGAGCGAAGCGGCTGGCTCCGACATCGCTGCGCACTTCCTCGGCCGGACCCGCGATGCTGACCTCGTCGGGTCCGAAGGCTGGCAGGTCGGTGCCAGGGAAAACACGCGGCGCTTCCGCCCAGCGCGCCTCGATCGGCAGTTGAACGTCGCCTGCCGGATAGGCCATGGGTATCGCGGCCCGTGCCATTCCATCCGGCTCCAGCACTTCGGGCCGCACCAGCAGGACGGGGGAAGGCTGGTCAAAGCGAGGCTTGGGGGCGGCCGCCTTCAGCGTCACCGCCGACGCACCTGGCCTCAGCACCCGGACCCCGGTGATGTTCTGCCAGATCACCGCGAGCTCCGAGCAGGGCTCGGTGATGCGGTGCCATGAATTCTGTCGCCAGACGACCACACGGCCCGGCTGCGGGCTGGGAATGTCCCGCGCCGGAAGGCTGCAGCGGTTGCCGACCAGCACCAATGGCGTGTCATCGGCCACGAAAAGCCGGCCGCCGCGAATGGCGGCCAGAAGGCCCAGCATCTATCGCCTCCAACCCAGGGATGCGGCATGGGCGTGCCAAGGCGCGGCCTCCGCGTCAACGGGTCACTGGACGACTGCGCTGGTCCGTCCCACCTTACGCGCCATGAGCTTCCATTCCCTCTACCGTCACGGCTTCGCCCGCCTTGCCGCCTGCACCACCCCGGTGCGCCTGGCGGACCCGATGCGCAACGCGGAAGCCATTCTGGCCGCCGCGCGGCAATGCGACGCCCAGGGCACGGCCCTGGCCGTGTTTCCGGAGCTTTCGCTTTCCGGCTATGCGATCGACGATCTGCATCTGCAGGACGCGCTGCTGGATGCGGTGGAGGAAGCGGCGGCGACGCTCGTCGAGGCATCGGTCTCCATGCGGGTTCTGATGCTGGTGGGCGCACCGGTGCGTCACAAGGGGCGCGTCTACAACACCGCCCTGGCCATTCAGGGAGGGCAGCTGCTGGGTGTGGTGCCCAAGCAGCACCTGCCGAATTACCGCGAATTCTACGAACGCCGCTGGTTTGCATCCGGCGCCGGCACCGAAGGCGGTACGGCGCGGGTGGCCGGGCATGAGGTCCCCTTCGGCCCTGACCTTCTTTTCGCCGCCGAGGATGTTCCGGACCTCATCGTGCATGCCGAGATCTGCGAGGATGTGTGGGTGCCGATCCCGCCCTCCTCCGTGGCCGCGGCCCATGGGGCACTTGTGCTGGCCAACCTCTCGGCCAGCAACATCACCGTGGGCAAGGCGGATACCCGACGGTTGCTGGCGCAGTCGCAATCGGCGCGTTGCCTTGCGGCCTATCTCTACGCGGCGGCGGGGGTGGGTGAATCGACCACCGACCTGGCGTGGGACGGGCAGGTCTCCATCTTCGAGAACGGCGCCATCCTGCGGGAAAGCGATCGCTTCCCCGATGCCGAGCAGATCGTCATCGCCGACATCGATCTCGACCTGCTGAGGCAGGAGCGGGCCCGGCAGGGCAGCTTCGACGACAATCGCCGGGCTCATCACGCGGAGTTCCGGCGCATCTCCTTCCGCCTCAACCCGCCACAGGGGGACATTGGCCTGCAACGCGCCATCGAGCGCTATCCCTTCGTGCCCGCCGATCCGGCACGCCTGCACCAGGATTGCTATGAGGCCTACAATATCCAGGTTTCCGGCCTGGTGCAGCGACTCGGCTCCACGCGGGGCAAGGTGGTGATCGGAGTGTCGGGCGGCCTCGACTCCACTCAGGCACTCATCGTGGCCGCACGCGCCATGGATCGGATGGGAAAGCCGCGCACCGACATCATCGGCTACACCCTGCCCGGCTTCGGCACCTCCGCCGGCACCAAGACCAACGCTCATGCGCTAATGGAGGCGCTGGGCATCACGGCACGGGAACTCGACATCCGACCGGCGGCCAAGCAGATGCTGACCGATCTCGGCCATCCTTTCGGCCGGGGCGAAGCGGTTTACGACGTCACTTTCGAGAACGTCCAAGCCGGGCTGCGCACCGACTACCTGTTCCGTGCAGCCAACCACGAGGGCGGCATTGTACTGGGCACCGGCGACTTGTCCGAGTTAGCGCTCGGGTGGTGCACCTACGGCGTGGGCGACCAGATGTCGCACTACAACGTCAACGCCGGGGTGCCCAAGACGCTGATCCAGCACCTGATCCGCTTTGCCATCAGCTCGGGCGATTTCACTGATGAGGCCGGGGCGACCCTTCAATCGATCCTGGACACGGAGATCTCGCCGGAACTGGTGCCGGCCGACGCGGATACGCAGGCCCTTCAGAGCACCGAGGCCAAGATTGGCCCCTACGCGCTTCAGGACTTCAACCTCTTCTATACGCTCCGCTACGGCTTCCGCCCGTCCAAGATCGCCTTTATGGCCCTGCATGCCTGGGGCGACAAGGCCCGCGGCGCCTGGCCACCAGGCTTCCCGGAGGACCGGCGTGGAGCCTACGATCTGCCAACGATCCGGCACTGGCTGGAGGTCTTTCTCAGCCGCTTCTTCGGCTTCAGCCAGTTCAAGCGCTCCGCCATGCCGAATGGGCCGAAGGTGGCTGCAGGTGGATCGCTGTCGCCTCGCGGAGACTGGCGCGCGCCGTCCGACGGCAACGCCACAGCCTGGCTGGAGGAGCTGAAGCGCAACGTTCCGGCCGGGTGAATACGGCGATTACGGCCTGGCCACGCATCTCCTGCGCCTGCGGTTCGTTCTTCCCCCATGACAAACCGGGAAGCGTTGCGCTTCGGGCCACTCGGGCCGAATGCGCTGCACCTTTGCATCGACATGCAGCACCTCTTCGCCGAAGGTCCATGGGAAACCCCCTGGATGCATCGGGTGCTGCCGCTCGTGACCGCGCTGGCAGAGGCAGCGCCGGATCGAACGGTGTTTACCCGCTTCATTCCGCCCGAGCGTCCCGAGGACGCACAGGGCAGCTGGCGACGCTACTATGAAAGCTGGTCGCAGATGACCCGCCAGGCCCTGCCAGCGCAGGCCCTTGACCTTCTGCCGCCGCTGGCAAGGCTTGTGCCTCCGGCTGCAGTGCTCGACAAGGGCACCTACTCTCCCTGGACCGAGCCGGCGCTTGACCAGCTCCTGGCCGAGCGCGGCGTCGACACGGTGGTGATCAGTGGGGCAGAAACCGATGTTTGCGTGCTCGCCGCCGTCATGGGAGCCGTGGATCGGGGCTACCGCGTCGTGGTGCCTGTGGACGCTATCTGCTCCTCTTCGGACCGGACACATGACGCCCTCCTGACCCTGTATCGCGAGCGCTTCGGCCGGCAGGTGGAGGCCGTCAGCGCCGACGTCATCCTGGCAGAATGGCGCTGACCACACGCTCTCGCTGTGGCGAAGCCGTCACAATCCACCGGAACACTTCTCAAGCCTGTGGAAAACCACCCTCAGCGGGGCTTTGATCATCCAACCGGTGCTTGACCAGGCGGTGGAGAGGGTGTCTCTCCTGGCCGACCGACATCAAGATCCGGAGTATGCCTTTGTCCGACGATTCCCGCCCGATGACCCGCCAGGAGCTGGTCGATGCTGCCGCTGCCGCCGCCAACCTGCCGAAGACGCAGGCAGAGGCCGTGATCAAGGCCGTGCTGTCCTCCGTGGGCGAGGCCCTGGGTGCTGGCCGCGAGGTCCGTCTGGCCGGTTTCGGCAGCTTCGCCATCAGCGAGCGTGCCGCCCGGCAGGGCCGCAATCCGGCCACCGGCGAAGTGGTGCAGATCGCCGCCAGCAAGTCCGTGAAGTTCAAGCCCGCCAAGGATCTGAAGGACAAGCTGGGCTGAAGCCCCGCAGGCCACGGGAACCATCAGGTTTCCCGTGGCTGTTTTGCAGTGTCCGGCAGCACGACCAGCTTACCGTGCCGGACGCCCCGCTCGGCCATCACGTGGCCGGCGAACTGGCGAAGCGAGCCCGCATCGCCTCGCAGCACCGCCACCTCCAGGCAGTATTCCTGGTCGAGATGCAGGTGCAGCGACGATACCGAGAGATCATGGTGGTGGTGAAAGGTGCCCGTGAGGCGCCGTGCCAAGTCACGCTGCTCGTGTGAATAGGTGTAGACCAACGCCCCCAGGCTGGGGCCTTCCTCGCCACGGTCGGCAGCGTCCTGCTGCAAACTGGCCCGCAGGAGGTCGCGCATGATCTCGGACCGTCCGGCTTCGCCCCGCGAATGGGCGAGCCGGTCGATCTCTGCCACCAGCCCATCGTCCAGTGTCACGGTCACGCGTTGCATCGTGGTGCGCTCTCCAGCTTGATAGGGCCTCGACACCGGTTCTTTCCGTGGATCGACGCAGCCTTCAAGGGGCAGGTACCGTTTCTCCCTCGCCGGCAGCCGCCTGAAGACAGAACTGCACCGTCTCCCTCAGGCTGTCCGCCATCGGAGGTGTGTTCTCGGCTTCCTCGAGGACAGTGCTCTCGCCGGCTTCGCCGAACAGGCTGATCAGCACCGGCGTTTCAGGCAGGCGCTGCCTCAAACGGCGCAGGAGATAGCGGAGATGGCTCGTCGGGCCCGGCACCCGAAGTGCGCAGATGCAGGCCAGTCGAACCCCCTCCCCTTGTAGCTGGCCCACCTCACGGCGTGACACCGCCGCATGGGAGATGATCCGCACACCGAAACCATGCTTGCGCAGGATCTGCGCGGTCAGCACGGATGCGATGTCATCAAGCGGTCCCCTGCCGGCAACACAGAGCACCGCGCCCTCTGCCTGCCATTCCGGCGCCAGCTCCGGAGTACCCGGCTCCGGCGATGCTGGCTGGCTGGTGGGAAGGCGCAGCAGCCGGGTGGGTACGGGAACGCTGTCGGGATGATCTTCCAGTGCATCGGACAGCTCGGTCACAGCTTCGCGGATGCGTTCGAGCTGTGGCGGAGTTACCAGGCCGCGCCGCACGTCCGCGGCCGCCAGGGCCAGTCCGCGAAGCGCCACCTCGTCGTAATAGGCGGAGAGTGGCCGGTCACGCAGCAGAAGCTCGGCCTGCTCTTCCGCCTCGTCAGGATCGCCCGCCAGGGCGCGCTGGTAGAAGTTCTCCACCGGCGTGAGAGCAGGCCGGTCTCCGAGCAGGACATCCAGGAACTCGAACCGTTGAACATGCCGGCCCATCACCACGAGGCAGAGCGTCAGCGGCGTGGCGATGATCAGCCCGATCGGACCCCAGATCCAGCTCCAGAAGATGGTGGCGATCACCACCGAAACCGGCGACATGCCGGTGCTGTGGCCGTAAACGAGCGGCTCCACCACATGCGCGATGACCGGCTCGAGGGCCAGGAACAGGGCAATGGTCCAGAGCATCAGGGACCATCCGGGGTCCACCGCCGCAGCAAGGGCGATGGGCAGCAAGGCGCCCAGAATGGCGCCCACATAGGGCACGAAGCGCAGCAACGCCGCCAGGATACCCCAGAGCAGCGGGCTTGGCAGTCCGATCAGCAACAGCCCGAGGCCAATGGCGGCGCCGAAAGCGATGTTGATGGTCAGCTGGGCCAGAAAGAACCGGCTCAGGCGGTAAGCGGCATCATCCATGGCGATGGTGGTGCGGTGCAGATCGGTGGCGCCGAACAGCCGGATCAGCCGGTCCCGCAGATCCTCCCGCCGCAGCAGTACGAAGATGCTGACCAGGAGCACGATGCCGGCCTGCGCCAGAGGGCCCATCAGCGGTGTCGCCACCCGGTCCAGGATCTGCAGAGGCGTCAGGTCCGGCTCATGGACCTCCACCGGGATGGGCGCCGGCGCACCCGTGCCGCCTTCCCCGGACGCCGCCGGCGGTGCCACCGGGGCGACTTGAGGCGATGGCCGCCCGAGATCGCCGCTCAGCCGTTCCAGGACGCTGTCCACACGGTTGAAGGTTAATGCCTTCAGCGCATCGAGCTTCTGCTGGATGGTGGTCTGGTAGAGGCCGATATTTTGCACCAGCTCGGCCAGCTGGGCTCCGATTACTGCCGCGGTCGCCAGAGCGACACCGAGGGCCAGTGCCACGGCCAGAAGCACCGAGGTGACGCGGCCCAGACGGAAGCGCCGGAGCAGCCTGACCAGCGGCGACAGCACCAGGCTCAGCAAAATGGCGAGCGTTACCGGGATCAGCACGTCGCGTCCCAGATAAAGGGCTGCCACGAGCACGACGCCACCAATCAAGGTGGTCAGGCTGCGCAGTTCGGAGGCAGACCCGGCTTGCGGGGGCGCCATCCTGAAAGGCGGCAAATCAGGCATTGCGGCGGAGCTCCACGGCCAGGAGGCAGGCCGCGGGGCGCGGCCGCAGCCTTAACGCCGAAGAGGCATCAGAAGTCTCTCGCTCAGCCTGCCGTGGACTTTGCCGACCGCGACCTAGCCCTGGTTGCGCACCAGCTTGCGCACCGGCGGCGGAGACGGGTGCAGCATCAGGCCTTCCGGGGTTAGCTCCACGTGGGCGTCGCGATAAACTGCTTGGGCTAGTTGGAGGTTTTCGGTGAAGGCCGCCTTGAAGTGCTTGCGGAGGCGAATACCGGCTCCGAACTGCGTGGCCAGAGCTGGCCAGGAGATGAGCTTGCTGTCCTGCAGGGCATGCAGGCGGTAGGCGAGCCAGCAATACACGTCCAGTGCCATGGAAGAGTTGCGGATGTGGCGGATGGCCGCTTCATCCAGGGGCACGGCATGCTGGCGGAGCTGCTGGAAAAAGCTTTCCGACAGTCGGGCGGTTTCCACGAAGAGGTCGCCCTGCCGCTTGTCGCCTCCCTCCGCGCCGTCAACAAACATGGCGATGTCGACGATATTCTGGTTGACCAGGACCGAGGTGCCATTGCGGGTGAAGTGAAAGGAAAGCCTGCACCGGCTGATGCGGTCGGCCTGTTCGCGAACGAGCCTGGTGGTCTTGCCGCCGACCGAAACACCGAGACGACCCAGGAAGTCACGGAGTGATCGGCCGAGCTGTACGTCCCGGGACCCGGTCCGCAAGGCCTCCGATTGAAGATAGATCAGGATCAGCCGGGCAATGGAGCCGAAGGGAACACCAACATGGGCGGTGCTGCCATCGGGTCGCAGCCTGAGGCCCGGTTCGACCAGAAGGGTGAGGCTGTCCGTTTCCAGCTTCCAGACGGCGCTGTCATCGTCAGGCCGCCGATGGGGCAAGGCCGTTTGGCACCAGCCAGAGTGAATGTAACCTGTTCCGATATCTTCATCAGCGGCCCATGACGCTGCGGCTTCCACGATCCGAGCGCCACGACGCCCCTCCACCATGTCTCGGCTGGCCTGGCGCCCGAAGGCTTCAATGAGGCGGTGAACCGTGGCCATGGCCCTATCGTTCCTGCTGCTGGTGACCGATCATTCCCAAAGGGATCGATCGTCCCGATGCATCTTGGCGGCACCCTGACGGACGCGCGGCGCGCTGTCGCCGTGGACTTTGACGACCGAAAGCTAATTGCAGCTAGTTGAAAGTTATATTTGCTCTGTGCCGACAGAGTCCCCGGGAAAACCGTTGCAAGTGATTGTTTTGACGAGCGGCCCGTCGGCAGAGTCCACGCTTGAGCCGGCAAGGTCCACGGAGCGGAGCCTGGACGACTCCGCGGCCCTCCTGCCCTCTCCGGGGAACGACTCCAGCCACTTCTAGACCCGCGACAATGGGAGCCTCCGTGCGGTCGCCAAAGTCCACAGCCCTGGAAAACAGCCCGGTGGCCCTGCAATCCAGCAGCTGGTCGCTAAAGTCCACAGACACGTTCCCTGTCATTCCCGCGTCTCGGCAAGGAAGTCCCGGTGCAAATCGTCAAGGCGATCCACCAGGAACCGGGCGAAGCGTGGCTCCAGTCTTTCATTGATGGTCAACCGTGTGCTCTGGCCGCTGGCCTCAATACGCACCACCGGATCTCCGGCGGCGTTGCGCCAGTACCGCTCCGCGTTTTCCGCATCATCGGCTCGGCGAAGCGCTTCATAGATCCGTAGGAAGCGCGCGTCGCTGCCCAGCGCGCGATAGCCTGGTGCCTCCAGGGCGCGTTCCGCCGTCAACGCGGCCTGCGGGTGGGAGAATAGACGCTGCAACTCCAGCCAACGGGGACGGCCGGTCCGAGGGGCTGCGCCGATGGCCAGGATGATGGGGCGAGGAATGCCTCTGGCGACCTGCAGATAGCGGGTCATTTCCGCGGATTGCACGGCGAGGGCGGCATGCAGGGTGGGTCGGTCAAAACCCAGCTCCTCCAGATGAGCGGCAAATAGCGCCTTCTCGATAAAGGTGAGATTGCGCCGCTCGATGTTCTCCTTGCCCTGAGCAACAACAAGTTCAGCATCGCTCAACGGCCTGATGACCGCCTTGAGGTGTATGCCGAGCCGTTGCACGGCCATCAGGCGCCGATGGCCATAGGCCATCTGGTACCGTCCTGCCTTTGCGGGATGGGGCCGCACGAGAACGGGGACCTGCTGTCCAGACTCGCTGATGCTTTGCACCAGCTGCTGCATCTCCGCGTCGTGATCCGCAGCAAGACGATCCTGTACGAAGGACGTGTCTACCAAGCCCGGATCCAGATCCACCACCGAATCCCCGGCTTCAATCTGCGCCTTCAAGGCTTCGGCCTCTTCCCTCATCTGGCCCAGGTTGAGTCCCATGGCGCGGACCGCGCCAGAGGGGACACGGCTGGCAGCCGGCGTCTCTGCCTCGGGGGCCGCCGGTGCGCTGCCCAGAAGAGAGCGCAGAGTGTCCTTGCGTTTCATCGGCTGGTGCGCCCCCAGGCTTGAGCCATCAATTGCGCCACTTCGCCGTTCACGGCATCCAATGCCTCGGCTGCGCGGTTATAGGTCTCACGGCTGAAATTCTGCGGGCCGACTTCGTAGAGGGTCTGTTTGGTCAGTCCTGCATCCGAGATAGCGGTGGATTTGACCATCGGGTTGGTCAGCACCCGGTCACCGAACAGACTGCGCAGGAAGCCGACGACCTGTGTTTGTGGCCCGTCCTGAGGCTCATACCGGGTGACCAGATAGCGCAGGAAATCGTAATCGAGGCTGCCTCCCGCTTCTCGCACTACCGAGAGAAGATCGGAGGTCATCAGCAGGAACTGGCACATGCTGGCGATATCCAGCATCTGCGGATGCACCGTGATCAGGACCCCCGTGGCGGCGCAAAGCGCCGAAAGCGTGAGAAAGCCAAGTTGCGGCGGGCAGTCAATAATGACCGCATCATAGTCGGCTTGCACCGTACTCAGAGCTTCAGTGAGGCGCGTGAAGAAGACGGAGCCTTGTCGGCGTTCCGACTGTGCGAGCATACGAGGCGTGTCATGTTCAAACTCGTGCAGTTCCAGATTGGCTGGCACGATGTCCAGTCCCGGGATGTAGCTGGGCCTGATCACGTCACGCAGTGGCCTGCGCTGGCTGTCATAGCGCAGAGCGGCGTAGAGGGTCTGGTTCTCACCGATATCCAGTTCCGGTTGGTAGCCGAACATTGCTGAGAGGCTGGCTTGCGGGTCGAGGTCAAGGGCAAGGACGCGGTATCCACGGAAGGCCAGATATTCGGCCAAATGCACTGTGGTCGTGGTCTTGCCAGAGCCTCCCTTGAAGTTTGCCACAGCCAGAACCTGCAGATGTTCCTGGCCTGTGCGGTGCGGCTGACCGGGCTTCTTCTTGGTTCCGAGAAGACGGCGCAATTCGTGGATCTGCTCCAGAGTATAGGCACGGCGTCCGCCAGGCCCTTTCTCGGGTACCGGCCCTTCACCTGCCAGCGCCAGTTGGCGAAGATAGGAGTCGCTGATCTGGACCAGGGCAGCGGCTTCACCGCTGGAGAAGCGGCGAAGGCTTTTTCGCGCGGCAGGCGGAAAAATGCGGTTGCGCAGCAGAGCGAGCTGCGCACTCAGGGCTTGAGCATCGGCGCCGATTTGATGGTCTATCGTTCTTGCGGGCGCCGGGGTGGCGGTGGAGGAGGGCATGTCCGACGCTTTTCTCCGACGAATTCGAATTTCGGCGTCACTATAAGGTCTTGGCGCTGAAATGCATCAACTTCAACGTTGACAGCTGTCAATGCCGCTCGTTGACAGCTGTCAATTCCAACAATGGCCGATCCTCAGGTTGGCCCGCCCCAGCGATCGCAGAAGGAGGCGATATCGTCGTTCTGAAAGTCCGGCAGTCGTTCCATGATGAGATCAAAGGGCCAGTCCCACCAGGCGATGCGTTGTAGCCGGCCAGCCACCTCTTCCGGGAAACGACGGCGGATCTCGCGGGCAGGCACTCCGCCCACGATGCTATAGGCTGCGACGTCGCGAGTGACTACCGCGCCGGCAGCCAGTACTGCACCGTTCCCGACCGTTACGCCTGGCAGAACCACCACGCCGTGCCCGATCCATACATCGTGTCCGATCGTGGTGCGTTCGAGACGGCGTTGCTGGAAGAAGCCGGCATCGCGTTGTTGCCGGGGATCGTAATATTCGGGGCAGTAGGTGAAGCGATGCACCGATGGCCGTCGCAGGGGGTGGTTCGGCGCTCCGATTCGAACATGCGCCGCAATAGCGCAGAAGCGCCCGACGCTTGCATCCGCAACCATGCAGTAGGCGCCCAGATAACTGAAATCTCCGATCGAGGAATACTCGACACTGCAATGGTCCAAGACCTCACAACAACGCCCAATCTCCGCTTCTCGAAGCTGTGTGATGGGCGAGATTATGGT
Organism: Teichococcus globiformis; assembly: GCF_042646265.1. Lineage (NCBI taxonomy): Bacteria > Pseudomonadati > Pseudomonadota > Alphaproteobacteria > Acetobacterales > Roseomonadaceae > Roseomonas > Teichococcus globiformis. The sequence goes on from NZ_JBHRTN010000029.1 coordinate 214,595, forward strand.
TTTGCTGATCTTGCCGCCGGAGTACGACATGGCGCTCTTGCCCTCATCTGTCATGCCGCGAGGTTTTAGCAAGAAGATGAAAAACCGTGTGTGACACTCGCTGAAGGGGTAGTCGACGTCGCGCAAGGCTTTGGTGTCGACGTAGCCATAGTTCCGGCTGCGGACATCCCCTTCTCCACGCCGGCTGGAGCGTCAGCTTGAGAGGCATCCGAGCCGTAATATCACAACATTACAAGAGGCTGTTGGTGCGTCTTCGCCGGACCTTGTCCCGGCCTAGCCGGCACCATCCCTCCCTATACGGGTTCGTTGGAGGAAGATGGTCGACGCTGATCAAAGATCATGATCAGGCAGCGTATGCTGCTCCGCGTGAGCCCGAGTGCACAGGCGAATCAGATGCTCCATCTCCGATGCCGCCGCGCCGGAGGCCAGGATCTCGGCTCTGCGATAGTGATGAATGACCTGCTGTCCCAGCGGGGTCAGGGTTGCACCACCGCCGCTGCGGCCGCCGGTTGATGTTGCTACCACCGCATTGCCAAGAATGTCGTTGGTCGCCTCCACCAACTCCCACGCGCGCCGGTATGACATGCCGAGCGATCGTGCCGCCGCGGAAATAGATCTTCGCTGGTCGATCGCTTCCAACAAGGCAATCTTTCCGGGACCAATGCGCCCGCCAGGCAGGTCAAGGCGCAGGCTCAGCCTCGACCGGGTCATTGTATGTCCTCCACCGCAGGACCGGCCGTGAAGGCGACCGACTTGACCAGGGCCCAGATAGAGGCACCTTGGGCAAGACCAAGGCGTGAAACAGCATCCTGCGTCACACGGGCCAGCAGGGTGCTGTCACCCAGCCGGATATGCAGCATCGCCTCATGTGCGGCCACGGGCTTAATGCTCTGCAACACGCCTGGGAGGACGTTCTGCATGGAGAGATGCCGCGGTTCGACCGTGGCGATGGAAACATCCCGCGCCAGGATGCGCAGGCGCAAGGCCGTTCCCGGTTCCTCGCTCCGCAGTGGCACCTGGATCTCGCCGCCGGCGAAGCTGAGCCTAGTGAGCCCGCGTCCCCTGTCATGCGTCAGCACCCGGCACGGAAGAACGGCGCCTGCATCCCGGCGATGGACAAGCGGTAGGTCGGTGCGGGTGGACATCACCTCCACCGTGCCACTGGCCAAGGTTTGCCCATTCTCCATCAGCACCAGGAAGTCAGCCAGCTGGTCAACTTCGTCCAAGGCGTGGGTAACGTAGACAACGGGAACACGAAGCGTCTCCCGAAGGCGTGCGAGGAACGGGAGCAACTCGGCCTTGCGCGCCGCGTCTAGAGCTGCCAGCGGCTCGTCCATCAGCAACATCGAGGGACGTGAGAGCAGCGCACGGCCCAGTGCAACCCTCTGCTTCTCGCCGCCCGAGAGATGCCCAGGCCGGCGGGCCAACAGGTGATCGATCCCAAGAAGCTCGACCACTGAAGCAAAATCCGGACCCTGAGCCGCGGCAGGTGCCCGGCGTTCTCCGTAGCGAAGGTTCCGATGCACAGAAAGATGAGGGAAGAGCCGGGCATCTTGAAAGACCATCCCGCATCGCCTCTGCTCCGGAGGCAAGGCCACTTGGTGCGCGGTGTCGAGCAGAACGCGGCATCCAAGAACGATGCGTCCGTGCTGAGGCATCAGGAGACCTGCGAGGGCGGTGAGCAAGGTCGATTTACCGCAACCGGATGGCCCGAACACGGCGGTGACGCCTGCGGCCGGCGCGGCGAAATCCACATCGAGCGAGAAGCCAGACGTGCCTCGAAAGCGGTGCTGAAGCTGGACCTGCAGCATCAGCGCCCGAGCAAACGCTGCAGGCGCCGCGCCGCGAATTCCGCAAGAATCAGTGCCAGCACTGCGAGAGAAAATGAGATGGCGGCCAGCCTGGCCGCAGTTGCTTCGCCACCGGGCGTCTGCACCGCCGTGTAGATGGCGAGTGGCAGGGTTTGCGTTTCCCCCGGAATATTGGAGGCAAAGGTGATCACCGCGCCGAACTCACCCAGTCCCGCAGCAAAGGCTGTGATGGCGCCTGACAGGATACCTGGGCTCATAAGGGGGAGCGTGATCGTCAGGAAGCGATCCCAGCGACGCGCGCCCAAGCTGCGCGCGGCCTCCTCCAGGCCCGGATCGACACCGTCCAGGCTGAGGCGCACCGCACGGACAATCAGCGGGAAAGACATGACAGAGGTAGCGAGGGCGGCGCCATGGCTGGTGAACACCAACCGAAGACCGAACCATTGGTCGAGCAGCGCGCCGATGGGCCCGCGGATGCCAAAGGTCATAAGCAGTATCCAACCGACAAGTACTGGAGGCAGCACCAGCGGCATGTGGACCATTGCATCCACAAGCGACTTTCCAAAAAATCGCCCGCGCGACAGCAGGTAAGCCACCGCAATGGCGGGCGGGAGGCCGAAGGCCATGGACCGGAAGGCGATGCTGAGGCTGAGCCTGACGGCTTCCCATTCCTCGGGAGCGAGCCAGTTCATGCTCAGGGATTGCGAGGGGCGAAACCGAAGCGACGATATATGGCCGCGGCTTCTTCTCCTGTGGCAAAGGCAAAGAAAGCCTCCGCCGCAGGGTTGCCTGCCGCCTTGCGCGTCATCGCGAACGGATAGGTAATGGCGGGATGGCTCTCGGCCGGAAAGGTACCGACCACCCGGACGCCGGGCGAGGCCGCGGCGTCGGTACCGTACACAATTCCAAAGGGAGCTTCACCTCGCTGGACCAGCAACAATGCAGCACGAACATGATCAGCGCGGGCCAGTCTGGGCTCCACTACGTCCCATTGCCTCATCCATTGCAGCGCGGCTTGTGCATAGCGGCCAACAGGGACATGGACAGGATCACCCGTCGCAACTCGCCCATTTTGTCCCAACAAGGACCGCAGATCCGTCGTCGGCGATAACTCGACGCTTGCAACCTGACTGTCGGCCGGTGCTATCAGCACCAGGCTGTTGGCGACGAGACTGATCCTGCTGGCCTCGATGATCAGCTGCCGTTGCTGTGCGTAGTCCATCCAAGGTTCGTCAGCGGAGGCAAAGATGTCAGCCTGCGCGCCTTGCTCCAGCTGACGCGCCAATGCCGAGGATGCCGCAAAGGAGAAGCGGGGCGGGGCATGGCCGCGGTCCTGCCACGCCTTGGCCAGTTCCCGCATCACATCAGTCAGGCTGGCGGCGGCGAAAACGACGGGAGAGGGCTGGCTCTGCGCGTGCAATGACGAAATCCAGCCAAGCCCAAGAAGAATGGCCAAGGCGGCGGAAGTGGCCCGACGTCGCATGGGAGCAACCCTCGTTATTCCCGTTCGACTATATCGGCCGCTTTTCTGATGACAACAGCCGCGTCAGGAGCGTTCCAGCATGCTGTCAGCTTGGTGCTCCAATTGCTTCGCCGCATCCCGCGCGGCGGAAACCTTGCCTGCAGTGTCGCTGAGCCGCGATTGATAATCCTGCAGCTGGCTGGCCAAGCCATGGGTCGCTTGGCGCATCTCAACCAAATTGCCGCGAAACGCAGCCACGGCAGCCTTCTGTTCAGCCAGTGCGGCCTCCAGACGGCGTAGGGCGAGACGAAGGCGATCCTTGTCGCTCCGGGGGAAATCGAGCAGTTCGGCGGTGCTGGACATGGTGGATCTGGCTCGTGTCTGTCTCTTTTCTCGCGAAAACCTACCATTAAGTTAAATAGTCGCACAATCCGGGACGGCATGACGCCTATGAGATCTTCGTTAATGATGGTGGATCGTGGGAAATGCGAGAGCCGCACCTTATGCCTGCATCTGCCCTGCGGAATGAGAGCCTGCCAGCACGGACTGCGAATGTCTGCGCTGGAGCGGGCTGAGCAGAAATGGCTGCGCGCACCGCGTGTCCGGGGTGAGGAGCACAGCGGGGAGGAGCGAAGCTACGCTAGCGCTTAGGAGTTTAGAAGAGCAGGCGCGGCCAACTGCTCTAGCCGCGCCTACTTGATGGATCAGACGCTGGCGATGAACCCGCCGTCCACGCGAATGGTGGAACCGGTGATGTAGGACGCACGGGCGCTGGCGAGAAAGGCGACCGCATCGCCATACTCCTCCGGCCTGCCGTAGCGGCCGGCAGGGATCGAGCCGGTGCTCTCGGCCTCCACATCCTCAACCGAGCGGTTCTCGCGCTTGGCTTTGGCCTCGTCCAGGAAGCGGATGCGATCGGTCGCCACGCGGCCGGGCAGAATGATGTTGGCGGTGATGCCGTCGCGCGCCACTTCGCGCGCCAGCGTCTTGGACCATCCGACGAGCGTCATGCGCAACGCATTGGACAGGCCTAGATTCGGAATCGGCGCCACCACACCGGAGGAGGTGCTGGTGACGATGCGGCCCCATTTCGCGGCCTTCATGCCCGGCAGGATGCGGTCGGTGATGGCAACAACCGACATCACCATCATCTCGAAGCTGCTGCGCCACTTGTCAGGGCTCTGACCAGAAACCGGCGTCGGCGGCGGACCGCCGGTGTTGTTCACCAGGATCTGCACTGGACCATGCGCGGCCTCGATGGCGCTGATGTGGCCCTCGATCGAACCCAGATCGGCCAGATCCCACTTCACCGTGCGAATAGTGCCGCCTTCGGCCTTCACCGCGGCTTCGGTCCCGGACAGCGCCTCATCGCTGATATCAGCGGCCGTTACCTTCACACCTTCGCGCGCCAGAGCCACGCAGATGGCACGGCCCAGGCCACCACCTCCACCCAGCACCAGGGCGGATTTGTCCTTGATTCCAAGATCCATGAGCTTTGTTCTCCCTCAGGCGATTTTGCCGGCGGCGCGCTTGTCGTGCTTCGCCACGCGGGACAGCAGGTATTCCACTTCTGCCTTGGCCTTGGCACTCAAGCTCGCGCCCGGCTTGCGCTGGGCATCGCTGGCAATGATGCCGCGCTTGGCCATAACATACTTCCGCACGGCCAGGCCCACGGCGCCTTGCTGCTGCTCATAACGCAGCAACGGCAAATGCGCGTCGAACAGGTCGTGTGCGGCGTCGCGCTGACCTTCGGCCTGCAGCCGGACCACATCGCAAAGCATGTCGGGGAAGGCGTAGCCGGTCATGGCCCCGTCGGCGCCGCGCTCAACCTCGAAATCGAGGAACAGCCCGCCATTGCCGCAAAGAATGGAGATCGGCTTCATGGAGCCGTCCGCCTGGAAGTTCCTCAGCGCCGAGATCTTCTCCAGCCCCGGCCAGTCCTCATGCTTGAGCATCACGCAGGCGGAGTTTTCCTGCACGATCTTGCGGATCACGGCGGGCGTCATGACCACGCTGAAGGTCTGTGGGAAGTCCTGGATCACAAAGGGCACCTCGGTGCCGATCGCCTCGGAAGCCTGACGGTAGTAGGTGGTGATCTGATCGTCGGTGCGCAGTGTGTTGGGCGGTGCGATCATCACGCCTGCGGCACCTTTGTCCATCACCGCCCGGGTCAGGCTGGCCATGGCGGCGAAGCCGGGAGCCGAGACGCCGATGATGACCGGCAGCCCCTCGGCACGGTTGATGAAGCGGGTAGCGATCTCCAGCGCCTCTGCGGCGTCGAGCTTGGGCGCCTCGCCCATCACCCCCAGCACGGTCATACCGGTGGAGCCGACCGAACGGTAGAAATCGATCATGCGGTCAATGGAGGCATAGTCGATGCGGCCATCCTCATGGAACGGTGTGGGGGCGATGGGATAGACGCCCTTGGCGTCCGCGGTAAGCAACATGGTCTTTCTCCAGCCGGGTGAGCGATCGGGGCGGGATGCTAACCGGTTCCGGTCGCAGGAAAAACATGCGGTTTCCGGCTTCAGAAGACGGAAAATCCGGCCTACCCTGCATGAACAATGAATACTCGCTTCCTGGCCACTTTCTGCGCCGTGGCGGAACAGGGCTCGCTGGTCGCCGCAGCCCGGCGACTGGGCCTTGCCAGCGCATCGGTTGGGGAACAAATCCGTGCGCTGGAAAGCGAACTCGGCACAAGGCTGCTGGCACGGCGGGGCAGGGGGCTGGTAGTGACAGAGGCCGGGCAGGCGGTTCTGGCCGGCGCGCGCGACATCCTGGTGCGGGTGCAGGCGTTGAAGCACCTCGCAAGGCCCGGCGAACTGAGCGGACAGCTCCGTATCGGCGCGATCTCAACGGCGCTGATCAGCGTGGTGCCGCCGGCGCTGCGGCTGATGACGGAGCGGCATCCAGGCATCGAACTGAAGGTGCTGCCCGGTACGTCCGCCCAGCTCTACCGAATGCTGGAGCATGAGGAGATCGACTGCGCCCTGACACCATCGCCGCGATTTCCCTTGCCGAAGCGCTTTGGCTGGACGTCCCTGCGGGCGGAGCCGCTGGTGCTGGTGGCGCCGGCAGGGATGGCGGGACGCGACGCCGGGCAGATGTTGCGCGGCGCGCCCTTTATCCGGATGGACCGGCAATCCTGGACGGGCCGCCTTATCGACGATTACCTGAAGAACCGGCGCATCGCCCCCCGTGAACTGTTTGAGCTGGATGCGCAGGAGGCCATCGTTATCCTGGTGGCGCAGGGCCTCGGTGTCGCCCTTTTGCCGGACTGGGGCATCGAGGCTCCCAAGGGCCGGCCTGTTCGCAAGCTGCCTGCCGGCGGGCTGGCGTATAGCCGGGAGATCGGTGTGATCACCGCCGGGGGTCTGCGCGAAGGGCAGGCTTCCGCCTTTCTCGACGCGCTGCGCGATGGCATCGTGGAGCCGGTCTAGCTCGCTTCATGCATTGGCGCTGTGGATCGCGTCGCAAACAGCCTCGGTGACCTGCCGTGTGGTGGCCGTGCCGCCTAGATCCGGGGTTAAGAGGCCCGAGGCAGTGACGCGCTCCACAGCCTGCATCAGCCTTGCGGCCGCTTCGCGCTCGCCGAGATGTTCCAGCATCTGCGCGCCCGTCCAGAAGGTGGCGATGGGGTTGGCGATGCCCTTGCCCGTGATATCGAAGGCAGAGCCGTGGATCGGCTCGAACATCGAAGGGAAGCGCCGCTCGGGATCGACATTGCCGGTGGGTGCGACGCCGAGGCTGCCTGCCAGCGCGGCTGCGAGGTCGCTCAGGATATCCGCGTGCAGGTTGGTGGCAACGATGGTGTCGAGGCTGGCGGGCTTCAGCACCATGCGCATGGTCATGGCATCGACCAGCATTTTGTCCCAGGTGACGTCGGGGAACTCGTGACTAACCTGCTCCGCGATCTCGTCCCACATCACCATGCCGTGCCGCTGCGCATTGGACTTGGTCACCACGGTCAGGAATTTGCGTGGGCGGGACTGTGCCAGGCGGAAGGCGTAGCGCATGATGCGCGTGACGCCGACACGGGTGAAGATCGCAACTTCCGTGCCCACCTCTTCAGGCAGGCCACGATGCGCGCGACCACCATGGCCGGAATACTCGCCTTCCGAGTTCTCTCGCACGATCACCCAGTCCAAGTCGCCGGGGCCACAATCCCGCAGCGGCGGTGTGATGCCGGGCAGGATCTTCGTGGGACGCACATTGGCGTACTGGTCGAAGCCTTGACAGATCGGCAGCCGCAGGCCCCACAAGGTGATGTGGTCTGGCACGTCCGGCGCGCCGACGGCGCCGAAATAGATGGCATCAAAGGCCTTCAGCTGCTCCAGCCCGTCCGCCGGCATCATGGCTCCATGCTTCCTGTAGTAGTCGGAGCCCCAGGGGAAGTGCTCGACATGCAGGCGGAACTCGCCGCTGCGCTTCTGTAGGGTCTCCAGCGCCTGCAGCCCGGCGGCGATCACCTCGGGACCGATGCCATCGGCCGGAATGGCCGCGATTCTGTATTCCCTGAGACCCATGACGATGTCGCTCCCGTTCGGTTCGGCCGCAGTGTGCCATGATGGCGGGCACGCCGCGAGATCGCACCGCGGGGCCCGCTCCGGACTTGCTGGCCAGCCGGCGCGGCGTCAGGCCGCCGGAAAGACCCGTGCGGTGCGGGCGCGCAGATGGCAGGCGGTGCCGGGCCGCAGTCCTGGAAACGGGAGCTCGGCCTCGATCACTGCGCCATCCATGCCGATCTCGGCATGGGCTCGGCTACCGTCTGGGCGACAGGAGCGTATGACGGCGTTCGGCTGCGCCTGCTCGACAACTTCCCATTCATGCGCTCGAACAAAGGCCAGGACGGGCCCCGCGAGATGTGGTGCGCAGGTCAGGACGGTGGAGGGCAGCGGTGGCAGCGGCAGCGGCGCGAACTCCAGCATGCCGTTCCGCAGCGTGGCTGGCAGCCTTGCCGCCTGGCCCAGAAAGCCCGCGACAAAGGCATCTGCCGGCTGATCCAGCACTGCGTCCGGTGTGTCGAACTGGGCGATGCGGCCCGCCTCCATTACCGCCACCCGGTCGGCCAGCTCCATGGCTTCCTGCTGGTCATGCGTGACGAACAGGCTGGTGAGGCCCAGCTCCGTATGCAGGTCCCGCAACCAGCGCCGCAGCCCGTGCCGCACGGCGGCGTCCAGAGCGCCGAATGGCTCGTCCAGCAGCAGAACCCGCGGTTCGATCGCCAGGGCACGGGCCAGGGCCACACGCTGCCGCTGCCCGCCGGAAATCTGTTCCGGGCGCCGCTTCTCCAGCTCGGCAATGCCCATGCGTTCCAACAGGCGGCGGACACGGCGGCCGATCTCATCCTCCGATTGCCGTTCTCGTCGTGGACGGACCCGCAAGCCGAAAGCCACATTCTCGAACACGCTCATATGGCGGAACAACGCGTAGTGCTGAAACACGAAGCCGATCCTGCGCGACCGGGCCGGCACTTGTGCCATTTCGCGTCCGCCGATCTGCACGCTGCCCTCATCCGGGTAGTCGAGCCCGGCCAGGATGCGCAGCAGCGTGGTCTTGCCGGAGCCGGATGGGCCGAGCAGCGCCACAAACTCGCCATTCCGCGTCGAAAGATTGATACCTTTCAACGCCTGCGCCGGGCCGAAGCGCCGCGACACGCCCTGTACCGTGACGCTCATCCCGCCCGCCACTCCAGCACAGCCTTGGCCGCCAAAGTCAGCAGCGCGAGCAGGGCAAGCAGCGCCGCAACCGCGAAGGCTCCAACGAACTGGTACTCGTTGTAGAGGATCTCGACATGCAGCGGCATGGTGTTGGTTTCGCCTCTGATATGGCCGGAGACGACGGATACCGCCCCGAACTCGCCCATGGCCCGCGCGTTGCACAGCAGAACACCGGAAAGCAGCGCCCAGCGGATCTCAGGCAATGTGACCCGCCAGAAGCTCTGCCAGCCGGAGGCACCGAGCGTTGCGGCCGCTTCCTCGGCGCTGCCACCCTGTTCCTGCATCAGCGGGATCAGGGTACGGGCGACAAAGGGGAAGGTCACGAACAGGGTAGCGAGCACCAATCCGGGCAGAGCGAAAATAATCTGCACGCCGCGCCCTTCGAGCCAGGGGCCGAACCAGCCCTGGCTGCCGAACAACAACACCCAGACCAGCCCGGAAATGACCGGCGAAACCGAGAAGGGCAGTTCGATCAGCGCCAACAACAGGGCACGGCCAGGAAACTGGAAACGTGCAATGCACCAGGCGGCCGCCACTCCGCCAACAGTGTTCACCGGCACCGAGATGGCCGCCACCAGCAGCGTCAATCGGATCGCCGCAATGGAGTCAGGATCGACCACGGCTTCCACCGCCGGAACAAGGCCTCGCCGCAGGGCCTCCGTGAAAACCGCGGCGAGCGGCAGCAGCAGGAACAGCGCGACAATCAGCAGCGCCAGCCCGATCAGCAGCCGGCGCAGCACGGGACCTTCCTGGGTGGCTGGGAGAGGGTGGCGGCTCATGCGCGGCGCCAGAAGCGGGTCGCCAGGTTCAGCGCGAGCAGCAGCACAAACGACAGGGCCAGCATGGCGAGCCCGACCGCTGCCGCGCCGGCATAGTCGAACTGTTCCAGCCGGGTGACAATGATGAGCGGCGCGATCTCGCTTACCATGGGCATGTTGCCGGCAATGAAGATAACACTGCCATACTCTCCAACCGCCCGCGCCGAGGCCATGGCGAAGCCGGCCAGCAACGCCGGTGCAAGCGCCGGCAGCACCACCCGCCAGATGATCTGCCCCCGGGTGGCCCCGAGGGTGGCCGCGGCTTCCTCGGCCTCACGGGGCAGATCGCGCAGCACCGGCTCCACGGTGCGCACAATAAAGGGCAAACCGACAAAACCCATCGCCAGCCCGACGCCCAAAGGCGTGTAGGCCACCTGGACTCCCAGCGCCGCGAGCGGCGCGCCGAGCCAGCCATTCGGGGCGTAGAGGGCGGTGAGAGCCAAGCCGGCAACAGCCGTGGGCAATGCGAAGGGCAGGTCGATCGCCGCATCCAGGAGGCGGCGCCCCGGGAACCGGTAACGCACCAGCACCCATGCCAGCAACAATCCCGCCGGAAGGGCAACGAGCGACGCAGCCAGCGCGCCAAGGAAAGACAGGCGCAGCGCCGCCAGGACGCGCGGCTCGGCGAGGGAATGCCAGATCCCGCTCAGGCCGAGCTCCAGCGGCCGCAGCAGCAGTGCTGCGAGAGGCAGCAGCACGATGCCTGAAAGCCAGAGCAAGGTCGTTACCAGGCTGAGATGGAAGCCGGGCAGGGGGCCACGGCGCGGCGCACCGCCGCGCAGGCGCAACGTGCCTCCAGGCGCAGCCAAGCGGCTACCGCCCCGGCTGATAGAGGCGGTCGAACACGCCACCATCGTCGAAGTGCCGGGCCTGCGCCTGCTTCCAGCCGCCGAAGGCCGGGTCATCGATCGTGACCAGGGCGAGCTTCGGGAAGCGCTCTCCCGCCGCCGCCAGGGCCTGGGCGTCACGTGGCCGGTAGTAATGCCGCGCTGCCAGGGCCTGGGCCTCGGGCTCATAGAGACTTTTCAGATACGCCTCGGCCATCGCACGGGTGCCGCGCCTGTCCACATTGCGATCCACCACGGCGACAGGCGGCTCGGCCAGGATGGACAGTGAAGGATAGACGATGTCGAACTGACCCGCACCGAACTCGGCGAAGGCCAGATGCGCCTCATTCTCCCAGGCGAGCAGCACATCGCCCTGACCGCGTTGCACAAAGCTGGTGGTCGAGCCCCTGGCGCCGGTGTCGAGAACGGGAACGGCCCTGAACAGCGCCGCCAGAAAAGCTTCAGCAGCCTTCTCATCCCCGCCGGGCTGCCGGAGCGCCCAGGCCCAGGCGGCAAGGTAATTCCAGCGCGCACCGCCCGAGGTCTTCGGGTTGGGGGTGATCACTCCGGTGCCCGGCCTGATCAGATCATTCCAGTCGCGGATGTTCTTCGGGTTGTGCTTGCGCACCAGGAACACGATGGTGCTGGTATAGGGCGCGCTGTTGTGGGGCAGGCGCGACTGCCAGTCGGAAGCGATGAGGCCACGGGCGGCAATGGCATCAATGTCGTAGGCCAGTGCCAGGGTGACCACATCGGCTGGCAGCCCGTCGATGACCGAACGGGCCTGCCGGCCTGAGCCACCATGCGAAGCGTTTGCGCGAATGGCCTGGCCAGTCTGATCCTTCCAGTGACGGGCAAAGAGGGCGTTGAACTCCCTGTAGAACTCACGGGTGGGATCGTAGGAAACGTTCAGCAACTGCGCCGCGCCCTGGGCCTGAGAGGGGCCGGACGGTGCGGCCAGCGCCAGGGTGGTGGACGCGATCACCGCGCGCCGTGTCAGTGCAGGCTGGGGAGTGGAGCCGTTTGGCACGGTGGACCTCCTCTCGGATCGTTTTCGATCACTTACATGGCCCGGAAGGCCATGCTGCCGACTTGGCACAGGAAAATAAAACAACGATTTTCTGTCGCTGTTAAGAAAATTCTACGGACGAGATCTAAGCATTGCAAGGCTGCTGGCGGTGTCGGCCGCGCTTGGATAGAATCGGGTGATGTGTAACCGAAGCCGCAAAGCACCTCGATGACCGAGACGACTCGTGCAACCGCGGCCTTCCCCTTATCCACCACCGCGCGGGATCCGGTCGCGCTGACGGATGCCGGCCAAGCTGCGCTGGAGGCGGCGGAGGCCTATGCACGGCAGTCCCTCGCGCCGGAAACCCGCCGGGCCTATGCGACGGACTGGCGGCATTTCACCGAATGGTGCCGGGAGGCCGGCTGTATGGCGCTGCCGGCCGACCCCGTGTCGATCGCTGCGTTTCTGGCCGGTATGGCGAAAACCCATAGTCGATCCGCCCTGGAGCGGCGCCTCGCCGCCATTGGGCGGCAGCACAAGCTCCACGGCCATGTATGGTCGGCGTCGCATCCGGCGATCCGGGCGACCTTGCAGGGAATCCGCCGGGCCCATGGCAGCCGCAAGCGGCAAGCAGCGGCCCTTACCTCGGTGGAACTGCGCAAGCTGGTGGCGGTGTGCCCCGGCGACCTTGCAGGGCTGCGGGACCGTGCGCTGCTGCTGCTCGGATTCGCAGGTGCTCTACGGCGTTCGGAGCTCGTCGGGATCGATCGGGAGCACCTGCGCTTCACCGAAAGCGGCCTGCGCCTGACCCTGCCGCGCTCCAAGACGGATACCGCAGGCGAGGGCACGGAGCTGGGCATCACTCGAGGCAGGCGGCCGCAGACCTGCCCGATCCGCGCGCTGGAAGCCTGGCTGTCAGCGTCCGATACGCGATACGGGCCCGTGTTCCGGCGGGTCGACCAATGGGGCAACATCGACCACACACGGCTGGTGCCGGAAGCCGTCTGGCAGATCCTGCGTCGGCGCGCCCTTCAAGCGGGACTTTCCGTTGGTTCGGGCGAGCGGCTCTCGCCGCATGGCTTGCGGGCCGGCTTTGTCACGGAAGCCTACATGGCCGGTGCTCGTGACGAGCAGATTATGGATCACACCCGGCATCGCGACCTGAAGACCATGCGTGGCTATGTGCGGCGGGCAAAGCTAGTGACAGAAAGCCCGGTGAAGCTGCTGGATCTGTGAGCGGCACACCCGATCCCGACTGGCTCTACCACCATTTCGAGGCGCGTGGCCCGGCCGCCGAGTTGGCCGCGTTCAGGCAGGCTGCGGCCGGCGCCGGGCTGATCCCGTGGCAACTTGACCTGCCGGCGCTGGAGGAGGATTGGCTGCACCTGATGCTGGCGCCAGGCCCGCACGAGCGCGGCATCAGCCTGGAGGGTGCGCGCATCCTGGCCGGGCAGCTTCGTGAGGCCGTGGCACGGCAGCAGGCGCGGGCGGAGGCCTTGGCACTGACCGGCACGGCCTGCCCGCTCGATCTGAATGCGCTATTCCCAGTCCCGCGGGAGATCCTGGCTCTTGGTCCTGCCGACCCCCAGGCGCGGGACTGGCTATGGCGTGAGTGGGGCACGCCCTGCGCCTTGCGCCATGTCGCCGCTGCACCAGGGAAATCCGCAGATACGGCAACCCATGGGGTTATGCGGCTGCGTTTCTGGTCGGCGGACTGGACACCATGGCGGGCACTGCAACGGATGCGGGACCGCTTCCCGACGATCAGCTTTTCCCTGCAGCCTGTCTATGACGAGGGTGCATGAGCAGCCAGGCGCCGGCGTTGCGCATCGGAGGCTATGAAGGGCCGCTCGACCACCTGCTGGAGATGGCGCGCGGCCAGAAGGTGGATCTGGCACGCCTGTCGATCCTGGAGCTGGCCGAGCAGTTCTGTGCCGCGGTCGACAAGGCTGCTACGGCTCGCACACTGCCATTGCACAGCCTCGCTGACTGGGTGGTCATGGCGGCCTGGCTCACCCTGCTGAAGTCGCGCCTGCTCCTGCCGAGGGGCAGTCCAGAAGCCGCGGCGGCGGAAGCCGAGGCCGAGGATTTCCGCCGGCAGCTCGAGAACCGGGCCTTTGTGCAGGCGGCAAGGAGCTGGCTGGAAACCCGACCCCAGCTTGGCCAGGATGTCTGGTCACGCGGAGCGCCGGAGGTGCAGGAGTGCAAGGCGCAGGAGGGACCGGTTCCGCACGCCGACATCGTAGGCCTGCTGCGGGCCTGCCTGAAGCTGCTCCAGAAGCCGCGGGCCGATGGGGCCTGGACTCCCTCGCCGCCGCTGCTTTGGCGCTTGCCGGAAGCCATTGCGCTGCTGCGGCGTGTGTTACCCGGCGCAACCGAAGCTGTGCCGATCCTGTCCCTTCTGCCCGTGACGGTTCGTTCCGATAGCACGGTCCGACCGGTGCAGCGGCGCGCGGCCCTTGCCAGCACCTTCCTGGCAGGGCTGGAACTGGTGCGCGAGGGCGAGGTGGTGATGGATCAGGCCGCGCCCTTCGCCATGCCACGGCTTTCGGCAAATTCCTCGATCAGCACACGAAGTCGGTCGCCGCAACCGGCTCACCCCGGTTGAAGCGGTCGATATTACCCCACATCTGGTTGATGGTTGGAACAAAGGTGTCGGCGGACATCGCCGCGATATGCGGCGTGCACACCACGTTCTCCAGCGCCAGAAGCGGGTTATCCGCCGGCGTCGGTTCTTCCTCGTACACATCCATGGCCGCGCCCAGGATTTCCTTCGCCTTCAATGCCTCGGCCAGATCCTGCTCAATGACGACGCCCCCGCGGGCGACATTGATGAGCACCGCCGTCGGCTTCATGGTGCGGATGGCTGCGCGGTCGATCATGCCCTTGGTCTGCGGCGTCATCGGACAGTGCAGGGAAACGATGTCCGCCTGCTTCAGAATTTCGGCCAGCGTGGCGAACTCGACGCCGAGGTCGGCTTCCTCCCCGGGGCTCAGTCGACGGGTTTTGTTGTAGAGGATGCGGCCACCGAACGGCTTCAGGAGCTTCGCCAGGTTCTGACCGATCGCGCCGAAGCCAATAATGCCCACTGTCTTGCCGAAGAGGCTGTAGCTGGCCTTGGGCAGACTGGTCGGCCGCCACTCGCCGGCACGGAGGGATGTATGGCCCCAGGCGAGGTTGCGCATCAGCGCGATGGTGAGGCCAAGCGCCGCCTCGGCCACGGACTTTGCGTTGCTGGCCGTGGTGCGGGCCACGGTGATGCCTTGAGCCTTGGCGGCATCGAGGTCGAAATTGTCCACCCCCACGCCCCATTTGTGCAGCAGCTTCGCCTGCTTCGCGGCCGCCAGCAACGAGGCATCGACCGCAATCTGGCCGGACACGAGGTAATCCGCATCTGCCACGATCTCCTGCAGATGCGCGGCATCGCGGCTGGCCGCGTGCTCCATGATCAGGCCCGTCGGCAGCAGCTCGCGCATGCGCTGCGCCGTCTGCGGAGTAATGGGGTCGAGCACAACAATCTTGCGGTTCATCCGTGGCCAGATCCTGGTTGCAAAGACTGAAACAAGGCCGCGAGGCGGCACATCCTGCACCGCAGCCTGTGGTGAAATGCGCTGCTCCGCAAGCCATCCTGTTTGCTGCACACGCATTCCGCCATGGACCCGCTTTCCACCGTTGCCGCGAGCGTCGAGGCTGTCCATGATGCCGATGCTGACATACAGGGGGCTCGGACCATGACCCGATGGAAGAGTGCGGCGCTCGGCATCGCCGGCCTCGCCGCCTGCGCCGTGCCGGTCGCGGCGCAGGAGAAGGGCCAGATCACGGTGATGGCCTATGGCGACGCCGTGTTCAAGGACAACTACACCGAGACGGTGCTGCAGCCCTTCGAGAAGGCCACAGGCATCCGGGTGCAGTACTTTGCGTCCGGCAACAGCGCGCAGATGCTCGGCGCGCTCCGGGCGCAGAAAGCGGATCCACAGACCGACATCGTTATCATGGATACCACGACCGCGGCTCTGGCCTGCGCCGAAGGGCTGGTCGATAAGGCATCTTCGGCGCAGATGCCTGTTCTGGAGCAGATCGACGGATTGGCACGGGAGGCGGGCGGCGAATGCGGCCCCGGCGTCACCTACGACAATCTGGTGATGATCTACAACACGGAGAACGTGAAGCCGGCCCCGACCGGGTTCGTGGATATGGCCGATCCCGCACGACGCGGGCGGGTCGGCCTCGGCGCGCCCCCCAACATCCAGGGCCTGGCGCTGACGGCGGTGCTCGCCCATGCCGATGGCGGCGACTGGACAGCCATCGCCAAGGCCATGCCGGTGCTCAAGCGTATCGCTGCCAACACGCAGACCTTCGATCCAAAGCCTGACAGCGTGACGTTTGTGGTCAGCGGCCAGGGGGACATGACAACCAACTGGAACGCACGCTCGCAGCTGATGGCGATTCAGTCCAAGGGCAAGATCGGCGTGACCTTGCCGTCTGAAGGCACGGCGTTCCAGATCAACACCATCAACGTGGTGGCCAACAGCCGGAACGCGGCGGCGGCCCGTAGCTTCATGGCTTATGCACTGGGTGCGGAAGCGCAAAAGGCCTTCACCGAACGTGTGTTCTACGGTCCCACCAACACCACCGCACAGATTGCGCCCGAGGCGCTGAACCGGACCGCCATGGCGCCGCAGTTCCGCGAGCGGGTGGTGAACGTAAACTGGGCGGAGATGCAGAAGCTGCGCGACAGCTGGAATCAACGCTGGCGGCGCGAGGTCATCACGGCAGCGCCCTGATGGACGGCGACACCCAGCCGCATCTGCGGCTCGAAGGGTTGGCCCGGCATTATGCCGGAGCGCCGGCCGCGGCCGTCGACCATGTGTCGCTGGAGCTGCCGCGCGGCGCGTTGCTGGCTTTGCTCGGCCCCTCCGGCTGCGGCAAGACCACTACCTTGCGCATGATCGCGGGGCTGGAGGCGCCCGATGCCGGGCGCATCCTGGTTGGCGGTCGGGACGTGACCGCGCTTCCGCCGCATCGGCGGCAGATGGGCATGGTGTTCCAGTCCTATGCCTTGTTCCCGCATATGACGGCGGCGGGCAATGTTGCCTTTGGCCTCGAGATGCGTGGCACGGCCCGTGCCGAACGGATCCGGCGTGCTCAGGCGGCGCTGGAAATGGTTGGCCTAGGCACTTTGGCCGCACGCAAGCCCCGGCAACTGTCCGGTGGGCAGCAGCAACGCGTTGCCCTGGCCCGCGCCTTGGCCATCGAGCCGGAATTGCTTCTGCTGGACGAGCCGCTTTCCGCCTTGGATGCCAAACTGCGTGAAGGCGTGCGGGACGAGATCCGGTCCTTGCAGCAGCGCCTCGGAACCACGACGGTTTTCGTGACGCACGACCAGACGGAGGCGCTCGCCATGGCCGACTGCGTGGCCGTGATGAACGCCGGGAAAATCGAGCAACTCGCGCCCCCCGAGGACATCTTCGAGCGACCCGCCAGCCGCTTCGTCGCAACCTTTGTCGGGCGCGCAGCCCGCATCCGGGGCCAGCTCGAGCCCGGTGGGGTGCTGCGGACGGAGGGCGGCGCCGCGTTGCGCACTTCGCACGGCGTAGCGCCGGGCGCCGTGGAGGCTTTCCTGAGGCCGCATCGGGTGCGCGTGCTGGGCCCCGGCGAGTCTCCATCGGACCAGGAGAATCTGCTGGAGGGACGGCTGTCCCGCCGCATCTACACCGGCGAGATCATCGCCATCGAGGCCGATACGCCGGCAGGGCCGGTGGTGGCCGAGATGCAGGCCGGAGGCCAAAGTCATTGGCGGAGCCTGCGTGAAGGCGACTCGATGCGCCTCGTCTTCAGGGCCGCCGACCTGCTGGCGTTTCCCGTCGCATGATCGGGTGGTTGCTCTGCCTCCCAGCCCTGGCCATTTTGTCGCTGGCCTTTCTGTGGCCCCTTGCCACGTTGTTCCGCATCAGCCTCAACCGGACGGCGGAAAGCGGCGCGATGGAAGTGGCGGTGACGGCCGACAGCTATACCCGGCTCCTGGGCGACGCCTTCACCTGGCAGCTGGTCTGGGACACGGCGCAGCTGGCGGCCACTTCGGCGGCATTGGCCGTGACGCTGGCGTTGCCCGTGGCGTTGCTGATCCGCGCAGCCAGCCCTCGCTGGCGCGGATTGCTTGCCCTTATGGCCATCGCACCGTTGCTGATCTCGGGTACCGCCCGGCTCGTCGGCTGGATGGCCGTGCTGGGTGACCAGGGGCTGTTCAACGCGATGCTCATGAGCCTCCGCTTCACCGAAACGCCCTTGCGCCTGATCAACAACTGGACCGGTGTTCGCATCGGCCTCGTGGAAAGCCTGATGCCCTATGCAGTTCTGGTGCTGCTGGCCGGGCTGGGGAGGCTGGACGCACGGCTGGAGGAGGCTGCCGCAACCCTTGGCGCCAGCCGCATGCGGACCTTCTTCCGCATCACCCTTCCTCTGGCAGCGCCCACCATTCTGGCGGCCTGGCTGCTCGACGTGGTGCTCGGCATCTCGGCCTTCATCACGCCGCGCCTGATGGGCGGCGGACGGGTCTTCGTGCTGGCCACCGAGATTTATGACCTGGCGCTGGAAAGCGTGGACTGGCCCGCCGCCGCTGCGCTTGCCATGTTGCTGCTGTCGGCACTTCTGCTGCTGATGCTGGCCCGGCTGGCCGTGTCATGGATGCAGGGGAGGCGGGCATGAAGCCGAGCTGGGCTCTGCGTGTCTTCGCTGCGCTGGGATACCTGATCCTGCTGTTGCCGGGCATCCTGGTAGCGGTCCTCAGCTTCAGCGCGGGCGACTTCCTGACCTTTCCGCCGCCGGGCTTCTCGACCCGCTGGTATGCTGCCTTGTTCAGCAACCAGGCCTTGATGTCGGCCATGGTGACCAGCGCCATTCTCGCCGTCATCGTGGCAACGCTGGCCCTGCTGGTGGGTGCACCCGCTGCCTATGCCATTGCGCGGCTTGAGTTTCGGGGACGCGCGCTGCTGGCCGGACTGCTGGTCGCGCCGCTGGTTCTGCCAACCCTGGTGCTGGGACTTGCTTTGTTGCTGGTGCTGCAGCCGCTGGGGTTGGGGGCGAGTTGGCCGGGCTTGGTGCTGGGGCACAGCCTGATCGCCATTCCTTTCTCGGTGCGCATCATGACCACCGCCTTCTCCGCAGTACCTCGCGAGCTGGAAGCGGCGGCCTGGACGTTGGGAGCAACACCGCTTCGTGCAGCCCTCCGCATCACTTTGCCCAACGCGGCCCCCGGAGCCATTGCGGCGGGAGTGTTGACCTTTCTGGTGAGTTTCGATGAAACGGTGATCAGCCTGTTTCTTGTTGGCCCGCGGCTGACCACCTTGCCGGTCGAAATGTTCCGCTACGCCGACCAGACGGCTGACCCACTGATCGCCGCCTTGTCCATGAGCCTGATCGTCTTCGCCGTCCTCATGGTTGGCGTGGTCGAGCGGCTGATGGGATTCTCTCGTGCCATGGGGAAGTGAAAGATGCCGAAATACGTCGTCGAAGACATGCCTGCGCCGATCAGCAGTGAAGTCGTGGCGTTGCTGGAGAAGACCGAGACAGCAACCGTTGGCCACTGGCGCCATTGGGGCTTCATGGATCGTTCCATTCAGGGATTGCTGCGTCGCCGTGTCGCCGGCACGGCCGTGACGGTGCAGATCCCCGGTGCGGACTCGACCCTGCTGCACCACGCACTTGGCCTTCTGCGACCGGGCGACATCCTGGTGGTCGATCGCCTGGGCGATGATCGCCATGCCTGCTGGGGTGGCGGGGTTACCGTGGCGGCCAAGGCCGCAGGCGCCAAGGCCGGTGTTGTCGGCGGACCCTGTACCGATATCGAGGAGATCGAGGCATCGGACTTCCCTATGTGGTGCAAGGGCATGGCCCCCATCACCACACGGATCTACGATCTGGGAGGACGGATGAACGTGCCCGTATCCGTCGGCGGCGTCGTGGTCATGCCCGGCGACGCGGTGCTGTGCGATGATTGTGGGGTGCTGGTGCTGCCACCCTTCGAAGCCGAGGCCGAGGCACGTGCTGCCATCGAGAAGCAGGCCAAGGGACTGGAAACGCAGGCGCAGGTCGCCAAGGGCGCTAAGCTGGGCGAACGCTCCGGCGCGACCGCCAAGGTCCTGGCTGGCCTGGTCTGAGACGGCGATCCACCCGCCAACGAGAGGAACTGCGCGTGCAAGTGGATGGGGCCCCGGCAGACGCTGCCACAGCAGAATCGACGCCTCTCCACTTTGCACCTGAATCAACTCAGGAAGTAACCACCGTCAGCTGAAAAACTGATAAGTTGTGGACAAAGATCTCATTTACGCGATTTTAGGCAGATTGTGATCCGATTGGGTCGCATTCTCGTGAGGTTGGGTTCCTGAGCGGCGACGCAGCGTTTACCACTGGCCCCCATGCGTCGCAGAGCCCTGTTCCTTTCCGCAGCCACCATCCTCGCGGCCCCACCCGGCAAGAGTTTGGCAGGCAGGGGCGACCCGCGCAGGTTGAAGATCCGTCACGCTGCCAATGATGCGGTTTTCTCTGGGTCCTACCACAATGGCCGGGAGCCGGACGCGGTTGCCATGCGTGAGTTGTCGGAAGTCTTGGCCGATACGCGCAGCGGTACGGTTCGCGCCTTTGACCCAGAGGCCATCGACATTCTGTGGGAACTGGGCCAGCGCCAGCGTGTGGCGGAATTCCTTGTGCTGTCCGGCTATCGCACGCCCGAGACGAACAAGGCGGTCCATGGAGCCGGCGACAGCCAGCATTTGCGGGCGGCGGCGCTCGACCTTCAGATCGCGTCTTCCCGGTTCGAGGGCTTCAGTGATGCGGCGCTGCGCCTCGGCCGTGGTGGGGTGGGGCTTTATCCAGGACAGGGCTTCATCCACATCGATTCCGGGCCTGTCCGTCGCTGGGGGGGCGCCGCAACAGTCACAGCTGTCCGCGCCGCACCACGTGCCAGATCTGCCGCCGAGATCAGGCTCGACCAGATGGCGGAAGCCTGGGCGTCCACCCGCCGCTGATCGAGATGGTTGTCGACTGGTATTTGGATCTGCCGGTAGCGACTGGGCGCTTAGGCTGAAAGCGCGGACCGTGCCACGCGGCACGCTGCCAGATCCCAGGCCGCGCAGCCGACGCTCTTGAAGAAGATGGGGCGGCTGAAATCCGGCTTGTGGATCAGTGCCTGGGCGAGCGGGGTCACCGTCGCCCAATCAATGCCTGCCGCCACAATGTCGCCGGCCTCAACAGGTGCACCCACCGGATCGTCAACGTAGATCTGGGCATCCTGCATAGAGGGCGAGCCGATCTCGATCATGTCGAGGCGGTACGCGCCGACACCGACAACCAGCCGGCCCGCGCGTGCCGGCTCTGCATAGACCGGTTGGCGGCTGCTGGTGACGGCGATAACGGCGTCCTCTGTCACCGTGCCAGTGGCTGGGCGAACATCTCCGTGGCCGGCAAATCCTTCACAGAAGGCGGCAACCGCCTCGGCCCGCCTTGCCTGGACGCGGATCGCCACATCGGGGAAGAGAGCCAGCAAAGCTTCAACATGCGCCCTCGCCTGCGGGCCGGCACCGATCAGGCGAAGATTGGTCGGCGGTGCAGGGTGCAAATGCCGCAGGCCGATCATCGAGATGGCGGCGGTACGCCGTGCCGTCACGGTTGGGCCGTCCAGCACGAAGAGCGCCTGTCCGGTCATGGCGTCGATGCCGGTCACCTGACCCTGAAGCGCGGGCAGGCCCCGTGCCGGATTGGAGTTGTGAATGGTGATGAGCTTGTGCGCCACCAAATCCGGCCCGCTGCATGGCATTGAGAGAAGCGTGCCCGCTCCACCGGCGATCGGCATGACGAGGCGTTCCGGACTGTGGATCTCCCCTCGCCCATACGCGGGAAGGAGCTCCTCCAACGCAGCGATCAGGACAGGATAGGGAAGGAGGCGGGCTGTTGCCTCCGCATCGTGCATCTGCATGAGACCGACGCCAGCAGCAAATCGGTGCGCCGTCAACATGGCTGGCGCGGTTCACCCCATGAAAGCGGCACACTTCGTCTCCGTGCCGCCCGACATTTTCCTGGACCGACGCAGAGGCTGCCCCTGCTGCCTAGAGCATGTCCTCGTGCCGGCAGTTGACGAGCAACTCGGCAACACTGGCCGTGTTCGGCAGATGCAGCAGAACCTCCGCCAGCAGCGCGATGTCCTCCGGCCGCGACATCTTTTCGCGCGGCCACTTCGTGACATGCGCCGTCATATCGGTATCAACGAAGCCGGGGCACAGGGCGCTGGCACGAATGCCATCTTCTTGACCAAGACGCCGAACTTCCTGCGTCAGCGCCATAACGGCGAACTTGCTCATGGAATAGGCCAGGTTGTCGTTGCGGACACGCTTGCCAGAAAGCGATGCGATGTTGACCACACGGCCGGTACCGCTAGCGACGAGATGCGGCCAGGCTGCACGGATCACCCGCATCGGCCCCATGGTATTGACCGACCACAGGGCCTCGAACGGTGTGTCGTCATTGCCGAGCAGAGTGCCCCGAGTGTTGATGCCGGCGGCATTGACCACCGCGTCGATGCGGCCGTGTTGTGCCACCACCTCGCCCACCCATGCGGCAGCGCCCCGCACCTCGGCCGCATCGTAGCGGTGCACTGACAGAAGCGGGTGAGCTGGCAGTCGCGATACGTCGCGCACACCGGCGCTGACGATGCAGCCCGCCGTCAGAAGACGTTCCAGCAGCGCCCGGCCGATGCCGCGGGTGGCGCCGGAGAGCATCACCACCCGTCCTTGCGGCTTCAGCATCATGGCTGATCCTGCCTCATCCAAGGCTCGCCGTCTCGAAGGTCAGGCCGGAATAGAATGTCAGCGCTCCCGGGAGGTTCTTGAAGCCCGAGACCTGGCTGCGCATGGCGTATCCCTGGCTGCGCCAGGTCAGGCCAACGATCGGTGCCTCCTCGATCGCCACCTGTTCGAGCTCGCGGTAGATGGCACGCCGCCTGGCCTCGTCGAATTCAGCACGACCGGCGGCGAAAAGCTCGGAGATGCGCGGCGTTTTGAGGCCGTAGCTACGGATATAGGCTGTCGCCAGGCTGCCATCCAGGATGTTGGCCAGCCCGTCGGGATCGTTGCTGTCGGCGGCGGTTCCCATCATGGCCAGGTCATACTGGCCCCGATTGCCGATGGCGATGCGCGTTGCCCAGTCCGGCAGGTTCAAGGTCACCTGGATACCAATTGCAGCCAGATGCTGCTGCACGACCTCGGCGGAGTCCTTGTGCATGCCGTATTGCGCGGTTGACAGCATGTTGCATGCGAAACCGTTCGGATGCCCGGCTTCGGCCATGAGCTTCTTGGCAAGATCAGGATTGTAGGTCCATCCGTCCTTGAGCTCCGGATTGAAGAAGGGGCTGCTTTCGGCAATGGGGAGATGTCCGAGAGGGGAGCCACGTCCAAAGAACGCAGCCTTCACCACCTCATCTCGCCGGATGGCGTAGGCAACCGCCTTCCGGATCCGGGCATCGTCGAAGGGTGGCTTGCTGCCGTTGAAGATGAGATACATGAAGGCGCCGTCCACGGCGTCGAGCTTGAGCTGCTTGTTGTCGGCAATGGTGGCCATGGATTGCCACGGCACATATTCGATCAGATCCACATCGCCGGATTGCAATGCCGCCACGCGAAGATTCTCGTCTGCATAGGCAGTGATGCGGATGGTCTTCAGCTTCGGCAGGCCGGGCTTGTAGAAGCCATTGAAGGCTTCCAGCTCCAGAGACGATCCACGTTCCTGCGACTTGATGCTGAACGGGCCGGCGCCGATGAACTCGCGCCCCGACGACTGCCGTGAGATGATGGGCATGTGGTAGCTGGCCATCAGGTTGGGCAGCGTCACCATGGGTGCCCTGGTCACGAGCCGCACGGTACGGTCATCCGGCGTTTCGATGCGCTCGATCCCACGGATCTCGGTGCGGAAATGCGCCGTCGACTTTTCCGACGCGATCTGCTCCAGCGTCCACTTCACATCGGCTGCGGTCACCTTCTCGCCGTTCTGGAAGGTGGCATCGCGCAGCTTGAAGACCCAGGCCGTGTCGCCCTCGCGGGTCCAGGCTTCCGCCAGCTCCGGTCGCAGCCGGCCTTCCTCGTCATAGGAGGTGAGGCCACGATAGATCATCAGCTTCACCGTGGCTGCCGCGGTGCCACTATTCGCCCAGGGTTGGATGTTGGGCGGATAGGAGGAAAGGCCGAAGCGCAGCAGACCGGATGGCTGCGATCGGGCGGTGGGCACCCGCAGGAACGGCAACAAGCCAGTGGCGGCGGCACCGGCCAGGATGGCCCGGCGATTGGCGGAGATAGCCATGCGGAACTCTCCTTTGCGCTGTATCAGGCGATGTGTCGATACGCCTCGCGGGCTGTGGCGGAGCTGATCGTGCCCTCGGCAAGATCGCGCGCAACGGCCTCAGGGCGGCGCCGCTCCGGCGCACCATATCCGCCGGCGCCCGGACTGACGATGGCAAACCATTGGCCCGCCTTCAACTCCGCATTCGGGCCGTTGAAGTTGACGCCGGGACCGCACTCGACCTTGCCTTCGGCACCCGGCCCGCCGCCCAGCAATCCCCAACTGCGCGACCGGGTGCGTGAAAGATCGATGCGCACGCGCACATCCTCATCGGCCCGGTAAACGCGCCGCAGCGCAAGGCCGCCGCGATGCTGGCCGACGCCGCCGGAATCCTGCACCAGCTCGTAGCGCAGCAGAGTCAGCGGATACTCGATCTCGAGCGCCTCGGCGGGCAGGTTGGACGTGTTGGTGCCGTGCACATGCACGCCATCCAAGCCATCCTTGGTCGCACGCGCGCCCGATCCACCGCCCATGGTTTCCAGATAGACCCAGAGCGATCCGTCGGATTTGCGGGCTCCGATAAAGCTTGCCACGGTGCAGGTGGAGTTGGAGCAGGCGGTGACCCGTTCCGGCACAGCCTGGGCCAGTGCCCCCAGCACCATGTCGGCGACACGTTGGCAGGCTTGCAGGCGTCCGTTCACCGCCGCGGGATGACGGCAGTTGACGATGCTTCCTTCCCGCCCAGAGATTGTCAGTGGCCGTGCCAGCCCCGCATTCGGCAAGATGGTCGGATCGACCACCGACTTCACCGCGTAATAGGCCGTGGCCAGCAGAGCCGTATACGTCATGTTGATGCCGGCGCGCATCTGGTCTGGAGCATCGAAATGCAGTGCCATGCCGTCGCCCCGGATTGTCACCTCGACCGAGAAGGGAAGGGTTTCGCTGATTTCTGGATTATCGAACACATCCTCGAAGCGCCATTGGCCGTCTGGCATCGCGGCAATGCCCGCCCGCATCTTGCGCTCGGCGTAGTCGAGCAAGGCTTCGCCCGCGGCGAGCACGGTTTCCGTGCCATACTTGGCGCAGAGTGCCTGGAAGCGCTGGACACCGACGCGATTGGCGGCCATCTGCGCGCGTAGATCCGAAAGCCGTTCATGCGGAACTTGGCAATTCAGCAGGATCAGGTTCTGGATATCCGCCTGCAACTCGCCCGCTCGATAAAGGCGCACAGGCGGTATGCGCAGCCCCTCCTGGTAGATGTGGGCATGGCCACGATCTGCAAAATCGGAATGATGGGCCAGGTTGACGGTCCAGGCGGCGATCTCACCATCAACAAAGATCGGCTCGGCGAGCACGATGTCGGGCAGGTGGGTGCCGCCACCAGCATAGGCATCGTTGCCGACGAACACGTCGCCTGGGCGCATCTCGTCGACCCGGTGGTGCTTCATGATCTCCGGCACGATGCCGATGAAGCTGCCCAGATGGATCGGAATATGCTCCGCCTGGCACAATGTCTCGCCAGCCGTGTTGAACAATGCGGTTGAGCAGTCGCGGCGCTCCTTGATGTTGGTGGAGTAGGAGGCGCGGATCAGCGCTTCCCCTGTTTCCTCAACGATGGAGGACAAGGCGGCACCAATGACCTCGACGGTGATCGGGTCGAGCGTCATGCGGGTTCCGGATGTCAGCGCCTGGCTCATGCCGCCGCCTCCAGGATGAGGTTCAGGTAAGGATCGACGCGGGCAGTCATGCCGGGGGGGACCACGGTGGTGGTGTCCATCTGCTCAACCACCGCCGGCCCGGTGAAGCGGTTGCCGGGATGCAGGGCATCGCGGCTGTAGATCGGCGTATCCACGAAATTCCCGGCCTCCGGGAACCAGACGGGACGCCGGCCGGTGATGGCGGAACCGGCATCCGGTCCTGCCTCGGGATGGGCTTTCAGTTCCGCCTTGCGAACCAGGCCGGTGGCCTCCAGCCGCAGCGTCACGATCTGGACCGTCTCCCCCTCGGCAACAAAGCCGTAGCGTTGGCGATGTGCTTCGGCGAAGCCCTCGACCAAGGCCTGCAGGGTCGCGGCGGTGACCGGGCCCTCAGGGAGGGCGACCGCCAGCTCGTAGTTCTGGCCCTGGTAGCGCATATCCGCTGTCCGCGTCAGGCGCTGTGCCGGTGCATCGATATGCTCTTGCGCGAACCACGCTTCCGCCCGCCTGGCCAAGCCGGCAAAGGCCTCGGCCACCTCGCCCAGGGATGCGTCCGTGGCCGGCAGCAGCTTGGTGGCGGCAAAGTCCGCACGGAGATCGGTCAGCAGCAACCCCATGGCGCAGAGGATGCCGGGATTGCGCGGCACTAGCACGCGCTTCATGTCCAGCTCACGCGCCAGCCGTGCCGCGTGCAGCGGTCCGCCGCCGCCAAAGGCCATCAGGGTGAAGTCGCGCGGATCATGCCCACGCTGGATGGAGATGACGCGGATCGCCCGCGCCATGTTGGCGATGACCACGGACAGGATGCCCTGCGCCGTTTCCATCAGCCCGAGGCCGAGCTGGTCGGCGATGCGCTGGATCGCGGCACGGGAAAGGTCCTGGCGGATTTCCATCCGTCCGCCGAGCAGATGCGTCGGGTTCAGCGTCTGCAGCACCACATTGGCGTCAGTTGTCGCCGGCTCGGTGTTGCCCTTGTTGTAGCAGACCGGCCCCGGATCGGCGCCGCAGGAGCGTGGTCCCGCCTTTAGCAGCCCGCCGGCATCGACATAGGCGATGGAGCCGCCGCCGGCCCCGACGGTGTGGATGTCGAGCATGGGTGCCTTGATCGGGTAGCCATGCACCACGGCCTCGGAGGTGAGCTTGCAGGCGCCGCCCTGCAACAGCGCCACATCGGTGGAGGTGCCACCCATGTCGAAGGTGATAATGTCGGGAAAGCCCGCGAGGCTGCCAATCGCCTGCGCACCGACCACGCCGGTAGAAGGGCCGGACAGCACTGCCCGCACCGGCATGTCGGCGGCCGTGGAAAAGCCGATAACACCGCCATTCGACTGAGTCAGATGCGGGGTTGCCGTCATGCCCAGCGCCTTGAGCCGCGGCGTCAGCCGTTCGATGTAGCGGCGCATAACTGGACCAAGATAGGCATTCAGCACCACCGTCGAGAGGCGCTCGTACTCTCGGAACTCGGGAGCGATTTCATGCCCTGCGCTGATGAAGACGTCCGGCATCTCCTCGCGCAGAATCTCCACTGCGCGCGCCTCGTGCTCGGGACGGATGAACCCATAAAGAAAAGAAACCGCAACAGCCTTGACGCCGCTATCCCGCAGCGCCCTGGCGGCTGAGCGCATTCGCCCTTCATCCAGCGGATGCTCGACGCTGCCGTCGTGGCGAATGCGTTCGGGGATCTCATGCCGGAGGTCGCGGGGAACAAGAACGGGCGGCTTGTCTGCCTGCATGTCGTAAAGATCTGGGCGCTTCTGGCGGCCGATCTCCAGAAGGTCGCGAAAGCCATCTGTGGTCACCAGGCCGGTTCGCACGCCGCGATGCTGGATCAACGCATTGGTGGCGACCGTGGTGCCATGGCCGAAATAAAGGACCGGGCCCGCCGGATGCTCCCCGGCTTCGGGCGCGACGCGCCGCATCCCCTCCTCAACACCTTGAGCAATGCCGCGCGAAGGGTCGTCCGGCGTGGATGAAACCTTCCAGACTTCGACCCGGCCTGTGTCCTGATCGAACAGGCATACATCAGTGAAGGTTCCGCCGGAATCCACACCTACGCGCCAGCGCCCCATCGACCTCAATCCTTCGCGTCTTCGCCAGCAACTATCCGTTCATGGCTGGGAAGGCGGCAAGAGTCTTTTTCGCTGGACGACAAAATGTGCGAAGGACTTTCATTCAGCGGAAAACTTGAAGTAATCTGCCTTTGAAATACGCAATGGAAGCCATCGTGCTGGATCCTGGCGGTAGCTTGCGTCGTGCCTTCGGGCTGCTCCGCCTCCTGGGTGAGGGGGGAGCTGCGGGACTGCGTCTCACCGAGCTGGCACAGGCGGCCGCACTGCCTCCCGCTACAGTGCACCGCCTGATGCGCTTGATGATGACGGAGCGCCTCGTGACGTTTGATCCCGCCAGCAAACATTATCGGCTCGGGCTGGAGCTTTTCCTGCTGGCGGCGCAGGCAAGCAATCCTCTCGGCCTCCGGGATCTGGCGAGGCCCGGTTTGCTGCGCCTGACCGCTGAGCTGAACGAGACGTTGTTCCTGCTGGTGCACAATGGCTACGATGCGGTCTGCATCGACCGTTCCAGCGGCCCCTGGCCCATCCGAAGCTTCACGGGCGATATCGGGGGACGCGTCCCCCTCGGCATGGGACAGGGCTCAGTCGCCATCCTGGCCTTCCTGCCCGACGCCGAGCAGGATGAGATCATCCGGCACAACACTCCGCGCCTGCGGCAGCTCGCCCCGTTCAGCGAGGGCTGGCTCAGACGCGAACTGCTTCGGGTCCGGTCGGAACAGGTTTCCGGCGGGCTTTACCCCGTCAATCCTGGCATGGCCGGACTGGCGGTACCGATCCGAGACGGCACAGGCCGGGCAGTGGCTGCGCTGAGTATCGGCACCACGGCTGAACGCCTCGATGCCGAGCGACGAGCCGGCGCCCGCGAGGCGCTTATGCGGGAGGCGGCCCTTGTGGAAGCTGGGCTCAACCCCTTTGATCCCAGCCTGCACCGCGCGGCTGCGGCAATGGAGCCAGTGTCCCGGTGAAGCGGTTCAGCGTGCCACACGCTGAAGGCTGCCGGTTCCCTTGCCCAGCTGGAAGGCTCCGCCGCCGGCAACGAAAATGTACAGGAAGACGAAGCAGTAAAGGATGGCCGCATCGCCGCCATTATTCACCGGAAAGAAGCTGCGCGGCGCATGCGCCATCCAGTAAGCCACCGCCATGGTGCCGGACATGATGAAAGCGGCGGGACGTACCCAGATGCCCAGCAACAGCATCGCGCCGCCCACCAGTTCGATGACGCCGGCGAGGCCTGGCATGGACAGCATGGGCGGCACGTTGCCCCCGGCAGGAAAACCCAGCAGCTTCTGCGTGCCATGTGCCATGAAGATCAGCGCGGCCACGATGCGCAGCAAGCCGAGCGCGCGTTCTCGCCAGGCAGTTCCGAGCTCGAAGGACGTCTTGGTGTCTTGCACGATCCACTCCTTTTCCGGTGCAACAGGTGCGAAGCTGGCTCCACCTGTTCGCAACGGTACCATAATGACCTGTCATGGCCAGGAATGCGACGTGGCTCCACACGATGATCCAAGCAGTCTGAAAAATCGCCAATTGTGTTGATATCAACGTTTATTCATGCAACAGCTGTCTTGCCCGAGTGGGCTGGGAGCTGAGGAAGGAAAACAATCATGACCTATCTGGATGGCTTCATTGTCGCTGTGCCACGCGCGAACAAGAACATCTACTTGCGCCATGCATCGGAGGCTGCCTCGCTTTTTCATGATTTCGGTGCAAGCCGCCTGGTCGAGGCGTGGGGCGACGACGTGCCGGAGGGTCAGCTTACCGACTTCCGGCGTGCTGTGTTGGCCAAGCCCGAAGAAGACATCGTCTTTTCCTGGATCGCCTATCCAGATCGTGAGCGCCGTGATCAGGCGGGTGTCAGGATCATGCAGGATGCCCGGATGAAGGCAATGGCCGAGGCGATGCCCTTCGATGGCAAGCGCATGATTTATGGAGGATTCAAGGAGATCTGGCAAAGCGGCCCTGGAGGCACGATGGGGTATGTCGATGGAAGCCTGGTTCCGGTGCCCCGGAACAATCGCCAGGCCTATCTCGAGTCCATGGCAGCAGTGACCGAGGTCTTCCTGGAACACGGCGCCACTCGCATCGTGGAAGCCTGGGGCGACGACGTTCCGGATGGCACCTTGACCGACTTCAGGCGCGCTGTGCTGGCTCGGCCCGAAGAGTCGGTTGTTTTCTCCTGGATCGAATGGCCTTCGCGCGCGGCGCGGGATGCCGCCTGGCCGAGGATGATGGCTGATCCACGCATGCAGCCCAGCAGCAACCGGCCTTTCGATGGCAAGCGCATGGTCTTCGGCGGCTTTGCGCCTCTCCTGGACACTGCGCCGGGCTGAGGCAGTCCGGTGTCGCTGGCGCCGTCGCTCCAACAGAGTAGGGGTTTCTCCCACTGTTCGGACCGACTGGAACAAGGCGCAGCGTGCAACAAGGCTGGATCGTCACATCGGCTGCGCCAAGCCTTCAACGCATCAGGCTGTTGTGCATCCAGCCCCAGGGTTGCTGTGCATCGCCCACTTGCAGCCAACCGCCTGAGGCATGGCCATAGACCTTCACGGTGGTGCCGGAGGGCACGATGCGCAGCAGGGCGCCGCCACCATTCGGATGGGCGCGAAGATTGCCATTCTGTCGCAGCGTCGCCGTTTCCTGCGGTGCTTCAACAGGCGGGACCAGGGGCGGAGCCGCCGGGCCCGGCGAAACCGGGGCAGGTGGGACAGGTGCCCGCGCTTCCGCAGGCAAACGATCGGGCACCGGAGGCATGGGCGGTGGTGCACCAGGACGTTGCCCGGGCAGCGGGCCGCCATCCTCGTAGCAGCGCAGCAACGTTTCCACGAAGACGCGCGAGGCGGTCGGGCCTGAGGTGGCAACATGCTGCTCAACGGCGAAGCCGCCTTCGCGCGGGGTTACCACGGAAACAAACAGCGTGAAGGCGCTCGCTGCCCCGGCATCCTGCAGGTTGACCTGGCCGCACACGGCCGTGGCGCCATCTCGCGCCTGGCGGTAGGCGTGAACGCCCCGCAGCACCGTTCCGGTGCCGCCAAGGCCGCGCAACTCGGCCTCAGCGGCCTGACGCGCGGCCACCATGGCCGTGTCATGCTCAGCCCCATCCTGGCTGTCGCAGCCGGCAAGCAGAGCGGCCGCCAGCAACCCGGACGTCCTGGCCCATCTGCCCAGGCGCATTGATCCCTCCGTCAACCTATTCTGCGGGTCCGTGCCGCTCAGGGCGCGGTGTCGCGCCCGAGGTAACGGAACCGGGTCTGTTGCCACCACTCGCTCCGCAGGGTTTCCAGCAAGGCCACGTCGAGCGCGACGCGGATGCTGTTTTCCGGTGGCAGCGCGATGGCGTAGTTCTGGCTGTCGAGGGTGATCGGCAGCAGATCCAATTCTGGGAAGTCCTGCTGAATCGTCCAGCCCATCAACGGCCGGTCATAGACGAATGCGTCGACACGGCCTTCGCGCAAGGCCCGGAGGCCGAGGTCGAGCCGGTTCACGCCATCATGGGCGATGCGTTGCGACTTCAGGAAATCAATGGTGGATGAGCCTTCCACCGCACCCACCCTCAGGGTGCGAAGGTCCGCGGCGTTCCGGACCAGCCCTTGCAGGCGCTGTGTTGTCAGGGTCGATGTGATGCCGGCAATGAACACGGCGATGGTGACAACCGATGCCACCATCCAGATCACTGCAAGAATGCGCCCCGGCAGTGAACGCGGCCCGTCCTGCGCCGCGCCCGCCTGCGTCATCGCCACGGCGGACCACCAGGCTCCGGCAATGAAGCCTTGCAGCGCTCTCCCGCCGTAAGGGGGATTCTGCCGGCGCTCGAACAGCCAGATGAGGATGCCGACGCTGAGCACGATGCCGAGCAGGATCAGCACTCCCTGCAGGAAGCTCAGTGATAGGAATGTGCGGAACACCGGCAGCCAGGCAGTCGCGCCATTGTCACGGGCCACGGCGACACCGAGCCCCGTTGCGAAGAAGGGCTGCGTGAAATCCATGATCTGCCGCCGCGCCGCGGTGACGGTGAGGGCCGCGGCCGCGGCATCAACCTCGCCCCGTGCCACCGCTTCGATCACCGCCTGCACCGTATCGTACTCAACAAAGCGGAAGCGCAGGCCAAGTCCCTGTGCCACACGGCGCCAAAGGTCGATGCTGATGCCTTCCCACTCGCCGGAGGCGGCCTTCATGGAGAAGGGCGGGGTGTTGCGCGTGGCGATGACGAGTTCGCGTTGCGGCAGCGGACCGGGCGCGGCCGGGGCAGGTTGCGCCGCCGCCGTCGCCGCAGGCAGCAGCATGGCCAGCACGACGAGCCGAACCAGCAGACCACCGGCCCACCCGGCAAGGCGACGAGGCCTGCGACGCTGCATCAGATGGCGCCGCCTCGCCGCATCAGACTGAAGGACGACGCTTGAGCTCGTCACGGATCTCGGCGAGCAGGACCTCCGTTGGGGTGGGGCCGGGCTTGGCCGCATCCTGGCGAAGGCTCAGCCTGGTCATGGCCCGCACGACCCAGAACACTGCAAAGGCCACGATCATGAACTTGATGATGGCGTTGATGAACAAGCCCACGCCCAGCGCCACGCTACCGGCCGCGCGGGTTGCCTCAAGAGTTGGCAGCCGTTCGCCACTGATCACCACGAACAAGTTGGAGAAGTCGATGCCGCCGATCAGCAGCCCGATGATCGGGTTGAAGATATCTTCCACCATCGAATTGACGATGGAGGTGAAGGCAGCACCGATGATGATACCGACCGCGAGGTCGATGACATTGCCCCTGGTGACAAAGGCCTTGAACTGGCCGAACCACCCCGGGGTCCATTGTTTGGCAGTGGAAGACATCGCGGGCTCCCGCAAATGCGTGTGAATTGCGGCACCATAGGTTGCGTAACGGAGTCTTTCCAATCGGGCATGAGCGTCGCTGTGACATCATGATTGCGTGATGTCCGAGCAAAGATTCAAAACCCTTTTCACCCGCGCCCTAATGCGCATACTATGCGCATAGTCGGAGGCTGTATGATGGGGCATCAGGGTCCAGCCCGGAAGAGGGCTGTGAATCTCTCTTTGAACGATGAACTAGTGCGGCAGGCACGGCTCTACACCGGCAATCTCAGCGGAACGCTGGAGATTTTGCTGGAGGACTTCGTAGCCCGGGAGCGGGCGCGCCTGCGCCAGGAAGACGCGGCGCTGGACCGGGTCGTGCTGGCCCTGGGCGCCTTTCATGCCGAGCAGGGTCTGCTGTCGGACGAGTTCTCCGAACTGTAAGCCATGGCGCAGTTTGATGTTCACCCCAATCCTGGCCGCCAGCGGGACAACGTTCCCTACGTGGTGACGCTGCAAAGCGCCCGTTTTGACCGTGCGCCGACAAGGCTGGTGGCCGCACTGATCCGGGGCAGTGCCCTGGCAATGGAGGCGCACTATCTCGCACCCCGCTTCACCGTGCTGGGACAAGAGGTGGTGCTGGATGTCTTCAATATCGCGACCGTCCCCGTCGCGCGGCTCGGCCCTCCAGTCGCCGCGCTCTCCGATGAACAAAGCCGCGCCCAGCTGACCCGCGCGCTGGACGAGTTCCTGACCCAGGCCTGAGGCTCCTTCGCCACTGGTGCGAAGAAACCATCCGATCCGCCACGCTTTGCCTCGCTCATGCGCCCCCTGGTTGGGCGCAGCGAGGAGTCGTCGCCATGGCTTCAGGAGCATCCGCCACAACCACGCTGGACACTTACCGGCGCCGGCGCGACTTTTCCCGCACCAACGAGCCCAGCGGGCAACGAAGCCGTGTCAGCCGTGGCAAGCAGCTGCGCTTCGTGGTGCAGAAGCACGATGCCAGCCGGCTGCACTTCGATTTTCGCCTGGAGCTGGATGGCGCACTGAAAAGCTGGGCGGTGACCAGAGGTCCCAGCCTTGATCCGGGGGACAAGCGGCTGGCCGTGCAGGTGGAGGATCATCCGCTTGATTACGCGAGCTTCGAGGGCACCATCCCCAAGGGTGAATATGGCGGCGGCACGGTGATGTTGTGGGATCGTGGACATTGGCACAGCGACGACGCCGATCCAGGCGCGGCTCTGGCTGCCGGCAAGCTGAAGTTCCACCTGCGGGGTGAGCGCATGACGGGCGGGTGGACGCTGGTCCGCATGCGCTCGCGCAAAGGCGAGAAGCAACCGCAGTGGCTGCTGATCAAGGAAAAGGACGAGGCGGCACGTCCTGGTGAGGGCACGGCGCTGATCGACGCGGAGCAGAGTTCAATTGTCAGCGGGCGCTCCATGGCCGAAATTGCCGGAGCGCAGAAACCTGCCCGCGCAACCGCGCGAACGGTCCGCAGGGCATCCGGCGCCCCGCCTTTCCTGGCGCCGCAGCTCTGCACCAGCGCAACCGTGGCGCCATCAGGGTCGGAATGGGTGCACGAGGTGAAGCTCGATGGTTACAGGCTGCAGGCCTGCATCTCAGGCGGGCGGGCGAAACTGCTGACGCGCAACGGCCTGGACTGGACCAAGCGATTTCCGGATACCGCGGCGGCGCTGGCCGAACTGCCCGACGCGGTGCTGGATGGCGAGCTGATCGCGACCGATGCCGAGGGCCATCCCGATTTCGCCGCGCTGATCGCCGCCATGGAGCGGGGGCGCACGGAAGAATTGCGCTACATGGCCTTCGACCTGCTGCGGCAAGGCAATCAGGACCTTCGCGCAGAGCCCTTGCTGGCTCGCAAGGCGGCGCTGCGCGACCTGATCGAGACTGCACCCCGGGAGGTGGCGGACCGCCTCGGCTATGTGGAGCATTTCGAGGCAGCCGGCGCTGCCATCCTCAACTCCGCCTGCCGCATGGGGCTGGAGGGTATCGTCTCCAAGCAGGCCGACGCCCCCTACACCGCGGGCCGTGGTGGGAGCTGGGTGAAGACAAAGTGCCGCGGCAATGATGAGTTCGTGGTTGGCGGCCATGGCACGGGGCCGAAAGGCAACCTGACCCTGCTGCTGGGTGCTTGGCGGGAAGGCGAGCTGGTGTATCTGGGGCGCGTCGGCTCCGGCATTTCCGGCGATCGGGCGCGCGAGCTTTCCAGGCGCATGAAGGCCCTCGGGCGGGAAGAGCCGCCTTTCGGCCGGGGGCTCGACTCAGCGGACAGGCGCAAGGCGCGCTGGGTCGAGCCGCGCCTGGTGGCCGAGGTGGATTATGCCGGCTGGACTGGCGATGGCCGGATCCGCCAGGCGTCCTTCAAGGGTTTGCGCGAGGACAAACCTGCCGAGGAGGTGCATCCACCCGGCCCGCTGGCGGGCCAAGCGCCAACACGGTCACGCAAGAGCGGCAACAGCGTGGCTGGCATCCGGCTGAGCAATCCCGATAAGATCCTGTGGCCGGAAGAAGCCGTCACCAAGCGCGACCTAGCCGAGTATTATGCCGCGGTAGGCCCCAGGCTCCTGGATTACGCCGGCCACCGCATGGTGGCCTTGCTGCGCGCGCCGGACGGTATTGGAGAGCAGCGCTTCCTGCAGCGCCACCCGGGCCCCGGCAGCTCGGCCTTGTTGCAAAGGGTAGCACTGAAAGGCGAAGCGCGGCCGTTCCTGGCGGTGGAAAGCGTGGAGGCCCTGGTGGCCCTGGCCCAGTCCGGCGTGCTGGAGATCCATCCAGGCGGCGCCTCGACCCGCGATCTGGAGCATCCCGACAGGCTCGTATTCGACCTGGACCCCGATGAAGGGTTGGCGTTCAGCCACGTGGTCGAGGCGGCGCAGGAGCTGAAGGACAGGTTGGAAGCCCTGAAGCTCGCGGCCTTTGTGAAGACGACGGGCGGGAAGGGGTTGCATGTCGTGGTGCCGCTGCATCCTCGCGCCGACTGGGCCGAGGCGAAAGGCTTTTGCCATGCCTTGTGCGCCGTGATGGCCGAGGAGGCACCCCGGCGGTACACCACCAACCTAGCGAAGAAGGCCCGCAAGGGCCGCCTGTTTCTGGACTACCTGCGCAATGACCGCACCGCCACGGCCGTGGCCGCATGGTCCCCTCGCGCGAGGGCGGGTGCCACCGTGTCGGTGCCGCTTGGCTGGTCGGAGCTGACGCCAAGGCTCGATCCGCGGCACTACACCCTTGCAACAGTTCCAGCCAGGCTGAACCATCCCGATCCATGGTCCGGCTACGAGGCAGCGGCACGACCGTTGCCGAGGCTTTCCGCCAAGCAGCGAGGAAAACGCCCGTGAATGATCGTCCGGTGTGGCGGGGCACGTTGCGCCTCGCCCTGGTCTCCTGCCGCATCGCCCTGTTGCCGGCCCGGCAGGAGCGCAATGCGCTGCACTTCAACATGATCAATCCCAAGACCGGAAACCGTATCCGCAACAAGGCGGTGGACGCCGTCACCGGCCGGGAAGTGGAGCGCAGCGAGCTGGTGCGCGGCTTCGAGGTGGAAAAGGACGAGTACATCCTTTTCAGCGACGAGGATTTCGACAAGGCCCGGATCGAGAGCAGCCGCACCCTTACTATCGCCAAGTTCGTCAAGCAGGGCGAGATCGGGCCGCTCTATTACGAGAACGCCTATTACCTCGTTCCGCAGGAGGATGAGGGTGCGGATGTTTACGTGGTGCTGCGCGAGGCGCTTCGCAAAAGCGGCATGGTGGCGCTGTCGCGCCTGGTGCTGTTCCGGCGGGAGCGCCCGGTAGCCATCCTGCCCATGGATCGCGGACTGGTGCTGCACACGCTGCACGAGGAAGGCGATCTGCGCGACGCAGCCGAAGCCTTTGCCGAGGTGCCACGCTCCTCGCCCGAGGCGGAGATGGTGAAGCTGGCGCAACAGCTGATCCAGCGGCAGACCTCCGAATACGATCCGGCAGATACGGAAGACCGTTATGCCAGTCGCCTGCGCGCCCTGATCGAGGAACGGCGGCAGGGCCATGAACCGTCCGACGAGCCCGAGGAGGAGGAACCCAGCGGCAATGTCGTGGATCTCATGGCCGCGCTGCGTGAGAGCCTGAAGCAGGGAGGGCGCGGCACCTCGAAGGCGGTCAGAAAAGCGCCTGCCAAATCATCTGCTCCGAAGAAATCCGACGGCTCAAAGCCGTCGTCGCGAAAATCCGGTGCGACCAAGCCAGGCACAGCCAAGGACAAGGATCGTGCGCGCAAGCGGGCCTGATCGGCCGGTCAGTGGGCTCATGCTGCGCGCCGCAACGTGCATCAGCGGCCTGCTCCGCTCGCGGCGCCGCGGCCGCGAAGCGGCTTCCCTACCTATTGCACCCTGATGTCCCGCTCTTTCACCAGGGTTCCCCAGCGTTGAAACTCCTCCGGCAGCAGGGCGGCGAAGTCGGCGTTCGAACGGGTGGCCGGCAAGGCGCCGAACGCGCGGATCTGTTCGCGCACCGTCTGGTCAGCCATGGCCTCGGCCAGCACGGCCGCAACGCGGGCGGCCGCATCGCTCGGCACCCTGCCAGGTGCCAGCATGCCCTGCCAGCCATCCACTTCCATGTTCGGAAAGCCGGCTTCAGCCAGGGTCGGCACGTCGGGCAGCTCCGGCAGCCGTCCCGGACCCGCCACGCCCAATGCCCGCACGGTCCCGGCCTGAAGGTGCGGTAGCATGGTGGAGAGGGTGAGAAAGCCCAGATCGACCACCCCGCTCAGCAGGTCCGGCAGCAACACGCCTTCGCCGCGATACACCACCGGCTCAATCTCGACCCTGGCCTGCCGGTTGAACAGCTCTGCAGTCATGTGGGACAGGGTGCCATAGCCGCTGTTGGCAGCACTCAGCCTCCGTGGCTTCACCCGGGCCGTAGCCACCAGCATCTTCGCATCGATAAAGGGCGAGGAGGCAGGAACCACCAGCAGAAACGGTGTTGAAGCAATCTGCGCCAGAGGCATGAAGTCCCGCAGCACATCATAGCCGGTCGGCTGCGTCTGGAGATGCGGCACAATGGTCATGCTGACGCTGCCGAACAGCAGGGTATGGCCGTCTTCCGCCTGTGCCGCCGCGGCCGTGCCGATGATGCCGCCGGCGCCTGCCCGGTTCTCCACCACCACGGCCTGTCCCAGCCTTGGCGCCAGCACCCGCTCCGCCAGCATGCGCGCCAGTCCGTCGGCTGGTCCGCCGGCGGCAAAGGGCACGATGATGCGAACCGGTCGGCGGGGCCAGGCATCGGTGGCGCGCGCGGGAAGGATGGTCATGGCGGCCACGGGAAGAGAAAGGCCGGTTTGCATGAGGGCCCGGCGGCGGATCTGGGTCATGGTGTCCTCCGGAAGGCACTTGTCGGTCCGCGGGATCAATCGGGCAAGTAGGCGCCACCTTCCCGCAGCTTGCGCCGCAGGATCTCCGGGATGACCTCGCGAGGGCCGGCCTGACCTGACGCCGCCATCGCTCCCGCCACGCCGGCGGCCTGACCAATCGCCATGGTGGTCGGCATCACCCGTACGGAGGCGTGCGCCGCATGGGTGGCGGAAATCCCGCGCCCAGCCACGAGGGCGTTGTCCAAACCCGCCGGCAACATGCAGCCATACGGTATCTCATAGCTTCGGTCTCCGCCGAAGGTTTCGAAATGCAGTCCGGCGCCTTGGGCAGGGTGGATGTCCATAGGATAGGCGCCCACGGCAACAGCATCGGGAAATCGGCGGTCCGCGCGCAGATCCTCGGCGGTCAGCACATAGTCGCCCTGCACGCGCCGCGACTCACGGATGCCGAGCTGGGCCGCCAGCGCGACCAGCCGCCCTGTATCGCAGCCTGGCACATGATCGCGCAAAAATCGCGCGGCGGCGAAGGCCTGCCGGCGCCCCTCCATCTCGCCGGCGCTCAACGCGAAAGGATCGGTGGCATCGAGGCTGACGCGGCTGATGTTGAACCAGCCGTCGCTGCTGCCAGGAATGCGGCTCTGATGCAGTGCCGCACGGGCCAGGGCGCCACTCGCCACACCCTGGCGTGAGAGGGCCTGGCGCTGCTCGGTGCTCATGGCATCGAACACGGTGTAGTCGATCGGGCCGAACCGGAACATCATGGTGGCCGGCTGCATCGCCTCGGCCGGATCGAGCGGCAGGAATTCCGCGCCCGCCCTCGCCAGCAGATCGAGATCGCCCGAGGCATCGATCACCACGCGTGGGCGCACTGTCACGGGCCCGGCTTTGGTCAGCACGGTAACGGCTTCGATGCGGCGGCCGGCCCGCTCCACGCCGAGCAGGGTCGCGTGGAACAGCACGCGCGCTCCTGCCTCGATCACCATCCGGTCCAGCACAAGTTTCAACGCCTCGGGATCGTAGGACACCTGGTCCATGGGGTGACCGGTGGACATGGTAAAGCGGGTATGGCCACCCGACGCCCCCTCCTGCCCAAGGCGCTGCACGATCTCTTCGGCCGTACCCCGGATGACCTGGCGTCCGGCGGCGGTTTCCCAACCCACGAACTGCCCGACGGCGGCGGCCGTGGCGCTGCCACCGAGAAAGCCCCATCGCTCAACCAGCAGGGTGCTCGCGCCCGCCCGTGCCGCTGCAACCGCTGCCACGCTCCCCGCCATGCCGCCGCCACAGACCAGCACGTCGGCGATAAGGTCGGCTCGGTCCGGCATGTTCTCCTGATCAGCTCCCTTAAGCTCAGTGGAAGCAGAGTGCGGGGATGGCTGCCTAGGGTCAAGTTTGGGTCGGCCGCAGGCTCTGGTTCGCTCAGCGCCTCTCTGAACGCCTGCTCTTAAGTTCTTGAACTTGGGCTGGTTCTAGGCGTAAGCCAGACCTTAGTCCTTGCTTGGAGAACTTCTCGATGCCGTTGCGCCGCGATCTGCTTGGCGGTGCCGCCGTGATGCTGGCCGGCGCCACCCTGGCCAGCCCCTTGGTGGCCCGGACTACGCCCAGGGGGCGTGCCGGACAGAGCCCCGCATCGGGCGAGCCGATGACGCCCGCGCAGTCCCCGCTCGGCCCGCTCGACACCCCGGCCAAGCAGGTCATCTTGCTGGACGCCGACACGGGCACGGTGCTGCTCGACAAGGGGGCGGGTGAACGGATGCGGCCTTCCTCCATGTCGAAGTTGATGACGGTCTACGTCGTGTTCGACATGCTGAAGCAGGGCCGGCTGCGGCTGGATCAAGCCCTGCCGGTGAGCGAGGCCGCCTGGCGCAAGGGCGGCTCCAAGATGTTTGTGGAACTGGGCAGTAGCATCACGGTGGACAACCTGCTGCGCGGCGTGGTGGTACAGTCCGGCAACGATGCCTGCATCGTGCTGGCCGAGGGCGTCAGCGGCAGCGAGGACCAGTTTGCCGTGCTGCTGAACGAGTACGCGCAGCGTCTTGGCATGAAGGACAGCACGTTCCGCAACGCGACGGGCTGGCCCGACCCGGAACACCTGACCACCTGCCGCGACCTTTCCCTCCTGGCAAGGCGCCTGATCTCCGACTTTCCGCAGTACTACAGCTATTTTGGAATTCCATCCTTCGAGTGGAACGGCATCAGCCAGGCCAATCGTGACCCGCTGATTGGCCGCGTGGCTGGCGCCGACGGCATGAAAACCGGGCATACGGAAGCTGCGGGCTACGGGCTGGTCGGCACGGCGAAACGTGGCGAGCGACGCCTGATCCTGGTGACCAATGGTATGACCTCCATGAGGATGCGAGGCGACGAGAGTGCCCGCCTGCTCGAATGGGGCTTCGCCAATTTCGAGAATGTAGCGCTGTTCCGCGCGGCGGAAACGCTGGAGGAGGCACCCGTGCATCTGGGCACGCGACCGACCGTCCCGCTGGTGGCAGGGCGCGACATGGTTCTGACCATGCCGCGCGCGTGGCGTCGCGATCTGTCGGTGAAGCTCCGCTACAACGGCCCGCTGCCGGCACCGGTGATCAAGGGACAGGAAATTGGCAGCATCGAGGTTGCGCGGCCGGGCGCCGAGCCTGTCATGCTGCCCCTGCTGGCGGGGGCGGACGTGCCGCAGCTGGGCTTGATTTCCCGCCTGCCGGCGGTTCTGGGCAGCCTCATCCCGGGCTGAGGCGGAGGCATCGGCCTACCAGACCGCAACGGTGCCCTGCCCATTCTGGTTTAAGCGGCATGGTGCGGTGTTGTACCGGGGCCCCGGCCCTGACCGGCGGGAGGAAAGGGATGCGATGCGCCTGATCATGGCCGGGATGCTGGGCATGCTGCTGTTGGCCGGTTGCGAGCGCGGCCGCCCGATGGAGCGGACCGGCGAGGCGCTTGATCGCGCCGGCAGCCGCACCGGCACGGCACTTGGCGGCGCGGCGCAGGCCACTGGCGGCGCGCTCAGCCGGGCCGGCCACTGGATGGAACAGCGCGTCGAACCGGCGCGGTGAATCAGCCTCAGCCCCCCGGGGACCGCGAACTGGACGCGGCCAACCGGCCCCCGGTCCGGACGGTGCTGGCCGGCGCGCTGCTGACCATGATCCTGGCAGCGCTTGACCAGAACATCGTCAACACTGCCTTGCCGCGGATGGCCGCGGATCTGGGCGGAATGGCCCACCTGTCCTGGGTGGTCACCGCTTTCATGCTGACCTCCACGATCACCACCCCGCTTTACGGCAAGCTGTCTGACATGCTGGGCCGGCGGCGGTTGTTCTTTGTCGCCATCCTGCTCTTCCTGGGTGGCTCGCTGCTGAGTGGCTCAGCGCAGTCCATGGGTCAGCTGATTGGCTTTCGCGCCCTGCAGGGGATGGGAGCGGGCGGGCTGCTGGTGCTGTCGCAGGCGGCGATCGGTGACGTTGTTTCGCCGCGTCAGCGACCCCGTTATCAAGGGCTGTTCACCGGCACCTTTGCCCTGGCCAGCGTTGCCGGGCCGCTGCTCGGCGGCGTGATTACCCAGTCCTTGTCCTGGCGCTGGGTGTTCTACGTCAACCTGCCCATCGGAATCCTCGCGCTGACCATGATCGCCATGGGCCTTCGCTCCGCGCCTCCCAGCAAGGGAGCGCGCCGCCCTGTGGATTGGCTCGGCGCCCTGCTGCTGGCGGGCGCAACCGCTGCCCTGCTGCTGCTGCTGACCTGGGGAGGCGCGGAGTTCGCGTGGCTGTCGGCGACGAGCCTCGGCCTGCTGGCCGCATCCTTCGGCCTCTACGCCGCCTTTGCCTGGCGCGAGGCGCGGGCGCCTGAGCCGCTGATCCGCCTTGCCCTGTTCCGCAACCCGGTCTTCGCGCGGGGCGTGGCGGTCGGTGGCATGATGACCTTCGCGATGATGGGCTCAACCGTCTTTCTGCCGCTCTACTTCCAGCTTGTGCTGGGCATGGAGCCGGCGCGTGCCGGGGCCATGTTGCTGCCGCAGGTGATCGGGATGCTGCTTTCCTCGGTGCTGGGAGGTCGCATTGTTGCCAAGCTCGGCCGGAACCGCCCCTTTCTGCTTGCCGGTCTGGGGTTGGAGGCGGTGGCCCTGGGCAGCCTTGCCGGCTTCGCGTGGTGGAGCGCGTCGCCCTGGGTGTTCCTGATCTCCATGGGCATGCTAGGGCTGGGCATGGGCATGGGCATGCCCAATCTCACTGTTGCGGTGCAGAACGCCGTGGCGCATCGCGAACTCGGTGCGGCCACAGGTGCCATGACCTTTCTGCGTTCGCTCGGTGGAGCCGTGGGCGTAGCAGCCTCCGGAGGGATCCTTGGAACCAGGCTGGCGGCTTCCCTTCAGGCGCTGGGCGGCCAGCTCGACCTCGCCGCGCTGACCGAGCGTGGCACGGTGGCGATGGCGGCCTTCTCCCCGGCGCAGCAGGCCGCGGTCGCTGATGCCTATCGAACAGCGCTGACCGGGAGCTTCCTGTTGAGCGGCGTGGTAATGAGTGCCGCCTTTCTTCTGGTGCTTGGTCTGCCAGAGCGGACGCTGCGCGACAGGATCGAGGACGAATAGTGTTCCCGGCCCTGCCGCGGCTGCACGAGAGCGTGGCCTGGATGGCAGGCCCTGTTCGAGCCCGTGACAGCATGATTACATTCACTGGCGGCCATTGCCGTGCTGACCGGCCCTGCCCTGCCGAAAGGAACCAGATTGCCTAGCCCAACCGCTCCGATGCAGTCGACCGAACCCTTCTGGTGGGAGGCAGCCCCATTGCAGCCGGCGCTGCAGCAGCGCCCCGTTGAAGACAAGGCCGATGTGGTGGTGGTGGGAGCCGGATATACCGGGCTCAGCGCGGCCATCACCTTGGCCCGGGCCGGCCGCAAGGTGGTGGTGTTCGACAAGCAGCGCCCAGGCGAGGGCGCCTCCTCCCGGAACGGCGGCATTACCAGCGGCAATCTGCGCCTGAGTGTCAGCGAGATGACGGAGCGCTTCGGCGCAGAACGTGCCCTGGCCATCCAGGCCGAGGCCAAGGCGGCGCGCGAGGATCTGTACCAGTTCATCGAGGCCGAGGAGCTGGATTGCGACTTCGCGCTGACCGGTCGCTTTGCCGGTGCCATTTCGCCGGATCGCTATGACAGCCTGGCGCGGGAAGCGGACCTGCTGCGGCAGACGCTCGGGATCGAGGCCTATCCCGTTAGCCGCGCGGACCAGCGTGACGTACTCGGCACTGCCCTCTATCATGGAGGCAGCGTCCGCATGGATATTGGCGGGCTCCACCCGGCCAAGCTTCACGCCGGGATGCTGCGGCTCGCACTGGAAGCCGGCGTCAGCCTGCATGCCGAGACCGGCGTGCTCGGCCTTCGCGCCGAGGGCGAGAAGCACGAGGTCGAAACGGCCCGTGGCCGCATTGTCGCGGATTGCGTGGTCAGCGGCAGCAACGGCTACACCGATGCTTCCGATCCTTGGCTGCGTCGCCGCTTGGTGCCGGTTCGCAGCCGCATCATTGCGACTGCTCCGCTCAGCCCGAACATGATGGGCGCCCTGATGCCGCGCCGCATGATGTGCAGCGACAGCCGCAAGATCAGCTTTTATTACCGTCCTTCGCCGGACGGGACGCGCATCCTGTTCGGTGGCCGCGACGGCACCATCGCCGGCGATGCCGGTTGGCCCACCGAGTTCCTGCGCCGAAATCTCGTCGAGATCTTCCCCGAGCTCGGTGATGTGCCGATCACCCATAGCTGGTTCGGCCATGTGGCCATGAACCGGGACATGGTGCCGCGCATCTTCTCGCGGCATGGAGTCCGGTACGCGGCGGGTTATTGCGGTTCCGGCGTGGTCTGGGCGCGTTGGGCGGGGCAGAAGGTGGCGTTGCAGATCCTGGGTGGCGACGGCACGTCGGCGCTGGATTTCCGGCCGCCATCCGC
This sequence comes from Teichococcus globiformis, assembly GCF_042646265.1. Classification (NCBI taxonomy): domain Bacteria; kingdom Pseudomonadati; phylum Pseudomonadota; class Alphaproteobacteria; order Acetobacterales; family Roseomonadaceae; genus Roseomonas; species Teichococcus globiformis. Next base: position 258,421 of record NZ_JBHRTN010000029.1, read on the forward strand.
AGTGCCGCTCTACAATGGAAAGCCATGGTTCATGCCGGCGGTCTTCGCCTGGCTGAGTTGGCAGGACCGTCGTGCTGCCCGTGCCCGCGGGGGCTAAGCCGGGCTGGGTTTGCATACCCGGCGCTTCGGAGCAAAGCTGCTCTTCCACGGTGACAGGAGGGCATCATGCGCGCACGCATCCGCGGCACGGAAATCTATTTCGACGTCGAGGGGATGGGATTGGTGCCCGATGGGCCGCGCATGCGGGAGCGCCCGGTCGCCCTGGTGCTGCATGGCGGCCCGGGCGGCGACCATACCGGTTTCAAACCCGGCTTCTCACCCCTGGCCGAGCGGATGCAGCTCGTCTATGTCGACCATCGCGGCCAGGGGCGTTCGGCCAAAGGCGATCCGGAACTCTACCACCTCGACGAAAATGTCGAGGATCTGGAGGCGTTGCGGCAATATCTTGGCCTCGGGCCGATTGTTTCCATCGGCACATCCTATGGCGGCATGGTGGCCATGGCCCATGCGGCGCGTTACCCGGCCGCGGTGTCCCACCTCATCTGCGTGGTCACGGCCGCGCATAGCGGCTTCATCCCCAGGGCTCAGGAGATCGTCGCGGAGCGCGGAACGGCGGAACAGAAACGTGTCTGTCAGATGCTGTGGGATGGCGCGCTGGATACGGTCGAGAAGGTGCAACACTATTATGCGGTGATGGGCCCGCTTTACTCCGTCCGGCACGATCCTGCCGCGGCCGAGATCTCCCGGGCGCGCACACTGCCCGAGCCCGAGGCGCTGAACCGAGCCTTCCGCCCCGATGGCTTCCTGCGGAACTACGATCTGCGTCCCGAGCTGTCCCGCGTCACTGCCAAGACCCTGATCCTGGCCGGCGCACATGACTGGATCTGCGCGCCTGAATTCTCCGAGGAGATCCACCGGCTGATTCCTGGATCGGACCTGCGCATCTTCGCCAACAGCAGCCACTCCATCCGCGCCGACGAACCCGAGGCGATGATGGACGCGATCAAAGGCTTCATCGTCTACTGAGAAGCTTTCTCCGGGATGCCGGACCCGCGGCGCGGCAGGGGCGGCGGCACGTCCCCGCCTTCTAGCCGGTCGCGGTGAAGGGAGGCGCGTGCCACCAGCATCAGCGTCACCGGCGTGGTGATGACGACCACGATGCCGATCAGTACTTCATGCAGCACCAGACGCGACTGCGACACGGTGAAGAACAGCATCGACGCCATCAAGGTCAACGCGAGGCCGGAAGAGGTGGCGATGGTTGGCGCGTGAACGCGCTCATAGAAGGTGGGCAGCCGCAACAGGCCGATGGCGCCGATCAGCGTCATTGCCGCCCCAGCAAGCAACAGCAGGGACACGATGACTGCGGCCCAGAGGGGAATGTCGGCCAGTTCGTTCATTCGATCACCTCGCCCCGCATGAGGAACTTGGCCAAGGCGGCGGTGCTAACGAAGCCTAGGAGGCCGATCACCAGCGCCGCCTCGAAATAAAGGTCGGTGCCGGCGCGGATCCCAAGCGTCAGCAGCAGCAGCATGGCGACAACGTAGAGCGTGTCCAACCCTACCACCCGGTCCTGCGCACGGGGGCCACGCGTGACGCGCCAAGTGGCGCACAGGCATGCCGCACTCAGCATGCCCTGCGCGATGAACAGGCTCCAGGACAGCAGCAGGGCTGCGCTCATGCGAAGATCTCCAGCAGCGGTTGCTCGTAACGGTCCTGGATGATGCGCACCCAGATCTCGGCCTCGGTCAGATCCAGCACGTGCAGCAGCAGAATGCCCTCCTCCGTGTCGAACTCTACCCAGGCGGTGCCGGGCGTGGCCGTCAGGATGATGGACAGGATGGCCAGGGCACGGGGGTCCCGCAGCCGCAGCGGCACGTGGACGAAGCCCGAGCGGCGATTGGGTCGCGGCCTCAGGATAACCCGCGCCACGTCCCGGTTGGACCGCAGAATATCCATGAACACCAGCTGGACCAGGCGCAGCGTCGCCACGGGGCGGATCAGCCTCGGGCGACCGGTTCTCAGGACAGCGAACACGAAGCCGCCGCCCAGAGCCAGCACCAAGCCAACAAGGGCCGGTCCCGGTGCCGCAGTCTGGTTCAACAGCAGCCACATGGCGAACAGCGCCGCCGTGAGAAGCGGGTGTGGCAGCAACCGGCTCATGGCGCGCGCTCCATGGCCTGCGGACCCATCACTTGCCGCACATAGTCCTGCGGTGCGTGGAGCGTGGCGGCGGTCGCCTGCATGTAGCGCATCACCGGGCCCGCCGCCGCTGTCATGGTGCAGCAGATCAGCAGCAGGGCCAGCACGGGCGCGATCTCGATCACGCCGATGCGGGGCACGGAGCGACCGGAATTGGCCCACAGGCTGCGGATCCCGGCGCGTGTCATGGCCAGCACCGTGGCCAGACCCGACAACACCAGGGCTACCAGAAGCGCCCAGCCGCCCGGAGAAATGGTGGACGGACCCTCACCGAGGCCCGAAGGGTTGAGGATGCCGCTGAGCATGGCGAACTTGGCCAGGAAACCTGAAAGTGGCGGCAGGCCGGCCAGCAGCAGGGCGCAGCCGAGAAAGCTGATGCCGATCAGCGCCATGGTTGCGGGAATGGGCACCGCCACCTCTTCCTCGCCAAAGGCATCCTCTTCCTCGCCGTCGCCGAAGGCCTCCAGCGTTACGGCCAGGACGTCGGCGCCAACATCGCGGCCGCGTTCCATGAGTTCGATCAGCAGGAACAGCGCGCCCGTGGCGAGGGCTGAACTCGCGAGATAGAACAGGGCGCCGGCTGTCACCGTGAGCTGCCCCGCCCCTACGGCGGCCAGCAGTGTGCCAGAGGAGATCAGCACCCCCGCCCCGGCGAGCCGCGACAGATCCTGCGTTGCCAGCACGCTGACCGCCCCGAACCCGATCGTCGCGATGCCGCCGATCAGCAGGAAGGTTTCTCCGAAGCCGGCGGAGTCACCCGCCTCGGCCCCGAACAGCAGCAGCGAGATGCGCAGGATCGCATACACGCCGACCTTGCTCATCAGCGAGAAGATTGCCGCGGCCGGCGGCGAGGCCGCGGAATAGGTTGGTGCCAACCAGAAGCCGAGGGGCCACATCGCAGCCTTGACCAGGAAGGCAACGGCGAGGATGGCGGCTCCGGCCTCCAACAACGGCCGGTCCTCGGCCGGCAGGTAGGGAATGCGCGCCGCCAGATCCGCCATGTTCAGCGTTCCGGCGATGCCATAGATCATGCTGACGCCGATCAGGAACAGCAGCGAGGCGGCGAGGTTGATGGCGATGTAGTGCAGCCCGGCCCTGACCCGCGCCACCCCCGAACCGTGCATCGCCAGCCCGTACGACGCCGCCAGCAGCACCTCGAAGAAGACGAAGAGATTGAACAGGTCGCCCGTCAGGAAGGCACCGTTCAGCCCCATGAGCTGGAATTGGAACAGGGCGTGGAAATGCGATCCCATGCGCTGCCAGCGTGTGAGGGAATAGGTCAGAGCGGCGAGGCCGAGCAGCGCAGTCAGCACCAGCATCAGGGCGGAAAGCCTGTCCACCACCAGCACGATGCCGAATACCGCCGGCCAGTCGCCCAGGCGGTACACTGTGGTGAGCCCGCCGCCATCACCTCCCTGATGCGCCAGGGTCGCCAGCGCGATGGCGATCACCAGCAACGCCAGCGCCGAGGCGATGCCGAGCGCAGAGCGCAGCCTTCCCCGCTGGTCGTCCATCGTGATCATGACGGCGCCTGCAACCAGGGGCAGGGCGATCGGCGCGATGGCCAGATGTTGCAACCAGAAATTCATTCGCCGCGCGCCTTGCCGTCCACATGGTCACCGCCGGTGAGGCCGCGGGCCGCGATGATCACCACCAGCAGCAGCGCCGTGGTGGCGAAACCGATGACGATGGCAGTCAGCACCAGCGCCTGGGGCAGGGGATCTGCGAAATGGGCCGGATCGCCGGCCATGCCGGGCTCCAGCACAGGCGGGCGGCCTACCGGGAAGCGCCCCATGCTGAAGATGAACAGGTTCACGGCGTAGGACAGCAGCGACAGGCCGATGATCAGCTGAAAGGTGCGCGGACGCATCAGCAGCCAGATGCCCGACCCGCCCAACATGCCGATGGCGATGGCGAGGACCAGTTCCATCAATCGTCTCCTGCCATGAGTTCGCCCGGCCTGGCGCGGGCCGGTGGCATCGCCGTGGCGATGGGCGGCGCGGCGCGCTGGCTGCGGACCGACTGGTGAGCGATGGCGATCAGGATCAACACCGTCGCGCCGAAAACAAGGCCGAATACCCCAAGGTCGAACAGCACCGCGCTGGCCATTGGCAGCTTGCCCAGCACGCCCAGATCGGCATAGGCGAAGTACGAGGTGAGGAAAGGCTGCCCGAAGATCAAAGCGCCGAGGCCGGTGGCGGCCGCGATCAGCAGGCCGAAGCTCATCCAGCGCAGCGGATGCACACGCAGATGATCCTCTACCCAGCGCGTGCCGCCCGCCATGTACTGCACCAGAATGGCAATCGAAGCCATCAGGCCGGCCGCGAAGCCACCGCCGGGAAGGTCATGCCCGCGCAACAGCAGGAACACCGACACCAGGCCGATCACGGGAAACAGGAGCTTCATCGTGACGGAGGGAATCAACAGCCAGTCGCGTGCATCGCCCTGCTGCTGTTCCGGGACGCCGATGCTTTCGGGAGCGGGGCGGAAACGACGCAGCAGCGCGTAGACCGTGAGTGCCACGATGCCGACCACGGTGATCTCGCCCAGCGTGTCGAAGCCGCGGAAATCGACCAGGATGACGTTCACCACGTTGGTGCCGCCGCCTTCCGTATAGGCGCGTTCCAGGAAGTGGCGGGAAATGCCTTCCGGCGAAACGCGGGTCATGGTGGCGTAGGAGATGCCGGTGAGTCCCGCTCCGGCGAGCACAGCGATGGTCAGGTCGCGGTAGCGGCGCAGCCGGGGGCCGATCGCGTCGGAGCCAGGCCGCTCGATCCGCTTGGGCATCCAGCGCAGGCCGAGGAGCAGCAGCACGGTTGTTACAACCTCAACCAGCAGCTGCGTCAGGGCTAGGTCCGGCGCGGAGAACCAGACAAACGTCATGCAGGTCACGAGCCCGGCGCCGCCCAGCATGGTGAGCGCGGCGAGCCGGTGGTACTTGGCCTGATAGGCCGCACCGATGGCGCAGGCTGCACCGATCGTCCAGATGAGCGCGATCACTGGGTCGATGCGGCTCAGCTCCACTTGCCCCAGCCCAAGGCCGCCCATGGCCAGAGCCAGATACGCCGCGAGGGCCGCAACGCAGACCATCAGCCGCAGCTGCATCTGCAATCCCGTGGTGCCCAGCAGCCGCTCCAGCGTTCGCGCGAAGCGCCAGGACAGGAAAACCATGGCCTGATCGAAGATGCGGCGCCCGTCGAGCCCACGCATCAGCGGCGTGCCCTCGACCCCGGCGTTCAGGTGCCGTTGCAGCAGTCGGTAAAGCAGAACACCTGCCGCGAGGGCGAAGATGCTCATGACCAGCGGCAGGTTGAAGCCGTGCCAGACCGCCAGGCTGTAATACGGCGTTGCATCGCCGAGCACGGATCGTGCCGCGACGTCCAGAAAGGGGCCGATGGTTGCGGCCGGCAGGATGCCGACCACCATGCAGCCGAAGACCAGCACCTCCACCGGCAGGCGCATCCATTGCGGCGGCTCGTGCGGCGTTTTCGGCAGATCTGTCGCATCCGGACCGAAGAAGGCGCCATGGATGAAGCGCAGCGAATAAGCGACGGCGAAGATGCCTGCCAGGGTGGCGGCAACCGGCAGCGCGCTGTGCAGCAGGGTGGGGGTCGAGGCCGCGGTCAGTGCCTCGGTGAAGAACATCTCCTTGGAGATGAATCCGTTCAGCAGCGGCACGCCGGCCATGGCGGGGGGCGCC